>NZ_CP096670.1:1147500-1747500 GCF_023238625.1 Agarivorans sp. TSD2052
AATAGCGCATTGGGTGGTGTGCCAATTAAGGTGGCGAGACCACCGATACTGGCTGAATAGGCGATACCGAGTAGCAAAGCGGTACTAAAGTCACTTTGTTGGTTCCCTGCTGACATCATCTTTATAATCGACAAACCAATCGGTAGCATCATTACTGCGGTTGCTGTATTGCTCATCCACATGCTTAAAAATGCAGTGATGAGCATGAATCCTCCTACCTGCTGTGCCGGTTTATCGCCTACCGCTAACATGGTGATTAAGGCGATACGCTTATGTAAGTTCCAGCGTTCCATGGCTAGACTTAAGATGAATCCGCCCATGAACAGGAAGATCAGCGGGTGGGCGAAAGAAGCGGTGGCGGCCTTTAGGCTGGTTATTCCAAGCAGCGGTGATAACACCATCGGTAAAAATGAGGTGACTGGAATAGGCACCGCTTCACTAATCCACCAAATAGCCATCATGGTGGCTAAACCCATCGTATGCCAAGCTTGCGCTGATAAGCCTTGAAAAGGTGAAGGCAAAATAAGGGTGCCAAAAAGTACTAAGGGGCCTAGCAACAAACCACTGAGTTTAGCTAAATGTTGGTGCTGGTATTTAGGGTGGCTTGCATGCGGGCACATGATTAATCCCTAGTAAATAAAGGGTCTTTTAATCATAGTGCATTACAGCTAACTAGCATTGAGCCTGTGTCACAAATTGCCTGATAAACAAGCTAAATGTCTAGCCTTTAATGCGCGTTCTAAATGTTCACTTTAGGACTTATTTATAAGCGCCATCCGAGTAGGTAAGCTCATAGCTGTGTGAGTATATCTCAACGATATTACCAAAGGGGTCTTCCATGTAAATCATGCGATAAGGTTTCTCTCCCGGGTAGTAGTAACGCGGAGCTTTCATGCGTTTTTTCCCGCCCGCGGCGACAATTTTCTCAGCTAAGTCTTCTAGGTTTGGATCTTGTACACAGAAGTGAAATACCCCGGTCTTCCAGTATTCGAAATTGTTTTCTGGATTTAGTTGGTTGTTAAATTGAAATAACTCTACGCCAATGCGGTCACCCGTTGACAAGTGAGCAATCTGGAAGCGTTCCCAACCACTGCCAAATACATCGGTACACATTTCACCAATAGCGCTGTTGTCTTCAACAATTTCAGTGGGTTCCATGATGACGTACCAACCGAGTACTTGAGTGTAAAATTTTACAGCTGCTGCTAAATCGGGCACCGAAATACCAATGTGTGAGAATGTGCGTGGGTAGGGGTTATTGGTTAAATTCATCTTTGTTCCACCTTAAATTTGATGCTTAAAGTGTAGTGCAGCATAATAAAAATATTAGATTATCTTATGGTTTAGTTTGATAAGGTTTTATTATGATTAATATTGATTGGTTACAAACCTACTGCACCCTAGTGGAAACGGGACACTTTACTCGCACCGCCGAGAAGCTGGCAATGACTCAGCCGGGAGTCAGTCAACAAATACGTAAGCTAGAACAGTATTACCAAACAGCGTTACTGCAAAGAGAGGGGAAAAGTTTCAGTTTAACCGAGGCCGGCAATCAAGTGTATACCCAGGCGCAGCGCACACTGGCTCAGTTAAACAGTTTAGAGGTGAGCTTGAAGCAAGACGACCCTCACGCAGGTTTATGCAGAATTGCCAGCCCTGGTAGTGTAGGTTTAAAGCTCTATCCGAGTTTATTGGCACTACAGCAACAGCATCCAGATTTGGTATTCGATTATCAATTTGCGCCAAACGCGCGTATTGAGCAGCAACTGGCAGAGCGACAACTCGACTTAGGATTCATTACGCGGCCAGCACAGTTAGCTGAACTCAGTGCTCAAGCGTTTGCTCAAGAAGCTTTGCTATTGGTGACTCCCGCTAGTTGCCCCAAACCTAGCTGGCAAGCTTTGCAAGATCTTGGCTACATGGGCCACCCTGATGGTGCTCACCATTCAAATTTGTTGTTGTCAGCAAATTACCCCGAGTTTGAGCAACTAGAGCAATTTCGCTTACGTGGTTTTTCCAACCAAATATCGTTGATTCTTGAACCTATATCGCGTGGCTTGGGGTTTACGGTATTGCCCGCTCATGCGGTAGCGGCATTTGCCATGCCTGAAAAGTTAGCGATTCATCGTTTAGCTAACCCAGTTAATGAGACCATTTATTTGGTGCAGCGTCGCTATCAGCAGTTGGCTTCTAGGTTTACCTTGGTGGCAGAGCACATGCAGCAATGTTTAACGCAATAATACGTTTTCCTAGCGCAGCTAAAGTGCGATTTATGTCGCATTACGGTGCCCGTTCATATTTAACTGCATTATTTTGACAGCTAAATTATTAATGTATTGATTTAAATGAATTTTACTTTAACTTTTTAATTTTTTTGTCAGATATTTTTACAGTTCAAAAAAGAACGTTCGCTTTGTTTTTTGTAAGTGCATGTAATTTAATATATTAATAAATAGGCATATTTATTGCTTTAGTGAGTTTTTTAATAATATATATGCAAGGACGTTAACAAAGTGAAGTTTTTACAGAAAGTTGCACTATTAAGTATGTTTATCTCAAGCATGCTGTTTTCCCTACAATCTACAGCCAGCGTGATTGTCATAGACCCTCTCGAAGAAGTGATTGTCACCAGCGATATTTTTGATTGGGTATGGGCATCACCTTGTTCAGGTGGCTGTAGTCAGTTAGTGGATAACTGGGAATATGCAGGTGGCCTATATGATGATGTACTAAATGCTGCGCTAGGCGTAAGCATTTGGCGTTTTGCTAGCATCGAAGAGTTTGCCAATATCCCTGCGCGAAACCTTTTTAGTGACACAGGTAAGTGTGGCGCTCAATACTTTGATAATCGATATGACCACTGTGATTTTTCTAACCCGATTGAGCGAGTGCCTAATGGCGGATTTCAGGAAACCTTGTTAGTGCGTTTTAATAACTTGCCGCTTGCTGCGCAAGTGAGCGAACCTGCCAGCTTTGCTATGATGTTTTTAGCATTATTTGGTTTGGTTTTACGCCGTCGCAGCTAATAAGCGCTTAGTACTAAACCATTTCTATTTTTATTGATTTAAGCCTGCATCATTGCAGGCTTTTGGTTTTTATCATATAAAACTAATCTTAAGGATGATTTGAAGAGTAGGCAAAATGCTGAAGTACCAACACTTAGCCACAGAACTCAAAACAGGAGACTTGGTTTTTTTTTCAGGTAAAGGCTTTAGCAGTGACATCATTCGTTACGGCACCTTTAGCAAGTGGTCACATGTAGGCATGGTGTTACTACTTGACGATTACGATTTCGTCACCCTATGGGAAGCCGTTCCAATGACCGGCGAACGATGTTTATACAGTAAACAAATGAGTAACGGTGTGCAGGTGGTAGCCTTAGATGAAAAGATCAATCGGCACTCGGGCAGTGTTTCGGTTCGCCAACTGTTAGGCGGGGAACTGACGGAAGCATCCTTAATTGAATTAATGCAATTGCTGGAAAATTTTCAAGGGCGCCATTATGAGCAGAGCTTCTGGGAGTTAGCGCGTGCTGGCTGGCAGGGGCCATGGGGTGAGAATCAAGAAAACTTGGCTTCGTTATTTTGTAGTGAATTGGTGGCGGCGGCTTATCAAACGATGGGCCTATTGGTTGGCGGTAAACCTTCCAATGAATATACGCCAGCTGATTTTTCTGAAGATGAGCTTAAACACCTTAACAACGGATTTTACCTGTCCAAAGAAATTGATTTGTTTTCTAGCGATTAAAAGGGCGCTTGGCTTTTAAATACAATCAGCGAGACAGTATATTAAGATCTTCGCCAAGCGCCTAAATGAGATTGATAGTGATGAATATGGGTTGGCGGTGGTGCCTTAGCTCTTAGTGTCAAGAGTGAGAACCGATTGGCTAATCCAAAGAGCCAAGGCACCGAAAAGGTGTTAATTAATGGTCCAGTCGCCCCCTAAGCTTTTATGTAAACCCACAATGATGTTGGCAGTTTGTAGCTTGGCTAACACTTGCGCATCTTCTAATAGGTTTTGCTGGCGCTGGGCATCGAGCACTGCTAAGTGATCAATCAAACCGGCACGGTATAGCGAGTTAGCTTTACTTAGTGCAATGTTTGCTTGCTGGCTAGCGTGGTCAATATTGACGGCAAATTCTTGGCTATTGCCGTAAGCCATTAGCATGGTTTCAACCTCAATAAACGCGGCGTTTACTGCTTGCTGGTAATGCAGCGCGCTATTATCAAAGCGCTGTTGCTGTATTTCTACCATTGCGTCATGACGACCACCATCAAACAATGTCCATTGCACGCCAACCGAAGCTAACCAAGCACCTGAATCAGCTTTGAATAAATCATCAAAGTTTTCTGCGCTTAAACCCGGTCCACCGGTTAAGAAAAACCGAGGGTAGTCTGACACTACCGTTGCCGCTAACTCTTGATTTACTGCTGCCATCTCGCGCTCAGCAATGCTGATATCGGGACGTTGAGTCAGTAAATCCGACGGCAAACCCACCGGAATTAGGCCATTAAAGCTAGGCAGTTCGCTGTTGCCACTAAGCTGTTGGGTTAGCTGCGAAGGGCTTTGCCCTAGTACTAATGCCATGCGATGTAAGTGCACATTTTCGGCACTGTTTAACTGCGGTAAGGCTGCTTGGCTAAGGGCCAAAGCACTTTGCGCTTTGGCAACATCTAATTCAGAACCATAACCGCTAGCACTTAACGATTTAACTAACTTAAGTACGGTTTTTTGCTCGTTAATATTACGTTGGGCAATAACAATACGTTGCTGCGCACCGCGATACTGCAGGTAGTTATTAACTATCTCAGCAGTGACCAAAGTGTGCATACCTTGGTGGTATATTTCAGCTTGCTCACCACGAATTTCAGCGGCGCTTACTTGCTTGTTTATACGTCCAAATAAGTCCATTTCCCAGCTAACGTTAGCGCCAGCAAAGAAGCCGCCATTTTGCCGTTCCAGTAAATCAAGCTGACCACCTCCCAATGGGTTGTCGATGCCAAAAGCTGGACCAGTTAGCGGATCATTTTTACTTAACTGGTAGCTCGTGTAGCCGCCCCCTAAACTTACCGTTGGCACTTTAAACGAGGCAACGGCATTTCGGTAAGATTGAGCAGCCTGTACTCTATTGGCTGCCATCTTTATGTTTAGGTTTTGCTGCTGGGCTTGCTCAACCAAGCTATTCAATGTGCTGTCGTTAAACTGTAACCACCAGCCACTGGTTACCGTTTGTTGCGTACTTAGCTGCTCAGTTTGCGCTGAGTATGCGGCGTCCATATCTGGATTTGGCGCTTGATAATCAGGCCCCATTGAGCAGCCTGTAACAAATACCGACACGAGTAACAGCGTTGCTTTGCTGGGTTTAAAAGTAAAAGGTTTAGTTGTTTTCATGGCTAAGCTCCACAGATGGTTCAGCTTCAGGCTCAGGTTGGCTTTGTTCTTCGTTACGGTAAAAGATCCGATACCAAGCAGGCATAATAACTAGCGACAGGAAGGTGGCGACGACTAACCCACCTATAATAATGGCTGCCATTTGGTCGAATAAGCGGTCGGTAAGTAGCGGCACCATACCTAATACGGTGGTTAGCGCGCCCATAGAGATAGCCATAGTACGGTTAATCGTAGATTCGATAATGGCATCGTTAATACTACGACCTTGCTTACGCTCCAGTTCAATTTGGTCTATGAGTACAATACCGTTTTTAATAATCATTCCCGATAAAGCCACTGCGCCGGTTAAGCCCATAAAACCAAAGGGCTTATCAAATAAGAACAGGGTCCAGGCACAACCAATAGAGGCTAAAGGCAGGGTGACGAGAATAATAGCGGGCTGTTTAAGACCATTAAACAAAGCCACCATAATAATCACCATAATGATGACAGCTTTCGGAATTTGGCTAATGGTATCGTCTAGCGCGCGTTTTTCGTCGTAGTATTCGCCGCCCCATTCAAAGCTGTAGCCGTGAGGTAATTCTATGGCTAAAATTTGCTCCGCTATCTCTTTACGCACATCTGATGGCGTGGCACCAAATACTGCGGCTTGTGCGGTGATAATAGGCACGCGGTTTCTGCGCCAAATTAGGCTTTGTTCTTCGCGGGTTTCAAAACCGTCAATCACTTGGCTAAGGGGTACGCTATGTAAACCAAGTAGTGAGCGCACTGGCAAATTGTTTAAATGCGCAATATCGGTGTTAGTGCTTTGTAATTTAATCGGCAAGGTTTCATCACCTTGGCGCAGCGCACCTACTACAACGCCACTAGAGGCACGTTGAATAGCCAATGCAACATCGCTACGGTTAATACCCGCACGGCGCATTTTGTCTTGATTCATTAACGGCACTAACTGTTTGCTAGTTTGGCGCCAATCGTCACGAACATACTTAGTATTGGGGTGAGCGTTGTAAATGGCTTGCGCTTGCTCAGACAGCTGCTGTAATACCTTTGGATCTGGGCCGCTAAAGCGGGCTTCAAGGGCAAATTTATCTTTGGTCGCTAGTTTTAGATTTCTAAAGCGTGGCTCTGCATTGGGGTATTGTTGCATTAACCAGCGATCACCGCGTTCCACTAAGCTGTCAATAGATTCAAAGTCACGGGTATTGATGAGTATTTGCCCATAGCTACTATCATAAGGTTCTGGCTCAACGGTAACCGAGAATCGCGGGGCACTGGCACCAATGTAACTAGAGATGCTGGTCACTTCTGGCTGTTCTAGTAACCACTTTTCAATTGCTAGCATATCGCGAGAAACAATCTCAGTTTGCCCACCATTGGGTAGCCAATAATCGAGAAATACAATCGGGCGGTCAGAGCCTGGCATAAAGTTAATGGCAATTTTTGGCACTATTAACGCGGTAACTAACAGCGCTGGAATCACTAAGGCAATAGCGCTAAACGGTTTTGCCACTACCCACGTTAATACTCGGCGAGACATTTTTACTAACTTCGACTCTGCTTGTTCTGTTTGTGTTGGGTCTACTTTAATAAATGTCCAGCACATGAGTGGCGTTAAGGTCATGGCAATTAGCCACGAAAGCAATAGTGAGCTACACAATATTTGGAATACCGACCCCGCAAATTCTGCGGCGTCAGTTTGGGATAATAATACCGGCGTTGCGCCCGCAATAGCGATGACGGTAGCAGCCAACAAAGGCACAGCGGTTTCTTTTACGCTGCTGGTGGCGGCTTGAAAACGGTCGATACCTTGAGCAAGTTTAGCTTTAAACATATCGGTAATGACGATGGCGTTATCTACCAGCATGCCTAAGGCCAAAATAAATGAGCCTACCGATACGCGTTGTAAATCAATCCCAGCCAAGAGCATGTAAATTAGAGTAATAAGTAGCGTAACCAGCAAGCTAGAGCCAACAATGGCCGCGCTACGTAAACCCATAAAGATCCACAAAACTGCGACGACAATAACAATACTCTCAACCAGGTTGCTCACAAAGTTATTGATAGATTTTTTTACTTCGTCAGGTTGAAAAGCAATTGTGCCTATTTCACTGCCAATGGGTAGTTCACTGGTGTAGTCATTTAATACTTGTTTTAAGGTATCGCCTAAGGCGACTACGTTGATACCGTCAACTGGGCTTACTGCAATGGTAACTGCTGGTTGTCCGTTAAAGCGGCTTTGCGATAGCGCGGGTGTTTGGTAGTCCAAGTAAATGTCGGCGATGTCACCCAAGCGGATTAAGCCACTACCTACATTGGCTACACCAGTTTTAATCAGTAAGTTTTTAATGTCATTAACATTGCTGAATGTACCGTTTTGGCTCACTCGAATGCGTTCTTCACCCACTTTAAAACTGCCTGAATCAAGCACCATGTTTTGGGTAGTAAGCTGGTTAAACACCTGTAGGCTAGAAAGGTTGTTTTCGGCTAAACGTTCGTTTGGTAAGTCGATAGTAACGATTTGTTGTGGCAGACCGTGTAGCTCAACTTTTTTAATGCCGTCGACAGCTTTTAGTCGGCGTTGTAGTTCTTTAGCTTGCTGCTTAAGCTCGGCGGGTTCTACCCCTTCGCCGTAAACCGCAAACAACATACCGTACACTTCAGAGAACTCGTCTTGCACGATGCTAATTTGCGCAGTGGCAGGGAGATCTAATTTTACGTCGTTTACTTTACGGCGCAGTAAGTCCCATTGCTGGGGCAGCTCTTCTGATGCGGTGTTTTCTTTTAGATCGACAAAGATCATCGAGCTACCAGGGCGAGATAAGCTGCGTAGTTTCCACACCGCGCCCATTTCTTGTAAACGGGTTTCAATTTTGTCGGTAACTTGTTGTTCCACTTCTTGCGCCGAGGCCCCCGGGTAAAGGGTAACGACAACAGCACTTTTTACGGTGAAAGACGGGTCTTCTAGTTTGCCTAAACCAATGTAAGAGCCTATACCAGCAATAATGCAAAGCACGGTAAAGAAGCACACAAAAGTGCGTTGCCTAATAGCAAATTCAGCTAAATTCATCTTAAGCCCCCTTCACTTCAAGCAATTTACCTACCTGTTGTCCGTGTTTAAGGTAATGGCTTCCTGCCACAATGATTTTGTCTTGTTGGCGTAAATCGCCTGATACACATACTTGTTGCTGGGTTTGATTAACAATTTCTACGGGTACACTTTTAACTTGCTGTTGCTCAACACGGTATACTTGGGCTCTAGAGCCATCCAGTAATAAAGCTGAATGAGGCAAGCAGTAGCGGGTTTGTTGAGAGGCATCTTGAGCCAATGATAAGTGAATGGACTTACCTGGGTAAATGTCTTTAGCCGCTTGCTTTAGCGTGAAGGTTACGGTGTAGGTTTGCTTGACTAAATCTGGCACGGTGGCAATTTCAGTTAGCTCTACTGGTAAGGCTTGCTCTTGGTTATGCCAAGTGATTTGCGCATTCTGGCCAAGTTTAAAGCTGGCAATTTGATTCTCTGGTACATCAATAACCGCTTCTAGTTGCTCTGGCTTATGCAGTGTAAATACGCGAAGCGCTGGTACCGCTTGTTCAAAGTCTTCCACAAATCGCTGAGCGATTACACCATCAAATGGGGCGTGAAGTTCGGTATAACGCAGGGCGTCTTTAGCGCGTTGAATATTTTGGTTTACTACTTCTACCATAGCGTCAGCACGTTGCTTACCGCTTAAGGCGCGGTTTAAGTTTACCGGAGCAATGGCGTTGTCTCTGGTGGCTTGTTCTACACGCTGGTACTCATTGTATGCCAAGGTTTGCGCAGCAGTCGCTTCGGCGAGTTTTGCCTGTAGCTCCAGTAAGCTTACTTGATAGTCATGTGGGTCTAGGCGGGCGAGTAGTTGGCCTTTAGTTACCGATTCGCCGCTAGAAACCAGCACTTCTTCTATTGTGCCCGGCACACGAAAGGCCAATTTAGAACTGGTGCTAGAGCTTAACACTCCACTGTAGTGTTGATTTTCCAGCTGGGTAGCAGCAGTTAGGCTAATGACTTTAACCGGACGTACCTTGGTGTGAATGGTTTCTGCTGGTTGTTCGTTACTACAGGCGCTAAGTAATGTTGCGCTTAACGCTATAGCGATATAGGAGTGTTTCATAGCTTGCCCCGAAAGATAAATTTAGAGCGTGCATAGTAAACACTTTAATTGTGGCTATCTGCTAGCGAAAGAGAACATATGTGTCACGAATTTCATGACAATTAGATGTAGGTTGGGATCCGCGAAATAATATGCTCTAGGAGTAAACGCGCAGCATGCGTTAAACCATTACGGCTTGGATAAACCATCCAAGCGTCTTCGGCGGGTGATAAATATTCTGGCATTAAGTGACATACGCTACCATTTTCGAGCATCGGGTAAGCCAAAATATAGGGCAGTAAGGCTATGCCTAAATCGGCTTCTACCGCTTGAGCAATATGGGTATAGTTATTACTAATGTGGTGATGGTTTACTTCAATATCTTGATTAGAGAATTGCCAACGATTTTCTAATTTTTGGTCGTGACGACGATATACAATGCAACTGTGCTGTAATAAGTCTTGCGGTGTTTTGGGGGTACTGTGGGCTTTTAGGTAAGCGGGGCTAGCTACCACTATTTTATTAAATCCGCCGAGTTTTCGAGCGACAAAGCTTGAGTCGGTTAAATCGCCAATATACATCGCCATATCAAGCCCATGCTCAAACAACCCTTGATAGCTTTCGTTAGAATAACGTACTTCAATATCAATATCGGGGTAGAGCTTTTTAAATGATTTAGTTATGTCGATAAGATAATAATCACTCCCTACATTTACTCCCACCTTGACCTGACCTGTGGGTGTAGATGTATGGCTTTGTAAGGCGCTGTTTGCGTCTATTAAGCGACGCATTATGTCTTGCACGCTTTCGTAGTATTGCTGGCCTTGATTGGTTAAGTTTAACTTACGGGTAGTGCGTACGAATAAACGGGTATTAAGGCTCTGTTCTAACTCGTTAATACGCCGACTTACGTTGGCGCGAGGCAAGTCTAATGAGTGAGCAGCGGCGCTAAAACTACCTGATTCAACCACTTTGATAAATAACGACAAGTCTTCAACACGCATAATCTCATTGTCTCCAAATTAGATACAAACTAGCTGCAGCCTAACAACATTTCTCACCAATTCAAGTGTTAGCAGCTGATTGGAGGGAATGAATCATTGCCGAGTTTTGATGAGGGAAAACAACCTACCGATGTTTCGGTAGGAAATGATTCCCACGGAGGCCTACTATGAACTTAGAAAAAGTAGGCCATGTTTACTTGTACAAAGCTGTCTTTGCTAAAGGCATAAGTGGGGTCGGCGAGATCATCGGCGTCGATGTACCAAAGATCGAGTTCGCCCTTCCAGTTTTCGCCAAAACGTCGGCTGGCTTCTAGGGTGACTACATTGGTGTCGTAGTCTAAATCGATAGCGCCACCTAGTAAAAACTCGGTACTTTGGGCGTCGTTTAATACCCAGCGAGCGCCTAGGTAGAGGTCGTTTTGAAAGGTGGATGTGGCCTCTTTACCGTCGCTGTTCCAGTTATATTCGGTGAGTAAACCTAAATCGGCACTGCTGTTAAATAGCCCTACAAGGGTATATTCGTAACCGCCTACTGCTGCGCTATAGCTGTTGCTTGAGGTATTGCGATATAAACCTTCAAACTTCCATAACCAATCACCTAAGGTAGCTTGTAAATCTACGCCGAGCTGATCCATTTGCTCGTAGTAGGGGGTAAGCTGGGTGCCGTTTTGGCTAGGTATTAACAAGGGGTCACGGTTGGTCCCTCTAAAATATGCGGTACCTACATCCCAATCGCCAAAGGTTTGTGCCCAGCGCGCGGCAACATCTACATGTTTATTCCCCGCGCCCGATTCATATTTAGCATTGTCTTGGTCTACCGGTAAAGGCGGGCGAAAACGGCCGTCTACCCCCGCAAATGTGCGCTCTCTAAACCCTGGCAAAATAAAAATATCCCAAATACCCGAGTCTTGATAAGTATTAAAGTGCAGCATGGTTTGGCCGAGTTTTTCGTCGCCGTCGGGCGATTCAATAAAGTCAGTTTGGTTAATTACATCGACTAAATGCTGGGTTTCGGTTACGCCCCAAAACACCTTAGCAATACCTATTTCTAGTTCAAACTCGTCGGCTAGATGAAGCCACTTTAATTCGCGAATATCGGCATGGCTACGCTCACTGTCCATAGAGTCGGCGCGGGCAAATGGCGTAAACGTAATGCTGTCGATGCCGTCATTCCACTCCCAATATAGCTCTGGTTCTACGCTAATAGAGCCCTGATGCTGTTGGTGTTGGTTAGGAAATGCGCCTTCTTCAAAAAAGCCGCGGTACTGCGCGGCAATGTTACCGCGCAGCTCCATGGCGTTACTGCTAAAACTGGCCAGCGCTAGGGTGCTAGCGAGGCTAAGAATTCGATAAGCTGGCTTCATTAGCGTGCTCGCTTAAGCTTGTTTTTGTTAAAGGCTGCCTCGCTTACGCCCGTTTTAAATTGATAATTGTTCCAAAACATCTCGGTCTTTTTATCGGTTTGGTGATTCACCATTAGCATTTTAGACGGACGCCAATGTTTGTCGGCATACACTTGGTAATCACTCATGGTGAGGGTTTTAAGTAGCTGCCCTTTACGGTCGTAAAACTCTACTTTATGTACGCGGTAGGCTTCTTTGTCCATCCAGGTTATTTGTTTGGTATAACCGGAATATTTGTCTACAGGCACATTTTCTATTACGTAGCTGTCTTGGCCTGCTATGGTTTCGTCACGCAGGTAGGTATAGGTGTATTTTTCTACTTCAAATGAGCTTAGGTCTTCAAAGGCAAATTCGCTGCCCATGTAAGGCCCCGATTTATTACGAGAGCCAATGCGTTTTACCCTTTTTAAGGCCGGTAAGTATAACCACTGTTCGTCGGGTTCTAGCGCGTGAGAAAAGCTTAAAAAGGCGGTGCCTTTTACGTCTGCTGGGTGGTCGAACACACTTAATGCTTTGTCGCCATCACCGTCTACTTCTAGCGATTGAATGCGAATAGAGCGCGTGCTGGTATCCCCTTGGGCGTTGTATAGCACCATTTCTGTTTCGGCTTTCGAATCAACCCAGCCTAAATCAAAGGCTTTTCGTTCTTGGGCTATCCGTAGGCCTTTTTCCGCTGGGCTTTCGGCTAACACTTGCTGCGGTAGCAACAGGCTTAACGCTAGAATGAGTGTTCTGTTTATCCACATGTTAGGCGGTTTTTTGTTGAAGTGCTGCTGCATTTTCTGCTCCCTTTGCACGGTCGAAAGTGATCAAAAGTAATGGTAAAAGTAAGAAGTCGATGACTAAGGCCACGGCAATAATAATAGAGGTGAGTAGCCCCATATTTGAATTAATGGTGAAGGTTGAGCCTATTAACACCGAGAAGCCAACCACTAGCACTGCGGTAGTAATGGCTAAGGCTTTACCCACACTTACAAAGGCGTAACGTACGGCGTTTTCTGCCGACTTCCCTTGTTTGCGCGCATACTGATATTTGGTGAGAAAGTGCACCGTATCATCTACCACAATGCCTAAGGTTACGCTGATCACTATCGACAATCCTAGGTTGATATTGCCGTCTATCAGCGCCCAAATACCAAAGCCAATGCCTGCTGGTACTAAGTTCGGCAACAAGCTAATAAAGGTTAGGCGCAGCGAGCGTAGTGAAATACCAATCAGTACCGAGATGAGCACTAAAGCCCAAAATGCACCTTTCAAGGCTTGTGGCATATTACGCTCGCCAATGTGGGCAAACATAAGGTTAGGGCTGGCGGCTATTACTCGGTATTCGGGGGCGTTATCTTGCCACCATGCTAATGAGCGTTGCTCTAGCGCGATCATACCAATAGAGCCCATGTTTTTAGTGGTAATGGTTAAGCGAGTGGCAGACTTATCTACGTTGATTTGATTGTTGAGATCTAAGCCGTAGGGTAGGCTCATTTCGTACATCAACAAATATTGCGCTGACAACTCACGCCCTTCAGGCACCAGGTAGTATACGGCATCGTCGGCATGCATGTTTTTGTTTAAACGGCGCATGATGTCGGAGATGCTGTTTACGTTGTCAATTTCTGGTTGTTCCCGCAGCCACGCACTAAAGTCTGCGATTTTTTGCATGTAGTGGGGCTCGTTAATCCCGCTACTTTCGCCACTTCTTATTTCGTAAGAGATAGTGGTAATGCCAGATATATTCTGTTCCATAAAGTCGGTAGATTGACGAAAATCTACCTGCTTGCTGAAATACTCGGTGGCCACATCGTTAAGCTGATTTCTCGGGATCATGGCTATAAACCCAACGATTACCACAATGGTCACTGGCATTAGCCACTTGCGTGAATCAATCACAAAGTTGGCCAAGCGATCGTAATTAGAGCGGCTCGCGGTATTGGCGACTTGCTTAATCGGTAGAATTTTCAACAGTGCAGGCAATATAGTCAGTGCATACACATAGGCCAGCATTACCCCTACCGCTACAATGGTGCCTAAAGCTTGAAAAGGCGGTGAGTCGGAAAAGTTTAAGGTTAAGAAGCCAATTGCGGTTGTGGCACTGGTTAAGAAAATAGCCCTGTTATTAATTTTTAAGCTAAATGCCAAGGCTTCATTTTTTGATTTTCCTTGGCGCATTTCATAGAGCATTGAAGCGATAACATGTACACAGTCGGCTACGGCTAAAGTCATTACCATGGTGGGTACATTAACGGTAACCGTATTTAGAGCAAACCCCATCCAACCTGCCATGCCCATGGTGCTAGCAATAGTCACCACAATCACCACTAAGGTCGCTAACATGCCAAGTACCGAGCGTAGCAAAATGGCTAACATCACCAAAATCAGCAGAAACATTAACGGCACAAGGGTAGACATGTCTTTTTGGCTCTGTTCGATGAAGCTATTGTTCATCATGATCATGCCAGACAGCAGTATCTTATGTTGTGGGTAGGCTTGTTGGTATTTAGCTTGTAAGTCTCGAACAAACTGCGAGGTTTTAGGCACCTCGGTCTGCATATCATCTTCAGAGATGGTAATGGTGGCGGCCACTACCGCTACCTGACCATTTAAGCTGATTAGGCGGCTTTCTAGTAATTGCTCGTTTAAGCTGACTTGTTTTATTTTTTCTATTTTTTGCGGATCTAACATATCCGCTTCCAGCAATAGATCTTCTACCCATAGGTCGTCTTCTACCGCTTCGGTATGTTGGTAGTTGGTAATAGAGTCTACGCGGGTTGAGTTGGGAATTTGCCAAGATTCATCGGTCAGTTCTTTGATAAGGCTTAGCGATTGATGGTTGAACACATCGCCTTGTTCTGGGGCAATAACAAAAGTCACCGAGTCGGTTTTGTTAAAGACTTTTTGCATGCTTTCAAATTCTTGGAGCTGCGGGTTATCTTCGCCAAAAAATATTCGATAATCCCCCACAAAGGTGAGAAAACGCCCACCAGATGCCATCGCCATTACTGTTAACATTAATAGCATTAGCGTTAACCAAGGTCGCGCGATTACTTGACTAAAAAATTTCTGTTCCATAGCCCTGTCCTTTACCAATTGAACCATTCAGTTGGTTTAAAGTTGATTGTGACGATTGGTCTAAAATTGACGAATCGTCACTTGTGTTGTTTAAAAAACCGCTAGTTACCGCGGTTTTTCTTGCTTGCCTATGGTGCTTTTGTTTTAACTACTTAAATAAAGGTAGAACAACTTGGCACTTTTTCTTGTTAATCCCTTAAATTGGCGATGCGAGTTTAAGGGCCTATGTAAAGCTGATATTACAGGTGTGCCGTTTGCTCCAGTGTTGCAAGCTCGTCGGCATATAACTCTTGCCCAATACGTTGCCAAGTGGCGAGGTAGTCTTGCTCATTAGATAACGGCTTCCAAGCTAGGCCGTCGCACAACAAATTAACGTTATAGAGTAAGGCATACTGAGTATCCATGCCGCTAGAACAGCCATGAGTTTGTTTGTTTGACACCGCACTGGTGAGTGCATTAGTGCCAAAAGCCATTGACCACGCAGCAAAAGTAGCCGCATTTGCATTTACGTTTTTACTCGCTGGGATCTCGCCTAAGGCAACGGCTTGTTCAATCAATTTAATGGCGGTACCAAGAATTCTGTCTTCATGTTCATTCACATTCGCGCTACGCGCGCTCGAGGTCTTCTCCAAGATATTGGGGGTTTTCATACTTAATACCACCATTGATAGCGTTGGATAAAGACGACTAAAAAGTTGATAGGCAAACGCCATCGCAATCATCTTTTCTCGGGTACAGCCCTCAAAGGTAGCAATGCGCTGATATAAATCGATTTGAATACGCATTGAGCGACAACATAAGGCGCATAACACATCTTCTTTACAGTTAAAGTGATTATAAACGGTGCCTTTAGAATACTCAGACCGTTGGGTAATTTTATCCATGGTTAAGCCCGCAAAGCCGGTTTCTGCCATTAGCTCGAGCGCTATGTCTAATAACAGCTCTTCGCGGTTCGCTACTTCTTGGGCTTTTCTGGTTTTTGTATTCATGTGTTCTCTTTTGGTGACACGTCGTCATAATGTGACGATGCGTCAATTTATACTCTTGGCTTAATTATTATTCAAGTTTTATTTTGATTTGATGTTTTAGGTGCATAGAAAACTCGACGCTTCCTTGAAGTGTAAGTAGTGACGGATGTGTTGAGCAAGTTGAAATAGTGATTAACGGATCAATCAGGTCGCGGCATGGCTTTTTATCAAAGCGCAAGTGAGGAGCTTAGTGTTTAGACGGCTTATCTGAATAAGTTTTTGTGGTGTGTCAATATTATATCGATATTTGGTTTAAAGTTGGTGTTTCATCCTATATGGTTACGCCTTCGCCAGTTATATAGCTTCACCAAAGGATAATAAGAAGCATGAAACAACAAACAAACAACAGCATATTACGTTTTTTTACCCAAGGTAGCTTAGTGCTGCAAATTCTCATCGGTATTGTTGCGGGTAGTATCTTAGCTATCGCAGCGCCAACGGTAGCGACATCCGTGGGTTTATTTGGTGAGTTATTTGTTGGTGCGCTAAAAGCCGTTGCTCCGGTATTAGTTTTTGTATTGGTAGCGGCGTCTGTTGCTAGCCATAAACGCGGCCAAAATACCCAACTACGCCCGATTATTTACTTGTACCTATTAGGTACCTTTGCAGCTTCGCTTACCGCTGTTGGTATGAGCTTTTTGTTCCCAACAGAACTGATTTTAGTGAGCACGGAGACCTCTGCAAACCCACCGCAAGGCATTGGTGAAGTATTGCATACCTTGTTATTTAAGGTGGTAGATAACCCCATTAGCGCCATTATGAATGGTAACTACATCGGCATTTTAGCTTGGGCAATTGGTTTAGGTATTGCTATGCATAGCGCATCAGATACCACTAAAACCCTGTTTAATGACGTAGCCGCTGGTGTATCAAGTATTGTGCGCTTTGTTATTCGCTTAGCGCCAATTGGTATTTTTGGCTTGGTGGCAAATACCATTGCGCAAACGGGCTTCTCGGTGTTGTTAGGTTACAGCCAGTTGCTATTGGTGCTTATTGGCTCAATGCTATTAATTGCCTTGGTGATGAACCCACTATTGGTATTCTACAAAATACGTCGTAACCCTTATCCGCTGGTATTTAAGTGTTTGCGTGAAAGTGGCGTTACCGCATTTTTCACCCGTAGCTCGGCGGCAAACATTCCAGTAAACATGGATTTAGCTAAACGCTTAAATCTAAATGAAGATACCTACTCAGTCTCTATTCCGTTAGGAGCCACCATTAACATGGCCGGCGCAGCGATTACCATTACGGTGTTGTCTCTTGCGGCTGTACATACTTTGGGTATTCAAGTTGATTTTGCTACTGCGCTTTTATTAAGTGTTGTGGCGGCTGTATCGGCTTGTGGTGCTTCGGGTGTGGCGGGTGGTTCGTTACTGCTTATCCCACTAGCATGTAGCTTGTTTGGTGTGTCTAACGACGTAGCCATGCAAGTGGTGGCGGTTGGCTTTATTATTGGTGTATTGCAAGATTCGGCCGAAACAGCCCTAAACAGCTCTACCGACGTATTGTTTACTGCAGCATGTTGCCAAGCAGCAGAAGATAAAGCGTAATTTATGCGCCCTCACATTTTGATGTTTAACAAATGTGAGGGTTTTCTCTATACTATTCTTCCAGTCACTACATCATTGTTTAACTCTCCTGCTGTTATTTGTAATAACGCAATAAAATAACTCTATATATCAATAGTGAACTGTTCTTTTTAGCGCCTAATCATTATCATGTTTGCCTTATCAATACGCATAAGGAAGCGCAGTGATTGATTTTTTTAGGTATCTCGGTATATGTTTTATTACTATTCTGTTTTCTTGGTTACCACTCTCCGTGGTTCACGCCAGCTCATCTAATTTTTGGCAAATCTCAACAGTACCAAGCTGGACAGAAGCTGATCTTAACTCGCCTCAAATAGGTGAGGGGCTAGAGTCTTTAGAGTATTTGCTGTATGACGCACAAGTGAACTTGAATTTAGATGTTGTTCAGAGCTTCTATCAATATCGCTACCAAGTTAATGATGCGGCTGGTGTTGAAGATAACTCTGATCTAAGTATTACTTTTAGCCCTGATTATCAAACAGTGGTAATGCATAAGGTTGAGGTTATTAGAAACGGCCAGTCGTCGTCGCGTTTGGTTGAGCATGATGTGCGTTTAGTGGACATTGAACCTGAAAAAAGTAGCAAAATTTATTCGGGGCAAAAGCAGCTACAACTTTGGTTGAAAGATATTCGAGCTGGTGATGTTATCGAATATAGCTACAGCATAGTAGGCTCTAATCCGGTATTTGAAGGCCACTACAGCCACTTTTTTAAGCTGGGTTGGGGCATAGAAGTAAAGCAAGCCAATGTTAGTGTTATTGCACCGAATAAGCGTAAATTGAATCACCAGCTAATAAAAACAGATGTGAAGATTAATGTAGATAAACGGGCCAAAGAGTCCCGCTATTCTTTAAGCTTAACTGATGTTCCTGCTTATTACTCTGATGGTGATGAACCATCTTGGGAGTTTTCTCAGCCATATTGGTTAGTCAGCGACTTTGACGATTGGAAAGGTGTAAACGATTGGGCTTTAGGTTTATTTGAACATTCGCCAGGAAAATCGAATGAATTTGACCACTGGTTGGAAGAGCTGCAAGCACTACCAAAACAGACGGCAGTGGAGCAAGCTATTAGTTTTGTTCAACAAGATATTCGTTATTTAGGGATTGAGCTTGGCGAAAACTCCCATCGCCCACACGCTCCTGCTGAGGTATTTGATAACCGCTATGGAGATTGTAAAGACAAATCCTTTTTGCTGGTGACCGCGCTTAAATCTCTGGGAATTGATGCCTATCCTGTTTTAGTTTCAACCTATAATCGAAACACCGTCCGAGATTTTATTCCTGCATATAATCTGTTTAATCATGCCATTGTTCGCTTTGATTTTAATGGTAACGAATACTGGATTGACCCCACTAAAAATTATCAAGCGACGAGTTTAAATTATATTGTTCAATCCTCTTTAGGTGATGCGTTGGTGGTTGCCAAAGGTAATAGCTCTTTGTCAGAAATGCCCGACTACCAAGCCATAGATAACCGAATTATATTTGAACAAACCTATAAAGCGGCTGACTATCAGTCACCAGTAGAGTTGCTGATTAAAAGCACCTATACAGGCACACAAGCCGATAGAATGCGTTACCGTGTGGCCAGTAAGAGTGCCAAGCGTATGTCGAAGGAGTACTTAGAGTACTACCAACGTTTATACCCAAAACTTAGCAGCCTACAAGCCGTTCAAGTAGTGGATGACGCTAACACTAATCAACTGACTATTAGTGAATCTTACCTAGTACCAGAATTTTGGACTATCGCGGATGGAGAGGCAGTATTTGAGCTTTACTCTGATTTGGTGGATGACTATCTCTACATTCCAGAAAAAGTAAATCGTCAGCAGTCTCTCGCTTTAGGCTCGCCTTTATCTGTTTATCAGAGTTCTCATTTAGTACTTCCGCAAGATGTAGATTTCTCAAGTTTAATCGCTCATCGGTCTGAGGAAAATGATTACATAAGCTTTAGCTCAAGCTTTGATTATCAAAACAGAACTATTTCATTTAATCATGCTTACAGCAATAAAGCTCGTTCAGTACCGCCGCAAGATACTGAGCAACACATCGAGTTATTACGTAAAGCACGTAAGCGCTTAAGTATTAGTTATAGCGTAACCAACGTTACCGAAGATGAGGCTTATGGTTCTGTAGCCAAGCTAGTCAATTACTTGTTATCTTTAAAACAAACTCGTGCCGCGGAGGTGAATTAGTGAAGTATTTCAGTATTTTATTTATCTGTTTTTTGTTGAGCTCTTGCGCGGTAACTGAAGCTGAACATCAGCCAAGCGCTTTGTCTGGTAATGGTAAATTTGCTAAAGAGCATAGCTATGATAGTGAACGGTTTTATATCCAATTTGTCGATTCGCTCAATCAGGACACAGAGCAGGCACTGCGCTCTAAAATTAACGTTGACATTAGTGCCGATTATCTTGAAACACAGCTTGCTTTTGACTCTTTATCTACAAGCGATGTGGAAAAAGTCATTGAAGCATTGAATGATCGTTTGATCGGCGTTCTAAGCGAACAAACAAATGTACAATGGACATATGTTGGCAGCGAACTCAATCAGCATGATAAAAAAGTAAGTTATTACAGAGCGACAGAAGGGGACTATTTTGCTTATTACACTCTGATTTGGCGTAACAATAAGCTAGTTGATATTGAAAATACCCTACTAACTATGGGCGTTAGCTCAATGCTTTCATTAGCGATTCAGCTAAACGAGGCTAAAACTTCAGCTAAAACACAACAACGTTTAAATAGTTTTGTTAAGTTTGCTATAAACGGTGATATAGATAAAGTTCCATTAGCTTATCAACGTCTTCCTAAGCGTTTTCAACAAAGTAATGTAGTGTTAAGCGTGTTGTTAACTTATTTGACTGAGCAAGAAGGTGCCGAGTTACCGCTAGCTTTCAGCCAATACATGCAGTTAGAAAAACCTGTTCACCCACGTTTTTATGGCTATTATACTGATGTAGGTAATTATCAAGCCGCTATAGATTGTCTCAAGCAGCTTCCTTTAGTGGTTTTCGAAGACTCGAGGCTTCAAGCTGAAATAGCCTCTATTCACTTTTTGGCTGGCCAAACAGAAACTGCAAAAACAGTGCTGCGCAATGGTATATTAAGCCACCCTTACGACGTGTTTAGTTACTTTTGGCTATTGGACCTTGCTTTGAAAACAAACGATTTTTCAGAAAGTGAATTATTGCTAAATGTACTTAGAGACCGCTTTTTTATTGAGTATTCTCGTCAGGACTTAGTTGACGTAGAAGGAGGCGAAGAGTTTGTTAACTCTCACTTTTACGACCGCTATCAAACTTACCTAAAGAATGCTGCCTAAACGAGAATTAAGAAAAAACCCATAGTTTATTATGGGTCTTTTTTGTTTTATTTAACTAACACTGTTTGCTTGGCTACTTGATATTCCGCAGTTGCTCAATGGGTCAATAAAATGTGCTAGACGCGGTGTTAAGTAAAGTGTGACCTTTTATTTGCCGAGCCCCCGGTAATAATCGCACACTAGCGGGTAACGCCATTGGACCCTGTCGCGCTGGCTTGAAGGGGGAGAACATGAGCCAAACAAGTTGGTTTTCGGTTAATAACATAACAGCCCGCCCCGCAATAAAGATATGCTTTCAACTTGAGTATAGGGCCCTAAGTTTAAGCAAAATTACTCAAATTCAGTACATAGTTCACTTACCGCAAATAAGCAGGACTTAGGGGAGGGTAGTCGCGTTTTATGTGAGGTATTTCAATATTATGCTTACTTTGGGTGGTGCTTATTAGACAGTATTGCGGTGACTAAGAGGCCAAACCCTAAACCTGCGATCAGCGACCCAATAAAGGCCAGAGCAGAATGCTGCAAAAAGAAAAAACCAATACCTAGCCCCACTAAGGTGCCGCCACCTATCGCCCAAGTGCTTCTGTCTTTGATTGAATCCATCGCGGTATTCTCCGTATTTAGAGTCGCTATTAGGCAAATCGCTGTTGTATTTTAAGTATAGTTTTTGCTTGAAAAATGCTCATGATATACCGCAATAAATATGCTGTTTATTTGGGTCTTGATTAACCATTTCAGTATCCCCTGAAATAACACTTAGCGGATTAATACATCGGTTCACCTTTCCAATAGAAATAGCGCTTTGCGTAAGCTGGAGTTGAACAACAAGGCGCAATTTTTGTTGTTTTTTAGCTAATAATGTCTTTAGTTAAATAGGGGGGGCGGCCCCACCGATACCCACAAAAAAGGCTCGCAGTTGCGAGCCTTAGTATTAGCGTTGCAAAAATAATGCTTAGTTTACGGCGCTGTCTGCTTGGCTAGTCATGCTAGAACCAAAGGAAATACCTTGGTCATTTACCTGCATATTCACCTGCGCTTTGATTCGGTAGTCTTTTAACTCTAATAACTCTTCGGGTACTTCTTCACCGCTTAGCTCAATGCCACTTACGATAGGCTCGAACATTTGTTGGTAGTCGATGTACATGCTGAGTAAACCGTTGTTTTGCACCGGCTCTGAGGCTAGCTGCTCACTCACTGTGGCGGCGCGTTCTCCGTTAAATAACACTAAGTGATTACCTTTGAGGGCTAACTTAGGTTGAATGTTCATATTCGGTGGAATAGGTAACAAGCCACTTAAGTCAACTGGGCTACCATCAGCGGGTAAAGTAATACTGGCAAGTTCTGGAGAGAACTGTTTGGCAATATCAAACAGAACGGCTGGGTTATCAGCCGATACGCTGATAATCGCATCTAAGCTCTCTAGTTCTTCAGGTTGGCTAATGTCAGCTAATTGGTAGTTAAAGACGGCTATGCCTATGCCTTTAAGGCCGTTCGCCATACCGGTCATCATGCCAACCATGCCCGGGTTTTGCTGCTGCATAGCCATTTGGATCTGGTTTAATGGAGCACATTGGTAGCTTGGTTGCAGCATTTCTTCCCATACTGACAGTAGCGAAGGTACCAGTTGGTTTACATCAATGCCATAGGCCATGCTAAATACCGCATCTTCGGTTTTAGAGGCGTAAGAAGGAATAAAGCCACTCATAGATTGATAGGCTTTTAGCAGTACGTTGTTGTTACTTTCAACCACCATACGAGCGTCAAAGCGACTTTCTTGGTCGCTAATACTTAAATGGTCGAAACCTACCACTGTTTTAGGCCAGTTACTGGTAATACTGGCAAATTCTTGGTCACAAGTAGCATTACGAAGTTCGGTTAAGGATTGATCATTGGCTTTTTCCACCAGCTTAGTAAGGTGTTTGGCCAGCAGGTTACCGTCGGTAGTGGTCATCGCCTTAGCAATGACTTGATGGTTAATAAAGCCGATACCGTCGTCTAAAAATCCATGTTTAGTAAGGCTGTCGCTTATCAGTGTCGTGTCGGCAATAGATTGCTTAGCAGGTAATAAGCCTAGCGCTGTTTCTAACACGGCTTGATCGTTAAAAGAGGTGTTTAGGGTAATGGTAAGCATGTTGTTGTTAATGGCAACTATCAGGTCGGCTGTTTCGTCGTCGCCTTCATCATTTAAGGTGTACGCGCGGTACTCAATACCTTTGATGTTTTGCTTAGTATGGGTGAAACTGCTTTGTTGCTCTGCGCTATCTAACCATGCCCATACAGCCTCGGATTTACTCACTTCTACTTTAATGACCGGCACAGCGCCTAGGGTATAAAAGTAGCTGCGCAGATTATCGGCAAGGCCAAAGGTGTCAACAAAGGTTTGGCCATCTTTTAAGGCGGCGCTGTAGCTGTTAAATAAGGCTAAAAAGAACTTACCACGCGGGTCGCTAATGTCTGCTTCGTCAAAGGCATCTGTAGGTAAGCTTTTGTAAGAGCTAGACAAAGAGTTGATATAGGATTTTACCGGGAATGGCTTCAGTTGGGCTGAGAATATGGCGGTATCAGCTGGTACGTAAGCCAGTACATCATCGCTAGACACCGAGGGCCCCGCTTGTTGTGAATACCAATAACCACCCGCGCTTGCGCCAATCGCTAGCACAGCGCCCGCGATAAGAACTTTTTTCATCTAAAACTCCATTGTATAAATGCCCATAATCTTTAGATGAAACCTATAGGGTTACAGCGCTATGATTACTAAAAAAATCTATTAAATCATTGGCAAAGAATAACTTCAATTAATAAGTAAATTAATAATATGCACTCATTGTATTGAGTTCTCGTCAAGCAATACCAATTGTAAATCGTCTATCCACCCCCAGCTATCGGCGGGCAAATCTGCTTTGATGCTTAGTGATAACTTTCCATCTGTAACTGACACTATTTCTGTACTGTAATGTTGCCAGTTGTTCCATCCTGAAGGGGAAAAACGCAGCGGGTAATATTTAGTTGTGGTACTGGCCAGCAAGCTAATGCTGCCTTGTTTTAAGGGCTTGCCCATCATGTTAGCACTCAGCTGGTAACGTCCAACTGGAAGCCCTGTAATTTCTTGAGTTAAAGCCACTTTTTGCGATTTTCCTGCCCAATAGTTGAGCGCGTATTGCCCGCTTAAGGCTTGCTCGTTACTGACTTTAAACACCTTACTTGATGAGTGCCAAGGCGCTAAATGACCATCTTCAAAACCAGGGTTAGTGATATGATTTTCTTGATTAGAAACGACTATCCAAGCGTTTACTGGATGTTGAGTGTTGCTTAAGCCACTGATTGAATAAGTACCTGCTTGCTGACTATTGGGGAGGTTTTTTAATGACCATTGAACCGGAACTTCACGTACAGAATCGTCACTGTATGTGGCTGCAATGGTATCGGGTAGGGTGATGCTTTGATTTTTAGAAAATTGGTAGGTGGGCGTCGCGGTAGACACCAGTATAGGGGCTTCACTTAAGGCATCTTGATGTATCAAGCTAAAGACATTCATTGATGCTAGTACTTTTCCGTTTAGGTCAAATAAGGCTTGGTTTTCCCAAGCATTCCCTTGGCCGGTTACCCACCCTCCGCGCAACCAAGCCGGTTCCCAGTAAAATACGCCTAAGCCTTGCTGCGCGGGTACTGTTGCTACGGCATTAAATATCTCGCGTAACGCGCTGGCTTGGCCTTGAACTGATGCGGTAAAACCACCATCATTTTGTTGTTGTTTGCCAAATATATTATTGGTGTTGTCTAGGTTGTCTAAGGTGTAGGCATAAGCGGTTTCAGCCACCACCACTGGCTTTTTGTAGCGTTGAGATAAGGTGCTGAGGTTGTACTGCAAGGTGTTTATGTCGCCATGCCAATAAGGATAAAAAGACAGGCCAATGATGTCATAGTCCAGCTTGGCTGCAGCAAATGAGTCGAAGGTATTAAGTAACTTTTCTGTATTGCCGCCTTCGCCTAGGTGTAACATTATTGGAAGTGGGCGTTTGGCTAATTGGCTGGCATCTTTGGCGGCAGTTATGCCCGCCTTAATTAATGCGATAGCTGCTGGGCTGGTGATAGTTTTTCCCTTGGGCCACACAAAACCATTATCTATTTCGTTACCAATTTGCACCATATCCGGAAACACTTGCTGTTGCTGCATATTGGTTAAACTGTTGTAGGTAAATTGATAAAGGGCGTCCTCAAGCTCAGCCTGATCTAGGTTTAGCCATTCGCCAGGTATTCTTTGGTTTTTGGGGTCTGCCCAAAAATCACTGTAATGAAAATCAAGCGATACCTGCATATTGTGTTTTTTGGCCCGCTTAGCGATCTCAATGGCCGTTGCTAGGTCGTTGGTACCACCGCCGATCGCCCCCTGTATTGGAGTTTGATGCTTGGTTAGCTCTGTTGACCAATAAACATCGTAAGGCTTGTTCCAAAGCCTAATTCTTACCCAGTTCACGTTATGGTCAGCCAGGATCTTAAATATATCTTGAGCTTGTCCGTGTTGATCATAAAACTTAGCCCCTTTACTTTCGGCTTCAATAATCGAAGAAAGGTCTACGCCTTTGATAAAGCTATCGTCAATTCCCTCAATGGATTGAACGATGAGGCCTGAAGTTTCTGGCGAGTTTCGCTTGTTGGTGGTTATACCGCTCGACTGGCAGGCCGCTAAATTGACAACGAGTACCATGAACATGATGTAATGGCGGAGAGGCATGAGTGTGGCTTAGCTTATTGGTTGAATACTGAGTAGATAATCGCAGTTAATCGAAAGGCGTATTGTGAGCGCCATTTTACTCTACAACATTTTTTAAGCGAACTTATCTATATAACTTACAAGGTCTTTTTATTGATTCGATTGTTATTTGGTGATTTAATTTCGCTGTGTTTGATTCAAGGATGAAGTATGAAAACTAGTGTGTTGTTAGGATTTTTCGTGTTAGGCCTTTCGGCTTGTGCAGCAACGGGACCAACGGTGGAAGAAGTGGCTGCCAGTTACCAAACAGAGCTTAATGCGCCCCATAAAGAAACTGTTCGTCAAAAAATTGTAGACAGCTGTTCTTTGGTTCGTTACAAGGATAGTGATCTTGAAGGGGGGTGCTACCTATCGAGCGATGTTATTGTTTACGAATTTCGCTTAACTGATAATCGTATGGAATGGAACCCTCAAGCTGCAGCGACCATTACAAAAATGGTCCTTGAAGAGGTCTGTGAAGATGACGAAGAAGCACTTAAATATGGTTTTGCATTATTAGTTAATCTTGAAGGAAAAAATGGCTTTATTGGAAAACTAAAAAGTTTTAAAGACTGCCAGAATATCTAGACTTTCAGTTTCTATAGTAACGTTCAAAAAGGCTTAAGCAATTGCTTAAGCCTTTTTGTTTGTTTAAACAAGTCCTTCTGGCCACTCGCTCATGGCAAACTCGGGGGTGGCTAAGCCTTGGATATCTTCTAGCTCAATGGCAAATACTCCCCCGCTTAAAGGATAGTTATTTAGTTGTTGAGGGCTCATGCCGGCGCGGGCGCTTACCACATACAGCGTTGTTAGGTTTGGTCCGCCAAAGGCACACTTGGTGACGTTAAGAGCAGGAATCGCTATTTGCCGCTCTAGTATGCCTTCTGGAGTATAACGGCTCACTTGAGCCCCATTGTAATGGGCAACCCATAAATGCTGTTGGGCATCTAGGGTAATCCCATCAGGGTTACCAAAACTGCGGTCTATCTCAAGCCATGGCTGTAACTCATCTAATTGCCCATTATCGCTAATGCTGGCGCGTAAAATTACGAAGTTTTCGGTATCGACAAAGTAGCCATAATGTTGGTTGGCACAAAAGGTAGGGCCATTGGTTACCCAGTATTTCTGTGGCAAGGACTCAAGCTTTAATTGTGGTGTTAAGCGGTAAAACTGGCCGCTGGCTTGCTTAATGGCGCAATCCATAGAGCCTAGCCACAAGTCACCATTTGGGGATACCCAAGCATCGTTTAAGCGATTATCAGGGGCTTGTGGTTCGGGATCAATGAGCGGATAAGTGATGTTGTTGCGTAGCAGTTTAACGCCATCAGCATAGGTGGCAATAAACGTTGGGTGTTCACCCTTTATTTGCGTGGGCAAAATGGCGCTAATCATAGGTTGTTGTTGCCAGGTTTGTTGTTTGCCTGTGGCAGGTTCATAGCGATGCAGGCTTTCTTTTATGATGTCTACCCAATACAAGGCTTGCTCTCGCTCTATCCATATAACACCTTCGCCTAATTGAGCTTGTGCTGGCCAGATACATTCAACCTTGGGCGTATTTGTCATGCCTGTTCCTTTGATTATTGGGTTTAACTTAAGGGGATTTTCTCATCCGAATCGTCGGCGGTCGATGGTAACACTTCATAAAGTGACGATGTTTTGTTTCATGAATAATTTGTACTTTTGCGAATTGGCGCAAAGCGATAATAATTTTATTAACAATCTCATTTAACTAAACCAATAACAATGCTTTGAACAATAGTTGAAATGGCGTTGGTAGCTAGCATTTTTGGGCTATCTCAATTGCATTGTTATTCTATATTTATGGCAGTTTAGCTTGTCGTGAGATCCCCGCTATTGCAACTGATTGCGTTGGAGAGTGTATAAGGAAGCTGCTTGGAAGTGGCTATTGAAAAATTCGCGCTGGCCAAGCAAGATCTGCTTGACCACCGCTTGGTTTTGTTAGTTGTGCTGTTTAATACCTATTCCTTGATAGTTTACTTCACTAATCGGTAAACCTTGCCACTCACCTACCTTGCTAGCTTGAGCTTGTTTCGCTTGATAGAAGTAAGGCTGACGCAAGGCCGCTTGGTTGGCTGGCATAGCAAAATATAATCTTGCTGGTTCCCCATTAAGTTGTGCGCTAGTTAAGTAAGCAACTAAAGCATGCTCAAGGGAGTGATAATCACTTTTCCAAAGATGTATTTTTAAGCCTTTGTTCGCTACTGGATAGGTGCCACCATCTTCAGCAATGAAGCGGTCAAACCATTGCGGATAGGTACTGGCTAAGTAGTGGCTAGCACTGGGATCAACTAGCGCCAGTGTTGCCGCTGATTGATCCAGCTCTGCGTATTCCCACCAAATAGCGGGAGCGCCGTTGGGCAAACGTCGCCAACCGCCTTCCCCATGTTCAATAAATGCGGCGTCTAAGGTTTGTTTTAAGCCTGCTTGGCTTTGCAGAGCGAGTTTGCTATTGCCCAAATATTCAGCGGCTAGCCACGTCATCCACCATGATTTAGCGGTATGACCAAAATCGTTATGCCGAGCTGAATCTAGTTGGTATTCTTGACCATGTTTGGTCCCCCAAAAACGAAACTCTTGAGGGCGAAGAAATTGACTTATTATGGTATCGAGCAGTTTAGCAAGGTCAGCGTCCCATTGGCTTTTGTGAGGCTCAGGTAAGAGGGGGGATACCAGCAACATGTAGCCGTTAATTTGATCCAGCTGGGCGACCAGTTCTATTTCATCGCCGCTACCGTTATTTGAAGGCGCGTTTACCCAGCGCAGTCGCTGGCTATCAGCATCCCAGTATTGTTCAAAAATGTAGTCTTTTACTTTAAGTATGTCGGCGAGCACTTGTTGGTCGCCGCTTAGGTAATAGTAGAAAGCCATACCTAATTGAGCATAGGCTAAGTCTTGGGTGGTACGTTGCTGGGCTGAGTATATGGATTGGCCAGCTTCTCTTACGCTAATTACCGAACCTTGTTCTTCAAGTAAGTGTTCGCGTAAATAATCAACGCCTGCTTTGGCTAGTTCTAGCGCTTGCTTGTCTCCGGTGAGGTGAAAAATCACACCGTATACAAAGGTGTGTCTAGCTTGCATGCGGGTATAACTCTCACCAAGGTGAGGTTTCATCCATTCGGGAGCAAAAGCTAAATCATCACAGGGTTCCATTTGTTGATACAGCGAACCGTCGTTACAACGATAAGTAGGGAAGTTACCTATAGGGTGTCCAGCAGCGTCTTGATGCAGCCAAAAGGGGGCAAGTTCTTTTTCAACGCTCTCGAGCCAGCGCTGGGCAGAAGGAATTGCGGGGGCTGCCGCTTGGGAATTGCCGCCAGCTAATAAACAAACACTAAGCAAAACACGTTTCATACCACATCCTTATACAACTTAAGAGTTTGATTTTATTGTATATGGGCTTTGAAAAAATATAGTGCTTAAAACCACAATTTAGATATGGTTATGTTTTTTAGTGCGTATTAATTAAAAAACGCTTAGTGAATACATTCTCTAAGCGTTGTTACAACATCAATGAACAATGATGAGTGGTTTATCGATGTTGGCTAATCATCCTCGCTGTTTGCGATGACGAGATCCTGATTGAACAGACTTAACCATTTTGCCAAATTCTTTATCGCTAGCTCTGCGCTCTGCAATACTGGCCGCATTGAATTGTTGCTCACGCATTAACTTTTGGTAATTCACTAAACGGCGTTCGTCTAGTTCACCTTGGTCAATCGCTAGCCGTACTTGGCAACCCGGCTCACTATTGTGTTGGCAGTTGGCAAACTTACATTGCTCGGCTAATTCAGTGATGTCATTAAAGGTCGCATTTACGCCTTCTTCACAATCACTAAGCTGCAACTCGCGCATTCCAGGAGTATCAAGTAACAATCCACCTTCCGCCATTAAATGCATCGAGCGCGCAGTGGTGGTATGGCGGCCTTTACTATCGCTTTCTCTTATTGCACCTGTTTGGCTCGTTGCCTCACCTAATAAAGTATTAATTAGGGTTGATTTACCTACGCCAGAAGACCCCATAAACGCGACTGTTTGGCCTTGTTTACACCATGCTGCAAGTTTGGCTACATCATTGGTATCTAATGCATTCACTGCTTCAACCATTAACAATGGGTCAAGCCGTTGAACTTGTTGTTGATAGTGTGGAACATCATCACACGTATCGGCTTTGCTTAACACCACTACAGGATCAACCTTAGCCTCATTGGCTAATGCCAAATAGCGCTCTATGCGGCTTAAATTAAAGTTGCTATTTAACGAGCAAACAATAAATACCGTATCAACATTGGCAGCGATTAACTGCAATTCGGCACGTGTTCCTACTGCTTTACGGCTAAATAACGTGGCTGGTTCCAGCTGTTTTATAAAGCTGGACTCACCGGTGTCTTGTGTGTTGATGAGCAGCCAATCACCCACCGCCATTTTAGGCATATTGGCAGTAATGTTGAGCCGTTGCATACCCGATTCTGTTGCCAGCAGATACTCACTACGGTGTTGCTCAAATACCCGAGCAGGCACAGATGAACTGAGCTCGTTTAAATTTAGTTGTTGTTGAAAAAAGGGTTTCCATCCAAGTTGCGATAGAGAAAAAGAAATACTCATTGAGATTACCCCAAAGCACATAGGTGCTGTGTTTAAAATTATAGGGGTCGTTATAACGCCCCGGCACGAACCGGGCTGAGCAGGAGAGAACGACTATGCGTTTTCCTGAGCCCGTGGAGTATTGATTACAATCATTATGAATCCTCGCTGGTGATTTAAAATCGCCTAAATAATATCAAAATTCTAGGGCTTTACCCATAATTAATTGAATGACTTCGTGGCATTGTTCGGTCCTTAAAGTAAGCGAAATAAATATGTGCCAATTTAAAACGTTTAAGTAAGTCACTGCGTATTATCAGTAAAGTGATAGTAAATAAAATGAATTAAGTGATAGGGGACTGCGAAATGCACTATTTTCGACCTGCCAGCGAGCGAGGCTTAGCAGATTTGGGTTGGCTGAAAAGCCGGCATAGCTTTTCATTTTCCCATTACTACGACCCTCAACATATGGGGTATTCAGTATTAAGGGTGATTAACCAAGACCACGTGGCTCCTGGTAAAGGTTTTGATACTCACCAGCACAGAGAGATGGAGATTATTTCTTATGTTACCAAGGGCGTGGTAGAGCATATTGATAGTTTGGGTAATCGCTACCAAGTACCTGCTGGTGACATTCAAGTGATGAGCGCTGGCACTGGCGTTAGTCATTCAGAATATAATGCCTCTCAGTCACAATCCTTAGAATTTTTACAAATATGGATTAAGCCGCAGCAAAAAGGTTTAGCTCCCGGTTATCAGCAAGCCTCCATAAATCAGCAATCACCACTCACTGCCTTAGTAACCCATGACGGTCGAGATGGTTCATTAATACTCAATCAAGACGCTGCCATTTACCGTTTATTGTTACCCGCTAATAGCCAATTCAATCTAGAAGTGCTTAAAGCATGCGGTTATTTGCAGGTGATATCGGGGGCGGCAAATTTAAAGCAAGCATCTGGCTTTAGCTATACTGTGCGGCCTGGCGATGGCGTGGGCTTGTCGGGTGAGCAAGCGATGACCATTTTGACCGAAGACCATCCTTTGGAAGCATTATGGTTTGATTTACCTAGCGCTTAAGTGGCGCGTTTTCATCATTCAAAACAGCCAAGCTTGCAGAGTGTTGGGTTTTGTTGTTACTTCACAGTATTAATGTCTTTCTATCGACTGAAGCCCACCTCTTGAATTTTCACTATTAACATTTTGTTAACGTGGCTCACAGTTCCGCCTGTTTTTTGTACGATCTTTCTTTTTACACTAATGATAGCTTTCATCTGGTATTGGCGTTTTTTTAAGCGCTGCTATGGTTTGTGCTGCATACGATATAAAAACAGCTCGCTCTACCAATAAGAGAGCTAAATAAGAGTGATATCAAAATAAAATATTGGCATCACTCGCGTGCAGACATTATATATGAGGATGAAAGGAATGATCTTTAATAAACCAACATTGGCGCTGATTGGCCTAACGGTGCTGTCACCGCTCTGCTCAGCCGAAGTGTTACAAAAGTTTGAGTTAGAGAATGGCAGTTTGCTGCCGGGGTATTCGGGTTTAATTGATAGCCCGTTTAACGGAGTGGCTGCCTACGCCGATAACGATGGCGTAGAGGCTCAAGTCCAACTAAGTAATATACCGGGTCAATTTCGTTTAGATATTCGCGGTGCTAGCAGCGCTAATAATACTGCCGGTATTAGTGTCTATTTGGCCGGCAAAAAACTCGGGGCTACCGAGTTCTCAGGGACCAGTGCCTCGGTAAACAGCATTAGCTTTAAGCTAGATGCTCAACCCAGCTCTTCTACCCTGCAATTTAAGTTGGAAACCGATAACGGTAGCAACGATACCTTATTAGATTGGTTTGAATTACATCGTGTGGGTGATGTTGCGCCACCACCACCGCCACCGGTATTACCTAGCGCAGGCGCCTATGAAACGGGTGTTTATCGTAATATGTTTGCAGAGTTGGGATATTCTCAAGCCGAAGTGGATGCCAAAGTCCAAGCGGTTTACGACCAGCTATTTCATAGTAGTGACACCGCCAACAAAGCCTTGTTTATCCCGGTAGGTAATGACATGGCTTATATCTGGGATGTAGGCAATAACGACGTGCGTAGTGAAGGCATGTCTTATGGCATGATGATGGCCGTGCAAATGGGCCGACAAGAAGACTTCAACAAGTTGTGGAAGTGGGCACATACCTATTCGTTAAATAAATCAGGCAATAACAAAGGTTATTTTGCATGGAAGGTAAGCACTAGCGGCAATATACAAGATGCCAATCCAGCGCCTGATGGCGAGGAATACTTTGTTACGGCGTTATTTTTTGCATCCCACTTGTGGGGGGATGGTAGCGGTATTTATAATTATCGTGAACAAGCCAATCAGATCCTAAAAGATATGTATGGTAATGGCGAAACTCGCTACAACAACCAAGGGCAACTTGAAGAATTCAGCTTGTTTAACCATGCGGAAAACCAAATTGTATTCTCGCCAGCAACTCCCACTGACAGAAACTGGACCGATCCGTCTTATCACCTACCGGCCTTTTACGAATTGTGGGCTCGCTGGGCCGATAATAATAATGATTTTTGGGCAGGCTTAGCAGTAACTAGTCGTGAATTTTTAAAAACCACGGTTAACCCTGCTAATGGTTTAAGCCCAGACTACGCCTATTTTGATGGTACTCCACATGGTGACTTCCAACACTGGAAAGATACCTTCCAATACGACGCTTGGCGCACTGTAGGTAACGCTGCAATGGACTTTGCATGGTGGCAAAATGATCCTTGGCAAACCGATTATGTAAACGCTTTACAAGGTTTTTTCCAGAGTGAAGGTATTGATTCTTACTCAAGTTTGTATGAGTTAGATGGTACGCCTTACCAAAACAATTCTGATCATTCACCGGGCTTAGTCGCGATGAATGCTTTAGCCAGTTTAGCCTCTGATAACGAACGCTCTTGGGAGTTTGTGCAAGCCTTTTGGGATACCCCTGTACCCAGCGGAAAATACCGTTATTACGATGGTACCTTATACATGTTTGGTATGTTGGCCCTGAGTGGTAACTATCGCATCATCTGTCCAGCGGGTGAGTGTGATGTGGTTACGCCTCCACCAACCGGTGGAAATAAGCCTCCGGTTGCGAACAACGATAGTGCAAGTACCCAGCAAGATACGGCTGTTAATATTCAAGTTCTACAAAATGACAGCGACGCCGATGGTGATAGTTTAACTATTACCAGCTTTACTCAAGCCGGTAACGGCAGCGTTAGCCAAGTAGGTAACGCCTTAAGTTATACGCCAAACAGTGGTTTTGTAGGTAGTGATAGCTTTAGTTATACCCTTAGTGACGGACAAGCTACCGCGAATGCTAGTGTAGCTATTACGGTAAGTGCTAACGATGGCGGTGGTACACCACCAGTAGAAGGCGAGCTGTTAGAGCAAGTACAGTTGGAAAATGGTGTGATTTCGCCATCTTATCGTCAACCTATTACCTCTCCCTATGCCGGGGTTATTCTTTACGGTAACTCTGAAGCAGTAACAGTAAATACCAGCAACTTGAACGCGGGTTCTTACCGCTTAGTTATCAATGGTTCGTCAAGTAATAATACCGCTGCAGGAATCAGTGTTTATGCGGGGTCTCAAAAGATCGGAACAAGCAGCTTTAGTGGCACTAGTCGCACAGAGCAGACCATAAACTTTAGTTTAAGTAGTAGTGTTAGTTCCTTGAAGTTTGTATTGGAAAGCGATGTAGGCCAAAACGACACCTTGTTAGATTGGTATAAGCTTTACAGTGGTAGCAGTAACCCCGTTGCGCCAAGTGAGGTATTGCTGCAAGCGGAAGATTACACTCAGTTTTATGATACCAGCAGTGGTAACGCGGGTGGCAGTTACCGCAGTGATGATGTTGATTTGCAAATCACCTCTGATCTCGGTGGCGGTTACAACCTAGGTTGGACAGCAGCTGGAGAGTGGTTGGAATACAGCGTAGATTTAGCCGCCGGCACCTATCAAATTGAGGTTCGGGTAGCGTCTAACCCAGGCGGTGGTCAATATAACATTGAGTTGGCTGGCCAGCAGGTGGTCGCTGCTACTAATGTAGGTGCTACTGGCGGTTGGCAAAACTGGCAAAGCCAAATGCATAACAATGTAGTGGTTGATGGCGGTCAGCAAACGCTGCGTTTTAATATTCAGCAAGGTAACTTCAATCTTAACTGGATCAAATTTATTCCCGTTAATTAATGAGTATGGGATAAGTAAAAGAACATGGCCGTTTTTTGCCATGTTCTTTTTATCGCTAGATTTAGGGGATTTGCGAATAACCTTCCGAATCAAACTACATTGACACCAGCTATCAATGGTTGTCAGCGGTATTAGCACCTCAAGACAATAAAGTACTGATTAACATCAACGCCTTAATATCCTCCTTAAAACGCAGAACTTCATTAAATTTTGTGACCAAGTTGACTGGCAGCGCATAGTTTAGCTTGTAACAAACCCGCTTTGATTCAATGGTCTATTATCATTAGTAGACATAAACCTAAGATAAGCTCGTGGTCAGCTTGTTGTCGTTAACGACATAATATTCGGTGAATGATTTGACTATATGGAAACGATTTTTAGCGCTAGGGAGTGTGTTTTTTGCCCTAACGTTACTGGCAAACTGCACCCTCGCATCGGGCCTAAATTTAAGTGTTGAAGAGCAGCAATGGATCGCAAATCAAGGGGAAGTATTAGTTGCCCCTGATGCAAACTTTTTCCCCTATGCGTTTATCAACGACGCAGGCGAGTTCGAGGGGATCTCGCGAGACTATCTCAATGAAATTGAAAGGCTAAGTGGCTTACGATTTAAATACCAAGTGGGCTTACCATGGTCAGACATGCTGGAGGGTTTAAAGCAAGGGCGTTTTGACGTAATCCCGATGATGTTTAATGATCAGGAAAAAGAAAGTTTTACCTATTTTTCAACTCCTTATCTGTTACATACCGAGTACCTTTTTACCCTAAAAGATAGTCCTACATTAGTCTCTATTGATAGCGCTAGTGGGAAAACCTTAGCGGTGATAAAAGGTTACGAGCAAACTAATTGGTTAAAGCTGCATTACCCCAATATTCAGCTTAAATACTATGAAGAGCCCGCCCATTGTTTACGGGCGGTGGCCAACGGCGAAGTGTATGGCACCATTGGTGAGCTGAGCTCTACCTTATATATAAAAAATAAGCTGCGCTTAAATAATATTAAAAAGAACACTGTAATTAGCGAGCGGAAAAACATCGCTATTTCAATGGGGGTAGCAAAGCAGTCACCATTATTACTGTCGGTAATTAATAAAGCGATTGAACATATAGATATAGAAACCCGTAATCGCATCTCAGGCCATTGGCTTACCAATAGTTCTTCTCAAAAAATCATGAATGGCGCTTTTGGTTATGGCCGTGCGCCTTACATGTACGATCAGAGTTCTGAAGTAGGGCTAGAATATGAAATAGTTCGCCAAGTGTTATCGTCGATTGGTTACCGAATTGAAACGGTAGAACAGTTGCCCACATTTCGCGGTCAAACTATTTTGAATGAAGATCAGAGTTTAGACTTCTCTGCAGGCGTACTAGAGCAACAAGATGGTTTGTTTTATTCAGACGATATCGTTGAATTTAGCAATGTTGCCGTCACACGTAAAATGGATAATTTGGATATCACTTCGCCCAGTCAACTTAGCAACTACACGGTGACCAGTTTTGGTGGCGCTAAGCAATTATATGCCTCTGAATTTGGTGCCAGCTTGCTAAAATCTTCTAGTTTTCGAGAGCAGTTGGTTCAAGAATTGTCGTTGGCCGAATTTTTCTCAGGCGATGCAGAGGTATTAATCGCTGATGAAGAGTTAGTCAAGTGGACCATTCGTAATTCAGGCATGACCAATAGCCTGGTTGATGATTATAGGTTTCATCGTATATTTGCTAACCCTAATGTGGGTTATAAGGTGTCTTTTCGAGATGAGCAAATTCGAGATTTATTTAACCAAGCTTTAATAACCTTAAAACAGAGTGATGACTACGAGCAGTTGGTGCAACTGTATTTGCAATCCAATTTTATTCATCAAATTAAACGTGCCAATTTAATTGCTGATTTAGTAGCGCCTTATATTTTTCATAACAATATTAAAAAGCTGAGAAGTATTCTTAGGGTATTTTTCAAAAGCTCTAACATCAAAGCTATTTCGGTGAGTTCAGATTCTCCAAGAAAGGTTATTTTGCAGTTACAAGAGATCGATGGCGAGTTACAAACGGTAGACGCAATCCAAGTTTCTCAACTGAGCCGTTTATCTAAAGAAAGCTTTTTCTTGCATAACGATAGTACTGATAAAGTAGGCCGTATTACTTTTTACGCGGAAGCAAATACACCAGAAAAAATCATCTCAGCTAATGTGCCTGATTTACGGCAATTCAGTGACCTAAACGGTCCTGAGTTAGCAGAAATGCGACTCACTTATGAACGTCATGAACTATCGGGACAATTGCTTAATTTAAGTGAGGCTGAACAGCAATGGATCAGAGACAACCCAGTGGTTAAAATTGCGGTAGACCCAGCGGCACTGCCTTATGAGGCCTTAGACAGCGATGGTGAATATATCGGCATTATTGCTGACAACTTACAATTGATTAGTGCCAGTACCGGCATTGTATTTGAACCGGTGGCGGTGGACTCTTGGGAGCAATCATTAAAGCTTATTCATCACCGCAAAGTAATGCTGGCATCTGCGGCTTTTGGCAATAGTCATCTTGAATTGGATTACCTGACCACACTCCCTATTATCAAAAGCGAAGTGAGTTACGCAGGCCTTACACAACGAGGGTTTATTAACTCGTTAAACGATTTGAGAGGAAAGACTGTAGGTATCATTAAAGGTGCCTCTCAAACCGCCTCGTTAGTAGAACAAAGCCCTGACATCAATTGGGTTTATCCTAAGTCAACGGAGCAAGGTATAGAGCAGGTTGCAAGTGGTGATATCGACGGTATGGTTGATACTGTTTTAGTACTCAATTATATGATTCAAACCCGCGGCTATAGCAATTTGGCGGTCACTGGCGACTTTGATAAAAGCGTAGCCTCTACGTTATACGCGCTTAAAAGCCAGCCTTTACTCCAATCGATAGTGAGTAAAGCAATCGCCGCTATTACCCAGCAACAAAAGAACAGTATCACCTCTAAATGGGTACCTAACAAAGTCATAGAAAAAATCGATTACACCTTAGTGTGGCAGGTCGTTATTGCTGCCGTGATACTGGTATTACTGGCGCTATTTTGGAACCGAAAATTAGCCGGATTAATCAAAGCGCGCGAGCAGGCTGAGCAACGCTTACAAGAGAGAGAGCAATTGTTGTTTGATATGCTCAACTCAGCCCCGATCGGGGTGGCGATTGTCGCCGATAACCATACTTTGTTTTCAAATAAAACGGCTAGAGATATGTTTGGTGTAGCGGCTGAAGATCTCGACCAGTTCTCGATTAGTGATATCTATAGGAACTTAGAGCAGCGAGAAGTCTGCTACGATAAATTGCGTCGGGGGGAAGCGGTAGTCAATCAAGAAATAGATTTCAAACGCACCGACGGTAGCCACTTTACCGGTTTCGCTAATTACCTGAATACCGAATTTAAAGAACAACCGGCAGTGTTATTTTGGTGTTATGACATTTCTGAAATGAAAGACTTGAATGTTCAATTAAGCCACGCTATCGAAGAAGCCGATAATGCGAACCAAGCTAAGTCTGATTTTTTAGCGAATATGAGCCATGAGATCCGCACCCCAATGAATGCCATTATTGGTATGACTCATTTAGCATTAACCGCAGAATTGGATCGCAAGACCCGCAGTTATCTTAATAAGGTGTCGCATGCTGCTGCCTCCTTATTAGGGATCATTAACGATATTCTAGATTTCTCTAAGATTGAAGCGGGTAAATTAACCATGGAATGTTTAGATATCAGCATCAACGATATCTTACAAAACCAGCTAAATTTAATTGAGCTTAAAGCCCAAGATAAAGGAGTAGAGGTTCTCACCCTAATAGAGCCAACCGTTCCCAATAATTTAATGGGCGACCCCTTGCGCTTAGGCCAAATATTTACCAATTTGGCGAGTAATGCGATTAAATTTACTGAGCAAGGAGAAATCGTTTTTTCAGTGACGGTCATTGAGCAAAATGAACAGCAAGTTAAGTTGCAGTTTTCGGTCAAAGACTCTGGTATTGGCATTTCTCCAGAGCAGCAACTAAAGCTGTTTCAATCTTTTACACAAGCTGATGCTTCTACTACCCGTCAATACGGTGGTACCGGTTTAGGCTTAACCATTTGTAAAAGCTTAGTAGAATTAATGAACGGTGAAATTTGGTTAGAAAGTACGCTGGGAAAAGGCACTGATTTTATATTTACCGCATGGTTTACCTTAAACCCTGAGCGACCTCGCTTACGCAGTTCAGTAAATGCTAATAGCCTCAACGATATGAGCATTTTGGTGGTGGATGACAATGAAAGTGCTGCAGATATTATGGCGTCCATTGTTTCTTCATTTGGCCCTACTGTTAAAACTGCTCACTCTGGTACTGAAGCTATCGCTTTAGTCTCTTCCGAGCCTGAATTATTTGATATAGCAATAGTAGATTGGAGCATGCCTGATATGGATGGTATTGCCACCTGTGAAGCCTTGCGCCAAGAAGCAGGTAGTCATCCCATAAACTTCATTATGGTGTCGGCCTATGATCATGCTCGGTTTAAAGCGCGTAGCGAAGAAGCTGGCGTGAGTTCATATCTGGCTAAGCCGATTACCGCCTCTGCGGTATTTAACGAGCTAGTTCGTATCAGTGGCCGGGATATTGCCTTATATACGCCACTCTCCACGATTAGCGATAAGTTATCTCAAGCTAAAGAAAAGCTTGATGGCGCCCATGTTTTATTAGTTGAAGATAATGAATTAAACCAAGATTTAGCACTGGAGCTACTTACTAGTATAGGAGTGAGCTGTGAGTTAGCCGAGAACGGTCAGATAGCGGTCGATATGCTTCAACATCACCAGTACGACGGGGTGTTAATGGATATACAGATGCCGGTATTGGATGGCTACTCTGCCACTCAGCAAATAAGACGCTTTAATAACGACATCGTGATTATCGCAATGACAGCAAATGCGATGAGTGGAGATCGCGAGAAGGTCATTAGCGCAGGTATGAACGATTATATTAGCAAACCCATTGATGTAGACCTGATGATCACCACATTGGCAAAGTGGGTTAGTGCGTCGGGACTCAAACATAAGCATAGGCTTTCAGTGCCTGCGGATGATGTAACACTTGGTGAGCTGAAGAATTTAGATACTGTATTTATCGATCAACAAGCGGGTTTAGCGACCTGTAATGGAAACGCCAGCCTTTATAAAAAAATGCTCTCAAAGTTTGCTGTTAACCAGCAGGTTTTTATTAGCCAGTTTGAACAAGCCGCTGGAGAGTTTGATTGGGAATTGGCTACGCGCTTAGCGCACACCTTGAAAGGTAATGCTGGCAATATTGGTGCTATTACCCTTCAGGCTTGTGCAGGAACACTAGAGGCTATCGCAGAATCAATTGCACCCGGACAGCCAGGCGAGCGGTTTGACAATAGCAATGAGCGGATCCAAACAGTAGTGGGTGAACTGGCTATCCATCTCGCGGATGTATTGAACGAGATAGACGCGTTGTTGCCTCAGTCAAAAGACAATCCCCCATCTATGAATAAATCTCAGCAAGGCGCGGAAAGTGACAGCCAAATAGCATCCAACCTGCTAGCACTCACTGAGGCAGTGGCGGGTTTGGCTATTCAGTTAGAAGAATATGATGCTGATGCGGTAGACCTTATCGAACGGCTTGCCGAATTGACATATCCCGAAGCCATTCAGCAGCAACTGGTAAAAATGAATAAGGCGGCTGCAGAATATGATTTTGAAACCGCTGCCGAGCAGTTAAACGAATTACAGAACTTATTAAGCTAAGCTGAATCATAGCTTGGGCTTTACCCTGCCAAGGCTCTCTGTTCAGTTGATTTAGTTAGACTTAACATTTTAGGAGCAAGTAAATGAATCCATGTAAAGGCTATGGCTTACTGTTTGTTGTTACTGGTTTGCTTGGTATTAGTTCAGTGCAGGCATTTCCTAAAGCCTCAATCAGCAATAATCAACAACTGTTTGCTCAATCCATTATTTATCATTCCTTAACCGGGTTTTGCCGCGTTGATCCGGCCAATCAATCATTGAGTGACGATTTTCAACAATGGCGAGTTAGTCATCAGCAAGAGATTAAACAAGGGCGTGAAGAGGTAAGCAAAATGGCCACTGAACAGCAAAAAACTATGGATTCTGTGGTCGCCAATCTGATTCATGTTGCAGAGCAGGAATGGGGGCAAATGCAAGCCCCTCAGCGCCAACAAAAGTGTCAAGACTTACACGCTTTTCTCACCGATAAACCGATAAAAAAAATGGCTGCTCACTGAGTGTTTTCTAGATGGATTTTAGTTGGTAATGCGGTGTTATTTGGCTGCGCCGTATATGTTCGTCCACATCTAAGTCTCTTAAAAAACCGTGTTGAGTCACCAGCACGGTTTTAAAGCCCATCGCATTCCCCCCCAAGATATCGGTATGTAGGGTATCCCCAATCATCGCAATACGTTGTGGGTTAATGTCTCCTAGCCCTTGTTTGATTCTGCTTAAGGCTTCTTCAAAAATAGGCGCGTAAGGTTTGCCAAAGCAACGAACGTTAGGGTAAAGCTCATCGGGAAGGGTTAGGGTATAGCTGCCAGGCTCTTGCGAAACCCCACTTTCTAATGGAGCGATTAAATCTGAGTTACCCACCCAAACGGTGCGCGGCTGGCGGTGAAGTTCCTCAATAAAACGTTGCTGAAGCTGCTCGTTCCAAGCCTGCCCGCTTAAAAATAAAAACTCTTCGGCCTGCCAAAATGCGTCGTCTTCTGGATATAAACAAGGTCGTTGAATAGATAAATGAAATTCAGGTAGGGTGATTACGCCTAAACGAGAATGACTTTGTAAATCCATGTATTGCAGCAGAACTTCTCGGCTGTTGACTATTTCTGCATCGCTAAAGTCAAACCCGAGTCGAACAAACTTATTGAATAACTGCTGCTTGTTTTGGGTAGCTGCGTTAGTGACTACCAGCACCATTTTTCCCGCTTCACGTAGTTTGGTAATTTGTTCTTTGGCACCCTTAATTGCGGTGCCGCCAACATTTAACACACCGTAGGCATCAAACAAAAACACATCAATCTGCTCTATAATATCGGTGATGCTATTGATGGTTTGGCAGTTGGCCACCGCTACATTTTGGGGCATGCGTTCAGGGATACTTAAGTAGGCGTTAAATGCCTCTGACGGGCTGTAAAACATGGTGTAAAACCTCAGCAAAAAATAGAGCGCTACTGTGGCAGATTTTTGTGAAAATTTGAATAGTTAACCAAGCCTTACTGGATCTTAGCAGCGTTAAGGTGCGTGAGTAACTAAATAAGCGTCGTCCTACCGAGAACTTTGAGTGCAGCGAATAAATTACCGTCGACTGCAAACACCTTTAGACGGCCATTTAGCACTAATTAGTACGCTATATTGTCGATGAATAGTTAAATTAAATGGAATTAAATCAATGGAAAATGCAAGCCAAAAGTGTGGCCAATGCCAGCCATTTACCCGAACTCCAGATAACGCAAAATATTTGTGCGGTGCCTGGAAATAACCCACTAGCGCTGAACGAATAGCGTGCGACTTTTGTTCCTAAAAACCGCTACGCAACACAAACGCGTTATTTTGCTATTCTCTGCTTGGTTTCCGCCTCACAATCATTACACTCAAGCCTTTGATTTCTATCTAGAGTAATTATGCCTTATTTATTATCAGTGACCCTGTTATGGGCCTTTTCGTTTAGCTTAATTGGGGTTTACCTTGCAGGCCAGGTTGATGCGTGGTTTTCGGTATTAATGCGAGTGGCATTAGCTACTTTGGTGTTTTTACCTTTTTTAAAACCTACACAAGTAAATCGTTCTCTAGCGCTCAAACTAATGTTGATAGGTGCGATTCAATTAGGCTGTATGTACGGTTTTTATTATCAGTCATTTTTGTATTTGTCGGTACCTGAGGTATTACTGTTCACCGTAATGACGCCGATTTATGTCACCTTGGTAAACGATGCTTTTGAGCGTCGTTTCAATTCGCAGTTCTTGGTGAGTGCTTTGATCGCAACTTTAGGTGCTGTTGCGATTCGTTATCAAGGTATTGACCAAGGTTTTATTACTGGCTTCTTATTGGTACAGGGGGCAAATCTGTGTTTTGCCTCCGGCCAAGTGGCTTATAAACGTCTAATGGCAAATTCGCCTCAGCGGCTCACTCAACAAACGGTATTTGCTTGGTTTTTCATTGGTGCTTTAGTGGTTGCTCTAGTCGCTTATGCTCTGTTAGGAAACAGCGCTAAATTACCGAGTACCGTCACCCAATGGGGGGTGCTTATTTATCTGGGTACCATTGCTTCTGGTCTCGGATATTTTGCATGGAATAAAGGCGCTACTTTAGTCAATATTGGTGCTTTGGCTGTTGCCAATAACCTGCTTATACCGGCCGGTATTGCAGTCAACTTGCTCATATGGAACCACGATGCCGATGTGTTGCGGCTGAGTATTGGCGCCGCCATTATATTAGCCGCCTTGGCGCTTAATCAGCGCTGGGCTAAGGCTCGAGGATTAATCTAGTGGTTCGCTATTAACCGTTAGTATTAGTCCCTTGATGGTAGATGCTTAGGCGTGTGGTTTAGTAGGGTAAATATTTAGTTCAGAGTGCTGTTATAATGCGTTTATGCATGCACTCTCACTTGTTTGGCTTTAGGAACTCTTATGAAAGAATTACAACAAAACAACCCCTTGCATGGCGTTAAACTTGAAGTCTTACTTGACGAGATTGTTGCGCACTATGGCTGGGAAACGCTGGCCTTTGCGATGAATATGAATTGTTTTAAAAACAATCCTAATACGCAGTCTTGTCTTAAGTTCTTACGCAAAACCCAATGGGCGAGAGAAAAGGTGGAGGCCTTTTATTTATACCGTTTTAAACATCTCCCTCGTCCAGATGATAAGCAGTATGCTCTGCCGCCTAGAGACCGTATTGTACCGGCTGACCAAAAACCGCGAGCACCAGTTGTGATTGATATAACGGCAAAGCCACAACTACAGAATAAACCGAAGCCTAGATCTAGAACCCAAGCTAAAACCAACTACCGCGCTAAGGTTGCAGCGAAACCTCGCCATCAAGAGAATGATTCAGCCACTGAAGAGGGCAAACCTTTTGACCCATGGGCTGCTTCTCCAAAGTAGTTCTTCTCGATGAGTTGGGGGGCAGAGACACTTGATTTCAGGTATGATTCGCTCACTTTACAGTATTGGTTTAGGGCGCTAATTAGCTGTGCCCTCATTATCACAAGATTCGGTTTTAAATATGCAACAAGTATCGGTTCAAATTGGTCTGGTTAATCCTAAAAGCCCCAGTAACGTGGGGTCGGTCATGCGTGCAGCTGGGTGCTTTAGCGCTGAGGCTGTATTTTACACTGGTCAGCGCTATGCGCGCGCCGCTCGATTTAATACCGATACCAAGAATCAGAGTTTGAATATTCCGTTAAGCGGCGTCGAAGATTTAACCGAACAGGCCGCCGCTGGGGTGAAAATTGTTTGCATCGAGTTAGCCGAAGGCGCAACTCCACTGCCCAATTTTAAGCATCCCCAACAGGCGCTATATATTTTTGGCCCAGAAGATGGCTCGATTAGCCAAGCGCTGGTGGATAAAGCTGACGAAGTGGTTTATATCCCCACTAAAGGCTGCTTAAACCTAGCCGCTACGGTTAATGTTGTGTTGTACGACCGTTTAGCTAAATCAGAGCAAGTGCTGGGTGGTGATGATTTAATCCGCACTAGTCGTGACGTCAATAATCGTCTAAAGGCTAAATGAAGTATAGGCTTGCTGGTAGGTACTAAGTACTTACCAGCATCGAGATCTTACTTTGCTGATTTTCCGCGCTGTGCTTGACGTAGCTGTTGTTTTTGCTGGCGGCGCTGTTCGCTGTGTTTGGCCGCCTCCATACCTACATGTTGCTCACCACGTTGCTTGGCTAATTGCACTTGTTTTTCACGTTCTCTAAAACGTGTTTTTTGTTCGCTAGTGAGCGCGTCACAACAATGCGGGCAGCTTACACCTTTTTCAAATTTAGGGCTTTGAAGGTCACTAGGCGATATTGGCATACGACAGCCACTACATAGCTGGTATTGCCCCTGCTGTAATTGATGATCTACGGTAACCCGTTCATCGAAGACGAAACAATCACCTTCCCATAAAGATTCTTGCTCTGGTACCTCTTCAAGGTACTTAAGAATCCCACCTTCTAAGTGGTAAACCTCAGCAAAACCTTGCTCTTTTAAGTAGGCGGTTGATTTTTCGCAGCGGATCCCACCAGTACAAAACATCGCGACTTTTTTGTGTTTTTGTGGGTCTAACTCCTCAGCAACATAAGCCGGAAACTCTCTGAAGGTCTCTGTCTTGGGGTTTACGGCATGTTTAAAGCTGCCTAGCTGCACTTCGTAATCGTTGCGGGTATCTACCACTAATACTTCTGGATCAGCAATTAACTGGTTCCAGTCGCTGGGTTTTACATAGGAGCCAACCACATGGTTTGGGTCTATCCCTTCAATCCCCATGGTAACAATTTCTTTTTTGAGTTTTACCCGAGAGCGATTAAACGGTTGCTGCTCGCTAAAGGAACGCTTATTTACAATGTTAGTTAAACGCGGATCGGCTTCTAGCCATTGCAACACCGCTTCTATAGAACTGGCTGGCCCGGCAATAGTGCCGTTAATCCCTTCTTCGGCTAGCAACAAGGTGCCTCGAACTTGCTGTTGTTTCATTAGCTCCAGCAAGGGAGCTTGTAGTTTTTGGACATTATCTAAACGAACGAACTTATACAGGGCACAAATAGTGATTTGGCTCATACCGATTTCCTTTGCCGACCGGGGCGTAATCCCGAAGCACATTTTTAAAAAAGCCTATTGTAATGAAATTGCTACCAAATGCAGCTCTTATGTAGCGAGGGGGGGTGTTTATGTTGCACTAATTTAACCAAGGAGGAGGCTAAATCTGTGTGCTAGTCCGCTAAATCGATGTTCTATAAACACTAGTGTTTTTGCTGCAATGCGTGTGGCGGCTATACTGTAGGAATTAACTAACATGGAATAGGTTGAGTAGTATGTCTGGTGTTTTAGCCTCTGTGGACCAAAGAACCCAGCTGGTGGGCGAAAACCGCTTAGAATTGTTGATATTTAAACTCAACTCAATGCAGCTGTTTGCGATTAACGTGTTTAAAGTGAAAGAGGTGGTTAAACTACCGCGAATGAATAAGCTACCTGGCTCCCACGCTCATGTTTCGGGCGTGGTGAACATTCGTGGGAAGTCTATTCCAGTGATTGATCTGCGAGCATCGATACGAATGCCACCGTCGTCAGTTGCGGGTGATTGTAATCTGATAATTACCGAGTATAACCGTACTGTACAAGGCTTCATGGTGGGCGAAGTTATGCACATTGTTAATACCTCTTGGAAGGATATTTTGCCGCCGCCTTCTACGGTTGGACGGGGTAACTATTTAACCGCTATCACGCGTATCGAACACGAAAATGCCAACCGTATAGTAGAGATAATTGACGTAGAAAAAGTTCTCGCAGAGATTGTTAGTTATAACGTAGCCATTTCTGAAGAAGTGTTAGATAACGAGGTGGCTAACCAACTAAACGGTAAGCGGGTATTGGTGGTTGATGATTCATCAACTGCCAGAGGGCAGGTAAAGGCAACCTTGAGCCAATTGGGTATGGTAATTATTGAAGCTGAAAATGGCTTACAGGCCCTTAATATGCTGAAGGGGTGGGCCGATAGTGGCAAATCGGTATATGACGAAATCCTATTGATGATTACTGATGCCGAAATGCCTGAAATGGATGGTTACCGCTTAACTGCTGAAGTTAGGGGGGATGCCCGAATGGGAGAGTTGTTTATTGCTCTCAATACCTCACTAAGTGGCAGCTTTAATGAAGCGATGGTTGAAAAAGTAGGCTGTAATCGCTTTATCTCTAAATTCCAACCTGACCTTCTGGTGGATGTCGTACAGCAACGAATGCGCGAATCTCTCGAATAAGGCATTTATTCGCGAAGGGGCGGCTTTATCGATAGCAATTTTAACTGGGCAGTTCTCAAAATGACAAACTAAATAACCACCAAGACTAGACTTTAGTCTCGGTGGTTATTTTTTATCCGGCGAATAAGTTACTGTAGACAATAGATTTATTGAATTTCATTGAAGGTAGAATCAGATGGTCGGATATAGTGGATGGCGGGTATTTGTTGCAAGCTTCGTTGCTATCATTGTTGTATTGAATACCGCACAATGGTTGAGTACCACAAGTATTATATTGCCTGTTCAGCTGATGATTGCGCTTGTACTTAGTGGTACGGTGACGCTGTTTACTCTGCGGCAAAATCAGCAATCTAGATTGATGACAGAACAACATCAACCTAGTGGTTCTATCGACAAATCTGCTACCAGCATCAGCCGTTCAGCAAGTAAAATAGCGATCGGTGCTGCAGAGGTTTCTTTTTTTGTTGATGGTTTAAATAAGGCTGTCGACAAAAATGGCGAGCATGCCAGCAGTATTGCGGTGGCAGCAGAGCAATTAAGTCATACTAGCGAAGGACTGTCAGAGCAAGCAGATCAAATACTCAGTGGTGCCAAGCGAGCTGCTCTAGATAGCCGTCATGGCCAGCAACATGTTGTCACCGGTATGGAGGCGATTAATGATTTAAGTGCTGATGTACATCATGCGGCTGAAGAAGTGCAGCTACTGAAGGGGAAAACGGACCAAATTCAAACTATCACTGATGTGATTAATTCAGTGGCTGAGCAAACCAACTTGTTGGCATTAAATGCGGCTATTGAAGCCGCCAGAGCGGGTGAGCAAGGCAGAGGGTTTGCGGTAGTGGCCGATGAAGTAAGACATTTAGCAAGCAAAACCGCACAGGCTACGAGTGATATTGCCAAAATGTTGTTGGAAATTCGTAGCGATACCGATCGCACCTCAAATTTAATGGGACAAGTGGTAACCAAAACAGCGACTGTTTCATCAAGTATAGAGCAGTTAGAACAAAGCTTTACCCAAATATCGAGCGGATCACAATTAGCCGTTGATGCGTTAGAAAATATAGACAGGTCTTTACACGAGAACAACCAAAGCACTAGTGATATCTCTCAGGCTATTGGACAAATAAGCCAATCCTTAAAAACAACTAGCGACCAGAGTGAAATAATATCTAGTCAAGCATTTAGTTTATCGACTACCACAGAAGCCATATTTAAAGCCTTAGATGGTTATAAAGTGGATACCTTTGATCAACACGTTCTTGAAGAGGCAAAAGCCGCGGCATTAGCTTGTGGGCATTGCTTAGAAAAGGGCTTAGCGAAAGGTGCGTTTACTGAACAGCAGATCTTTAGCCCTAGCTATAAAGTCATTCCTAACACTAACCCTGCCAAATTTTCGACAGCATTTGATACTTATACAGACCAACATTTTCCCGCGGTTCAAGAGCCAATTTTACAGCGACATACCGCGATTATTTATGCTGGGGCCGTTGATAAAAAAGGTTATTTTCCGACTCATAATCGGTGTTTTTCTAAAGCTTTAACCGGTCGCTATGACATTGATGTCGCTAATAGCCGAACGAAACGTATGTTTAATGACCCTACGGGTATTCGTTGTGCTACTAATAACGATGGTATGTTGCTGCAAACTTACAAGCGGGATACCGGTGAAATTATGCATGATTTATCGTTTCCCATTTTGGTTAATGGTAAGCATTGGGGCGGATTTAGAATTGGCTTTAAAGCTGAAAGCTGAATGTGAGTAAAGATAAAAACCAGCCATTAGGCTGGTTTTTATCTTTAGCACGGATTATTTTTACTTAAAAAACAGTTGGCTAAATGGGTTTAGCAGTGAAGCTAAACCTGAGGTGAAATGCAAGGGTGCATCCAGCAAGGTTAAGCACAAACAGTCTTGGTTCGCGGCTGTTCTGGGAGTGTGTTTGTTCTCAGCGTTTTGAATAATGAAGTCACCAGGTACATAAGTTCCTGCGTCATCAATAAAAGTACCCGCCAACACCAAGGTAATTTCTTGTCCCTGATGGGTATGTTCAGGCAAGGCGCTATCTTTATCCATATAGATAAAATTCATCTTGCTATCACTGACTGCATCAACGCGCGCACGTTGAATTTTACCTGGCAATCTTCCCCAAGGGCCAATGTGTTGAGGGTGGGCCTGTAAAGCACGCGGCAGAGGGAAGCGTTTATTACCCAAGTTAATCTCTTGTTGTAATTGAGGTTTGGCAGGCTCAATCACCGTATCGGGACTTTGTTGCATAATCATTTGCAGCATTGAGTCCAACTCACTGTTCATAGCATCAGCTTTAGCTTCTTCAAGCTGAGTCGCTAATTTTTGCTCAACAGCGTGAACGGCTTGACGACACGTTGAGCAAAACTCTAAATGGGTACTGACCATGATGCTCATTGCTGGGTCTAACTGACCGGCAGCATATAGGTTAAGACTTTGCTCAACCGGATGAAATTGAATGCTAGTCATCCAAAACCTCCTTCATTTTTTTCAGCGCTAATCTAAGGCGACTTTTCACAGTGCCCAGCGGTAAATTTAAAATTTCAGACACTTGTTGCTGGGATTCGCCATGCAAATATACGCGCCTAACAATGTCGGCTTGCTCTTCAGGCAAGCGAGTGATTAGCTGTTTAAGCTCTTCACTCACTAGCTCTTGGTCTTCAGAAGCAATTTTGTCTGCGTCTTCTTCTTCACTAAGAATCGGCCATAGGTCATCACCTTGAATCCAGTTTTGTTGGTGCTTGCCTTTTCGCATCAAGTCAAACTTTACGTTTCTCGACACTGAAAAAATCCAAGTCATGGCATTACCTTTACTGGCGTCATAGAGGCTTGCCTTCAACCAAAGCTTGAGCATAGTCTCTTGCACCATTTCCAAAGCAAGAGATTCGTTTACAAATTGCTTACGGGCTAAATTGAGTAAGCGAGGGGCAACTTGTCGGAATAACAGGTCATAACTTTTTCTGCATTGCTCGCTAGCTATGTTGGACAGCAGCAAGGCAATTTCATCGTCTTTATTGGACGTAGATACATGACTAGTCATGGGGCTTTTTATACCGCCGATTGTCGATTGAGATCTGTGTATTTCCATAATGCCTAAATCGTTGTCGGATTGATAACTGATTAACGGGGTAGTTGATTAAAACGATCACTTTGTCTCAAAATAAACCCTAAATAACGAATACATAACGAAGCAGAAGGCGACTTAAGCAAACGCTGTTTGGTGTTGATAGGTAAAGGCAGAAGTTCTAACCAACGCCAACAAAGGCTTTTAACTTGGTTGTTTTCAAGCTCTTGATTGAGATTAGTAACCTGCAATTCTGGGTAAGTGACGTTAATTTTCTGCAGCGTTTGCTGTAGTTCCTGCACATTTTTGTGCTGAAGCATCATCGGCCATAGCTCACAGGGGGTGGCTTCAATGGTTTGAGTCATCCATGTGGAGCAAAAAGTAGGCGCTTTAGAGGTAACCACTCCCCAGCTCAAAACGGTAAAGTCTACTGTTATACGCGCTTGGCTCAACCAGTCGATATGCTTGATTTGAGCAAAACTAATAATGTCCTGTGGTTTTACCGCACATCTACCCTTACTGTCTTGAAAGGCTAACCACATACCGCCGGCTTTTTCTGCCGCGCGCAGGCTGGCTATGAACGCCATACCTTCGCCGCTTATTTGAGCGTTGCGTTCCGGCATAAAATGTTCTCTGCGAATAATCAGTGGGTACAGCTGTGGTTGACGCAAGCAATCTTCCTAAAAAAGCGGGGTTTGATAGGTATAACGTACTAAAAGCAAAAAAAGATGAATGATCTTTCTTAATATCTGTCACGTACTATGATTAACAATAATAGAAACAAATGCTTAGATTTGTTTAGCTAACAGGATATTGCATGAAAAGTTCGCCACAATTGCCAGCCATCGTTCAACAGCTTGAGCAGTTTTATGCTGAGCTTGGAATGACCCAAGTAGGTCGCTTGTCCGAGATATACTCAGAGGATATAGAATTCATTGATCCACTGCATCATTTGCACGGCCTCGAAGACCTCAGTCACTACTTTGAGCATCTGTTGCAAAATACCGACAAATGTCAGTTTAGTTTTTCATCTCGCTTAATTGCCGACGGTGAATTTAGCCTAACTTGGCAAATGCAGTTTGCTCATCCGAAATTGGGTAATGGCCGCTTAATTGCCTTAGATGGTATTAGCCACCTGAAGTTCGCGGAAAAAATTTACTACCACCGCGATTACTATGATGTAAGTGCCATGCTGCATGATCACATTCCAGTGATTGGCTGGTTGTCTAAGAAACTAAAAAATGGCTTGGCACAATGAATATTCTCATTACAGGAGCCAGTTCAGGAATTGGTAAACAGCTCGCTTTAGATTATGTCGCTGCTGGCCACCAAGTGTGGGGGCAAGGTCGCGATGCAACGCGTTTACAACAATTGTCTACCCAAGGGGTCACGCCGCTGCAAATAGAATTGGCAGACTTGTCGCAGGTACGCAATAGTTTTAACTCATTACCTGAAATGGACTTAATTGTGTTGTGCGCTGGTAATTGCGAGTACCTTGACCCAAAACAATTTGATGCCGAGTTATTTAGCCGCGTATGGCAGAGTAACCTGCAAACAATGGCTAACTGTTTAGATGCCTTGTGGGACCAACTAAAGCCCGGTTCACAATTAGCATTAGTAGGGAGCTTAGCCCACTTGTTACCGTTTAGTCAGGCTGGTGCCTATGGTAGCAGTAAAGCCGCGGTGCATTATCTCGCTCAAGCTATCGGTACTGATTTAGGGGATAAGCAAGTAACGGTTCATTGCATTCAGCCTGGCTTTGTTCAAACCCCGCTGACTGACAAAAATACCTTTGATATGCCCAGTATGATTAGTCCCCAGCAAGCCAGTAGATACATTATCTCGGGTTTGGCAAAGGGTAAAATTGTGATTAATTTTCCAACCATGTTTAGTGGTTTTTTACATGTATTAAATTGTTTGCCAAAAACTTGGCAGCAGGCGCTTTGTCGCCGTTTAGCTCACAAGGAAGGAGCATAGATGAAAATAGCAGTTATCGGTGCTGGAATATCCGGCATGACCTGTGCGCATTTATTAAAAGAGCAGCATGACGTTACTTTACTGGAGCAAAACGATTACCTTGGCGGGCACACCGCAACGAACCAAGTAGAACTCGATGGTAAAGAGTACGCTGTGGATACTGGTTTCATTGTCTTTAATGATCGCACTTATCCTTTATTTAACAAACTATTGGCTAAGTTAGGGGTCGAAGCGCAAGCCTCAGAGATGAGTTTTAGTGTGGTTAACCCTGAGATAAATCTGCAATATAACGGCCATGACGTAAACACCTTGTTTGCTCAACGAAGTAATTTCTTTAAGCCCCGCTTTTATAGGTTTATCAAAGAAATTTTGCGGTTTAATAAATTGGCTAAGCAAGCAGTAGATTTGGATACCTCAGTGAGTTTAGGGCAATTTTTACAGCAACACCGGTTTTCACAAATGTTCCAAGAAAACTACTTGCTGCCAATGGGGGCGGCCATTTGGTCATCCTCACTGAACGGCATTAACAAATTCCCTATGCAGTTTTTCGCTCGGTTCTTTGTTAACCACGGTTTATTGGACGTCGCCAATCGACCTCAGTGGTATGTTATTCCTGGTGGCTCTAAGCAATATATCAAGCCCTTGTTAGCAGGCTTAGAAGAACAAATTCGTTTAAACAGTCAAGTGAGCAGCATCACACGCGCTGATAATGGGGTCGCTATCACCTGCAAAGATGGTTGGCAGTGGCAGGGGGACGCGGTGGTGTTTGCTTGCCATAGTGATCAAGCTTTGTCGGTATTAGGTGATGAAGCTAGCCAAGATGAGCAAGCAGTTCTTGGAAAACTAAAGTACCAAGCCAATGAAGTGATTTTACATACTGATGAGCGCCTATTACCGAGTATTCATCGCGCCCGAGCGAGTTGGAACTACCTACTACCGCCGAGCAGCGAGCGAGGCGACCGGCTCGCGAGTGTTACCTATGATATGAATCGTCTGCAAGGCCTTAAAGATGCGCCGCAGTTTTGTGTCACCTTAAACCCGATTGAACCGATAGCTGAAGATAAAGTCATTAAACGCTTTAACTATATGCACCCGGTGTTCTCGGTAGAAGGGTTTGCCGCACAGCAGCAACGCGAGCTAATCAACGGCCACAATAATAGCTATTTCTGTGGTGCTTATTGGCATAACGGCTTTCATGAGGATGGGGTGCGTTCAGCGGTTGAAGTATGTCAAAAGTTTGGAATCGAATTATGAGTATTCAGCATTCTTCCATCGCCTTTGGTGATACTTTTCACCAACGCTTTATGCCCCGTAAACATGGCTTTAGTTACCGGCTTTATTACGCTTGGATCGATTTAGCCGAAGAGCAAGCTGTTCGTAAAGAACTGAAAAACTTTGGTCGTTTTTTGCCTTGGTTTCGCTTAAAAGAAGGGGATTACCTTGGCAAACAGTCTGGCTCCATTCGCGATAAAGCGATTAAGGCGCAGCAAGGCTTTCAGCCAGACTATCACGCTAAGCAAGTGGTGTTGCTGGGGCAACTTCGTTGCTTGGGCTGGTACTTTAGTCCAGTCAATTTTGTATTGTATGGTGATGGTGAAAGATTTGATTATATGCTGGCTGAAGTCACCAATACCCCTTGGAAAGAAAAACACCAATATTGGTTGGATTTAAATAATTTACAAGACCATGAAAAAGCCTTCCATGTCTCTCCATTTAATCCAATGGACATGCGCTACCACTGGCAGGTAAAACTGATCGAGCAGCAGGTCATGGTGGTGATAGATTGCTGGAGAAAGAATAAAGAGTTTAGCGCAGGAATAAATTTAATTAAGCAGCCGTTGAACTCTTCCAGCCTTCGCCGCGTTATTAAATCATACCCTTTGCTTACTCTAAAGGTTGTAGCAGGGATTTACTGGCAAGCTATGAAGTTGTGGATCAAAAAAGTGCCTTTTTATGGTCACCCTGCCAGTGACAAAAACCATTGATAGTTGCCTTAAAGGAACCCCTATGACTACTGCTAAATCGCTCTCTTCGACTTCAGCCTCCACCGGCTTAGATTGGACACGTCACCTAGTTTTAAAAACCTTCGATGGGTTAAAAGGAGGGGCAATTTTGATGAGCCAGGCTGGTTATGAGTCGGTACACTTAGGCGAAAAAGATCACCCTGATACGGTGGAAGTTCATATTTTAGAGTCTCAAGTCTTTCCTCGTATTCTTAAAGGTGGAAGCATCGCAGCAGGTGAAACCTACATGGAAGGTCTGTGGCGCTGTTCTAATCTTCATCGTTTATTGCAGTTACTTGCCGATAACCAAGACCATTTGGATAGCCTAGATAGGAAACTACATTGGTTCACCAGCACTTGGTTTAAGGTGCAGCACTTTTTTCGACGCAATCATAAGCGTCAAGCCAAGAAGAATATCTTGGCTCATTACGATTTAGGTAATGATTTTTATCAATCGTTTTTGGATCCTCAGATGCAATATTCTTCAGCCTTATTTGCAGGCCAAGATATCAGTTTGGCGCAAGCGCAGTCCAACAAACTGAAACGTATTTGCGAGCAACTAAAGCTCGAATCCTCTGACCATTTATTAGAAATTGGTACAGGTTGGGGCGGTTTGGCAATTTATGCCGCGAGTCATTACGGATGCAAAGTTACCACCACGACGATTTCTGACAAACAGCATGCTTACGTTTGTGAGCAAATCGAAAAGCAAGATCTAGCGCACTTAATTACGGTGCTTAATAAAGATTACCGCGAGCTCGAGGGCCAATATGACAAATTGGTGTCGATTGAGATGATTGAAGCGGTGGGAGAGCGTTATTTGCCGGGATTTGCTCAGCTCTGCGCTAGTCGCCTTAAAGTCGGCGGTGTTATGCTGCTGCAAGCGATTACCATTGATGACCGTCGCTTTTCTGCTTACAGCAAAACAGTAGACTTTATTCAGCAGTTTATCTTCCCAGGCGGTTTTTTACCTTCACCAAGCTTGTTAAATCAGTTGTTTACTCAACAAGGGCTCAAGCCTATTCAGCGTTTAGAAATGGGCATAGACTACGCAGATACTTTGCAACACTGGCATCACAAGGTTCAACAACAGCGTAAAAGTAGCGGCGAAAACTTCGGTTTTGATGAACAGTTTTACCGCCTCTGGCACTTTTATTTTGCCTATTGTGAAGCCGGCTTTCGTAGTCATAATACCGGTACTGAACAGCTCACTATGGTCAAAGGCTAGTCTCATGCAATGGCCGGTATTGGTTGCCTTTAAGCTCAATTGGCTAGCTGCCTTTTTTTGGGGCGAGCAAGCAATAAGCTTTATGCTCGTTGGGATTGCAGCGCTGATGTTCTTCCAGGTGCGTCACTACCAATGGGCGGTGTTATTACCTTGTTCTATTTTGGCTTTTGTTGGTGTGCTTTTAGACCTGCTACTGGTTCAGCTAGGAGTACTCAGTTTTACATCGACAAACCTGCCACTATTTATGATGTTATTGTGGTGTAGCTTTGCATTATTTTTGCCTACCTTAGCTTCGTTACCTAAACCGATCATGCCCATTTTTGTTGCAGTAATGGGGCCGGTTTCTTACTACTTAGCCAGCCTTGCAGAGGTCTTTTCACTACAGCCGGGTGTATGGCTGGGTTTGCTTATTTTGCTGCCGCTTTGGAGCGTATTTGCTTATCTTGCTCAAACCTTATTGGAGAAACGCTATGCTTAAAGCTTTAGTTTTTGCCAGTCTTGTAGGTGTTTCTCCCGTTGAATCGGTCGACAGTTTGCAATTGGTCGGTGATGCCAAATTGCAGGTGCTATTTTGGCCTGTTTATACTGTCAGTTTACATAGCCCTGATGGGCGTTATCAACAAGACCGCTACCCGATGGTGTTGACCATTGATTACCTGCGGGACATTAAGCGTAACAAGCTTATTGAAGCTACTCAGGACGAATGGCAACGTTTGGGGGTGTGTGATGAAGCGCCTTGTCAGCAGTGGTTAAGCAAGCTGTCTAGTATCTGGACTGATTTGCAAAAGGGTGACCAATTGCAATTGGTGGCTGAATCGGCTCACCAAGGGCGATTTTACTTAAATGGTGAGCATGTTGGTTCGCTAGATGAGCAGCTATTTAGTCAACATTTCTTAGATATTTGGTTGTCAGAAAACAGTCGTTATCCGAAGCAACGGCGCTCATTAACCGGAGCAAACTAACTTTTTTGTAAGCACTCATCTATCACTTGTAATAAGGTTTCAACAGGCTGGGCGCCCGACAATAAAAAGCGGTTATTAAAGATAAAAGCGGGCACGGCCTGTATACCTTGGTTTTGCCAGTTTTGTTGGCTATTACGTACCTCTGCTACATAAATCTCATCAGTTAATACTCGGGCTGCTAACTCGCGTTCTAATCCAACTTGTTCAACGCTATCGAGCAGGTTGTTACGTTGTGAAGGATCTTTTCCTTGGCTAAAGTAAGCGTCGAATAAAGCCAGTTTTAGCTCAGTTTGTTTGCCATAAGGCTGAGCCCAATGCAGTAATTGGTGAGCTTCAAAGGTGTTGTAGATTCTTGAGTCTTGACTGAAGTTAAAGCTAAACCCTAACTCTTGGCCAATGTTTTTCAGTTGCTCGCGGGCGGCTTCGCTTTGCTCAACCGTACTGCCATATTTTTGTTGAATATGTTCACGCAGGTCTTGACCTTCGGCTGGCATTTTAGGGTTTAGTTCAAACGGGTGCCATTGAATATGTGGACGAATACTGTCATCAAGTTGGCTTAATGCCTGTTGCAGACGCAAGTAACCGACGATACACCAAGGACAAACCACGTCAGAAACAATATCGATACGAAGAGATATACCAGCAGACATAATTTGCCCCCTAAATGTAAGAGGCTTAAGTATGCGCTAGTCCCATGATAGTTGGCAAGATAGTTACCGCTTACCCTAGAAAGCAGGCGACAGTTAAGCGCCGACTAAGCGCTTAGCTGTAGTAAAAATGTCGCTTATTACCTCAAGTTTTTTTGTCTTTAAAGTCATCTTGGTAGTTTTTAGGAGGCGGCGTCCAACTGCGCTCGGTAAGTGAGTGACCATCACTACGATCTTTACTCATCGCTTTACCTAATAAGGCTTCTAATTGCAGGAACAATTCACGATAGTCGTTATTAAATCGGTTGTCTTCACTACTCGCCAGCCAAGTATGATAGAGCTTATCTTTATTATCTTTTTCTATTTGGTCAAAGGCTGTTTTAAGTTGCTCTGCTTTATAAGGGTGAACACCTAGCTCTGATAGCGCTCGCCCACCCATCTCCAAAGCTGAATAGTAGGCTTCGGTAATGATATGGTCAGCGCCTAAGCTACGCAGCTCATACGCGTGGCCTCGGTCAAAAGCTCTGACCATTAAACGAACGTGAGGAAAGGCATGTTTTACGTATTTTACAATCTCTCTAACCCGTTCTTTGTCGTCAATGGTCACTACCATAAGTTTGGCTTCTTCAATGCCCGCTGTGTGCAGCAGTTCCGGTTGAGTGGCATCTCCAAAATAGCTCTTTATATTAATTTTACGCATTAACTCTACTTGACCCGCTTGGTGATCCAGCACCACGGTACTAATGCCATTGGCGACTAAAAAGCGGTTAACAATTTGTCCGAAACGGCCAATGCCCGCGATAATCACGGTACCTTTTTCATCAATTTCATCGGGGTCTTGATGATTTTCTGCTCGCGCGTAACGCGGTAAAATCACCTTGTCATAAAGTATGAATAGACTTGGGGTTAAGAACATTGAAAAAGCGACCACCAAAGATAATATCTGTGAAATGTCTTGAGGGATGACATTATTTTGTACCGTGTAGTTGAGTAATACGAAGCCAAATTCACCTGCTTGCGCCAAACTTAAAGCAAACAACCAGCGGTCACTGTTCTTAATTTTAAAGATGATGGCTAACACAAACAGTACTGCGGCTTTAATGAGCATTACCGCTAAGGCCATCGCGATGACTTTAGGCCAATGCTGTTGCAATACGCCAAAATCAACGCCGGCACCTACAGTAATAAAAAATAGCCCTAGCAATAAACCTTTAAAGGGCTCAATGGTTGACTCTAATTCATGTCTAAATTCACTGTTGGCCAGCACGACACCCGCTAAAAATGCGCCAAGCGCGGGGGATAATCCTATGAGCCCCATCAGAGCAGCAATGCCGATGACCAGCATTAAGGTGGCGGCGGTAAAAATTTCCCTTAAGCCAGAGCTGGCTACATAGCGAAACAGCGGTCGACTAAGGTAATGGCCACCTACCACCAAGGTGGCGATGGCAACGATTACAACCAAGGCATAGGCCCATCCCGGTAGGTGAGCCGCAATGTTTAAGCTGTCGCCGTGCTCAGCAGCTTTTTCGCCTAAGCGTTCGGCTTGCTCTACTAACTCCGGTAGCGCTAGTAGAGGAATTAGGGCGAGCATGGGAATTACCGCTATATCTTGAAATAGCAGTACTGAGAATGATGAACGGCCACCGTCTGTTTTGCTTAGGCCCTTCTCATTAAAGGTTTGCAGCACAATTGCGGTTGAAGAGAGTGAAAAAATAAGACCTATGGCAAGAGAGACTGACCACTGTAAACCAAAGCTTAAACTTATCGCCATCACAACCAAGGTACTTAAGGTGACTTGTAAGCCCCCTAAGCCAATCAGCTTATGGCGCATTCCCCAGAGCATTTTCGGTTCTAACTCTAGGCCCACAACGAATAACATCATGACTACGCCAAACTCGGCAAAGTGCTGAATAGTGGCAGTTTCAGTGCCGACTAAACCAATCACAGGCCCAATAACAACCCCAGCGATTAGGTAGCCTAATACTGAACCCAGCCCTAATTTTTTGGCTAGGGGAACTGCCAGTACCGCAGCAATCAGGTAAACAAAGGCTTGTAAAAAATACCCCGTCATAATACCTCCATAAAAAGTTCTTCAGGAAGTGAAGTGAGCTTTTCTAAGTTCGCGGCCAGACGTAAATCAATCCTGTTATCGACTAAACCATGAAGTAGCGTCGACCAATTTTTAAGATGTCCATCAATGCGTTTTTCATCGCTCGCGGTTCTAGAACTAAACAGCGTAAAAGGCGCTAAATAGCGCATACCGGTGAGGGAGGCTGTTTGCTCTAGCGGATGCAGTAATTCACGAATAGTAAAATGGTTGTAACCCTTGTCACGATAGGCGGATTCAGCCCCTCCTGCTGTTAGGGCACAGAGTAGCGTTTTGCCATGAAGTTTGTCGCCATCGTGACCATAAGCAAAGCCATATTCCAGTACCAAGTCTTGCCATTCTTTTAAAATAGCGGGTGTTGAATACCAATATAAAGGGAACTGCATGATGACAACATCGTGTTCTAACAGTCGTTGTTGCTCTTTATCGACATTTATTCTAAATGTCGGGTATTCGCGATAGAGGTCGATGGCTGTTACCCCTTCAATTTTATTCGCCAGTTTAAACATTGGGCGATTAATTTCGGAACGGTCTTGCGAAGGGTGAGCAAACAGTAACAATACCTTCTGTTTCTGCTGGGTCATTGATAATTCCTTTTGAGCCCGCTTTACAGGCTGTTGTATCACAGTTTCCAATATAGGTAGGTTTACCCATCGGATACAAGTAAAATGAGCAATTCAAGTTGATTAATGTATTCATTCAGCGTGATCTTTTGAGGTCGACTTTTCATGTGATAGTGACGAATTAGATAGAGTGCTGAAAATGTTTTTTTGTATTGCGCTGGCAGCATTTTTAGCTGGTTGAAGTATTATTTACCTTCAATTGATATATTTTCTAGCAATGCACTGGCAACTCAACAGTGAGGGCGTGGTTTTCCCCTCAACATATACACTCTCAATGCCTGTGGTTTATCTTTTAGCTTAGTCGAAATAGTTTATCCAAGCGGTATAGCTATGCTAAAACTAAAGCTGCCACATTATTACCGCTAGCCTCTCCCCTTTACCTAGCCAAACAAGGACTAGATTTGGCAATGAGCAAGGGAAGTGCTTGTTTTATAACTTCAAATCTAGCGTGATTAAATATGTGGGGCTCGCCGTCTAAGTTTGTGGGAATTGCTTGCTCAGATTGAGTTTCTAACCAAGGCGTTTGCCAACTCATCACATATTCGCCGTCTTGCTGCTCGCCATTACTGAACGCGGTGGCTTCTTGTAATACTTGGCTGAGCGCTGTTGCGGGGAAGTCTCGTACAATGCATACATCCATTAACCCATCGTTTAGGTAGGCGTTTGGGCCGAGTATTTGGCCACCGCCAGCTTGTTTACCATTACATAGCGCGCCGATAATTAAACCGCCTTTAAAGCTTTTATCTGGGCTGGTGAGTTCACCTAAGTAGGGGCGAAAGTTGATGGCTTGCACAATGCCAGACAAAGTATAAGCGCCACCCCCTAAAAAGTTTTTTAATTCTACGGGCGTTTCGGCGGTAACTTGCGCGCCAAAACCCGCTGTAAGTACATTCATAAAATAGTATTGTTGCTGGCTTTCTAAGTTGGTCGCGCTCATTACATCAACCATTTGCGGCGAGGTCTCTAGCGCGAACTGTATCGCTTCAAGTGGGCTAGTGGGGATCTGGCAAGCCGTGGCAAAATCATTGGCGGTACCTAAAGGCAGAATACCAAGGCTGGGGCGCTGTACTAGTGGGTAGCACATTAAGGCTGATACGACTTCTTGTACTGAACCATCTCCACCACCAATCATCAGCTTTTTCTCTGGGGTATTCCAGCCTTGCTGGTGTGCTTCGCTAACGAGACGCGCTACATCGCCGCCTTCCCAAGTAACTCTTATTTGAATATCGTGCCCTTGAGCGCGAAGAGTATAAATGGCGTCTCGAATTTCAGGAAGATGAGCTTTTTTACCGTTTAAAATGAGTCGGAGTTGCACGGCATTTCCTTATTTTATCAGTCTCTTAGCGATGGCTTTACTATAGGGTTTAATGCTTACTGACGCTAGTTTTGTTGATAATGTAGAATGGCTGGCTAAAAAAAATAACAAGTTAATTATGCTAAGCCTTTCATTCTTAGATATAAATTTTCCACCTTGTCACGAGCCCATTGGTTTTTTCGTAAAAATTTTAAACTAGATTTAACACTGGGATCGTGGGTAAAACAGCGAATATTAATTCTTGCTCCCATGTTTTCCCAACCGTAAAAGTCGACTAATTCGCTAAGAATACTTTCCAGTGTTTTCCCGTGAAGGGGGTTGTTTGCTTGGGTCATAGTGTGTAAGGCCAATTGTAAGTTCTTGGCCATTATATCAGTTCCAGTTTATTGCAGGGAAAGCAAAACGAGAGAATTTTATTTGCAAGCAACAAAGCTGATACCTGCGACTATATAGGTTAAGCTTGACCGAGCTTTTATTCAAAAGGAAACATCTTTCTATGGAAGGTTTGCTACGCGTCGCCAGAATACTGACGAGCCTCGGTTTATTTGTATTGGCTGCTGCCATTGTATTTTTCACTTTGGAGTTGCGTCATTTTCGAGAGCAATTACCTGCGATGTTGCAGCAAGTTGATAGTACTGCTCAAAGGGTTGACCCTATCATGACTGAAATTGCCGAGCTAAAAGCCTTCATTCCACAAATTATCGAACAAAGTGCGGGTTATCAAGCGCTGATCCCTGAAGTACTTAACCGAATAGATACGATTAACCAGCAGTTACCGCTAATTATTGATGAAGTATCAAAGATTGGCCAATCCATAGATCCCATCATTGAGCAATCTGATCAATGGCGTGCAGAGTTGCCCGCTATATTGAAACGGGTTGATGATACCAATACCTCGGTGCGTGGGACCAACCAGCAAATAGCCAAGGTGGTACCGCAAATTCCTTTGGTGTTAGCTGAAAGTGAAGCCTTGCGCGATGAAATACCGCAAATGATTGCCAGTGCCGATGAATTGGTAGGTAAAGCGGAAGAAGCCGGTAAAGAAGCTAGCCGGGGCTTAGTCACCGGTTTTGTTGGGGGGATATTAACTTCACCATTTAACTTGATTGATAAAATCGGCGAAAATACCACAGAGCGCTTAGGTCTTAAAGACGCAGATAGTCTTACCCCTCAAGATAGAGAACAGTATACCAAGGCGATGACAAAGTTGATGAAAAAACCCAAGCAGGGGGATACAGAAGCATGGAGTAATCATCGCTCGGGTAATAAGGGCATGATCACTATCAGCGCCATTGTCATGCAGGGCCAAGTGCCTTGTTACCGATTTGTCAGTGAATTTGTCATTGCCTCAGGCAGTGACAAAGGAGAGCATCAATTGACGACCGAAACTTGTGAAGGTTAACTACTAAAAACGACGCCTTGCAACTAACTGGCTAAAGTTTTTCTCAGACATGCCGCTAAAGGCATGATAACCAGGAATAGGAGGTAGAATGGAAATCAATGGTGCAAGCACTTCTCAGTCAATGGAAGTGATATCAGCCAAGTTGGCTAAAAGCCAGCAAGAACAAGACGGTAAAGCTGTACAAGAACTCGTTGCCGCAGCCGATGTTCCTGAGCAGGCGCCAGCCAGCAGACCAGGACTAGGCGAAACAATAAACATTAAAGTGTAAGTAGACTAAGCCGCAACAGCGGCTTATTTTTTGCGCTAGAACATCCAGACTTAGGTATTCACGGACTAAGCATATCAATCAAAGCGGCTTATTTTTAGCACTAGAGCATCTAGGCTTAGGTAATCACAGACTTCGGTATTCACAGACTTTGGTATTCACAAACTAAGCATATCAATCAAAGCGGCTTATTTTTTGCGCTAGAACATCTAGACTTCGGTATTGACAGACTAAGCATATCAATCAAAGCGGCTTATTTTTTGGGTGAGTATTCAAGGCCTAGATAGTTAAAAACAAAGCCCATTAGCCAAAGCGGCCCAATCAATAAGTATTGTATATCTTCAAAGAACGAGGGCTTTTTACCTTCTATTTTGTGACCAATATACTGACCAAGCAAAGCAATAATAAAAATAGACAAGCTTAGCTGCCAAAGGGGGAGAGGGCTGATAGAAATCAGTAGCTCACACAGTAAAAAACAAAAAATGGTAAATAGCATCATGGCTAAGGCCAAGGGCTTTGATAGACGTACATAGAACCAGTGGACCGGCAGTGCTAATAGACTGGCTGCGTTTAACCATGGGAATGAGTTATGAGTGTCTGAATTTATCCCCGTTAAGGGGAGCGACCATAACAAACCCACAAAACTAAAATAAATAGCTGGAACCATAATCCAATGAATAGTTTTGTTGCTGGGGTGTTGGTGGCTTACCGCATATTCGCTAAACCACTGTTCTACGGTTTTGACTTTCACTTGGCGTCCTGCTGAAGTGAGTAGTTCTTTGAGAGCATAGCGCCTACCACTCAAACCCGTAGCTATCGGGAGACAGTTTGCGAGCTAGATCTCAGGAAACCTGACTTTTATCAATCCGTTCAAGTTGTTTAATAAAAGTATCGATAACTTTTTCATCGTGAACTGAGAATTGATAATTGTTGTGAAAAAAAATGCTCAGGCCAAGTTGCTGATTACTAACTGTAATGGTGTAGCCATCCCAATCAGAATTAGCATTTAGGCCCTCATAGAGGTAACCATCACTGTGCTTGGTTCCTAAGCGAGTAATTTTTTCGTATACCCGCAACACCAAGCTCACATCTACAATTCGCTGCATTAAACCCTCCATCAGCTAAGGTTCAAGTTGATTAGTCATACTGTTTGCCGATACCGCAGCTTTGTTCATCGCAGCGCGCTTTACCGGTAAGTAGTCGAGAAATTTTGAAGCGATTTTTAGCAAATACCAAGTAGGCTTTGTCAGAAACAGCTCTCAATAGAGGTGTTCGTAATAGTTGAATCCAAGGCTTTTGGTTCACTAATCCCCATGCTTGAGCGGTGACATCTAAGCCCAGTAATAGGGTACCCGCATCGGTTTCGGCGTGCAGTATATCAGTAGCCTGAGATCGGTCTATATGTGGAAAATTATCCACGAAGTCAGTTTGATTAATGTCTTGCAGCTCGATCAGTTCTCTGTGGTCAAAAAACTTTAGTTGGCGCATTTCTTCTGCACACAAGGGGCATTGACCGTCATAAAAAATTCTTAATTGCATAAAACCTCCTGTTACTGGTAGCAAGCAACCAGTAGATGAGTAAAAACAACCACTGAGGTAAGCCTAAACCTCAGTTTGTGGTAGTGTTTGGAAAATCGGCTACGCTTTTTCCCGTGCCATTCACAGTAATAAATATAGATGTAGCCGCCTGTAAGAATGATTAAGGCGCTAGTGCTGGAAGGTAAAAGCAAACAAGCAAAGCCGACTAAGGAAACAGCATTGCTGGTGAATAACTGTTTGGAGTCAAAAGTATCACCGTTCATAGCTTGAGCCCATAAACTGCCACTGAGAAAGCTTAATATAACGGCACTATAGAAGAGGAACCATTGGCTTGGGCTATGAGCCCAAAGAGGCAACTGGATGATCACAGCAACACTAAGTATTATAAATAAGCCTAAACCAGCATACCCAAGTAAGGTGTAGCTGCGCTGTAGTTTTTCCACGATACCATCCCGTTTATTCGATATTAAGAATACGCATCAAAGGGGGCATTGGATCGTTTGTCGTTGCTAGGGGCTAGAAAAGTACGCTTTTTTGTGTCGGTTTATCCGCCGGTGGTGCCGGACTTATCTAGTGGCAGTACGTTACAAAATAATTCTCGTTCATACTGTTGTTCCAGATGTTGTCGCCAAGGGCGTTTATTGATTGGCACCAAATAAAAGGTTTCTCGGCAGGTATCGGTAACAAAGCCCATACCATGCGGCATTAATTCATAGTGAATGTCGTGAACGAAACCTAATGAAAAGCTTTGGCGGCCGGTTAACTGGTTGATATCTTCGCGCGACAGGCAAACACCTTTTTCATCATCACCAAAGCGTTCACGTAGCCACTCAGAAAACTGTTTAGCGCTGATCATCGTCATAGACGCGCCTCCGTAAAGTAGGGAGTAATGAAACCAAGCCGTTGTTTAAGGTATAGCAGAAATTAGTCAGGTGTTGTCGAAATATTTTTTAAGAACAAGTGAAGATACCTGTAAATAGTAATAAAAAACATACGCTTATTTATTTAAGGGAATGCTCTTAAGGCATTCCCTCTGGTCTGACTAGAAGTTAGCGAGGAAGAACGGTATTAATAGCGCATTCACTAAATCGATGAAGAAGGCACACACTAAAGGCACAATAATAAAAGCCAAATGAGAGTTACCATAACGCTGTGAAACCGCCGACATATTTGCCATAGCTGTAGGTGTTGAGCCTAAAGATATGCCACCAAAACCGGAACAAATCACCGCGGCATCATAGTTTCTGCCCATGGCTGGGAATACCACAAATATGTTGACCAAAATGGCAATAATAAACTGTGCTGCAAGAATCGCTACAATTGGCCCAGCTAAATCAATTAAGGTCCATAACTGCATACTCATTAACGACATGGCTAAAAAGGTACCCAATGAAATGTCGGCTATGAGTGCCACCGCGGGTTTACGTGATGGCCATTTGGTACCGGTTAAACGTGGCAAGCTTTTCGGTACCAAGTTGGTGATAACAATACCGGCGAATAAACAGGTAACAAACAGCGGAAGCTGTAGGCCTGCCTGCGCAATCGCTTCATTTAGAACAAAGCCAAGAATAATACAAACATGGATCGCCAAAATCGCATCTAGAAAATCAAAACCCTTGATGCTGCTGTCTTTGCCTTTCTCCGCAACACCTATATCGAGCGGCTCCTCTTTTTTAGGGCTTAGCTTGTGGCGATTAACCAGAAATTGAGCAATGGGACCACCCATTAAACTGGCTAGAATTAGGCCAAAAGTGGCGCTGGCTATGCCTATTTCCATGGCGTTACTAATGCCAAATTCTTCGGCTATTCTTGGTGCCCAGGCAATGGCTGTTCCATGACCGCCAATCAGCGAGACGCTTCCGCCAAGCATGCCTACCGCCGATTCTAAGCCAAATATTTTTGCAACGGTAATACCGGTTAGGTTTTGCAATATCATGTAGGCAATGGTTATACCCAGTAAAATGACTAAAGGCATGCCGCCTTTTAGTAAATCTTTTAAACTTGAGTTAATGCCAATGGTGGTGAAGAAGTACACCAGCAAAATATCTCTCGCGACTAGGGTGAACTCTATTTCTATAGATGTAAGCGCATAAATTAGGCCGATCATTACTGAAAATAAAATGCCGCCGGTTACCGGTTCAGGGATACTAAATTCACGAAGGAAGCCTACCGCCTGATTAATCCGTCGCCCAATGAACAAAACCAAAATGCCAATAGTGGCGGTGAAAAAGGAGTCGAATAGTAAAACCCCATCGTTCAATTCAATACCCATTTAATACCTTATATATCAATATCTGTATGTAATTTCAGTAAGTTGTTGCTTCACTCACTAAGTAAAATCCGTTTACTTAGGCTGCTAAAAAGCAAAAAAGTTGCAATTAATCAACGATAAAAACGTTTATTAGTGTAGGTATATCATGGTTGAGAGTAAACCACAGATTCATACAGTGATATTGCTTGCAATGTCGCTTATGAGCTAGCGCTTTATCTAAAATAACCTCGCGCACTTGTGGCGGGTAGAATGCTTACAGTGGGTAATGTTGATGTTTAATTTTGTAAATTGTTATCGTTGCGGGTTTTAATGTTGTCAACTTCGTATTTATAAGTGTTTTTACTAACAAATGATAGACCTATTAGCTTGGCTTGCGTTAGAGTCTGCACTCTGTTTGTAGAGGTAAATAAATAATGGCACGCATCATTGTAGTTATGGTTGCGCTAATTACTGTTGTTACATGGATGTTTTACAGTAACAAGGCTACTCAGTCAGCGGTTACGCCCAATAAACCTGTCACAGTAGAGGTGGTAGCGTTAGCAGAGGGGCAACTGCGTGAACATGTTCATCTATTGGGCAATGTCTTTTCTGCTCACTCGGTGAACATTAAGGCTGAGGTGGATGGGCGAATCGAATCTATAGCGGTTAAGTCTAGCCAAAAGGTCGTAACTGGTCAGCTGTTGGTGCAACTTGACGACCGCCATCAACGCGCAGTTTTACAGCGGGAACAAGCCCGCCTTGATGACATATTGCGCCAACATCAAAATTTACTGCAGCTGTTGCCTAAAGGCGCGACGACTCAAGCCGAAGTTGACCGCTACCAGTCAGAAGTCGCGATGCAGCAAGCCGAGCTAGCCCTCGCCGAGGCAGCCTTACAGGACCGAGCCATTCGAGCGCCATTCAGCGGTAATCTAGGTTTGGTAGATTTAAGTCCCGGCCAACTGCTGGATAACGATAAAACGCTTACGACCTTAGATAATGCCGATACCTTGCGTTTAAATGTTCCGGTGGCGGCACGTTACTTGGGGCGAATTAAAGTTGGCCAGCAAGCTTCAGTGCATCAAGTCGGTGTAGATTCGCGGGTCTTTGAGGCAAGGGTGTCCAGTATTGATAGCCGAGTGCGGGGCGAAAGCTTGAATGTTTACATTCAATTGTCGATTGATAATCAACAAGCGGGGATCGCACCAGGCACTTTGGTGACCGGTGAGTTAGCCTTAAACGCACCACCGCGTTTACTCATCCCCCTACAAGCTATCGCTTATGACGGAGACCGTCGCTTTGCTTATCGCCTTAACCAGCAACAGGTAGAGAAAGTTGAACTAAAACTAGGGCTGCGTGGTGACAATGTAGTAGAAGTGCTCAGCGGCTTAAACGCTGGTGATAAAGTGGTACACAAAGGGTTGGTAAAGCTGCACGATGGTATCGAGGTTGAAGTACTAAACTGATGAAAATTTCTGACCTGTCGATGTATCGCCCGGTAGCGGCGATAGTGCTTAGCTTGCTATTGATGCTATTTGGTATTGTTGGTTATAGCCAGTTGGCCGTGCGCGAAATGCCTGATATAGAAAGCCCTGTAGTGTCTATTGGCACGCCTTATCGCGGCAGTGCGTCCTCTATCGTTGAATCACAAATCACAAAACCGATAGAAGATGAACTGAGCGGAATTGACGGTATTGACTATATTTGGTCCTCGTCTTGGGATGGGTGGTCTGGGATTACAATCACCTTCAAGCAAGGTTCAGACATGTTAGCGGCGGTGAGTGATGTGCGTGATGCGGTGAGCCGCGCTCGTAATCGTTTACCTGATGACGTCGATGAACCAGTAGTTCGCAAAAATGACAGTGAAGAAGCGCCATTTATGTGGCTAAATCTTACTGCGACCTTGCAAGATCGCGTTGAGTTGAGCGACTTTGCAGAACGTATTCTGATTGAGCGATTAAGCCTGCTACCTGGTGTCAGTGCCGTTAATACCTCAGGCTTGGTAGAACGGGTGATGTATGTGGAATTAGATCCCATCGCAATGGCGGGGCGCGGCTTAACCACTAACGATGTGATAGCCGCTCTTAACCGAGAAAACCTTCAATTGCCTGCAGGTTATGTCAGAAATGACAGTTTAAACATTGTAGTTCGCATGGAGCGCATGTATCAGCAAGCTGACGACTTTGCCGAGTTACAAATAGCCAATTTGAGTGGCGATAGCATCAGCTTGTCAGATATCGCGGATATTTACATTGGTGCTAAAAAAGATACCACCACTTTTAAAAGCAATGGGGTAGACAGCATGGGCTTGGGCATTGTAGCCATGTCTAAAGCCAACCCTTTAGACGTCGCCGACACAGTGCATAAAGAACTACAGCAATTACAGCGGTTCTTGCCTGAAGGTGCCGAATTAACGGTAGATTACGACAGTACTATCTTTATCCGCCAAGCCATTAGCGAAGTCTATTCTACGCTAGTGATTTGTGCACTGTTGGTGGTTGCTGTTTTGTACTTGTTTTTGGGGCGTTTAAGCGCCACCATTATCCCCGCTGTTACGGTACCTGTATCTTTGGTTGCCGCATTCGCTGTGGCTTACTTATTGGGTTATAGCATCAATCTAGTCACCTTAATGGCCTTAATTTTGGCTATTGGGTTGGTGGTCGACGATTCCATTGTGGTGGTTGAGAATATTATTCGTCACCGCGCTGCTGGCGAGCCACCTTTAGTCGCCGCGTTTCGTGGCGCAAAAGAACTCAATTTTGCAGTAATTGCCACCACCGTAGTATTGGTGATGGTGTTTTTACCTTTGGTATTTATGCAGGGTAAGATAGGTGACTTGTTTACCGAGTTTGCTGTATTACTGTCAGCGGCGGTGATTTTTTCATCCTTAGTGGCCTTAACGCTTGCGCCAGTGATGGCCGGTAAGCTGTTTGAAAAAGATCCCAATAAAGCCACTTGGCTGAGTCGCTCAGTTGGCCGCGCAATGGCGGCGCTGCAACTGCGTTATGCTGATTTATTAGCGAATATCATCCATTATCGGTTTAGTGCGGTAACGGTGGTTGTAATGTGTATGGGTCTATTGGTTTGGGCTTATCAGCAACAGCAGCCGGCGTTTGCTCCGAAAGAAGACCGTGGCGTAGTGAACGTATACGTGGGAGGAGTTGAGGCGACCAGTTATCAGCGCATGTTAGACAGTATGGCGCAGATTGAGCAGCGCTTATTGCCGATGATGAGTGAAAATGGCCCCATCGCAACACTCAACTATTCTGCTCCTGCTTTTGGCTCTTGGGCGGATCACCAAGGCTTCTTTATTGTTCGCTTGAAGGATTGGGGTGAACGTTCAGAGAATGCCTCTGAAGTGGTCGAAATGATTCGCTCTGCTGCCCATGATGTGCCAGATGTAAAAGTTTATCCTTATCAGCCTAGTTTTGGTGGTGGTATGGGAGAGCCCGTGCAATTCGTGTTGCAAGGTGATGATTATAAGCAGCTTTATGAATATGCCCAAATACTAGAACAACAAGCCAAAGATAGTGGTTTAATGCACGGGGTACAGTTAGATTATAACCCCACCACCCCCGAAATTCTGCTGCAAGTGAAGCGTTTGGCTGCCCGAGAATTGGGCATTAGTATTGAAGATATCGCCAGTACTTTAGAAGTGTTATTGGGGGGCAGGGCGCAAACGCGTTTTGAAGAGTTTGGCGAAGAGTACGATGTATACCTTAAAGCCGATGAGAGCCAGTTTCAGTCACCCAGTGACTTAAGTAAAGTGTATTTACGTAGTGACAGCGGTGCCTTGGTATCTTTAGATTCATTGGTCGAAGCTACCGATGTGGCTTCGGCACGTGGCTTATTCCATTACCAGCGTAAAAAGTCGATTAACCTTAAAGCCAATTTAGCTGACAAGGTGAGCTTGGGCGAAGCGCTAACCTTTTTAAACCAAGCTTCTAGCGAAATCCTACCCAGTGGTTATACCGTTGATTATGCGGGAGAGTCTAAGCAATTCTATGATAACCAACGGGAAATTTGGCTGCTGTTTGCTATGGCACTATTGGTGTGTTACTTGGTGTTAGCAGCCCAGTTTGAGAGCTTTATAAGCCCCGCCATTGTGATGTTAACGGTGCCCTTGGGGCTATTAGGTGGTTTACTTGGCTTATTAATTACCGGAGAAAGCTTTAATATCTACAGCCAATTAGGGCTATTAATGATGATTGGTATGGCGACTAAAAATGGGATCCTGATTGTTGAGTTTGCCAACCAGCTTCGCGACCAAGGTTTAGCGGTAAAAGAAGCGATTATTAAGGCTTCGACAAATCGTTTACGGCCAATCATTATGACCGCTATGACCACATTACTGGGGGCGGTACCTATGTTGCTGGCCACCGGCGCAGGGGCTGAAACTCGTTTCGCGATCGGTATTGTTATATTCAGTGGCATGTTGCTCGCCACCTTTGTTACCTTGTTTGTGGTACCGTGTTTGTATCATTTACTCGGTGGGCTCAGTGGTTCACCTGAAGCCCGTGCCGAGCAACTCAATCAGCAATTACATGCTGCTAGCCTTTTACCAGATAGTGAAAAATAATGCGGAAAATGGACAAGAAGCGCGATAAGGACATTGTCACGGCCTTAACTGAAGTATGTGAGGCTGCTAAATTGCACAATGAAGGTTTTTCTTGGATAAGCCACAAAGTAAACTATCAGCGGTTCCCTGATAGTTTACAGGTGCTGTGTGTTTATCATAACCGCGCCACCTTGCTGGCGGCTGAGCAAGTTGGTGAGCCAAAACAACTTATGCTGAAAATAGACCAACAATTAGCGACTAAAGGCATTGTTTTGCGCAATGCCAAGCGACAGATTCAGTTTGATAGCGAGTAAATCAGATACTCGCTTAAAGGTGCGGATTAATCGTTACTCAACTTCAGGCCACACGCTGCCAGTATCGGTATCTGCATCAGGCTGAGGTTCAGCTGGTTTTTCATCGGCTACTTTAACGCGTATTTTGTTGCCTGAGTGTTTAGTGCCATTCAGGGCGTTAATGGCGGCTTGCGCTGCTGCAGAGTCAGCCATTTCCACAAAGCCAAAGCCTTTTGACTTTCCACTTTCTTTATCCATCACCAAATCACAGTTTTGCACTTCTCCGTGGGCTTCAAATAAGGCGGATAACTCGGTTTCGGTAATTGTGCGAGCTAAGTTACGGACTAATAAGTTCATGGGGCACCTGTTGGTTGATGGGCGACTTAAAAAAGGGCGGCGATTGTCCCATAAAGTGTAGTGCTAAGCTACGAAACATTCGCCCTATCTGTGCTTATATTGATTTCGGTCCTCGGCAAGAGGAGCGGGTTAAAAACTGGCTAACGGCATTTTTGCTTTTAACGCTGATTTTCTGCATTAGTGTAAAAGTGGGTTCGTTCAATTGGTACTCTTGATTTAATTCTTCGAGTAAACATAACCAGAGCTTTGCTGTCATCTCGGCATCGGCCAAGGCTCGGTGAAACACCCCATTGTTATCAATGTTCTTATAGGCGACTAAGCTGCCCAATTTATGATTGGGGGCATCTTGGAATAAACGCCTTGATAGCAGCATAGAACAAGCGAACTCCCCAGGGATTTGACGACCTATATGTGCAAATTCGGCCGCTAAAAAACGCTGGTCAAATGAGGCGTTATGCGCCACTAAATTGTGCTTGCCGATAAATTGATAGAAACGCTCCATCACCTCATCACAAGGGGGCGCCGCTTGCAGCATGTGGTTGCTAATGCCGGTGTAGCTTTCGATAAATGAACTCACCCTAAACCCTGGATTCATTAATTCTTGAAAACGCTGAGTGGCTACACCATCTTCAAGCAATACTGCGCCTATTTCAATCGCTCTATCTCCTTGGTTAGGAGATAAGCCGGTGGTCTCAAAGTCGAGAATGACAGCGGTATTGGCAGGGGAAGAAGTATTCAAAATAGCAATTCTTGGGCTGTGTTACTAAAGGCTAATGGTAACCTTGGGTAAGTAAAACGCAATACTTTTCACCTGCACGGTAGGGTGTTTTTGATTGTGTAAGGTTCGAGTAAATAGTTAGTCGCCGATCTTTACGGGCTGAAATGTGATCGAAAACGATATCTTTACAAACAAGTAGCGGTCGCAACCCCGTAGTTTGATTTTTATTAACAAAAATAATATTAAAGTGTTTATTATCCTCGTCTAATTTTAAATATAGTTATATCAATCACTTTATAAATATCAGGGAAGTTAGGCATGGACAGTCAGACAAAAAAGAATAACCCTTTTTACTTTAACGGTAAGGTCGGGGAATATTTTGGTATATGGATCGTTAACGTTCTTCTTACCATTTTAACCTTAGGCATCTACTCTGCATGGGCCAAGGTTCGTAACAAACAATATTTTTATGGCAATACTGAATTAGCCGATGAGAGTTTTGAGTACCTAGCTAAACCTTTACAAATATTAGTGGGTCGGATCATTGCTGTGGTTTTGCTGATCGCTTGGGCTACCTTACCTGCGGTGAGTGAGGCTGCAAGTGTCATTTTAGGTTTAGCCTTTGTAGCTTTGATGCCGGTTCTAGTGGTTAGAAATCTTCGCTTTGATTGCCGTGTTACTCGCTATCGCAATGTGCGTTTTAATTTCTCAGGGAGCTATGGCGGCGCCTATATGGCCTTGTTCGTGCTACCGGTATTGTATGTGCTTGGCTTCATGCTAGTGGTAAGTGCTGTGATATTCGTTAGTTCGTTAATTTCGCCGGTGGTCGCAGGTATTGTTGGTGTGGTTGTGGTGGGTTTAGGCGCAACTTACATGTATGCCTTAATGACCACTCAAATGAGCCGCTACGTATTGAATGGCTATCAGTGGGGTGAATTGCAGTTTATCGCTGAGATTGATGTTAACGCGGTATTTAAGGTGTTTTTGAAAGTGGCGGCGATAGGTTTATTGGCTACGCTGGTATTAATGTTGGCGCTCGCTGGCATCGCTTTTGCTGCCTTTAACGCTGACTTTAGTCAATTAGGTGGTGTGTTGATGCAATTAAGCCAAGGTGGTTTGCAGGATGCGCTCAGTTCTCAGACCGTTATTTTGGGTTTGTTAGCAGCTGTCTATTTAAGTTTCTTTTTGCTGGGTTGGTTTGTAACGGCATATCTGCAAGCTTGCTTAAGAAACTATCAATTTGGTCAAACAGAGCTAGATGGTCAGTTGTATATGAATTCTGAAGTAAAGCCATTGGCCTTTCTTGGGGTGATGCTAAGTAACATGCTGATATGTGTATTTTCTTTAGGTTTAGCCATTCCGCTGGCAAAAATTCGCATGGCTAAGTTCATCGCTGATGCTACCTCGGTAACTGGTGACATTACTCATATTGCTACACAAAACCAGGTGAGTGATACCAAGGCCGCGATTGCTGATGAAGTCGCTGATGCCTTTAGTATTGAGATTGGCGTAATTTAAACCTCATGATTATTAGCGGAAAGGTATTTGTTGCCAATAGTTCTTTAGTGAGCGTGGCACAGCTGCATTGTTCTGACGAAGGGTGGCTTCAACTTCAGCATGAACAAGGCTCTGTGCGCGCCAAGCTCTCCGAACTTGAGTTGTCAATGGCGATTGGTAATCAGCCGCGAGCGGTTAGCTTTAGCAATGGAGATCGCTTTGTTGCCGATCAGCCGCAACGGCTTAATGCGTGGTTGGATAAACACGCTAAGCACTCTTTAGTTAAATATCTAGAGAGAAACCTATTGGTGATTATGTTTGCCGTTGTTTTTAGCTGTGGCGCTTTATACTTAAGCATTGAGCAAGGTTTACCCCGCTTATCACAGTATTTGGCTGCTCATCTACCCGAAGCTATTGCATTGGAGTTAGGTGAGCGCACGCTTGCGCATTTAGAGTCTGTAGGCTTTGAGCCAAGCACTGTTGATCCCATCAAGCAGCAGCAAATCCAGCAACATTTTCAAGCCTTGGTGACTGGAATTGGCACCCTAAGCCCTGAACCACAGTTACTCTTTTACAAACTGGGTGAGGAAGCGAATGCCTTTACGCTCGCCAACGGTAGTATTATTGTCAGCGACCAACTGGTGGGCTTAATGCAACAGCCAGAACAGCTAAACGGTATTTTATTGCACGAACTGGCTCACGTTGCCAACAACGATGTGATGGCAAGTTTGGTGCGCTCTACCATTGTTAGTACTGCTGTTGTGTTGATGGTGGGGGATAGTAGCCTATTGGTTGATGGCTTAATGAGTGGTGCAGTACTTGGTTTAAGCTCTGGCTATTCACGAGAAGCTGAAACTCAGGCTGATTTATTTGCTTGCCAATGGAGCCATAAGTTAGGCTTGCCTCAGCAACAGCTGATGGCGGGTTATCAGGCCCTATTTGCGCATGTAGAATCCGATATTCCTACTTGGATGAGTAGCCACCCTGGTGATGAAGAGCGATTGATGCGGCTTGAAAGTTGCGTTAAATCAAAGCAATAAGGGGATAAACGGCTAAAACTCGCTTTGCTTGCTCCATTTTTCTTCTGTGAACAGCCTAAGGGCCAGCTCGCGGTTTTGAATTAACCTGAAAAATTCTAAAATGCAGATGGCCTCAGTGCCATCTTTTTGCGTTTAGGGTGCTGAAGTATTCGAATTGACCCGCAGTTCAGGTATATGATGTTTATTATATATTGCTGATATACCTTTTATTGGGTAGTTTTAGACTTGGCTAATATCTATAAGCATTACAATTCATGACAAGGACGTACTATGAGTAAGTTGTGGTGTGCGCTTTTCGCACAGTTTTTATTGTTGGTGAGCTTTTGCTGTAACGCGGCATCTATTGCCAGTTATCCTGAAGATTGGCGCTCATGGCCGGTGGCTAATGTGAGTATGGTGCCAGGCAAGGATGTTGTTCTCCCAGAAGAAACCCCTTTATTTATTCAAGAAGCTGTAGCGGCTTATAATTGGATCAATGAGGGTAAAGGAACCAAGTTAACCACTTATGTTCACCCCGATAAAATTGACCAATATGCCACTCACGGGCCCTACAGTGACGGCATTACTGTCGTTGGAGTCTATGAAACACCAGGGGTTGTGTTTGTTACGGAGCACCTTGCCGGAGAACCTATTTACGGTACTTATGATACCAATGGCTTAGACATTAGTTCACAGCACCCTACTTTTGAACCTGAATTTTGCGGGCGCTGCCATACGGCCTACCAAGATATTTGTATCAATGGAACCTGTAGCGTGCCAGTTATCGACTTATTTGAAGATAAATAAGTTAACGTGCCATTTATTGACTTAGTTAATAAGCTCAAAATTGGCCAACTCCTACTAGCATCACATTTGGTGCTGGTTTTGTGGTTGGTATTAACGATGAGCTATAACCGATACCAAAGTGAATGGGATACTCGAATCTCACACGCTGTGTCGAGTGCGTTAAATGTGAGTAATGGCATTATTGATTTAGTTAGTCCCTCAGCCGCAGGGTTAAACTATACCAACATTAAATTACAATCGGCTTTGGATTTGTATGCCGCCAGTGAAGACCTACTATATTTTGAAGTGGATGCTATCTCTGATTTTTCAGCGAAGCAATTTGCTTTTGCCTACGCTAAAGAGCTCGGTCAAGTATGGAAAACCAACATCAGTGATGCTGATATTGCTCAGCAAGAACAACAAATTCACAAGCTTCAGCAGCGGCTTTCAGCCAACGACTCTGACCAAGTTAAATTGGCGTTTCTATTAGGTCGTGCTCAAGAGCGTTTGCTGCGTTTTCACCTAGATCAAAAACATAAACTCGATTTTGAGTTTGTCTATTCATTACCGCAAATAGAGTTAGGTGGGCATTTACTAGATTCAGATAATCAAAGAATGCTATTGCATTTGGCGTTGCGTAACCAAAAAGGCGGCAGCATTTGGTTGTTTTTTGATGCCCAGCACCTTTTTAAGTTGCAACACGATATTCAAATGCAGTTAGTGAGAGAAGCCATGGTGGCAATACTTTTTTCTGTGCTGCTTATTATGTGGGCAAGCTGGTGGATAGTGAAGCCGATTAAGCGTCTCGCTGAGTCAATGAGTGGCGATGTGGCAGATATTAATTTGTCCGGCATGACTGAGCTGACTCGGAAGGATGAATTAGGGGTTTTAGCTCGGCGTTTTGACTTAATGGTTAAGCGAGTGCAAGGGCAAATGGTAGAGCTGGAGCAACGCTCCTCTTTGGATCCTCTGACTAAGCTAGGCTCACGTTTTCTTTTTGAAAAACGTGCACCCAGTTATCTCAAGCAAGCATCCAGAAGCAACAGTTGCGTGGGTTTTTTGATTTGTGACCTCGATAATTTTAAAGCTTATAACGACGGCCTAGGCCACCCAGAGGGCGACAGTGTTTTGCGTAGGGTGGGGCTGAGTATTCAATCTACCATGCGTCGTGCCAGTGATATGGCTTTTCGCTTAGGCGGAGAGGAGTTTGTCATTCTTCTACAAACGCAAAATATTGAAGACATTCAACAAATGGCTATGCAGCTTTGTCAGCAATTGGAAGGCTTAGAAATCATTCACCCCAAGAATCCGCCTTTTGACGTAGTGACTATGTCTATTGGTGTTGCCTTTGTTGACGCTGATGACTTGCCTAGCGTAAGCAGTATTGATCCGCTTTATCAGATGGCTGATGAAGCCTTATATCGAGCAAAATCTGCAGGCCGTAATGCGATAGAAATGAAGCAATGGGTACCAACTAATGAATAGGGAAATTCAACAATGAAAACAGTAAAGCCGCAAACTCGCTTGTGGATTGACAGTGATATCACTTTAGGTAAAAAGAATAGTCCGGTCAGTTACTGTGATGTGGATGATGGCTACGCTATTGCGGCTTTGTTGCGTTCAGTTGAAGTTGATGTGGTCGGTATTAGTTCTACTTTGGGAAATACCAATGATATTGCCATCTCTACTCAAGTGGCGACGGATTTTATTCATCGTTTTGGCCCAAATAGTGTGGTGGTAAGTCGCGGGGCTAGTGCGCCTCTAGGAGAAGGGAGTCAGTCGGTACCGGATGGAGTGAAAGCGATGGCTGCTGCGCTTGAAGAGGGGAATATGAGTATTATTGGTATTGGCGCCGCCACCAATATTGCATTGTTGGTTAAGCATTACCCCCAGCTGTTGAGCAAGATTGATGAACTGGTATTACTGGCTGGTAGGCGCAGTATTGACCAGCACTTTATTTCTGGGCATCATCAGCCAAAGCCTTTCAGAGATCTCAACTTTGAAGCGGATGTTAGCGCCTATAAAGTGCTACTAGATAGTCCATTATCGATAACGTTGGTGCCTTACGAAGCCTGCAATTCGTTTTGGATTAAACAACATGACTTATTAGCGATGCTTAATACCAGTCAAGTAGCCGGCTATTTAGCTAAAAAATCTGAGCCTTGGTTATTAGAGTGGGAGCTGGTGTTTGGCGCCGCTGGCTTTAATCCTTTTGATTTGATCGCTGCAGCTTACGTGATTAACGCGGCTTGGTTTAGCGCTGAGCAATGGGATGTAGAAATAGTATCAGGCCCTAGTGATACTGAAAAAGGACAAGATAAAGACTACCTCATTTGTTCTGAAGCGGTTAATAGCGGTCGTGCTGTTCGCTATTGCACAAGTATTTCTGAGCAAAGTAAACCGCTCCTCTTAGACCGGATTAAAGCGCATGATATGCAGCATTTTGTTTTGGGCATGTCACACATCAACATCATAGTGGATGACATTGCAAAGGCGACTGCGTTTTATCAATCAGCTTTAGGCTTTGAGTTGGCCAGAGACCCTCAGGGTGAGCTAATGGATTATCAACACGTCACCATGAGCAGCTTCGCCCTAGATGCGGGATTAAGTGATGGCAAGGTGGATGTTGATGTACGTTTCTTAAAACACCCTCAAGCAGGGATGTACTTGGAATTAATGCATTATCGTTACCCCAAAGGGGCTCAGCAGTTGCCGGTACAGCCAAAAACCTATGATTTAGGTGGCCCTAGGCATGTGGCTATGGAGGTGAGTAACTGCAATGAAGTCTTTAAATACCTAAAGCAGCAGCCGGGTGTTCGCATGATTAATCCCGCCGATGATTACCACCCAGATAAGCTAGATGGATTCCCGATTACCTTTTTCTATTGGATTGACCCCTACGGCGTGCAGTGGGAAATGGAAGAAGGCCGGCAGGTAGGCTTGTCACGCAGTATCGTATAGAGGCTTTTCAATGAATGCTGAATAGTATTCAGCATTCATTGATATAAAATTAGCGAATTATCCTTTTGGCGGCCGCATTTAGCGCACTTTCAACACCTTGCCTACCGGTCGTAATATTGGTTAGAGTAGTGGCCATCGCTGCCCAAAACTTGCCCATGGCAGCAGCATTCGGCATTGGCTCCCCTTGGGCGGCACTGGCGTAAACGGCTTGCACTTTAGGATTGTCGGCCAGTTCATTTTGTAACTGTAAATTGGCCATTGCACCTAAGTCGCCACTGGTAAATAGTAAGCGTTGATTGTCTACGGTCATCAGATAGTAATTGAGAAACTCATCGACTAATTGGCGGTTTGTTGTCGCGCTATTCACTACCGCACTCCAAATACCGACAAAAGCTTTAGCGGGTTTGCCATTTATCTGCGGAAGCGGGGCTACACCAAAGTCCATGCCCACACTCTTTAATTCATCCCAGTACCATGGGCCATTAATCACCATCGCCACTTCTCCCTTAACAAACTTTGCGTCCATTATTGAGTAATCGGCGTTGCGCGGCATAATTTGTTGATCAAGCATTCTTTTTAATAGGTGGCCGGCATACATCGCACTAGGGTGGTTAACACCCGTGTCCTTTACGTTGTATTGCTCGCCTTGTTTCGCAAAAACGTAAGCGCCGTCGGCAGCGAGTAGTGGCCAAGTGTAGTAAGTATTGTTGTAGTCCCACAGGATAGCTTTACTTTGATGTTGCTCTTGGAGTTGCAGATCTAAGGCAAAAATCTCTTCAAAAGACTTAGGCGGTTGGCTAATTAAAGCTTTGTTATAAATAAGGCTAATCGCCTCCACGCCGATTGGGTAACCGTAAATCTTACCCTCTACTTTGACCGCGTCCCAAGCATAACCTACGGCTGAATCTATTAGGGTTTGGCTAGGGCGTAATTCACTGATTAAGCCTGCGTTAGCCCAGTCACCTATGCGATCATGTGGCCAAAATATTACATCTGGACCTTCCCCGTTGCGGGCTTGAATCTCAAAATTTCCGGTAATGTCTACTGGGCGCTTTACGTCAACATTTACCCCTGTGTTTTTAGTGAATTGTTCGGCAATTAGCTGCATTTGCGAGTGGCTTTTACCGGTCCAAATAGTGAGGCTTGGCTCTACAGATTCAGCGTAACTTGGCGCACTTAACACACTCATTAGCAATGTTAGTGCAAGGCTTGTCTTCCGTGTTTTCATTTTTATATTATCCCAATAACTTGCATCACCAGCATTGAAAAATCATTCGCTTATTGCAATAAAGGTAAGTGCGACAATTGAGCTTAATCACAATCAATAACAAGTGCTTAGTAAAAATGAGAGATAAAACCTAATAGAGGCTAATTGACTAAACCTTGAGTTGAAGATGTGTAGAGAGCAGTAGCCAGTTTGGACAAAGAGACCTTACGGAGAGTGAATACGTATTTTTACCTTCGCTCGCAAGATGTACAGCCACGGCAAGCCGAACGAGTATGTTTATCTATCCGCCCACGTTGAATCTTACAGTAGGCATTCTTTAACGCGCGGCGTGCTGTGAACCAGTCATCGGCTTTGCTCAGTATCAGATTGCCATTGAAGTGTTTAACTAAAGGTTCGCGATATTGATTGATAAAGCCATTATCGAAATCTATTTCGAAAAAGTGCAGCGCTTGTTCAATACAGGTAAAGTTTTCGATCACCTGCTTTATGTCGGTATTGGCCATCTAATACTCCAATTCAGGGGCTTAAAGCTTATCAAAATAGGCGAGGCATTTGTTGATATGGCGTAAGGCGAGGTGCATTTTTCTGAAGAGAAAATAAAAAGCGATAGGCAAACCCTCAAACAAGGTGTTAAAAAACATGACACTATATTTCACTGTAAGCATTTAGCTATTTCAGCCATTTGGTGATGTTAATAGAGCATATTTATTACTAACGAAGTTTATAAGATCAAACTCTTAAACTAGGGTGCTGATAGTCTTGTTAGCGTTTATTACTGGAAGTTTTTGAAAAACGGCTGGCTTATTAGCTAAAAGCTAAAAATGATCACGAACTGACTGTCTAGAAAAAAACTGTTTAGTGTGGTTAATCCCTCTTTTTTCATATAACTCTCTAAGTTACTAATTTAACTAATTATATTGAACTTGCTGGGCGCTTTTCTATGGGGCATCACGCAGTGGTATTGTCATTCTCCTTCACTTTGGTTCGGTTATTGCTATCTTTTAATGTATACCTAGCTTAGCAATAGAGGTAGTTATGCCGATAAAGCCTGCCATTGATCCTGATGAGTGGATACTAAATAACCCCAGTGATCTGATATCGCTGACTAAGTGGCAGCGCACAGTAAACTTGCTTGCTAAGTTGTTTGATGCTCCCGCAGGTTTTTTAGTGCAATGCACTGCTTCAGGCTTTCAAGTGACTATTGCCAGTGATCAAGCATCCAACCCTTACCCAGCAGGCGTGCTTATAGAACCTGAAGCCAATATCTTTTGTCGTAGAATTGTCGAAACACGAAAAAGTTTGTATGTGGCGAACGCCCCTTTAGATCCCTGCTGGGATACTAACCCTGAAGTACATAATGATGGATTCCGTTCTTATTTGGGGGTGCCGGTGTTTTGGCCTGATGGGAAGCCCTTCGGGACATTTTGTGTGATGGACTACCGAGAGACCCACTACGAAGAAACCTATTTTGAATTAATCGAACAGCTTAAAGATATATTGGAAGCTGATCTATCGCTGCTCGATCTGTACGTTCAAATGCAAAAGTTGGCGGTGACAGATCCTTTAACCGAATTAAATAATCGTAGGGGGTTTAGCGCGCTGGCCCAGCAACGGATCCGTTTAGCTAAACGCATGGGCTCACGGTTAGGCTTATTTTATTTAGATATTGATAAGTTCAAACTACTTAATGATCACCATGGCCATGCGGTGGGAGATGAAGTGTTAATCGACGTGGCACAAGCAATGCGAAGCTGCGTGCGAAGCTCTGATGTATTGGGCCGAAGGGGAGGTGATGAGTTTGTTGCGTTGGTATTGATAGAACAAGACGCTGATTTTGATGCGATTGAGCAACGCTTTACTGAGACATTTGGCCAGAGTAGCCAAGAACAGTTGCCTGAATACTCGGTTTCAATCGGCCATACAAACGTAGACTTAGATATGGATGTAGCGTATTTGTTAGAGTTGGCTGACAAAGACATGTATGCACATAAAGCCACTAATTGATGTAGCGCAATTCAACTTGAATGAGCATGATTATATTTTGACCGCTTGTTGATGTTTGCTGTACTATCGCGATTCATTTTTATATAAGTTTGTTTGCCTGCACTAATGGTATGACTGTTCGCCTCGGATGGCGCGTTTGGCTATCGGAGATTTACTTGGAACAGTTAATACAAATGCTCTATCCATTTAGTTGGATAGTTTCTATCTTGTCTTTTAGCCCGCAAATTATTCGCTTAATGCGAACCAAAGGCCCCGCTAAAGACATTTCATTTTTAAGTTGGATAATGTTTCAGTGCAACGCTATTTTGGCCTGGAGCTATACGGTTTTTATCGTCGGCGACCCCCTCTTGTCGGTGACCACATCCCTAGTACTAATCGCTAACCTTACCATGGTATCGGTATTGATTTATAAGCGAATGAAATACCGCGAAGCACCTTGCAGTGATGCATTAAGCGCCTGATTTACGTCTGAATAGTTAATAGTGCGGTGGCTAATAAATCGGCTTTTGGTTGTTTACACTGCACCGCTTAGCCTATTTCATTAGTAATATCGAGTATCTAAACGCGCCTAATTCGCTATCCTTCTCCAATCTAGAAACGTGGCATAATATAGCTCATTATTTTAAACCGTAGGTCTAAAGCTTCATGTTACAACTGCGAGATTATCAGCAAACATCGGTGGAATCGGTATTAACCCATTTTCGCCAAAGTGATGACGCAGCAGTGTTGGTTTTACCCACTGGGGCCGGGAAAAGCATCGTTATCGCCGAGCTAGCCCGTTTAGCAAAACATCCTATCTTGGTGCTCGCGCATGTCAAAGAGCTGGTGGAACAAAACCACAGTAAGTACCAAGCTTATGGTTTTCAATCTGGTATTTTTGCAGCGGGTTTAGGGCTTAAGCAAAACCAGTTTTCAGTTACCTTTGCTAGTGTGCAATCGCTAAGCAGAAACCTCGAACAATTTGCGGGCTATTATTCCTTAGTGGTGATTGATGAGTGTCACCGTGTGAGTGACGAGAGTGACAGCCAATACCAAGTTATTATTGAACATTTAAAACAGCAAAACCCCCAGCTTAAAGTGTTGGGTTTAACCGCCACCCCTTATCGGTTAGATAAAGGCTGGATTTACCAACAGCATTACCATGGTTATGTACGAGGCAGTGACAAAGCTTGGTTTAAAAAGTGTATTTTTGAGCTGCCCTTACGGCATTTAATTAGTCAAGGCTATCTTACTCAACCGGTCGTGGTTGATGCACCTGCCGCACGTTATCAGTTTGATGAACTACCAAGCCAATACAATGAAGCGCAACTAGACCAGTTTTTATCGGGTTGCCCACGGGTGACACAAGCCATTTGTAAACAGTTATTGCATTTGGCTGAAGAGCGCCGCGGGGTAATGGTATTTGCTGCTACGGTTAATCATGCTAAAGAAATCGCTCATTATTTGCCTGATGAGCAAACGGCGGTGATTACTGCTAATACACCAAACCTGCAGCGTGACCAGTTAATTGAGCAGTTTAAACAGCAGCAGCTTAAGTTTTTGGTTAACGTATCGGTGCTCACAACTGGCTTTGACGCACCGCATGTCGATCTGATTGCCATTTTACGCCGCACTGCATCGGTTAGTTTATATCAGCAAATTGCAGGCCGCGGTTTGCGTTTGTTTGAAGGCAAAAGCGATTGTCTAATTGTTGATTATGCGGGCAATAATTACGATTTATACCAGCCCGAGATCGGTGAAACTAAACCCAACCCAAATAGCACCTTAGTACAGGTGAGTTGCCCACAATGTGAGTTTGCCAATATGTTCTGGGGGATGACCGACAAAGACGGCGACATTATTGAGCACTATGGCCGCCGTTGCCAAGGCTTAGTCGAAGACGCCACAAACCCAACTCTTCAAGTGCAGTGTTTATATCGTTACAAATACAAACAGTGCTCGCAATGTAATGCTGAGAATGACATAGCAGCACGGCAATGCCATAGCTGTGGTTTTCAGCTAATCGACCCCGATAATCAGCTTAAAGATGCCTTACAGCTCAAAGATCGAACTGTGCTTAGGTGCAGTGGCATGTCTGCTAGCAGTGAGGGGAATAAGCTAAAGCTTATTTATCACGATGAAGATGGCGCAGAGCTAAGTGAATCCTTTAACTTTGATTACGCCAAAGCCAAGCAACAGTTTAATACTGTTTTTGCTCGACGCGTCGAGGGAACTAAGCGTGATGTGAGTAGCGCTTCACAAGCAGAGCAGTTAATTGGCGGTATAGTTGCCCCAGACTTTGTCATCGGCAAAAAGAAAAAGCATTACTGGGTTATTGAACACCGTATTTTTGACTACCAGGGCAACTATAGAAAGGCTAATCAGCAATTTTAATGTGATGCTAAAGCTCTCGCGGGGTGTTTGCTGCAAATGGGGTATGGCTTTTGATCCCATTTGTCATTATCTTGAGTAGACTATCTATTTTAGTGTCAGTAAACCCCCTAAGCTTCTAATAACTAACAAGGATGTTAGCGTGTATTGCTCTTCTACTGTGTCCAAATTTTTTCTTTCGAGTCTAGCTATTTTGTCTTTAGTTGCCTGTGGCGGCGGGGGGGGCGATGGAGGCGGAACTTCTATTTCTACGCCGGAAGTATCAGCTGAATTACTGATGGAACAATATCAAGGTAGCACTAAAAGTGCTTCGCTAACCGCCGACGATATTTATCCCACCCTTCAATACTTGTTTAATGGCGATACTACTCCTCTATTACAAAGCTCGGCAAAACACCGAATCAATAAAGTAAATCGCGCTAAGTTAGCGAGTGACACGGTTAGTGCCCGCGCATCAGAAACCCAAAGTTGTCCTTATGGTGGAAGTGTAACCATTTCAGAAAATCTAAATCAAAACACGGGCGTGGGTAAATACCAGGAAAACTATAAAAATTGTGATGATGGCTCCGTCGTATATTCGGGCCGAATCGTTTTCGATTATCATAAGTGGGACTTGAGCTCTTTACAGCCAATAAACTTCGATATTTATTATGATGATTTTCGTGAGCAATCAGGTACTGAATTTACTCTTCTACGTGGGGTTGTCGACATTTCCGGAATGTCGACCTGTGAGCAATCGATAACATCTAATATGTTGCTGACTACAGATAAAGTATCAGTATTAGAAAAAGACTTAGTTGCTACTTATTATTCTTGTATTGATGACGACGAACAGCGTATCGCTGGTCGCATTTATTTTTCAGATAAGGGCTATGTAGATTTAGTCACTCCAGAGCCTATCGTAGTTGATTACGATGATAATTTGCAAAGTGGAACGCTAACTTTAACTAGCGAGCGAAGTGAAGTTGTACTTAACGCTGACAATGCTTTTGTGCACGTTTCTGTTGATAGCAATCGAGATGGAATGCTTGAAGTCGATACCAAGGTACCTGCTTGGTACTTAAACGATCAGAACTATAGTGATATCGCTGATGATGATGGCGATGGTATTCCGAACTCTTGGGAAATAGCTAAGGGCTTAGACCCCAACTTTTCAAATGATGGCGTTGATTCTGATCAAGATGGTTTTATCGATTACTACGAGTATTTAGCTGACCGAGACCCAAAGGATTTTTATTCATACCCTTATTTTGATGTATCAATATATAATTATTTAGAAACCCTGTTTGTCGAAGAAAACGCAACCATAGACTTGTATCTCTACGGTGCAGTCGACCAAGGCTTATTGCCTTTGGTTAATGGTGTGCTAATTACCATGCCATTGCCTTCGGTGCATTCTTGGTCTGTCTCTAGCAGTAAGCATGGTTGTGTCATTGAGGAGTCTGAAGATGGCTCCCAACTTTTGAGTTGCCCTAACATTGATTTATCTAATATAGAGAGTTTCGCCGGAGATGATTTATTAGTTCAGTTGAATGTAGTTTTTAAAGACACAACGATAGTTAATACTCAAGCTAATTTGGATCTGGATTTCCCATTTAGTCGCAACAGCTTAAATATGTATATTGAACCCATACGCAGTGATTTAGCGCTTTGGGTGTCTGATTATCAACTGGGGTTTGAGCTTGGAACACTCAAAGATAAATTTGATTATAGCTTTCGTGTTAACGCTGACCCTAGAGGCAGTATTTATGCAGATAGAGGGAATATTCGTGGCAAACTAAACAGCCACAATCTCGGCCTTTCGATAGCATCTGTTTCAGTCGATTACTCAAATGCTAAATGCACGGTTAGTGAGCTTGAGTTTGAGTGTTTCGATATATCTTGGTGGGATGAATTTACAGTTCAGCTAAATAAGCCCGCCGCTATGGGGAAGGCAGAGTTAGAATTAGAAGTAGATACTATTTACCGCCCCAATTTGATTCGAACCACTCAATCTCATACTTCATTTTCTTTTGGGCAGAATATGTCCGTGCTGCAGGCCGTTATTGATAATGCTACTACAATTGATGTGGATGTCGAATCAGGTATTTACCTCGGACATTTATCAATAGATAAACCGCTACAGCTTAAGGCAAACCCTAATGTTGAGCTATGGTTGCAGCCAGAAGAATCAGACTATTATGCAGAGGGCGCGATAACATCAAATCATTTTTTAAGTCTTGATGGCTTTGCTGTCTATTTAGGTAATAGTAACTTTCAAATAGCCAGCGGGGCTTTTACAAATAATCGATTCTACTTAGATGGTAACTCAGGAGGAATAATTGTTAGCTCTGGAGGTCTGCTATTCAATTCGAATAAAGTTGTGCAAAGTAGCGTTGAGTACTCATCTTACCTTTCTCTGATTGAATCTCAGGGCGATACGTCAATTGATAACAACTTATTTAGTTTTGAAAGTGACAACAGTGTGTACATTTGGACCAGTGGTTACTGGGCCAGCAGTAATACCGTTATTCAAAATAACACGCTGGTGAATGTTTACGGCGTGATTAACTACACTACTGAAACCCGGCCAGTTTTTCAAAATAACTTGGTTGTTCGTTTGTTGGAACCTGACTATTCTGATGAATATTTTTTACAATACGTCAGTGACGAAAATAACATTCTCCCCAATCGTTACACTGAGTATGCCAATGCAAACAACATCTTCACCGACACTCCTGGGGTAGATCCTGAAAATGGCTATCGCTTATTGCCTGATTCTATTGCCATCGACAACGGCTTGGACTTGAGCGATTCGATCACTACCGACCTAGATGGTAACACTAGGCCAAGTGGCAGTGCCTTTGATATTGGTGCTTACGAATACCAGTACTAATGTAGCGTTATAACGATCAATAAAGCGGCTTAATAGCCGCTTTATTGATATTTGAAGCTAGTGTTAGCCGAGTAACTCAGGTTTTATTAACGGCGCCACAAAGCCCTTGTGTTGTTTTATCTCTTCTACGCTTAAGCCGGTTAACTCATAGGGAAAGACCAACCACTGCTCGGTTTGATGCAAGCAAAAATCGGGTGTTAGCGATGTTTGGTTAAACTTTGGGCGCTCCCATAAGGTGGCTATTTTCACCTGGCGGGGCATATTGAGTTTTAGTTTTGCTTTTAAGCGATTAATCACCGCCGCAACATTATGGCCACTGCTAAATACGTCATCTACAATCAATAAGCTGTCGTCAACGTTTAGGTTCTCTAATAGATACTGAATACCATGAACCCTGATTGACTCGGGCGCTTCTAGAATTTGCTGGTAATTGGCTTGCCCTTGATAAGAGGTGCGTACTGAAATATGGTCTGTTTTTACCCCCAGGGTTTGCAGGCACTCTTGTACGTAAATACCCACAGCACTGCCACCCCGCCAAAGGCCCACGATGAAAGTGGGGCGAAAGCCGCTCTCAAAAATATGCACCGCTAAACGAAATGAATCTTGAATCAGCGTATCTTCATCTAAATAGCGTTTTTCCAGTTGGGCTGTTGGTTGGCTCATTGGCATGGAAAGTATCCTTGAGTTAACGGGTTCTATAATGATAGTTTTATACTACACCTTTGACTGAAAGGTCAGTTTTTTTTATAGCAGGTAATTATGAGCGACAAACTTTATATCACCGGACAAGACTTACTGGAAGATTCATTTCGTTTGGCCGAAAAGGTGCTAGCAAGTGGCTTTAAACCTAGCTTTATTATTGCGGTATGGCGCGGAGGAGCCCCCATAGGGATCGCTGTGCAAGAGTTTTTAGCTTATCACGGCATTGAAAGTGACAATATCGCGATCCGCACTTCTTCATATGCTGCGGCTATTGACAGCCAAGCCAAGCAAGTAAAGGTCTATGGCCTTAATTACCTAGTCAAGCATGTGCAGCAGCACGACCGTCTACTGATTGTTGATGACGTATTTGATACAGGGCGCTCTATAGAGGCGATCATTGGTGAGCTAAGCCGCTTAGCGAGACTTAATACCCCCAAAGACATTCGTGTAGCAGTGCCGTATTTTAAACCTGAACGTAATAAAACTGATCGCATTCCAGATTATTATCTACATGAAACCAGTCAATGGTTAAAGTATCCGCATTCACTGGAAGGCTTAAACCCCCAAGAAATCGCTCAATATCGCCCTGAGTTATACCAGATCATCAAAGACCATTTGCCAGAGTAACTAGTCACTGTAAAAGGAATTCAAAGCATGGATGTTTCTAAACAGCAATTTCAGCAGCTATGTTATGAGAAGTTGCTGACCTTATTTACCCAATCTAAACTCGAGACGAGTAGCCCGCAAATAAAGGGGCGGGTAGAAGGCTTCATTCATGCGGGAGAAACCTTAGGATTACTGGATAAGGCCACCAGCAATCAACTGATGGAAAAGGCTCATTTACAAATCTTTGGCGAAAGTATCATTGATCGACAAGCCCACAAGCAAGCAATAGCTAAACTGGATGAAGATTGGCTGAATATCCCGACTTTTGAGCGGCTGAATAAGGCTAAACTTACCTAGTGGCTAGTATTTTTTGTTAGTGAGCGCTTATTCGTTAGGGCTTAGGCTAAAGCGCTCTTTTGCTGATTTATACGCTATTTTATCCAACTTTTTGATATTCAAACTGTTCAATAAACTCATTGATCAGTGGGATATGGGGGGCAAGGTGTTGATGGTAATTAAGCCACTTGTAGCGTGATTCTGTATAAATAGGCTTTACTACCTGGTTGCTTGAAGCCGATAGCACGATTTTCTTTTGTGCGTGTTTATCGAAGTGTAAACAGTTTGCGCTTGGCTCCAGCCCTAAAAATTCAAATACTTTGCTCGCTTCTTGCTCTAGGTTGTCGACTAAGTCTTCATAGCGTACAAAATGCATGTTTAAGTTGAGCTCGTTTTGGTAGCGCTTAAACAGGGTAAACACTTGCTGGTAACGCTTGAAGCAGTCTTCTAAACGGTTTAGCCGAGCTTGTTCTTGGTTGTTGGCTGAGTTTTGTTGGAAGTTACTTAAGCACGTATCGGCGGGGTGGCGTAAACAAAAGATAATTTTGGCATTTGGAAATAGACTTACTATCAGCGGTATATCAATGGTGTAAAGGGGAAATTTATCGATAAGGCAGTTGCTTGTACTTAACTCGATATTGATTGAGTCTAAATAACTAAAATACTCTTGGCGAAGCAAGCTTAACTCTTGTTCAGTTAAGCTGGGCAAATCTTGTGGGTAACGTTTCTTCAGCTGTAGGCTGAATGCCTCAGTAACGTTAAACAATGAGCGGGTTTCACTCAATGTTGTCACCTTTTCATGGGTATCTAAGATGTTTTCTAGCAGGGTTGTGCCCGAGCGATTAAAGCCCATCATAAATACCGGTTGTGCACCTGTTTCCTTGTTCGCTTCGGTTGGTTTTAAGAAAGAAAGATCAAGCTTTTGGTAAAGTGCGACTTTATCTTTTAACACTAAACTTTGCGCTCGTTGGTGGTTTAATTTGGCCATAGCCGTGAAATCGACAAAGGCTTCAGCAAACTGTTGCTGCTTATCGTAGGCTTCTGCGCGTAGTTTATAAGCGGCTTTTTTACGCATAAAATCTAAACGTTCAAGTCGTTCATTACATAACAATTCAATGACTTGTTGGTGCTTATTATCTCGTGCTGCTAACTCTGCTTGGTAATAACTAATCCATGCTTTATTGACAAAATCTAATTCGGCTTGTTTTAGCAGTTGGGCCGCTTTGTGGTGCTCTCTAATAAACATTAAGGTGTCTATGGAGAACTCCAATTGCCACTCTTCAACAAATGTTGAGTGTTCGAGTAAGGCCTCTATACGCGCTAGCGCTATTTGTTTTTGATTCTGTTTTTTTGCCGCCGATATCAATAAGGCTTGGGCTGGGGCGAAATACCCTGACCAGCTTTGCATCTTTTCCGCTAAGGCTTCTAGCTCTGAATAGCGGTCTTCATCTAAATAGCATTCACCTAATGAGGCGGCAATGTTGGCATTGCCAATACTGCTGTCATAGTTAAAGCACTGCTGATATGAGGCAATTGCGGCTTGAGTAAAGCCTAGTGCTTTTTGGGCATTACCAATATTTTTGTAGGTAGCATTTCTTTGTTGGTCATTTTCAGCATAGGCTAGCAGGTTTTGGTAATGAGTTAATGCGCGGTCAATTTTTTGTTGCTGAAACAGCGCATAGGCCTCTAACTCAAGGCTTTTATAGTCTTGCTGTGATTTTAGCTTGTTGATCTTGTTTATGGTTGAAATAGCCTGGCTGTACTTGCCAGCTTGCAGGGCCTTAACCGCTTTTTCCATAATGGCGTGCCGCATCTCGGGCTTCATTGGTTTTCCTATAGTTCGCAACTATCGATAAATGCGCATTACTTTATAACAAGCTTCAACAATATGCTGCGTCGCCTATCTCATTGCAAAACACAAATTTGGTTTCACGAAAAAACGTTATCTATTCAGCGAATTTATTGATTAACCGGTAATTAAGCGTGATTTGGCTGTATTTTCAGCGATGAATCCTCATTCGCGGTCTTATTTGGTGCAAGACGAGGCGAATGCAGTGCAATATATCAAACTAGTGGTGATCAAAAGTAAACTAAAAGAACGGTATAAGCCTCTATGGTTACTGCATTGTTGGGGTTTTGTGTGGTTTTTGTGTGAGCTGGCGCAACATTTGCAAAATCCTTGTTGTAGGTCAAGGACAGACCCAAGCAGCAAGTAAATCAAGAGCCAAGTGCTCTACTTGTGAAAGGTGTATCACTGGTACGTACCAATGAACACGCTGAATCAAACCGACAGTTTTACTTTACTACTAAGCAATATAGGGAAATATTATGTCTTATCTAGCTCCTTCAGAGTTTGTTACCAAAATGGTTGATGCCGGTGAATCTAAAGTATTCATGTCAACCCGAGATACCGTTATTCGCGCATTTATGGCGGGGGCCATTTTGGCGCTTGCCGCTATCTTTGCTATTACCATTGCGGTAAACACCGGTAACTTCTTAATCGGGGCAATCTTGTTCCCCGTTGGTTTTTGTATGCTTTATTTGATGGGTTTTGACTTATTAACAGGAGTGTTTGTTTTAGTGCCGTTGGCGCTGCTAGATAAACGGCCCGGCGTAGATGTACCTGGCTTGTTGCGTAACTGGGGCTTAGTGTTTTTAGGTAACTTTGGTGGAGCCTTAACCGTTGCGGTGATGATGGCCTTTATTTTCACTTACGGCTTTAACATCGAAGCTGGTGCGGTGGGTGCTAAAGCAGCAGCCATTGGTGAAGCGCGTACCGTAGGTTATGCAGAACACGGTGTGGCAGGTTGGTTTACTATTTTTGTTCGCGGCATGTTGTGTAACTGGATGGTATCAATGGGTGTAGTAGGCGCGATGATTTCTACCAATGTTAGCGGTAAAGTTATCGCTATGTGGATGCCAATATTCTTGTTCTTCTACATGGGCTTCGAGCACTCTGTAGTAAACATGTTCTTGTTCCCATTTGGCCTAATCATGGGCGGTGATTTCTCGGTGATGGATTACTTCCTTTGGAACGAAATCCCTACGGCTTTAGGTAACCTAGTGGGCGGATTAGCCTTTACCGGTCTAACCCTTTACACCACGCACATCAGAACAGCGCCTAAGCGTAAAGTCGCTAAATCAGCGGTAGAAGCGCCTAGCAAAACAGCTTCTGTTAACGCATAAGGTTAATCAATGACGAGCCAGCTGAGTGTTTCGATAGGCCAGTGTTCTGATAAAGGCCGTAAGGCGCTTAATCAAGATTGTTATGGCGTATCTACTCCGCGAGGCTCGCAGCTTAGTCACAAAGGGTTCGCTGCTGTTATGGCCGATGGCATTAGCAGCAGCGAAGTTAGCCAAGTCGCTAGCGAAACAGCAGTAAAAAGTTTCTTAGACGATTATTATTGTACGTCTGAAGTGTGGTCTGTGCAGCACTCGGCAGAAAAGGTGCTAGACGCTACCAACTCTTGGTTGTACTCCCAGTCGCAACAAAGCCCTTATCACTACGATAAAAACAAAGGTTATGTATGTACCTTTAGTGCCTTGGTCATTAAGGGAAATACCGCCCATATTTTTCATGTGGGGGATACGCGGGTTTATCGTTTAAATGACAATGGCCTAGAGCAACTGACAAAAGATCACCGCTTATGGGCCGGTGAAAATAAAAGTTATCTAAGTCGAGCCCTAGGTATCAGTGAATACTGTGAGTTTGATTACCAAAGTTTACGGGTTAGCACCGGCGATATTTTTCTACTCGCTACTGATGGTGTGTATGAGTTTATAGATGCCGCGTTGGTGAACAGCACTATTCAAAACTATCCTGATGATTTAGAAGTCGCCGCCAAACATATCGTTGAACAAGCCTATGCGGCAGGTAGTGACGATAACCTTAGCTTACAAATTATTCGAGTAGACCAACTAGCGTCACAAACCGGTCTGCTTCTCAAGAAACAAGTCGAAGTGCTGCCTTTTCCGCCGCTGTTAGAGGCGCGAATGCAGTTTGATGGCTACAGCATTGTTCGACAAATTCATGCCAGTAGTCGTAGCCATGTTTATTTGGCCTTAGATGAGCAATCGGGTCAGCAGGTTATTCTTAAAACGCCGTCGGTTGATATGCGCGAGGTGCCAGAGTATTTAGAGCGTTTTCTTACTGAAGAATGGATAGCACGGCGCATTAACAGTGCGTATGTGCTCAAAGCCAACCGAACCCCGCGTGAACGTAATTATTTGTATACCGTATTTGAATACGTAGAAGGGCAAACACTCGCTCAGTGGATTACCGACAACCCAAAAGCCGACCTTAGCAGGGTAAGAGAAATTGTTGAGCAGGTGGCTAAAGGATTGCGAGCGTTTCATCGCATGGACATGCTGCATCAAGATCTCAAGCCCGATAACATCATGATAGATAAAACCGGCACCATTAAAATTATCGATTTTGGTTCTGTGTGGGCGGCAGGTCTTGCCGAGCAAACCCAAGAGATAACCCAACAGCATTTATTAGGCACTGCCTTATACTCTGCCCCAGAGTTGTTTTTAGGTGAGGGAGGAAGCACTCGTGCCGAGCTGTTCTCTTTAGCCGTTATCAGCTATTACATGTTGTCTGGGCGTTACCCCTACGGGACAAAAGTGGCAGGCGCCAAAAGCCGAGCTGCGCAAAAACGCTTGGTTTACCAATCGGTGCTAGATAAAGACAGTGAAGTACCGGTGTGGATAGATGATGCTTTAGAAAAAGCGTTACAAGTTAACCCCCAAAAGCGCCAAGAACAAATCACCGAATTTCTCTGTGATTTACGCCAACCTAATAAAGACTTTTTACATAAAACACGGGCACCTTTAGTAGAGCGTAACCCGGTGGTTGTATGGCAGGGAATATCTGCGATTTTAGCTGTGGTGGTACTTTATTTAGTGAGTACCTAGCGAGCGTGATAGCCATTCAGTCAGTATTGTTTTTAAACGATGTTATGAATCATTACAGTAAATGAAAGGAAGCACAGATGATTACCAGTAGAGAAGAAGTAACCCAGTTAATTGTTGCCACTAAAGTGAAAAAAGGCATTAAATGGAGTGAAGTGGCAACGGCCATTGGTTTGTCTAAAGAGTGGACTACCGCCGCTTGTTTAGGGCAAATGACCTTTGATAAGTCTCAAGCAGAAGTGGTGGGCGACTTATTTGAGTTATCTGACGAAGCCGTAGCCTGGTTGCAAATAGCCCCTTACAAAGGCTCGCTGCCAACGGCTGTGCCAACTGATCCGCTTATTTATCGCTGGTATGAAGTGGTTAACGTATATGGCAGCACTATCAAAGAACTCATTCACGAAGAGTTTGGTGATGGCATTATGAGCGCGATTGATTTCTCTATGGATATTAAGCGTGAGGAAAACCCAAACGGTGATCGGGTAAATGTGGTGTTATCGGGTAAGTTCTTGCCTTACAAGACCTATTAATTTAGTTGCTAAAGTGTATTTAAATCAGCCGCAGGGCTGATTTTTTTGGTTTGTCACTCGACTCTTTGTTATCTAGTAATAATCGCTCTGTATTTTCCTTGGCTGTTATTTCCCCTTCACCTGCGTTGAGTCGCATAGTACTTAAGCGAACAAGCAGATGGTTGTTTGACTGTAGTGAGTTTCAATTGTTGGGTTTTAGTGGGAGGACCCTAGGAGCGAGAAGATGCAGGGCGCAGGGCGGCCTTTCTTTTTCCTCCCTTTTTCTTTGGTCTTCAAAGAAAAAGGGAGTCACCGTCAAGGCGAAACCTACTGTAAGGCTAAGTACTTAAAGATAAAGCTAGCGGCTGTAACGTTGTTTCTTACTGCGTAAACGGCGTAACCATTGGAAGCGAGCTAGGCGTTGCATATCTTCAATGGCGTCACTCTCGTCAATGATTTCTTGGCCAAGTAAGGTTTCCAATATATCTTCCATAGTCAGTAAACCTTGTACTTCGCCATATTCGTTTACTACCACTGCAATTAAATCGCGGGCTTGCAACAAGCTCTGATAGGCATGACGCACGCTGACACTGGCGGGAAGCATGAGTAGATCACGAGACAAATCACCTACTGGTTTATCACCAAGATTATTGAGTGCCGCCCCCATGATGTCTTGCTTATGTACATAGGAAACAAAATTGTCGCGATCATCTTGGTATACAGGGATCCGCGAGAAAGGCTCGGCTAAGTGTGATGCAATAAAGTCGGCCACGGTACTTTGCTGTTCGATGCGATGTACCACTGCGCGTGGGGTCATTACTTCGGTGACTTTTAACTTTTCTAGTTGCAGTAAGTTGCGCAATACTTGCGATTCACCTGGCTCAATCACCCCTTGCTGGTGACCCAGTTCGGCTAATGCGCTGATTTCTTCGCGCAAGCTTGAGAAGTCTTCTTCATGCTTGCCAATGCGATCGGTAATACGGTCGCTTAACCAAACAAAAGGATAAAAAACCTTAATCATTATCGGTAGCAGCCAAGCGGCGAAAGGGGCCAGCTTACGCCAGTAGGTTACACCTAAGGTTTTGGGGATGATTTCGGATAATACCAATACCAGCACCGTCATAATGGCCGACGAAATAGCCAGATATTGGGAGCCGTATAGTGAGGCTACTTGGGCACCTACACCTGCCGCTCCGGCAGTATGTGCTACGGTATTGAGGGTTAAAATTGCCGCTAAAGGCTTATCGATACTGTCTTTCAATTTGGCTAAATTGCTGGCCATTTTGGGGTACTGTTGCTGCTGCAACTGAATATAACTAGGCGATACGCTGAGCAACACAGCCTCTAGCACCGAACATAGAAAGGACACAAAAATAGCAAGACACAAAAAACTCACTAAAAGAAACACTTAACCCACCATATAGTTGTAGAAAGATTCAGCCATTAGCAACAGGTTCATGTAAACACATGTACTTGTATTAAAGACTTAGCCTTAGATTAGAGGTATTACTAACACGATGTGCGTAGGGATTATAGAAAAATCAAAAAAAATTGATTTTTAGCGTTCAATTTTTGAGCTGTCGAATATGATTACCTTGATGACTAGCTAGCCAGACACTACTGACCGGCTAGCATAAGTCTGCTTTAGAAGTGCCACTTCACTAACAATGATGCCACGCGCTCGTCTACATCAGAGCCGTATTTATTGTTCCAATAGGCATACTCAACACCTAAGTAGAGTGGTGACTTCAAGTTGAAATTTTTACCCGCGTTCCACTTAAATTGCGGAGTTAGGTTCATTTCTGACTTATTGGTATCACTGGCCGTTGACCAGTCCATGAAGCCATCAATTAAGAAATCTTGATTGCCAATGCTGAACGGTGCACCCCAAGTGATCGTAAGCTGATTATCATCATCCCAAACGTCGTTACTGGCATGGTATAGGTTCAGGTTGAAGTATTTGAATCCTGGGACAGTTAAACCTACACCTACCCCGTATAGGAAGTTATCAAAGCCATCGCCCATTTCCCATGTACCCGCGATGAGCACATCATTAATCGGCCCAAAACTTAAGTCGCTGCTGGTTAATTTACCAAAACTCAAACGTGGAGATAGCTCTCCATAAAAGCTACTTGATCCCTCAGATGGCATTGTTCTGTCGATAAACAGAAAGTTGTCTCCCCAGCTGTGCCCGCTGGTATGCTCTAGCGTCATTACCTGCATTTTACCATTTGGGGTAAATTCATAATCGGTACCGTAAAGATAACTTAGGCTAAAGTCACTCCACTGCATTTCGGCTGAAGCCGAACCGGCAATGACTAAACTAGATAATGCTAAAGAAGCTAACTTGATGCGTTTGTTCATTATTGTATTCCCTTACTGTGTAATAACTTTTTACTTGACCACTTGGTCAGTCGTTGGCTACGAAGCAATAACTTGGCCAAGTGGTCAAGAATGTCTTTTCGTTAAATATGGGATGACTATTTATTGTTTTATTTTAGGGGGTTATGTTGTCTTATTTAGTTTTGGCTGGTGAGTGGGGTTAATCTTCAGTGAGGACGTTAATGCACAATAAACATGCGCTGATGGATACATTTTCACCAATATAACCCTTTGTTTTAGTGTGGTTTTGGTCTTGGGAGGCATGATTATTTTGTTATAGATTGGTTTCGTGTCGCCCTAGCATCTGAACGTATCCGGCTTTGAGACAAAACGTGGAGGTTTTCGCCACTACGACCAGGGCGTATTTGATTGAAGTAAAGGTTTTATGCCGCAAAAGATTCGGCGCAAAGTAATGGGCATTACTCTGGAGGAGGGGTGTACTCCCTAGGCGTGACACCAAACCATCTCTTAAAAGCCTTGTGAAAACTGCTGCTGTCGCTAAAACCTAGGCTATAGCTAATTTCAAGAATAGTTAATTTTCCCGCTCTAATTAGCGTTGCTGCACGCTTTTTTCTGATCTGGTCAACGATAGCCACGAAGCTGGTCTTTTCTTGCTCTAGTCTGCGATACAACGTTTGGCGACTCATATGCAATTGCGCGCTGAGATCATCAACTCGAATAATATGGCCTTCAGTAAGATGCTCTCCGATTATCTCTGCTACCTGGTTTTTGATTTTTTGTGGGTGTTTAATGGTATCTAATGCCTCGGAGGCTGACTTAGCCATGACAGATTTTAGGTAACGGTTGCCAGTTGTTATGGGGTGTTCAAGCAATTTTGAGGAGAATGACAGCCGGTTTTGAGTGTCGTTAAAGCTTAAGTTTTCGCCAAAAATTGCGATGTATTTGTCTAGATAAGCGGGTTGCTTAAAAGTAAAACTAGCACTTTGGATGGAGAGATAGTCCGAGCTGAGCGCTCTAGCCCATGATACTAATGCGGCCATACTGCGTTCAATAGCTTGGTAGGGATAGCCCCTATTTTCGTCAATATAAAGCGTTAGTGAGCAGATTTTTTGATCATGTTCAATTTCCCAGCGTTCAGAGGCGTTCATCAAGGCAATGTTTTGTTGAAAAACATTCAACGCTTCTCCAAGGTTATCAGATTGGCTCACCCAACTGGCCAATAAACCTTTTGACTGAGGGTCAATCGTTTGGCCTAAAATTAGTCCGAAATCATCAGATGGGCTAAATTCTGCTAACAGATGCCACAGCGCTAATAGACGGGCCTCTGAAACACGAGCTAAGGGGTTTTGTGTATCTTCATGGTTTAGGTGTAAACGCAGGTACTGATCTTTGCCGATGGGAGGAAGCAATAGACACGCCTTGATCAAGTCCTTCATAGAGGCTACTGACACAGTGATAACAGTGCTCGGTTCAGTCATTAATGATACCAAGGGACAGCTCGTAGATACCGCGGGACATTTAGCCTCCTTAAATGTTTAGTTACAATAAAGCGCTTGAAGGTTTTATGAGAAACCAGCTTTTCAGTGCCATTATGCCTTGCTGTGTCATTTGTGAAAGCGTTAATCTACTTGCTCGAGTTAAGGCCTAGCAAGATAGGTTCAAGCTTAAGTAGCGGCGCTTTACTCAATCGGTATAACCAAGCTCCAAGTTAATGCGCCATAGTGCCAGATGACTTACTTAGAAAACAAAAAAAAGCATTTATAGACAGGGATAGTCATCAGTGAATTTTAGCATCTTAAATATCCAGTCCACCTTTGTGGAAAACACACTTAACTGGCTTACAGTTAGGCATCTAGGGAATTTATCAAACGCCACGCTAATCGCGATGTTGTTGTCTTCTTGTGGCGGTGGTGGAGGCGATGCAGAGACCGTGGTGGTTAGCCAAATCCCATATATAGAAAAAGCTTACTTTAGAGATAGAGACGCCACCATTGACCAGCTATCTGGCGCTATTCATATGAGCATTCGCAATGCTCAAGGGGAAGCGTTTACTGAAAATTTGGATGTCAGCGTATATTGGTTAGACCAACAAGCGCGGCCGGTGGGTGATCCGATACTCCAATTGGTATTAAACCATCCCTATAATGTGGCGCTGCCAAATAATACTTCGGTGCCGGAAGGTGTTAACAAATTATTATTGCTTATCAACAATGAAGACCCGCAATTGGCTAAGCAGGCTGTTGTAAAGTTTGATGATTTTAAAGGTAATGCAGAAGTTTCAGGTTCTGGCGGGAATGAAAAGGAAGCTTGGTACTATGGAGTAGATCGACCCAAAATACTTGCTTATAAATCGGCAGCTGCAGGGGGAACCTGCCAATATGATAATGGGCTGGTTGCTGTTTCAGATATGAACAATCGCAGGGACACAAATTGGGAAAGTGGGGTCTACTCGCCGGGACCTAATCAGGTGAATGAAGCGGCCTATCCGCCATACCAGTTCTTATGTGGTGAATCGCCAATCAATGAATATAAAGCAATATCTGACGAAATAGGCGTGTGGACATATTCAACATTGAATGACGCGATGTTTTACGGAACCTTTGTATATGACACTTTCCTTAAGCATTTGGGCGAGCCTCCGCTAGAAGACAAGATTCGTTTAAGAGTGCACTACGGTTACGAATTTATTGTTGATGCATTTTGGGACGGTACCTACGCCAGTTTTAGTGATGGTTATCCTAGTCAGTATTCTACCGCGTCACTCGACGTCATTGCCCATGAAGTGGCTCATGGCGTGTTGAGCCGAGTGTCTGCCTTAACACTATTTCCTAACCAATTGAGTGTTGATGGGAGAACTCTACACGAGGCCTTTTCTGACATATCAGGGGTGTTAATTAAGCATGAATTTCAATATGACGAAGCGGATCATCTTTGGATTCATGGTGCTGAATCTCATGGGGCAACCCGACGTTTAGATTCTATCACCACTGAATCTGCCGCAGTGGCTAGCTATTTTGACTACAGCGAGGCTGGTGACAACTATTACCTTCGTATTGGATTAATCACTTATCCGTTTTATTTGCTATCGAATCAATGGGGAGTGGCGTCTGCATATCAGGTGTTTTTACATGCAGCGAAGACTTGCTGGCAAGCCGATTCTACATTACCCGATGCCGCCAAATGTATTATTGAGTCAGCCGGAGAGCTAGGCCTGCCAACTCAAGACGTGGTTACGGCGTTTAAGGCAGTGAAAATAAAGTTATTTGAAGAAGGGGTGTTAAGTCACTTTACGCATAGTACCCATGGGCTTCAGAGCGAGTTCACGGATAATAGCCAAAGTACTAGCGTAGTGTCTCAATGGCAGTGGGAATTTGGTGATGGTTCAGTGTCTGGCGAACCTAATCCTGTTCACCAATTCGCTACTGCTGGAGATTACACGGTGATATTGAAGGTGCTTGATCAATCAGGTGACCAAGATACGTTCCAACGCATTGTCACTGTGACAAATGAATAAATGACCCTATTGCGTACTTCTTACGGTGTACTTGTTTAACAAAACAAAACAAAACAAAACTAAAAGGCAGTAGGACGATGAGCCAATGAAAGCATTTTTAATCAAACTCGCGTTGGGTAAAAGCCAATATTCAACGTGGTTTTTATTCGTTTTCTCTCTTATTGCTCCTTGCGCTGTTGTTGGCGATTGGCCTTGGTTAGACAACGTTGCGTGGGTGATGCTTATCATTCTGGTGTATTTATTTTTATTACTGGGCTTGTGGGTAAAGAAGAGGCTAAACAGAGCAAAACTTGGCCAGTAGCCATTGCCACCCTAGAGCGTTGTTATCTCAAACATCATACCTCTAACAAATCTGTTCGCTACTATGCGCCGGCTATTCAATGCCGTTTCTCAGTGGGGGGGAACGTGTATACAGGGACCGAATATGATTTTAGCGCTGATTACACTACGCGCGCCAAAGCGCAGGCTAAGCTTGATGAAATATCAGCCTTAAAGCAGTTAATGATTCGCTATAAGCCTAGTGACCCGTTTACCAATGTCTATAAACCGGGCATGCATGCAGTCCATTTCATCAGACAGCTGATAGGGTTTACAGCGGTATTAATATCTAGCCTGAGTATGTTAGGCATTATTCGTTATTGATTAGTTGGTGAAGCACTATTTCAGTTGTGCTTATGTTAGTTGTACTGATTAAGGCTGGAGGGAAAATATGTATATATGATGATTGCGTCCATCTCAGAAGAGTTATTGATAATCAAGGTCTCCAATATACTTTCGTTAAATCAAGACACGATTTATTTGTAGGTTTATCTGAAGAGAGGCCCACATAACTGTCTTTAACTCAAAAAATGGAAACAAATCATGAATAAAATGAAGTACCTTGCTTTGCTCGTTATGGGACCGACACTTGCTTTTGGGGGGCAGGAAAGCCATGTGAAAACTGAAGATATGACAAAAATAGATGTTCACGAGGAAATATACATTAGTAAAATAACCGATTTAACTACTCCGTTATCAAAGGCGAAGGGGTCATTTCCGCTTAATTTTACTCAAGATGTAACAGAAAAATTTAGTACCCCCAATTGGCAGTCGGCAGGGGACCACGGTGTTTTTGTAAATTTGAATATTCCAAAATTCATCAACGTGGATATCGCTATGCCCACCCATGATATTAGGAATCTGAAACGAGCGATTAATCCCGATTTAAAAGACATCACATTTACTCAGGAAGATGGCTCAGAAACCCCTAAACTAGAAGAATATTTGGGGAATGACTACAACAGAGTACAAGCTATAATTATGGCTCATAAAGGAAAAGTTGTGTTCGAAGCATACCCTGGTATGAACCCAAGCGATTTCCATGTCTGGATGTCTGCATCTAAAACCACGGTTGGAACCTTGTGTATTTTGCTAGAAAGTGAAGGCAAAATGGATCTTGATAAATCGATTACATTCTATGCGCCAGAGTTAAAAGGAACCGCATGGGACAAGGTATCCGTTAAAAATGCACTAAATATGGCCTCAGGTTTAGATCTTGAAGAAACAACTGCTGCTTTTTCTGATCCAAATAGTTGGATTGAGAAATTCTTCGCTTCTCTATTCTCTCAAAAAGAAGGTGGAGAATGGTTAGACGTCTTAAAAAATGTGCAAGCTATAGACGGTGAAGAGCCAGGAGAACGATTCCGTTATTCTACAGCGATTACTCAAGCTTTAACGATGGCCATTGAAGGCGCCACTGGCCAAACATATAAAGACGTATTCAACGAAAAAGTTTGGTCCAAGTTAGGTGTTCAAAATCAGTTTATGGTTGGTCTAACATCCGATGGTACTGCTGTAGGTGGCGGTTTGGTCAACTCAACCATCGAAGATGCATTAAAATACGCGATGATGTTCACACCGAGCTGGAATGTGGTTTCAGAGCAAAGAGTCATCACTCCAAAAGTATTGGAACGAATTCGTACCCTTGGCGATCCGGCTGCTTATGTAGGTTCTGAAGAAGAAGCTTACAGCCTTGAGTGGACAGGGGAAAAGGCTGAACGAAATTCGGCTCAATGGGACCATATTTGGGCTGATGGAGGTATGTTTAAACATGGTAATATGCATCAGGGTATTTATACCGACCCTGAAAGAGATTTTGCAGCATTTGTCTTTTCCACTTCCCCTAACGAGCGTTCCGACAAAATGCCCGGATATATGCGAGCGGTAGCTAAAAAAGTTGCAGGGAAATAGACAGAAAAAGATCGAATTGAGCATTAATAGCAGCGGATGGATTCAACTATCTCAATAGGTATTATTGGTTGCGAGTCACCGCTGACTGAATCGATGATATTAATTGGAAGCAATATCGAGTTGGAAGTAATAGCGAAAGGCATGGAAATTAGCTATCAAGTTAAAGTCTTGAGCCCATATGGGTTGCTAGGGTTCTACGTTGATTAACCCATGCCATTCGAAGCATTTACGGCGCTATTAGAAGCGAAGAGCAAAAAGCCCAAGAAGTGCTTTTATACGTCTAACTCAGTGGCTTAGATATAAAAAAACGGTAACTCAATGAGTTACCGTTTTTTTTGTGTTGGTGGAGCTGGCGGGTTTCGAACCCGCGTCCAAAACCATTCTAACCAATGGCGCTACATGCTTAGTTTGTCTTTAATCTCGTTAGCAAGCTGCGAACAAACACGCCACTTACTAACATACCAGAATTCTATTTCGCGGTTCAGCTCTCTAGTCAAAGCATCCCTCGCTATCTTGTTTGGGTTTGAACTTCTATGATTCCCCGTCTTACAAGCGGAAGCTAGGGTAGAAGTGCTCTAGCGGGTTATTAAGCTGCTAGTGCGTAGTTTTCGTCGTTTGCGACTATTTTTTTGCGGCTTTTTACGTGGCAAACCGCCCCACGACATGCTCCACAAGCCTTCCTGATCCTGTCGAATCCAATTCAGCCCCAGAATTACTCAGCTATTCTAACACAAGCGCTATGCAAACAGATAGACACTAAAACTTGAATGCTGTTTATTTGTCCAGTTTAGGCCGCTAGCTACCTAAAGCTGTGTTTCATTACTCTGTCTTTAGTACGTTGCCATTCGCGGTCTTTTTCATCTTCGCGTTTGTCTTGATCTTTTTTACCTTTGGCTAAGCCTACTTCTAGTTTAGCCCAAGAGCCTTTCCAGTATAGGGCGGTAGCCACAATGGTGTAACCTTGACGTTCTACAGCGCCGATCAACTTATCTAGCTCGCGCCGATTAAGCAGCAGTTTACGAATACGTGTTGGGTCGGCCACTACATGGGTAGATGCCGATAACAGTGGTTGAATGTTTAAACCTGAAATGAAAGCTTCACCATCGCGTACGTAAACGTAACTCTCCGCGATGTTAACCTTTCCGGTTCGCATGGATTTAACTTCCCAGCCTTGTAGTTCCATACCCGCTTCAAATTTGTCTTCGATACGGTAATCATGGCGCGCCTTTTTATTTAGCGCGATGGTATTAGAACCTACTTTTGATTTTGATTTTTTCTTGCTCATGGCGGCTATTATACGCATGCAGCGTGGCTTTAAAACTGATATTGTGCGGATTAGCCAAGCTAATGCTAAAATGTTGCCAGATTTGAAGAAAGAGTGGGTTATGCCGCAAGTAAACCGTAGTGCTTTGGTGATGTTTAGTGCCAAACAAATGTACCAGTTAGTCAATGATGTTGATGCGTACCCACAGTTTTTACCGGGGTGCGTGAGCAGTGAAATACTTGAAGAGAGTCCGTCGAGTATGTTGGCGCAAGTGGGCGTAGCCAAGGCTGGGATAAAAAATAGTTTCGTCACTGAAAACACCTTAACCGAAGACCAATCAATTCAGATGAACTTGGTCAATGGGCCATTTAAGTCTTTAACGGGTGTCTGGCATTTCATCGCGTTAGACGAGCAAGCCTGTAAGGTGATGCTAGATTTGAATTTTGAATTCAGTAATAAATTGATTGCAGCCGCTTTTGGTCGGGTTTTTCAGGAGTTAGCGGGTAATATGGTGCAAGCGTTCGTAGATAGAGCAAAACAGGTGTATTAGTGGTGAGTGAGCAAATAAATATTGAAGTTGTGTATGGCTTGCCTGAGCGCCAAGTACTGTTGGCTTGCAAGGTAGAGCAGGGTTGTGATGTATTAACCGCTATTAAGCTTTCGGGTATTGTGGACCATTTTTCAGAAATAGACCCTGAATCTGCATCGGTAGGCATATTTAGTCGAGCGGCTAAATTAAGCCAAATGTTGCACGATGGTGACCGAATAGAAATTTATCGGCCACTAATTGCTGATCCTAAAGAGCTAAGAAAAATTCGTGCCGAGCGGGCTAAAGCTGCCGGTAGGGCCGATAAAACCACCGGTGGTAGGCCTAAGGCAAAAACTACCGACAGTTAACAAACAAAAAAGCCAGATAATGATTATCTGGCTTTTTGCTATTAGTGAGAACTATCCGGCATCTAATGGCACCATAAAGTCTTCGCTAACTTCATAGTCACCCTCAATTAAGGCTAAGTGGTCGTTTACAAATTGAACCACTAAGTTACGCTTTTCTAGCGGGCCATTACCGTTTTGGTAACTATATAAGTAATACCAGCGCTCTTGTTCAAAAGCATCAATTAACATTGGCGTACCCAGCACAAATCGCACTTGCTCTTTACTCATGTTGATTCGAAGCTGTTCTACCTTTGCATCATCGATGTAATTGCCTTGGGGAATATCAATCTTGTATACCATCCAGTCAAAGGCTGAACAGGCACTTAGACTTAAACTGGCTAGTAGGATAAAAATCTTTGCTGTAAAACGCATGGTTAATCGAAGCTCCTTGTTAAGGAAGGCATCATAACTAAGCCCCGCCAGAAAAAGAAGCATCGATCGCGAAGAAATTAGTCGCTGATTAATAATTCTTGCGCGTTTGCGAGGGCTGAAGGGGTAATTTCGTCCCCGGCAAGTAAACGCGCTAATTCTTCTAAGCGTTGTTTTGCTGACAATGTTTGCATATTAGTGATGGTTTCATTTTTCTTTTGCTGCTTGCTCACTAACATTTGTTGGTGTCCATGTCCGGCAACTTGCGGAAGGTGAGTGACACATAGTACCTGACATTGCTTACCCAACTGGCGAAGCATGCTGCCTACTACAGCAGCTGTTGGGCCACTAATACCGACATCAACTTCATCAAAAATGAGGGTAGGGGTTAAAATGCTGGCCGAGCAGATAACCTGAATGGCTAAGCCAATACGGGATAGCTCACCGCCTGAGGCGACTTTTTCGATGGCCTGCATCGGCTGACCTGGGTTGGTTCTTACTAGTAGTTCAACGCGGTTAATACCATTAGCATTGATAAACTGCTCGGCATCACTGTGAACTGAAAACTCACATTGTGCTTTGGCCATACTGAGTTTATGTATTTCTTTAGTGATCAATTTACTGAGACTATTAGCAGCACGTTCGCGACTTTTAGATAGTTTATTCGCCTTGCCAAGATAGTGTTGCCATGTTTTTTCAATTTCTTCGGCAAGGTGCTCAAAACGTTCGCTTTGTTGGCTCATGTGATTGAGCTGGGTGTGTAAGTTTTGATGCAGCTCAGGTAATAACTCAGGGGTGGTTTGATGCTTCCTGGCTAGTTCTAGGGCGAGGCTGAGGCGTTGTTCTAACTCGGCAAATAACTCAGGGTCATCGTCTAGCTCTTCACTGTAATGGCTAAGTTGTGATGTGGCCTCTTCAACTTGTATTTGGGCTTCGTGCAGTAGGTTATTGATGGCGTCTAATTTGGGATCTAACTCCAGTAGCTGACTGGTGGTTTTACAGGCCTGAGCCAGCATATCAAGCACATTGACTTGTTCGTCATGGCCCAGCAACTGAGTAAGCTGGTAGCTGGTTTGTTGCAACTCGGTACTATGTGATAAACATTGGTGTTGCCGCTCAATGCTTTGGTATTCGCCTTCTTGAAGGGCAAATTCGTCTAACTCTTTCACTTGGTATTCAAGTAGTTGTCGCTGAGCGGCGAGTTCTTTCTGCTGTTGTTCTGCTAACTCTTGCTCGTTACACAGGCCCTTCCACATTTGGTAGGCTTGTTTTACTTCGCCTATTAACTGCGGATGAGCGGCATATTGGTCGACGATAGAAAGCTGCTGGCTAGGTTTTAGCAGCAGTTGATGTGCATGCTGGCCGTGAATGCTGATCAGGTATTGGCCTAAGCTCTTAAGTTGTGCCAAAGGTACAGCGGTGCCATTAATATAAGCTTTAGAGCGGCCTTCTTTAGTGACTACTCGACGCAAAATGCATTCGTCGTCACTCAGCAGCTCATTTTGTTGTAACCACAATTGGGCTCGCTGATTGGTACTTATATCAAATTGAGCGCTGATTTCAGCTTTGTCGGCATCTTGCCTAACCATTGATGCTTCGGCGCGATTACCTAAACACAAGCCTAGTGCGTCAATCGCAATCGACTTACCGGCACCGGTTTCGCCAGTAATGGTGGTCATACCTTGATGTAAGTCGAGTTCAAGAAATCGAACAATCGCAAAATTTTGTACGCTTAATTGAGTGAGCATTTCCATACCTGTTTATTCATACAGTTGCTGTATAAATATATAGTTCTATTTTTGAGCTTGCAAGCTAAAATTCAAAACTGATTGTTTTTTATCCTATTTTTCGGTTGCTTGTACCTTCACATTTGTGTCATAAAAGTAGTGCATGTTTATCATTCGAGCGATGTATTCAAACCAAGCAACTTGGTTTACTACTTAACCCTATAAATACATGGAAGAATATTATGTTGAATAAACGTTTAACACTGAGTGCTTTAGCGCTTAGCATGGGTGCAATTGTTAGCGCACAAGCCAGTGCAGAAACCTTACGTCTACTCACTTGGGGTGGTTACGCCCCACAAGAAGTGATAGAGCTGTTTGAAAAAGAGACGGGCATCGAAGTGAAGGTGACCAAATCAAACAATGAAGACATGATCTCTAAGTTACGTGCAACAGGCGGCTCTGGTTTTGATTTAGCCCAGCCTAGCCAAGACCGCATTACTGGTGTTCAACAGCAATTCGGCATTTATCAGGCTATTGATCTAACCCGTATTGAACAGCAACAAATGATTACCTCTATGTTGGACGCCACTAAGAAAAACACCGCAGTAGGCGACCAAGTATTTGGCGTCCCTCACGTTTGGGGAACCAGTGGCTTAGTGGTGAACGGTGAAATGGCCAAAGATGTCGCTGATTATACCGACTTATGCCAAGACAAATATAAAGGCAAAGTGTCTTATCGTTTGAAGCGTCCAACTCTGATTGGTTTTGCTTTCGCGTTGGGAGAAGACCCATTTGCTGCTTATTCTGACCCTGCAAAATACCAGCAAATATTGAATCAAGTAGAACAAAAATTGGTCGAATGTAAGCCTATCGTTAAAGCTTACTGGTCTGGCGGTGATGAGTTAATGAACTTAATGCGCTCAAATGAGGTGGTTGCGGCCATGGCTTGGGATGCTGGTGGTTGGAAGCTCAACCGTGACCAACAGAATATTCAATTTGTTGCACCTAAATCTGGGGCTCTTGGGTGGATTGACACTTTTGCTATCCCAAGAAAATCAAAGGCGGTTGATGCGGCTTACCAGTGGATCAACTTTGTTATGCGCCCTGAAATAGCGGCAAAAATCACCGAGTCTGCAGGTAATTTCACTGCTTCAAAAGGATCGGATGCTTACGTTAACGAAGTGGCTAAGGCCCAATTTAACGCCAGCTTTTCTAGTGATGATATCGACAACATCAAGTGGTATCCGGCTGTACCTGCGGGCTTAGAAGCCATGGAAGGTAAGGTATTAGATCGCGTTCAAGCGGCAAAATAAGTGTATGGGGCCAACCGGCCCCTTTAAATTTCAAAGTGAGTTTTTATAGTGGCAAATGTTAAATTTGATCTGGAATGTGAAAGTCTCACCAAGCAATTTTCTGACTTCACTGCGGTTGATGGCTTAAATTTCAATGTAGAAGCGGGATCGTTTTTTTCTATTTTAGGACCGTCCGGTTGTGGCAAAACAACGTTGTTGAGAATGCTAGCAGGCTTCGAATCGCCCAGTAAGGGCGAGATTAGAATTCATCAACAACGGGTCAACGAATTAGCGCCTAATAAACGCCCAGTGAATATGGTGTTTCAGCATTTAGCACTCTTTCCCAATATGAACGTGGCCGAGAATATCGCTTACGGCTTAAAGCGTCGGGGGGTTAAGGCCGCTGAACGGCAAATTAAAATCAGTGATGTACTTAGCCGAGTTGGCTTAGACGGAAGCCAAGATAAACAGATTTCACAGCTATCAGGCGGCCAAAAGCAACGAATCGCTATCGCGCGTAGTTTGGTATTAGAGCCAAGCTTGCTATTGCTTGACGAGCCTTTGGGCGCCTTAGACTTAAAGCTTAGAGAAAAAATGAAGGTTGAGCTAAAACACCTGCAACGAGAGTTTGGTACCACCTTTATTTATATTACTCACGACCAATCAGAAGCTTTGGTGATGTCTGATAAAGTCGCAGTGATGAATAATGGCCGTTTTGAACAGGTTGCCAGCCCACAGCAGCTCTACTTTCAACCCGATACCGCCTTTGTGGCCAAATTTGTGGGACAAACTAATCAGTTATCAGCGGTGGTATGTGAACAGCGCCAAGCGAAGGCTTTATTAAAAACCGCGCGTGGACGCCACTTGATCGTGGAAACTAAAGTACCGCAAATTGCCAAAACTACGGTGAACATTTTTGTTCGACCTGAAGTTATCGGTATTGCTAAGGCAGGGCAAGATATTCAAGCTGATAACCAGTTTGATGTTGTTGTTGAAGAGTGTTTATTTGATGGCGCGAGTTCTACTTTAATGGTTCGAGATACCCATCATAATGAGGTCTATCAAGTTGCCCCAGGCGCAAATTTGGCGCTGCATAACATCAGCGTGGGCAGTTTACTGCGCATCTATTGGAATGCCGAGCAAGCAATGTGCATTGTAAAAGGAGCGAGCAGTGAAAGCTAAAGGCCTAGGTTTTTACTTGTTATTGCTGCCATTTTTATTGTGGTTTGTATTGCTGATTGTGTTGCCACACATGCAAATGCTTGAGTTATCTTTGATTAAACGAGATTACGCAGCAGGCGATAGCGTGGGTGGCTACCAATATCAACAGTTTTTTGGTGAACCACTGTACTGGCGCACCCTAATGCGTACCGTGTGGATGTCCTTATTAGCTACCTTCATCACTTTGTTAGTGAGTTTTCCAGTGGCATTTTTCATTGCCAAAGTGGCGAAGGGCAAATCAAAACGCTTGTTATTACTGACTTGTTTATTGCCATTTTGGGTCAGTGAGTTAGTGCGTACTTACGGCTGGATGATTCTGCTGCGAGAGTCTGGAGTGATAAGTAAAGGGCTTATGGCCTTGGGGTTAACCGAGCAACCTATCGAGTTTCTGTATAACGATGTAAGTATGTTAATCGGTTTGGTTTATACCTCGATGTTATTTATGGTGGTGCCGCTGGTGAGTACCTTAGAAGGTCTAGATAAAAGCTTGATTGAGGCCGGTTATGACCTAGGCGGAAACGGTTGGGATGTTACTCGTTCCATTATCGTTCCTTACGCGATGCCTGGCATAGTGTCTGGTTGTATTATGGTGTTTATGCTGTGTTTAGGTAATTACCTCACCCCAAGGTTATTAGGTGGGAAAGACAGCCTGTGGTTTACCGAGCAAATTTTCACCCAGTTTATCACCCGCTTTAATTGGGAGTTAGGGGCCGCTTTTGGTGTGATCTTGTTACTGGTATCCTCGTTTGTTGTGGCCCTAGGCTTGAAGCTTAGTGGTCAGTCGTTTAGCCGAACATTGGGTCGATAGGGGGATTTATGTTACATCAACTGCGCGGTCCGGCTAAATCGCTTTACCAATTTTACATGGTCGGTTTTTTAGTTTTTTTGGCCTTACCTTTAACCATTGTGGCAATCTTTGCTTTCAATGATAGTTTGTATCCAGCCCTGCCTTGGCAAGGTTTTACCTTAGATTGGTTTATCGGCCAAACCGAACCTAAATTAGGGATTTTATATGATGACGGCTTGCTTTCTAGTATTGGGGTGAGCGCTTCAATTGCTTGCTTGGTAACCCTCGTGTCTATTGTGTTGGCTACTGCAAATGCCTGGTTGTTTGTTCGCTTCGATTTTCCTGGGAAAAACTGGCTATACATTGGCTTATTGCTACCGCTGGTCATTCCTGGCGTTATCCTTGGGGTTGCCATTTTGGTGGCCAGTAGTAGTTTGGCAAATAGTATTGAGAATACCTTTGCTTGGGAATGGGAATGGTTACGACCCGGTTTTAGCCTAGTGGTGATTGGCCAAGTGGCGTTTATCACTACTATTTCAACTTTAGTTATATTAGCTCGTTTACGTAAATTTGACTTTAGTTTAGAAGAAGCCGCGTTAAATTTGGGAGCAAGTTCTTGGGTTGCTTTTATTACCGTAGTGTTGCCGTTTCTTACCCCTGCCTTACTTGGCGCCGGAGTGGTGAGTTTTCTTATGTCTTTTGAGAACTTCAATACCACCTTGATGTTAGTTGGCTCTGACGCCCCTTTAACTATTGCCATGTATGACCGTTTACGCGAAGGCTCCACGCCGGTGCTAAATGCGGTATCACTATTGTTAATGCTTGGCTCTGCACTCATCGCTCTGATATCCATGCTGTTTGATAATGAGCAAAAAAACAACACTTAGTAAATTCGATAAAACAGCAGCTATTTGGTTATAGCTGCTGTTTTATTGTGACTTTTAGATTATTTGTAGCCTTACTGTAGCCAACTTCATTACTTATCGCTATTCAACTTTTCTCGTGATATAACGACCTGTTTTCTGTAGGGAGTTAGGAGTAACAGGTGAGCACTGGAAATAGCAACGCTAAAGCGTTTATTGTTTTGTTAGCGGCAATGATGTCTCTGGTGGCATTATCTGTAGATGCGATGTTGCCTGCACTGGTAGCCATTGCAAACGACTTCAATTTACCGCAAGCCACTCAGGCTCAATGGACCATCACTTCTTTATTTATTGGCTTGTCGATAGGGCAATTATTTTATGGCCCTTGGTCAGATGCAGTTGGCCGTAAGCCGCCAATTTATGTAGGTTACTTGCTATTTATCAGCGGTAGCATCATTTGTATCTTATCAGAGTCTTTTAACTGGCTAATCGTTGGGCGCGTTTTGCAAGGTATGGGGGCGGCTGCACCGCGAATTATCACCATGGCGTTGGTGCGAGACAAATTAAAAGGCGCCGAAATGGCGCGTATTATGTCGGTGGTGTTTTCAGTATTTATTGTCGTGCCGATTTTAGCCCCTGCTGTGGGTCAGTTAATTCTGAGTGTTGCCCATTGGCGCTGGATCTTTGGTATGTTGTTAATCATGGCGGTATCCACTGGTTTTTGGTTCTTTTTGTACCAAGAGGAAACCTTAGTGGAAGACAAACGCCGACCACTTACAGTAAAAAGCTTTGTTGAAGGTTTGAAATTCCTCTTGGCTGAGCGCACCGCGTTGGTTTATACCTTGGTATCCGGTGTGGTTTTTGGTGGTTTTATCGGTTACTTAAACAGTGCCCCTTTAATATTTATACACTTATACGACCAAGGCGACAATTTTGCTTTGTTATTTGCTGTTGCTGCTTGTGCGGTGGGCGTAGCTTCACTGGTCAATGGTCGCTTAGTGCTAAAGTTAGGCATGCGTAAGATGATTAATTACGCTTTATGGGGCTTACTGCTACTAACGGGTCTATTTTGTATCATATTGTTGGCTAATGCTGGTGTACCGCCGTTGCTGATTTTAATGGCCTATTTGGTGCCTGCTTTTTTCTGTATTGGTATCTTGTTCGGTAATTTAAATTCTATAGCCATGGAACCGCTTGGTGCCATTGCGGGCATGGGCTCAGCTTTTGTTGCCTTTATATCAACGTTGGTGGCCATTCCAATTGGTAGTTTAATCGGTCTAAGTTTTAACGATACTTGCTATCCGGTAGTGTTTGGTTTTTTATTTGTGGCGTTATTTAGCTTAGTGGTAATTACTTTATTTGACCGAGTTCCCTGGCAACAAAACAAAGCATAAACTTGCGATGTTATATCGACAATAGTTGCACTTAAGATGGCAGAAAATGACGGGGTTAAACGTCTAGAGCGAGGTGTTTAAAGACTTCTTCTAGTTCCGTTTCTCCTTCAAAACGAATACCTACAGATAGGTGGTCGATTCCTTCACGGCTTTGGCTTTTCACTTTTCCCTCGACGACCGCATCTTTGTCGGGGTGACCCGGAAAGCGAATATAGATAAATACATCTTCTAACAGCAGCTTGCCGTTACTCGCAGGCCAAGCGAGTTTAAAGCGACAGCCTCCAGCAGATAAATCTAAGATGATCCCATCGAAACTGAGGCTATCTTCAATTTGGTGATCGCTCACTGACGATCGGTGAGTCATGGTCGCCGGAACTCGAATGCTAACCCGTTGCTGTTTTCGCAGACTAAAACGTTCGATTTCAGAGGGGTATTTTACAAATAGAAGGTGTTTGGGCGACTTAATTATGTCTGTGATGATGCTGCGAAAGGCGATACATTGACCGGCTTCACCTTCAATTATTGAGCGAATAATACAAGCCATCCCTTCAACTAATACATCACCGTGGCTTTGTTGGGCAGTTTTGGGAACCGCAAAAATTAGAAAATTACCGTCATCAACGCCGATTAACCGGCATTTGATACGCACATCACCTGCTTTAACAAATTGCACATCGAGAATATCGCCAAAAGAAAGTTGGCGCATAATTTCAACAACTAGTTGACGCTGTTTAACCAGTGGAGAGGTAGTTGTGCTCAATGATTCACTTCCCTGATGCGATGATAATTGTAAGGCTTAGATTAAAACAGTCTGCTGCCCCAGCCAAGTTTGGTTCGTAATATTTTAAAGTAATCATAGTTCTCGGGGTGAACCAGGCGCAAGTGATTTGCTTGTCTTCTTATAATTACTTCGTCTCCCGGTAGCACCGGGAGTGAAACGTGGCTATCGCAGCTCACATTCATATGTTCGCTGTTGTCGTAAGATAGCTTAAGTTTCACTTCACTTTGGCTATCAACCACAATCGGCCGAGAGCTTAAAGTATGCGGGAACATGGGCACTAACGCTATCGCATCTAAATTAGGGGTGAGAATAGGGCCTCCAGCTGAAAGTGAATAAGCTGTAGAGCCAGTAGGGGTAGTGATAATCAAGCCGTCGGCACGTTGGCTAAGCATAAAGTGATCATCAATATATACTTCAAACTCCAACATGGTGGCGACTTTATCGAGGTGAAGTACCACTTCATTGACGGCGCTATTGCAGCTTTTTAGCGTATTATGACGCATCACTCTTGCTTCTAATAGAAAGCGATTTTCAGTGACAAATTTGCCTTGTAGCACTTGTTGCAAGGGGTGTTCAAAATCATCTGGATCTAAATCGGTAAGGAAGCCTAAGTTTCCACGGTTGACTCCAATAACGGCAATATCGTAACCGGATAAAACACGCGCGGCTCCCAGCATATTACCATCGCCGCCCACTACAATGGCTAACTCGGCTTGCAGCCCTAAGTCAGTAATACTGACTAAGTTAAGCCCGTCAATGTCTAGTTGTTGGCCGGTTAGCTCTTCTACTAACACCGTATAAGACTGTTGAGTAAGCCAATGGTATAGCGCGGTAAGGGTGTTGTTTGCACCCTCATGATGTGGTTTTCCGATTAACCCAATGGTATTGAAAGCTTTAGTCATAACTTATTGATTTCACTTTGTGTTATCGCTGATTATAGCGTGTCCATTAAGAACTCAGCTAGTTTTATCGCGTCTATCACTTGAAAGCATCTATTTGATCCCCATAATATGCAACAGATTAGAGTTATTTGTGAAGAATTACGGAGACCCTGCATGAGCAGCGAGCAAAATAAAGCGCAATCAGAAGAAGTTGTAGTAGAAAACGAAGTAGAACAGCAAGTTGATGCGATTGAAGCTGAGCTAGAAGCTGAAATGGAAGCAGAGGCAGACGCTGAATCTGTGGGTGAAGAGATCAGCGTTGCTGAGTTACTAGAGCGTTTGGCGACTGCTGAACAAACGGTTGCTGAGCAAAAAGATGGGGTAATTCGCGCTAAAGCTGAAGTTGACAATATTCGTCGTCGTTCTGCACAAGAAGTTGAAAAAGCCCGTAAGTTTGCCTTAGAAAAATTTGCCAATGAGCTGTTACCTGTCATCGACAATATGGAAATGGCTTTATTACATGCCAACCGTGAGGATGAGGCCTTGTCATCGATGATTGAAGGGGTAGAGCTTACCCTGAAAACCCTTATCGATGCAGTTAAGAAGTTTGGTATTGAGGTCGTATCGCCGCAAGATCAAGCTTTTGATCCCGCTAAACATCAAGCAATGGGCATGCAAGAGGTAGAAGGTGTGGCACCAAATACTGTGGTAGCCGTTCTGCAAAAAGGCTATGAACTGAATGGCCGTTTATTACGACCTGCAATGGTAATGATCTCAAAAGCTGCTTCAGTAGATACCAGCGCTTAATCAAGCTATTACGATGTTAAGGGCCTGTAGGCCCTTTTTTTGTGCCTTTTATTGAACATTATTAGGGGAGTAAACTTAAGTGTTCAGCTAAATGGTGAGGAATTGACATACTTTTGTTTAAAATTTTGACCTCTAAGCATTGCCTATGCCATTGTTATAGTCTGAATAAGTATTGTTCGTATTGGCTGGAGGGGAGTTGTAGTAATTCATGGAACAGCTCGAAATTTTTGATATTCCCAATCCCTGTCGTGGTATCTGTCAATCCAACAGCCGTGGGCTTTGCATGGGGTGTTTTCGTAGTAGAGAAGAACGTTTCTCTTGGCAGAGGCTGAGCCCTGCAGAGCAGCAAAATGTGTTGCGTTTAAGCAAGCAACGTAAGCTGTACTTTATTCGTAAGCAGCGCCAACTATTGGCAGACAAAACACCACAAGACGCTCCTCAAGCTGAACTCCCGTTCGATGACTAGCTGCTGGTCAGATCAGTGTTTCGCAGGGTAATGCTAGCAGTCGCCGAGCGCATCGGGCAAAATACTGCTCAGAGTCTAGTTGTAGCAAAGAGGAATAGATGAGCGACATTGACCAGTTATTTAAGAATAATCGACTGTGGGCGCATAGAATCAAAGAAAATGATCCTGATTTCTTTGGTGAACTTTCAAAACAACAGAATCCAGAGTATTTATGGATCGGTTGCAGTGATAGTAGAGTTCCTGCGAATCAAATTGCTGGCCTTCCTCCTGGTGAAGTTTTCGTGCATCGGAATATTGCTAATGTCGTTGTACATACTGACTTAAACTGTTTGTCGGTGATTCAGTACGCAATCGATGTATTGAAGGTGAAACATATTATTGTGACCGGGCATTACGGCTGTGGTGGGGTATTGGCCTCTATGGAAAAGGAGCAGCACGGCTTAATTGATAACTGGTTGCGCCATTTAAAAGACGTTTATCGCTTTCATCAAGCCGAGCTTGATGGCATTGAAGACAAACAATTACGTGCCGACCGTTTGTGTGAATTAAATGTGATGGAGCAAGTGAAAAATGTCTCCCAAACCACTACCTTGCAAAATGCTTGGCGCAACGGCCAACAGCTATCTGTTCATGGTTGTATTTATTCGATTCAGAATGGCATTTTAAACAATCTTGATATTTCTATAAGTGGTATCGAGTAAGCGTTCACGTAGTTGACGCAAAAATAAAAAACGCGGCATAAAGCCGCGTTTTTTATTGTGTACTTTATATGGTTAGGCCTTTTCTAAGCCTACTGTAGCATTTGGCTCTGCTTCATGGGGTAAGTGAACTTCTTCTTCCGACAAACCCGCTAGCGGGTTGTTGTAAGTGTCTAGGTTTAAGTCCCCTTCTGATTTAGCGACTGCTACGGTTACCATGCTGTCACCGGTAATGTTGACCGCCGTACGAACCATATCTAACAAACGGTCTACGCCGATGATTAAAGCAATACCTTCAACGGGCAGCCCTACTTGTTGTAAGACCATGGCCAGAGTAATTAAACCAACGCCCGGCACGCCTGCTGTTCCCACTGATGCCAAAGTTGCAGTGACAATCACCATTAAAAAGTTACCGGCGGTTAAATCAATACCATAAACGGTAGCGATGAAAATGGTCGCCACACCTTGCATTATTGAAGTGCCATCCATATTGATGGTCGCGCCCAAGGGAATAGTAAAAGAAGCCGTTGAGTTACGTACGCCCAATTTATGAGTAGCGGTTTCCATCGTCACTGGAATAGTGGCGTTAGAGGAAGCAGTACTAAACGCAAATACAATTGCTTCACGCATTTTCTTGATGAACAAAACCGGATTTAAGCCGGTAAGTACTTTGAGTAAGGTGGGGTAAACCACCAAAGCGTGAATCAGTAGCACAACCAGTACCACCATAAAGTAACCTAGCAGGCTATAAATCGCGTCGAAGCCAATACCAAAGAACAGTTTGGCTAACAGCGCGAATACGCCATAGGGAGCAAGGTTCATTAAAATGGTGACTAATTTCATAATCACTACATTGAAATCTTCAAAGTGGCTGGCTATACGCTTGCCTGGTTCACCTGAAATTGCGATAGCGATACCGAACAACAATGCAAATACAATGATTTGCAACATATTGCCCTGTGCCATGGAGGCAATAGGGTTATCCGGGAACATGTCGATAATGACTTGGCTAATACTTGGGGCTTGTTTAGCCTGGAAGGCCGTTTCAGCCACTAGTTCGATGCCTGTGCCAGGACGAACTAATAGTGCTACCGCCATTGCCAGTGAAATGGCAATCGCTGTCGTGGCTAAATAAAGAAGCACTGTTTTACCACCAAGGCGGCCTAAGCGAGCAGTATCTTTCATTGAAGACACGCCACATACCAAGGATACAAATACCAATGGCACAACTAGCATTTTTAAGCTGGCAACAAAAATAGACCCTGTAATATTTAAAATGCCGTCAACCAGATAGTCTTTAACTAGCACTGAATCAGCAAAAAATGTTTGTAAGAAAACCCCTAGTGCAATACCGGTAATCATACCGATTATTATCTTATGTGTGAGGCTCAGTTTTGCAGTGTTGATCATTTCCCTTCTCTCTATTTTTATGCAGATTAATGCTCTGCATATAACTTAAAGTTAAGGTTATAGTATCACAGGTTATATCTAATGGCATTTTAGCTACTTCCTGTTCGGTTTTTGGTGGTTTTATGTGCTGCTGTTGCTTTTGCGGTGGTAAAAGTTGAATGGAAAGTAATCAACTTGATATCAAGCTATTTAGCTTTTTTTTTTAGTTTTTCCCTTGAAAAGAAAATTGACGCCCCCACCTTAGTTCCAACAACAAAAAATTAGTTATAAACAGAATTTGGAGAACACCATTATGGGTAGAATTATTGGTATTGATTTAGGCACCACTAACTCTTGTGTTGCGATTTTAGATGGCGATACCCCTAAAGTTATCGAGAATGCTGAAGGCGATCGTACAACACCTTCTATCATTGCTTACACCGAGGATGGCGAGACCTTAGTTGGCCAACCAGCCAAACGCCAAGCGGTAACTAACCCAACTAACACTGTATTTGCTATTAAGCGTCTTATCGGTCGTCGTTTCACCGATGACGAAGTACAGCGTGACATTAAAATTATGCCGTTCAAAATTGTAAATGCTGACAACGGTGACGCTTGGGTAGAAGCAAAAGGTGAGAAGAAAGCACCACCGCAAATTTCTGCTGAAGTATTGAAGAAAATGAAGAAAACAGCAGAAGATTACCTAGGTGAGGCCGTTACAGAAGCGGTTATTACGGTACCTGCATACTTTAACGACTCACAACGTCAAGCAACTAAAGATGCTGGTCGTATTGCTGGTTTAGATGTTAAACGCATTATCAACGAACCTACTGCTGCAGCCTTCGCTTACGGCGTAAACTCAGTTAAAGGCGACAACGTTGTTGCTGTATACGACTTAGGTGGTGGTACTTTTGATATCTCTATCATCGAAATTGATGAAGTAGATGGCGAGAAAACTTTCGAAGTGTTAGCCACTAATGGTGATACTCACTTAGGTGGTGAAGATTTCGATAGCCGCTTGATCAACTACTTGGTTGAAGAATTTAAGAAAGACCAAGGTTTTGACCTTAAGCAAGACCCGTTAGCGATGCAACGTTTAAAAGAAGCCGCTGAAAAAGCTAAGTGTGAACTGTCTTCAGCTCAACAAACTGATGTAAACCTACCTTACATCACCGCTGATGCTTCGGGTCCTAAACACCTTAATATCAAAGTAACTCGCTCTAAGCTTGAGTCTTTGGTTGAAGAATTAGTACAACGTTCTTTAGAGCCATTACGCATCGCTTTGCAAGATGCTGACTTATCTGTGGGTGACATCAACGATGTAATCCTAGTGGGTGGTCAAACACGTATGCCACTAGTACAAAAAGCAGTTACCGAGTTCTTTGGTAAAGAGCCACGTAAAGACGTTAACCCTGATGAAGCTGTCGCGATGGGTGCAGCTATTCAAGGTGCAGTATTGTCTGGCGATAAAACTGACGTATTGCTACTAGACGTAACGCCACTATCTTTGGGTATTGAAACTATGGGTGGTGTAATGACACGCGTAGTTGAGAAAAACACTACCATCCCAACGAAGGGTTCACAGGTATTCTCAACAGCCGATGATAACCAAAGTGCGGTAACGGTTCACGTTATTCAGGGTGAGCGTAAACGTGCTGCAGACAACAAATCTTTAGGTCAATTTAACCTAGAAGGTATTCGTCCTGCACAACGTGGCGTGCCACAAATCGAAGTAACTTTTGATTTAGATGCTGACGGTATTTTGCACGTATCTGCTAAAGATAAAGATACCGCTAAAGAGCAAAAAATTACCATTCAAGCCTCTTCTGGTTTGTCAGATGACGAAATCAATAAGATGGTTAATGAAGCGGAAGCTAATGCTGAAGAAGATAAGAAGTTTGAAGAGTTAGTTCAAGCTCGTAACCAAGCCGATGCTTTAGTACATGGTACACGCAAGCAAATTGAAGACGCCGGTGAAGCACTTCCTGCTGAAGATAAAGAGAAAATCGAAGCCGCAGTGACTGAATTAGAAGCAGCAACTAAAGGTGAAGATAAAGCAGAGATCGAAGCTAAAACTCAAGCTTTGATTGAAGCCTCTCAAAAACTGATGGAAGTAGCACAGCAACAAGCCCAAGCAGATGCAGGCGCGGCAGATGCCGAGCAAGCAGCTCCTGCTCAAGACGATGTGGTTGACGCTGAGTTTGAAGAAGTGAAAGACGACAAAAAATAATTTGTCTTCGATACTTTAGTAAGTAAATAGCGGGCGTTGTGAAAACAACGCCCGTGTGTCTATCAACGCCAATACTTCCAAGCTGTTAGCTTGTAAGAAAGCAGAACTCCAATTATGTCAAAACGCGATTATTATGAAGTTCTTGGTCTAGGCAAAGATGCCGGTGAGCGAGAAATTAAAAAAGCCTACAAACGTTTGGCGATGAAATATCACCCCGACCGTACTAAAGGTGATAAAGCTTCTGAAGAGAAATTTAAAGAAGTAAAAGAAGCTTACGAAGTACTGAACGATGCCCAAAAGAAAGAAGCTTATGATCACTATGGTCATGCTGGAGTCGATCCTAACCGCGGAGCGGGTGGTTTTGGCGGCGGGCATGGTGATTTTGGCGACGCATTTGGCGATATCTTTGGTGATATTTTTGGTGGTGGACGTGGTGGCGGTGGTCGACGTCAGCCTCAACGTGGCTCTGATTTACGTTACAACCTAGAGTTGAGCTTAGAGCAAGCGGTAAAAGGTGTTAAAAAAGAAATTCGAGTGCCTACCTTAGTACACTGTGAACAGTGTAATGGTAGTGGCGCTAAAAAAGGCTCGAGCCCAAAAACTTGTGGTACTTGTCATGGCCAAGGCCAAGTGCAAATGCGTCAAGGTTTTTTTGCGGTTCAGCAAGCCTGTCCAACCTGTAAAGGTAAAGGCTCAATTATTTCAGATCCTTGCCATAAATGTCATGGTGAAGGCCGTTACGAACGCTCTAAAACCTTATCGGTTAGTATCCCCGCAGGTGTAGATACTGGTGACCGCGTTCGTTTATCCGGTGAAGGTGAAGCGGGCGAGAGCGGTGCTCCAGCCGGTGATTTGTATGTTCAAGTACATGTAAAAGATCACCCCATCTTCCAGCGTGAAGAAAATAACCTATATTGCGAAGTGCCAATTAGTTTTACATTGGCGGCTTTAGGTGGCGAAATCGAAGTGCCCACTTTAGATGGTCGAGTAAGCCTTAAGGTACCTGCTGAAACTCAAACCGGTCGTATGTTTAGAATGCGTGGTAAGGGAGTTAAGTCGGTACGAGGCGGACCAATTGGTGATTTGATCTGTAAAGTTACAGTAGAAACACCGGTTAAGCTTAATGATACTCAAAAGCAATTATTACGTGACTTTGAGGATAGTTGTGGCGGGTCTGCAAGTAGCAAACACAAGCCAAAGGCTGAAGGTTTTTTTGATGGTGTTAAAAAGTTTTTCGATGACCTAACCAGTTAATCAATGAAGCGATTAAAAAGCGGCGTTAGCCGCTTTTTTTATGGCTATCATTTACATTAAGTTATTGGTTTTTGAACTATTGTTGTTGGTTTTGTCTATGCTACTATTTACCAAAATCATAGCGACAAGAATTATTTTAGACCGGTAAATTGACTCGGCATAAGCGGTATGAAAATACGATTTATTGTCACTAGGTCGTTATTCTACAATCGGAAAAATAAACAGCATTATTGGGTTTTTAGCAACGAACAATGATTCGCCATTTATTGCGATGAGTATAGTTAAGGTGAATGATGATAACCTTGGTATTGGGCGGTATTCGAAGCGGAAAAAGCCGCTGGGCAGAACAGCAGTTTGCTGATGACCTTATCGGTTCATCTGTTTATATTGCAACGTCTTTAGCCAGTGATGATGAAATGGCACAGCGGATTGACCATCATCAACGTCAGCGTAACGGCCGTTTTACTACCCATGAATTAAATTTTACTGAAGAGTGTTTAGCTGAGGTATTAGCTGGTTACGCCCACTTGCAGCAGCCAATTTTGCTGGAATGTATGTCGACATGGCTAGGGTGGTGGTTAAGCACGGACAAGTCACCGCAGTTACAGTTAGTCGATATTCACCGGCAGTCTTCGTTGTTGTTAGAAGCCCTAAAGCAGATAGACAGTGATATTGTGATTGTCTCCAATGAAGTAGGTTTAGGCTTGGTGTCTGATAATGCTGTGGCGCGAATGTTTGCCGACGAATTAGGGCGTTTAAATCAAGCATTGGCTACCATTGCCGATAGGGTTGTATTCATTAGTGCCGGATTGCCACTAATATTAAAGGAATAGCAATTTTTAAGGTTGCCTTAAAAAGGGAAATGCATAAATGAACAAAATGCTAAAGTTGGCTGTAGGGGTTGTTTCGCTAGCCGCATTACTAAGTTGTTCCGCTTCTCCAACCGGAAGAAAGCGGGTATTACTTTATGATGATTCAAAAATGAGTGCATTGGGTGCTCAGTCCTTTGAAGAAATAAAAAAACAAGAAAAAATAGTCACAGACCAAGCCACCAATGATTACGTGGCGTGTATCTCGAATGCGGTAACCGCCGAAATACCCGGTCACTACGGTGAAGAGAAATGGGAAGTCGTGGTATTTGACTCTGAGCAGGTAAATGCTTTTGCCTTACCTGGCGCCCATGTTGGCGTATATACCGGTTTGATTAAAGTGGCTGAAGATCAAGACCAGCTAGCCACTGTAATCGGTCATGAAATAGCCCACGTATTAGCAGAACACAGTAATGAACGTTTATCACAAAACCAAATTGCAGGCATAGGCACGGCGGTGGCTGCCATCGCTATTGGGGTGAGCGATGAGGTTAAACATAAAGGCGTTGCGATGGCTGCTTTGGGCTTAGGTGTGCAATACGGGGTATTGTTGCCTTATGGAAGAACCCAAGAAAGTGAGGCTGATCTTATGGGCTTAGACCTGATGGCTAGTGCCGGTTTTAATCCTCAGGCTAGCGTGACGCTTTGGCAGAATATGGCGAAGGCTGGCGGCGGTTCAGTCCCTGAGTTTCTTTCAACCCACCCCTCAAATACAACCCGTATAGCTGATTTAGAAGCGCGCATGAGCAGAGCTATACAGTTAGAAAAACAAGCGATAGCGCAAGGCAAACAGCCACAATGCCAGCGCCCAGCACAATTTAGTCTAGATACTGAAACCAACACTGATGCCAATCCAGCTAGCTAAAGCTAAACACGCCGCTGAAATTAGTTTAGTGCAGCGGCGTAGTTGGCAGCATGTTTACAATAAAAAAGTGACTCAGGCTATGTTTAAACAATTACCTGAAGTATTACACCATCGTTTGTGGTCACAACGTTTAATCAGCCCCAGTTATACCACGTGGGTATTAGCGAGACCCAATGTTCAAGGTTTTGTCATGCTTGACCAACAAGTCGAAGGTGTTGAGTTAACGGCGCTCTATTTGGATCCCCAAGCGATGGGGAAAGGATGGGGAAGGGCCTTGTTTGAATCAGCGAGTCAATCGGCAAAAATGTCCTTTGCTACTCGCTTACATTGCTGGGTGATGGAGGATAATCAACACGCTCAAGGTTTTTATCGTCACTTAGGTTTTAAATTCACTGGTGAGCAGCGTGAGCTGGAGTTTTCTGGATCACCATTCATACAAAAAAAGGCTGAATTAGTCTGCTAATTACGCCTTTTTCGCAAGACTTTATGGTAACATTTTGTTCTTTTCATGATTAATTTTAAGAGTTGAAATGAGCGATAAATATCAAGGCGCAGCAGCGCAAGCAAGTTATGGCTACGGCCTTCAAATTGGTGAGCAGATTGAGCGTGCAGCTTTTGACGGCTTAAAAGTTGATGCTATGTTAGATGGTATCCGTGATGTGATGAGCGGTGCTGAGCCACAGCTAGACGAAGCGGTAATTGGCGCAGCTTTCCAAGAAATCACCAAAGAAATTGAAGCTAAAAAAGCTGAGCAGCATAAAGAAGCAATGGCTGAAGGCGAGACGTTCTTAGCAGAAAACGGCCAACGTCCAGAGATCAACAAAACTGAAACTGGTCTTCAATATGAAGTATTGGTTGAAGGTGAAGGCGATACCCCGACCGCTAGCAGTAAAGTGCAAGTTCACTATGAAGGTACGTTAATTTCTGGTGAAGTATTTGATAGCTCAGTACAACGTGGCGAACCTGCAGAATTTCCAGTTAACGGCGTAATTAAAGGCTGGACTGAAGCGTTACAACGTATGAAAGTGGGCGATAAGTGGAAGCTTTACATCCCTCAAGAGCTTGCTTATGGCTCGCAAGGTGCTGGCGCGGCTATCCCGCCGTTTGCTGCATTAGTCTTTGAAGTTGAGCTGTTAGCTATTTTAGGCTAAAACCCAATCTCAATATAAAAACCGGCTAATCAGCCGGTTTTTTTATGCGCCAGATTTGTGCACTTGTGTTCTAAGTTAGTGAATTAACAAGAAAAATCCAAATACTCCTTTAGAGGTAAAGAATTTCCTAAGTTAATGATTTTAGGTGTTAAAAAAATGTGATCTAGATCTTGGCACGTCCTTGGCAACTCCCTAATTGTGAACAATTAGAGTTATACCCATTTAGGTAACGCAGGAGCAGGGAATGCAACAATCAACACGTTTAAGTTTATCTCGCATTATTAAAACCACTATGGCTGCGGCGATAGTGTCGGCTAGCTTTATTGGTTTTAGTCATGCTGAAATCGGTGAGCCTGAAAAAGAAGATTTAAAGTTTGGTTTTATCAAGCTGACCGATATGGCTCCTTTAGCTGTGGCCTACGAAAAAGGCTATTTTGAAGATGAAGGTTTATATGTTCAGCTTGAAGCTCAAGCTAACTGGAAGGTATTGCTTGATCGGGTGATTACTGGGGAGCTTGACGGTGCGCACATGCTGGCTGGTCAGCCGCTCGGAGCCACCATTGGCTTTGGTACAAAAGCAGACATCATTACCGCTTTTAGTATGGACCTAAACGGTAATGCGATCACCGTATCTAATGATATTTGGGCACAAATGAAGCCCCATGTCCCCCATGAAGGTGGAAAACCTGTCCACCCAATTAAAGCCGACGCCTTAAAGCCGGTGGTTGATAGCTATAAAGATCAAGGTAAGCCATTTAATATGGGCATGGTATTCCCCGTATCTACCCATAACTACGAGCTACGTTACTGGTTGGCTGCAGGTGGTATACACCCTGGTTACTACGCTCCTCATAAAGGGGATACTTCAGGAAAAATTGATGCTGATGCCTTGCTGTCAGTAACTCCACCCCCACAAATGCCTTCAACCATGGAAGCCGGCACTATTTACGGCTATTGCGTGGGCGAACCGTGGAACCAACAAGCTGTATTTAAAGGCATTGGGGTTCCGGTTGTGACTGACTATGAAATTTGGAAAAACAACCCAGAGAAAGTATTTGGTGTGAGCCAAGGCTGGGCTGATGAATATCCTAATACGCATATTCGTGTGGTTAAAGCGATGATTCGAGCGGCCAAATGGCTAGATGAAGAGAACAACAAAAACCGCCCAGAAGCAGTTAAAATCTTGTCTAAGAGCCAGTATGTAGGTGCCGATTACGATGTAATTGCTAACAGCATGACGGGTACCTTTGAGTATGAGAAAGGTGATAAACGCGAGGTGCCTGACTTTAACGTATTCTTCCGTTATAACGCCACTTATCCGTACTACAGTGATGCCATTTGGTATCTAACGCAAATGCGTCGTTGGGGACAAATTTCTGACAACAAACCTGACTCTTGGTATATGGATATCGCTAAAAAGGTATACCGTCCTGATATTTACGCTATTGCAGCTAAAGAGTTGATTGCTGATGGTGTCATTGATGCGTCGGAATTCCCTAATTTTGCGACTGAATCAGGCTTTAAACCACCTCAAAAACACTTCATCGATAACATTGTTTATGACGGTTCTAAACCTAATGCCTATCTAGACAAGTTCACTATTGGTTTGAAAAAAGACGACAAGATCTAAGCCAAATAATCATTGAGAGCAGCCGGGCGGAAGGTCGCCCGGCAATATCGAATCGCAAAAGGAGTTGTAGTGATGAAAGATAAATTAATTCACTCTCTAGAAACAGTAGGCCTGACACCCATGGTGCCATTTGTCCGTTTAGCCAGTGGAGAAAACCCCAAACAACAAATCAGTGACATATTCGAACGTATCGGTCTTCCGTTACTGGCTATTGCCGTGTTTTTGTTATTGTGGAGCATTTCTGCTGCTAAAGTGCAAACCAGCTTAGGCACCTTGCCTGGACCTGCTCAAGTTTGGCAGCAATACCAAGGCTTAGTGGCGGAGCATCATGAGGAGCGCGAAAAAGAAAAAGCATTTTATGTGCGACAGGACGAGCGTAATGCTAAGAAGTTAGCCAAAAACCCGGATGCCACCATAAAGGTTCGTCCTTATACCGGCAAAGAAACCTTTTTTGATCAAATATTGACTAGCTTGTACACCGTGTTTACCGGTTTCATATTAGCGAGTGTTATCGCTATCCCTATTGGCGTTGCCTGTGGTTTAAACAAAAAGCTATATGGTGCGGTCAGCCCCATTATTCAAATTCTCAAACCCGTGTCGCCACTGGCTTGGCTACCCATCGTTACCATGGTGGTGAGTGCCGTGTATGTAAGCAATGATCCCGCATTCTCAAAATCCTTCGTTACATCAGCGGTAACCGTAACCTTATGTTCTTTATGGCCAACTCTGATTAACACTGCTACTGGCGTCGCGTCAATCGACAAAGACTGGATTAATGTAGGAAAAGTGATCCAGCTTCATTGGAGTAAGCAAGTGTTCAAAATTGCCATTCCTGCCTCATTGCCGATGATCTTCACCGGTTTACGTATCTCTCTTGGTATTGGTTGGATGGTATTGATTGCTGCTGAAATGCTGGCGCAAAACCCAGGCCTTGGAAAGTTTGTTTGGGACGAATTTCAAAATGGTAGTTCTAACTCCTTAGGCCGGATTATGGCGGCTGTAGTGGTTATTGGTCTTATCGGTTATGTCTTAGATTGGGCAATGTTAAGCCTACAAAAACTGATTTCACATTCAACACCAGAAAGCGCGCGCTAAGCAAAGTTAAAGGAAATACCTATGTCACAATATCTAGAAATTGATCACGTTAGCATCGACTTCCCGACCAAAAATGGGCCATTTAGAGCGCTAAATGGTGTTGATATGAAAATTGATAAGGGCGAATTTATCTCTCTCATCGGCCACTCTGGTTGCGGTAAGTCTACCGTGCTAAATATTGTGGCGGGCTTATATAATGCCACCGAAGGAGGTGTGATATTAGAAGGTAAAGAAGTGACTCGGCCTGGCCCTGACAGGGCGGTAGTGTTTCAAAACCACTCTTTATTGCCTTGGTTGACCGCTTATCAAAATGTTGAGCTCGCGGTTAAAGAAGTGTTTAAGGGGCAAAAATCTAAACTCGAAATGAAAGAGTGGATCGAACACAATTTAGAATTAGTACATATGACTCACGCCATGCATAAACGACCCGATGAAATTTCTGGTGGTATGAAGCAGCGGGTCGGCATTGCTCGTGCCTTAGCGATGCAGCCTAAAGTGTTATTGATGGATGAACCGTTTGGCGCTTTAGATGCCTTAACCCGTGCTCATTTGCAAGATTCTTTGATGGAGATCCAGCAAGAACTTAATAATACCGTGATTATGATTACCCACGATGTAGATGAAGCGGTGCTATTGTCTGATCGAATCGTCATGATGACCAATGGGCCTGAAGCAACAATTGGTGAGATCCTAACAGTAGAGTTAGATAGACCTAGAAATCGTGTAGCGCTAGCTGATGACGCTGAATACAACCATTATCGCGCACAAGTATTGAAGTTTCTTTATGAGCGTCAGCGTAACCCTGCTCAGGCCAATGAAAAGGCAAAGCCTAAACTGGTTAAATCTGAAAAGGCCGCTTAAACAACAGTACGCAAGCCAGCGCTTAGCTTATCTTGGTTCAATTCAGTACTTTGCTAAAACACTACGCCCTTATACGAGGGCGTTTTTTTGCTTAAGGGTCAGGGAATTGTAGCGGTTGATTTGAGTAATGTGAATATCATGTGCGGTAAAGCGGCTTGCAATGGACAGGAGTAAAGCGCTTTGCTCTCAGTTCGAAAATGCTCATAAATGACTGATTTTTAGTTGTTTTCATTGTGGTGTTGGGGCGTTTTTTTGCTCTAGCAAGAACAAAGCGAGGCCTAGCGTCGCGGCGCAATAATCATGCTCAATAGCTTGCAATATTTATCAAAGCTTTATTCGTGAATTACAGCAGTCTCGTTTTATCTTTTTTGCTTTGTTATAGTCCGTTGCATATTGCAGTTGTACGAACCGTAAACGAAAGGATAAAAGGATGTCGCAAGTAAGAGTCGCTATTGTTGGATGTAACGGTCGAATGGGTAAAAACTTACTAGAAGCTGTAAATAACAGTGCTTCAACGGTATTAGGTGCAGCGACTGAACGCCCTGGTTCCAGCTTAATTGGCGTTGATGTCGGCGAGTTAGCAGGTTTGGGGACGCTTAACATAGCGATCATTGATGACCTTAAACAAGCCAAAGACGATATCGATGTTATTATCGACTTTACTGCCCCAACGGTAACCCTTTCTCATGTTGCTTGGGCAAAAGCCAATGGCAAAAAAATGGTGATCGGTACTACAGGTTTCAGTGACGAGCAAAAACAACAGTTAAAAGAGGCTGCTGACGATATTGCTATTATGTTTGCGCCAAATATGAGCGTGGGCGTTAACCTCGTATTCAAATTATTGGAAGTTGCTGCCAAGGTGATGGGCGATTATACCGATATTGAAATTATTGAAGGTCACCATCGCCATAAAGTCGATGCGCCATCTGGCACCGCTTTGGGCATGGGTGAAGTGATCGCTGATACCTTGGGAAGAGACCTAAAGAAAGTTGCTGTTTACGGACGTGAAGGCATCACTGGTGAACGAGACAGAGATACCATTGGCTTTGCGACTATTCGTGCGGGTGATCTCGTGGGCGAGCATACCGCAATGTTTGCCGATATTGGTGAACGTGTTGAGATTACCCATAAAGCATCAAGTCGCATGACTTTTGCTAATGGCGCAGTAAGAGCAGCCGTTTGGTTGCAAGATAAGCAAAATGGTTTGTTTGATATGCGTGATGTGTTAGATCTTAATGACTAAATAGGTCCCTATTCCCGTTTATTTTTTAAACACCGTATTGCGGTGTTTTTTTTACATCTAAATTTAGTCTTAGTGTTTTATTCGGCTGATGCTCTTGAAAGCGTTATCATGAGTTTTCTTGAAACCGTTTTCAAGGATTTTGTTCTTTGAGCCGTCTCACAAAGGCTGTAAAAAACACCGCTCTGCAACATTCTGTTAGCCAAAATTACGCTGCCGTCACAGTCCTTTTTGCCACTAAAACCTACCTTATGTGCATCTCGCCCGTCGGAGGCGAGAGCTAAAAATTCAAAACATAAAAAACAATAATTGCTGAATATCGGTTCGGCAATAGGAAAGGAAAGGCTGACATGGATATAAAAATTAGTAAGTTAGCAAGGCTTACAATGCCAATTCTAGCAACTGCATTGCTAGGTGCGTGTAGTGATAATGACACGACTCCAGGCGGTGGCGGTGGAGGCGTCATTGATGGTTTGTACACCGCGGGTGAAAATGAAGTTGTTGTTTATTACAAACGCGATGAAGCCCATGAGCGTGTAGACGAATCTGCTTATGAAGGTTGGGGTTTACACCTTTGGAATGGCGAAGGTTGTACTAGTACTGATTTAGAAGCTATGGGTATTGCTGATGGGGGAACCGATTGGGGTTCACCAAGAGCTGCGACCGGTATCAGTGAAACCTACGGTGCTTACTATGTATTGACCGTTGACCCAGACGCATCAGATCCGCATGAGTGTATGAACTTCATTTTACACAACGGTGATGATAAAGCATTTGGCAGCGCTAACTCTAAGTTTGAGCTGACCAAGCTACAAGAAGATAAAGGTCTATTCGGTTTCCATGGCAGCAGCGAATTATTCTACGCGCCAGTAGCAGAGCGCCCCGTAGCCATTGATGGCGCCAAAGCCCATTGGGTTGATGCTGACACTATCGCATGGGAATCAGCCGGTGATGCAGCTTCTTTAGAGCTTCGTTACGATTTGGAAAATGGCATCGCCATGGACCCTGATACTAAAGAAGTGACTGGCGGTACCGCAATTGCGTTAACAGCTGGCGATTTGTCTGATGATGCTAAAGCACGCTTCCCGCATTTAGCTGGTTTGTCAGCGGCCAAAATAGCTGTAGATGATGCAGTACTTAAAACCATTGCAAAAAGCCAAATTGTTGTAGTTGCGATGGACGCCGAAGGTAAAGCTACTTCAGCGACTCAAGTGCAAAAGCCAGGCATGATTGACGAAGTTTTCGTTAAGGGTGATGGCGGTGCATTAGCTGAAGAACTTGGTGCGATTGTTTCAGGTGATGAGGTTAGCTTTAAGGTGTGGGCGCCAACCGCGCAAAGCGTTAAGTTATACTTATACAACGAAGAAGACATGAGTTCAGCGGGTGAAGCTGTTGTTATGGAAGAAGCGGCCAATGGTGTGTGGGCCGTAGAGCAGGCTGGGGCTGTTGGCAAATACTACCGTTACGAAGTGACCGTATACCACCCAACCACTGGAAACATTGAAACCCGTATGGTTACCGACCCATACTCTCTAGCCTTATCAACTAACTCAATGTATTCATTAGTGGTTGACCTAGATGCAGATGAAATTAAACCCGCAGGTTGGGATGATTACGAGCATCCAGAAATTGAAGCCGATGTAGACCACGTCTTATACGAATCACATTTGCGTGACTTTAGTGTGAGCGATACTCAAGGTACTGCAGCACTAAACGGTAAATACTTAGCGCTTACTGAAGAAGAACGTGAGTCGGTGACTCATCTTCAAGCGCTGAAAGATGCTGGCTTAACCACACTTCACATTCTCCCTGCTTTTGATATCGCGACAGTAGACGAAGAAGGTGCAATCGACATCGATGCGCCGCTAGCTGATTTGTGTACAAAAATTGATAAAACCGATGATTACTGTGCCGATGCCTCTGGCACGATTGAAGCGAAGCTAGCTAGTTTTGAGCCTAGCACTGGTGATGCGCAGTCGTTGATGAATGACCTACGCGGTCTTGATAGCTTTAACTGGGGTTACGACCCTTACCATTACACTGTGCCAGAAGGCAGTTACGCTACCGACGCTGAAGGTACTACTCGAATTCTAGAGTTCCGCCAAATGGTGAAGGCGACTCATGATATGGGTCTAAAAATTGTTATGGATGTCGTGTACAACCATACCAATGCTTCAGGTGTAAACGATAAGTCTGTGTTAGACAAAATTGTCCCTGGATATTATCACCGTCGTGATGCCAACACCGGTGGCGTAGAAACATCAACATGTTGTGATAATACCGCTACTGAAAACCTTATGATGGGTAAGCTAATGACTGACTCATTAGTTACTTGGGCTAAGGAATATAATGTTGACGGCTTCCGTTTCGATTTGATGGGTCACCAACCAAAAGACTTAATGGTTGATTCTTTAGCAGCGGTTCGTGCAGTAGATGAAGATACCTTGTTTTACGGCGAAGGCTGGGATTTTGGTGAAGTAGCCAACAATGCCCGCTTCGAGCAAGCGACTCAATGGAATATGGCTGGTACCGAAATTGGTACGTTCTCTGACCGTCTACGTGACGCGGTTCGTGGTGGTAGCCCGTTTGATAGTGGCGAAGGCATTCGTAAAACTCAAGGTTTTGGTAATGCTGATACCTTAAATGAGTTAAACACTGACGCTGACAACTACCGTACAGAAGCGCTTCATAACCAAGACTTAATTCGTGTGGGTATGGCAGGTAACTTACAGAAATTCGTAATTTTGGATTCTGCAGGAAATACCAAGCGTGGTCAGGATGTTAACTATAATGGAGCTAAAGCTGGTTATACCTTGAATCCATCAGAAAACATTTCTTATGTATCTAAGCACGATAACCAAACTTTATGGGACAATAACGCCTATAAAGCAGCTACCGGTACAACAGCTGCTGACCGCTCGCGTATGCAAACTGTTAGCTTGTCTACTGTTATGCTTGGCCAAGGTATTCCGTTTATTCACATGGGTTCTGAACTACTTCGTTCTAAATCAATGCAACGCGATAGCTACGACTCTGGTGATTGGTTTAACCGTGTAAGGTTTGATGGTTCTGATAATAACTGGAATGTTGGCTTACCTCGTGAAGACAAAGATGGTGGTAACTGGGATCTAATCAAAACCATTATTGCTGATGAAACTGCAGAGCCTGCAGAAGCAGATATAGAGTTAGCCAAACAGCAATTTTTAGAGCTACTGACTATCCGTTCAAGCAGTGACTTGTTCCGCTTAACCACAGCCGCAGAGGTTCAAGCGCGTGTTGACTTCCGCAATGTGGGTGCAGAGCAAGTACAAGGCCTAATTGTTATGTCTATCGACAACGGCACGGGTGCTGGGGCTGATTTAGACGAAAACAATGATGCTATCGTAGTTGTATTAAACGCAACTGATGAAGAGCAAGCCTTTGAAGTTGCAGGCGCAACAGGTTTTGACTTGCACGAAGTTCAACAAGATTCTGCAGACTCAGTGGTACAGGGTGCAAGCTTTGCTGATGCAACCTTTACTGTTCCTGCTCGTACTACTGCAGTATTTGTTCAGCCAAGAGATGGTGAACGTGGTACAGGTCTTCCAGTTGATACTTCAAATAAAGACGTAAGTGCAATTCCACCGCTTGGTGATACTCAAATATTCATCCGTGGTGTAAATACTTGGAATCCAGAAGATGAATTGGTGTTTACTAAAGATGGTAAATATGAGTTCACCACGACTTTAGAAGCTGGAGATTATGGCTTCAAAGTTGCAGATGCTGATTGGGGTGATGTTAACTACGGAGCAACAGAAGGTGCGCTAGAGCTAGGTACAGCTAAAACGCTTGAGTACAATGGCGGAGATTTAAGCTTTTCTATTGATGCTAAATCGGTGGTCACATTTGTTACTGATTTCTCAACGGTTGATGCGCCAACTTTGGTTGTTACAGCAGCTGCAGTGGCTAGTTGTGAATTGTTAGAAGACAGCGCAGACGCAGGGCCTTTGGCTACTCAATTAGCGGTTCGCGGTAGTCACTCCGGTTGGGGTTGGGATGAAATGTACGCACTATCATACAAGGGTGACAATACCTATCAGGTATCGCTTGCGGCCGGTGCATACGAGTTCAAACTGGCTTCTGATGCAGATAACTGGGATCCTCAAATGATTGCCTATTCAGATGGTGCTCGTGTAGAGAATCTTGTACTGAACGTTGACTACCAAGCTTGGGCTCGTGTAGGTGACAGTGCCATTGGTGACCCAGGTAATAACAAAATAACTTTAGCTGGTGATACCATCTTAACGTTGACCGTAAATGGCGAGTTAACGGATAACGTTGACAACGGTAGTATTTCAATGTGTGAACTAGAAAACTAATGCTATAGTTGCTTAGTAGTAAAAAGCCAAGGCACACTGCCTTGGCTTTTTTATTTAGATGCAGTGATTGCTGATAGGCTTTACAATTAACGTAAAATGCTAATGCTAAGCAATTATCCAAAACATTATATTTTGAGCCTTATCTTCAAATAAAACCTTTAACAGTCTATTTCTACAAGTTTGTATAAATATCGATAGACCTTTGCCAATATCTCTTCTATAATCCGCGGAATTTGCCAAATTTTTATTATATTGGGCTAAAGTTTACCCTTTAGTTCCATTTTGTTGTGTCGACAGTTCTTTGTTAGGAGGTTGCCTTGAGCAAATCAGCGCTGCTGGTATTAGAAGACGGTACCGTGTTCCGTGGAACCGCAATCGGAGCTAATGGTTCTGCCGTTGGAGAAGTAGTTTTTAATACTTCAATGACCGGATACCAAGAAATTTTAACTGACCCCTCATATGCTCGCCAAATAGTCACCCTCACTTATCCTCATATTGGAAACTATGGAACTACCCCGGAAGACGAAGAGTCTTCTAGCATACATGCCTGTGGTTTAGTGATTCGTGATTTACCTTTGTTAGCCAGTAATTTTCGCAGCCAACAAAGTTTGAGTGAGTATCTTGAGTCTCGCAATGTGGTTGGCATAGCGGATATTGATACCCGCAAGTTAACCCGTATTTTGCGTGAAAAAGGGGCTCAGGCTGGCTGTATTGTAGCCGGAGATGATTTAGACGAAGCGCAAGCTTTGGCGCAAGCTAAAGGTTTCCCGGGATTAAAAGGGATGGATTTGGCCAAAGAAGTGACTACGGCTAAAACCTATTCATGGGCGCAAGGTAGCTGGGACTTAGTGAATGGCTTACCTGCAGACAGTGAAGACAGTAAGTTTCATGTGGTTGCTTATGATTTTGGCGTTAAACGTAATATTTTGCGTATGTTGGTTGACCGCGGTTGTAAGTTGACTGTGGTTCCGGCACAAACTTCAGCTGAAGAAGTATTGGCGTTAAATCCAGATGGTATTTTCTTATCGAATGGTCCTGGGGACCCAGAGCCATGTGATTACGCCATTGCTGCGGTTAAAACCTTCCTAGAAACTGATATTCCGGTATTTGGTATCTGTTTAGGCCACCAAATTCTTGCGTTGGCCAGCGGTGCTAAAACAGTGAAAATGAAGTTTGGTCATCATGGCGGTAACCACCCAGTAAAAGACATCGAGCATAACCGAGTCATGATTACTGCGCAAAACCATGGTTTCGCCGTAGACGAAAAAACCTTGCCTGATACGCTAACAATGACCCACTTCTCTTTGTTTGATCAAAGTTTACAGGGTATCCATCGTAACGATAAGCCAGCATTTAGCTTCCAAGGTCACCCAGAAGCAAGCCCCGGCCCACACGATGCAGCGCCATTGTTTGACCATTTCATTGAATTAATTGAGCAGCGCCTTAACGGCCAAGCGTAGGTAGAGAGCAACAGAACTTATGCCAAAACGTAATGATATAAAAAGCATCCTAATATTGGGCGCAGGCCCAATTGTTATCGGCCAAGCTTGTGAGTTTGACTATTCTGGCGCTCAGGCTTGTAAAGCCTTGCGTGAAGAAGGTTACCGAGTAATTTTGGTTAACTCTAACCCAGCAACTATTATGACAGACCCAGAAATGGCCGATGCCACATACATCGAGCCGATTCATTGGGAAGTGGTAGAGCGAATCATAGAAAAAGAGCGCCCAGATGCGGTGTTACCTACCATGGGTGGCCAAACTGCATTGAACTGTGCGCTAGAGCTAGAAAGTAAAGGTGTACTAGAGAAATACAATGTCGAAATGATTGGCGCTACTGCAGATGCGATCGATAAAGCAGAAGACCGAAGCCGTTTTGACAAAGCGATGAAGAGCATAGGTTTGGCTTGTCCGAACGCGGGTATCGCTCATTCAATGGAAGAAGCTTACGGTGTTTTAGAACAAGTAGGCTTTCCTTGTATTATTCGCCCTTCTTTTACAATGGGTGGCACCGGTGGTGGCATCGCGTATAACAAAGAAGAGTTTGACGAAATCTGTACTCGAGGCTTAGACCTTTCTCCAACCAGTGAGCTATTAATTGATGAAAGCTTAATCGGTTGGAAAGAGTATGAGATGGAAGTGGTTCGTGATAAAAACGACAACTGTATCATTGTATGTGCCATTGAAAACTTTGACCCAATGGGTGTACACACTGGTGACTCGATCACGGTAGCCCCAGCACAAACCCTTTCTGACAAAGAATACCAATTGATGCGTAATGCCTCGTTAGCGGTTTTGCGTGAAATTGGTGTAGAAACGGGGGGCTCGAACGTACAGTTTGGTATTTGCCCAAATACTGGTCGTATGGTGATTATTGAGATGAACCCGCGTGTATCGCGTTCATCAGCTCTGGCTTCTAAAGCAACAGGTTTCCCAATTGCTAAAATAGCCGCTAAGCTAGCCGTCGGTTTTACGCTTGATGAACTACAAAATGATATTACCGGTGGCCAAACACCTGCATCGTTTGAGCCGTCAATCGATTATGTAGTGACTAAAATACCACGCTTTAACTTCGAGAAATTTGCTGGTGCCAACGACCGTTTAACGACTCAAATGAAGTCGGTGGGTGAGGTGATGGCGATTGGTCGTAACCAACAGGAATCACTACAAAAAGCCTTACGTGGCTTAGAAGTAGGTGTTGATGGTTTTGATCCGATTGTTGACTTAAATGCACCTGATGCGATGGAAACTATTCGACACGAGCTACAAAACGTAGGCTGTGACCGTATTTGGTACATTGCAGACGCATTCCGTGCGGGCATGAGTGTAGAAGATATCTTTGGCCTAACTAACATCGACCGTTGGTTCTTGGTACAAATTGAAGACATCATCTTGTTAGAACAGCAAGTTGCTAAAGCGGGGGTTGCTAGTTTAGACGAGGCAACAATGCGCAAACTTAAGCGTAAAGGCTTTGCTGATGCGCGTTTGGCAAAACTCACCGGTGTCTCTGAAAAAGAGCTTCGTAAATTACGTCATCGTTTAGAAGTACTGCCGGTTTACAAGCGTGTTGATACTTGTGCTGCCGAGTTTGCTACCGATACCGCTTACATGTACTCAAGCTACGATGAAGAATGTGAAGCAAAACCGACTGATAACAAAAAAATCATGATATTAGGCGGTGGTCCAAATAGGATTGGCCAAGGTATTGAGTTTGATTACTGTTGTGTACACGCCGCGCTGGCTATGCGTGACGATGGTTACGAAACCATTATGGTTAACTGTAACCCCGAGACAGTATCTACCGATTACGATACCTCAGATCGCCTATATTTTGAGCCCGTTACCTTAGAAGATGTGTTAGAAATTGTACGCATTGAGCAACCAACTGGCGTGATTGTTCAGTACGGTGGACAAACACCGCTTAAACTAGCTCGTGAACTTGAAGCTGCTGGCGTGCCTATTATTGGTACCTCTCCCGATGCTATTGATCGCGCAGAAGACCGTGAGCGCTTCCAGTTAGCGGTAGATCGTTTAAAGCTTAAACAGCCTGAAAATGACACGGTAACCACCACTGAAGAAGCGGTTATCTCAGCGCAGCGCATTGGTTACCCTTTAGTGGTTCGCCCATCTTATGTACTGGGTGGCCGAGCTATGGAAATCGTCTACGATGAAATAGATTTGCGTCGCTACTTTAAAGAAGCGGTAAGTGTATCTAATGATTCGCCTGTGTTACTTGATAGTTTCTTAAATGATGCTGTTGAAATCGACATTGATGCCATCTGTGACGGTAAAGATGTGGTGATTGGCGGTATCATGGAGCACATTGAGCAAGCGGGTGTTCACTCAGGTGATTCAGCTTGTTCATTACCTGCTTATACTTTGAGCCCGCAGATTCAAGACCGTATGCGTGAACAAGTTCGGGCCCTAGCCCTAGAGCTTGGCGTTATTGGTCTAATGAATACCCAGTTCGCTGTTAAAGACGATGAGATTTATTTAATCGAAGTTAACCCGCGCGCTGCGCGTACCGTTCCGTTTGTGTCTAAGGCTACAGGCGTTCCGATTGCAAAAGTAGCTGCGAGGGTAATGGCCGGTGTATCTTTAGCCGAGCAAGGCATTACTAAAGAGGTTATTCCACCATTTTATTCAGTGAAAGAAGTCGTATTGCCGTTTAACAAATTCCAAGGTGTTGACCCTATATTAGGCCCAGAAATGCGGTCTACTGGCGAAGCAATGGGAGTGGGTGACACTTTTGCTGAAGCTTACGCCAAAGCTGAGCTGGGTATTGGTAACGATGGCCCTAAGAGTGGTCGGGTATTGCTGTCGGTACGTAACTCAGACAAGAAACGTGTTGCAGAGCTAGCCGCTAAACTGTTAGAGCTGGGATATGAACTGGATGCAACGCACGGTACTGCTGTAGCCTTGGGTGAAGCGGGAATTAACCCTCGCTTAGTGAACAAGGTGCATGAAGGTCGTCCGCATATTCTTGACCGCTTGAAAAACGGCGAATATAGCTACGTAATCAACACAACCGAGGGGCGTCAATCTATTGAGGACTCTCGTCAACTACGTCGCGCTGCGTTAGCGCAGAAAGTGAACTACACTACCACCTTAAACGGAGCATTTGCCACTTGTCAGGCACATACTGCGGATGACCGTGGTACTGTGACTTCTCTTCAAGAATTGCACAAACGCATCGTTTAATCGGCGACTAATGTTATTTGTAAAGCGGTGAAGATCTTCACCGCAGCGTAAAATAGCGTTACACTGCAGTTATTAGTACAAGTAAATTTGGCTGTCATCGACAGCCAAATTTTTTTCTGTTTTTCTAGTTTGATTGAGTTAGTAGATATGAAACCTGTTCCTATGACAGTGCGCGGCGAAACGCAATTACGCGAAGAGTTAGAGCATTTGAAAACGGTCGTTAGACCTAGAATTATTGAAGATATTGCGGTAGCACGCGAGCATGGTGACCTTAAAGAAAATGCCGAGTATCACGCGGCACGTGAACAGCAAGGTTTTTGTGAAGGTCGCATTCAAGATATTGAAGGCAAGCTAAGCAATGTTCAAGTTATTGATGTAACCAAAATCACCAATGCGGGTAAGATAATTTTTGGCTCCACAGTCACCCTATTAAATATAAATACCGACCAAGAAGTTACGTATGGCATTGTGGGTGATGACGAAGCTGACATCAAACAAAATCGTATCTCGGTCAACTCGCCGATTGCGCGTGGATTGATTGGAAAGCAAGTAGAAGACGAAGTTACGGTGATCACACCCGGTGGTGAGGTTGAGTACGAAGTCATCAAAGTCGAATACATTTAGCTAGACTTAAATTTGAAAACGCAGCTATAAGCTGCGTTTTTTATTGGAGGTACATTTTGTTATCAATAGATTATTCCAAATATGACGCGTTCATTTTTGATATGGATGGCACCTTGGTCGATTCGATGCCTGCCCACCTAGCTGCATGGGAACAAGCCTTATTGAAACAACAATTGCCCGTGCATATAGGCTTCGTTGCAGAACGGGGTGGCATGCCGACTTTGAAAATAGCCGAGCAGTATCAACAACAATTTGGAGTAGATATCGACGGACCGCGACTACTAAAGGACAAGCGTGCCGGTTTTGATGCCTTGTGGCAGAAGGTGGATCGTATCGATGCTAGTTGCCAACTGCTCAGCAAATTTGCTTCATCGAAAAAATTTGGTCTTGGTACGGGGGCTGAACGAATCAATATGCAGCGGATAATGACTAACCTCAATTTAGCCGGCTATTTTCAAGTAATGGTTTGCGCTGAAGATGTTAAAGCCCACAAGCCAGAACCAGACACTTTTCTCAGCGTCGCTAAGGGCTTAGCAGTACCTCCTGAGCGTTGCTTAGTGTTCGAAGATACACCCTTTGGCTTAAAGGCTGCCCATAATGCTGGTATGGACTGTGTCATGGTTCACAACATGCAGCTCGCTGAGTTCTTAGCGGTAAATTGATAGTGGCAGGGATAGAGGAGGAACTGGACAAGCACAAGTGTAAACAGCGCAGGTATGCTTTTGGCTTATTTTAGATATTCAGATGATAAATTGTACCTAGTGTAGGGATTTGTTATAGTACAAAAGTTCGCCATGGATTGGTTGTTAATTAACTGATTCAGGTGAGTATATGTCAATTCAAATTTCTTCCAGTTCTGCTTATAGTTATCCTCAGCCCAGTGTCGCAGCCTCTAGTACTGCTAGTAACTCTATCGTTAAACCTGGTTACGGTGACATCGTCGATAAGATTTCTGATGAATACGCTCAATTAAGCCCAGAAGAGCAACGTAATGCGCGTTTGTATGTTGGAGAAGAGGTAAGTGGCTACCAACAAAAACAACAGGCTGAAATCGACGCTAAGCGAAACGTTGCTGTAGGCATGTCTTCCGTTAATCATCAACAAAACTTGTTAGATATCTATTACACCAGTTCTACGGGTAATAGCACTAAAGAAAACAATACGGCGCAGGTAAGCTACAAGGCCTTAGAAAGTATTAATGGTAATTTAGAGCAGCAAAAGCAGGTTAATCAGCAGTTAGCTATCGCGGAATTCTATGCAAAGTATGGTGGCAGCGAAGGCCCACAGCCAGAACCTTATCAAACAGTATCTTTAGCGATATAGAATTTAATACAGATATAAAAAAAGCGGCTCAAGCCGCTTTCTTTATTTTTTAGGTAGTTCTATTTTCTTTTCTTCGCTTGGGCGATACATAATCAAAATGTGGCCTATCACCTGAACTTTTACGGCTTCTGTTTTGCTTACGATGGTATCGGCAATCAGTTGCTTCATTTCTCTGTCGTCAGTGGCGATCTTCACCTTGATTAACTCATGGTGAGCCAAGGCGATTTCTATTTCAGCTAAAATGCCTTCGGTCAATCCATTAGACCCAAGCATCACAACTGGCTTAAGGTTATGAGCCAAGGATTTAAGGTGCTGTTTTTGTTTGTTAGTCAGTTGCATGAAACTTTCTACTTACTCGGGGTTGAAAAAGCCATATTCTAGCGCCATCTAAGAATTAATACTATTTTATAATCACTATCCTGTGTGGTTTCGTAACTATAGTGGAAACTATTTGTGACCAATAAAAAACATACGGCCAGCTCTAAACGTTGGTTAACAGAACATTTTGATGATCATTATGTTCAAAAAGCGCAAAAGCTTGGGCTGCGTTCGCGCGCAGTATTTAAAATCGAAGAAATTCAAAATAAAGACAAACTGCTTAAACCAGGCATGACGGTCATTGATTTAGGGGCTGCGCCCGGTGGATGGTCGCAATACTGTGTTGAGCAACTGGGCGTAGATGGGCATGTCATTGCCTGTGATATTTTGCCTATGGACCCGATTGCTGGCGTAGATTTCCTGTGTGGAGATTTTCGTGAAGAAGATGTTCTAAATGCTTTGCTAGCAAGGTTGGACGATAAAAAAGTTGATGTTGTGTTGTCTGACATGGCACCCAACATGAGTGGAAATAATAATGTTGACCAATCTAAAGCAATGTATTTAGTCGAGCTGGCATTAGATATGTGCCGTGAAGTGCTAGCTCCCAAAGGGAGTTTTGTGGTTAAAGTGTTCCAAGGAGAAGGGTTTGATCAATACCTACAAAACGTACGTTCTATGTTCACCAGCGTGAAAACGCGTAAGCCAGATTCTTCTAGGGCGCGCTCTAGAGAAGTCTATATAGTAGCTAGCGGCTTTAAACTATAGTACGCTAGTTAATAATTCTTATTAAATTATAACCGATGAGGTTCACGTCTTGAGTGACATGGCAAAAAATCTGATTCTATGGCTAGTAATAGCAGTGGTTTTGATGTCTGTATTCCAAAGCTTCAGCCCTGATTCAGGCAGTGGTCGGCAAATGGATTATTCCACCTTTGTTAAGGAAGTGAATCAAGAGCAGATCCGTGAAGTAGTGATAAGTGGGCAAGATATTGGAGTAACCAAACGTACTGGTGAAAAATATAACACTATCATTCCGCTTCATGATAAAGACCTAATTAACGATCTTATTAACCATAACGTAACTGTTTTGGGTAAAGAACCAGAAGAGCAAGGCTTACTGACCTCTATCTTCATTTCGTGGTTCCCAATGTTACTGCTAATTGGTGTGTGGATTTTCTTCATGCGTCAAATGCAAGGTGGTGGCGGTAAGGGCGCAATGTCATTTGGTAAAAGTAAAGCGCGCCTGATGAGCGAAGACCAAATTAAGACAAGCTTTGCAGATGTCGCGGGTTGTGACGAGGCCAAAGAAGAAGTGGCCGAGTTAGTTGACTACTTGCGTGACCCAACCAAGTTTCAAAAGCTTGGCGGCAAGATACCTACAGGTATTTTGATGGTTGGTCCTCCCGGTACAGGTAAAACCTTATTGGCTAAAGCCATTGCTGGCGAAGCTAAAGTGCCGTTCTTTACCATTTCAGGTTCAGATTTCGTAGAAATGTTTGTCGGTGTTGGTGCATCACGTGTACGTGACATGTTTGAACAGGCCAAAAAATCAGCGCCTTGTATTATTTTCATTGATGAAATTGATGCGGTTGGCCGCCAGCGTGGTGCAGGTCTTGGTGGTGGACACGATGAACGTGAACAAACACTTAACCAAATGTTGGTTGAAATGGACGGTTTTGAAGGTAACGAAGGTATTATTGTTATCGCCGCGACTAACCGCCCAGATGTATTAGACCCTGCGTTATTACGTCCAGGTCGATTTGACCGTCAAGTCACCGTTGGCTTACCTGACATTCGTGGCCGAGAGCAGATCCTGAAAGTGCATATGCGTAAAGTGCCTCTTGGTGATGGTGTTGATGCTAGCGTGATTGCTCGTGGTACACCTGGCTTTTCTGGGGCAGATCTGGCGAACCTTGTAAATGAAGCTGCTTTGTTTGCCGCACGTGGTAGTAAGCGTGTCGTAGCCATGGAAGAATTTGAAAAAGCTAAAGACAAAATCATGATGGGCGCAGAGCGCAAGTCTATGGTGATGACTGAAAGCGAGAAAGAGATGACCGCTTACCATGAAGCCGGACACGCTATTGTTGGCCGTTTAGTGCCAGAGCATGACCCTGTTTACAAGGTGAGTATCATCCCTCGTGGTCGCGCACTGGGTGTGACCATGTATTTGCCTGAGCAAGATCGAGTCAGTCATAGTAAGCAGCATCTCGAAAGCATGATTTCAAGCTTATATGGTGGCCGCTTAGCCGAGCGCATTATTTATGGTGATGAGAAAGTCTCAACGGGTGCCAGTAACGATATTGAACGTGCCACTGAAATTGCGCGTAAAATGGTGACTCAGTGGGGCTTGTCAGAGTCTATGGGGCCTTTGCTGTACGCTGACGAAGAAGGTGAAGTATTCTTAGGGCGAAGTGCGGCAAAAACTAAGCACATGTCAGATGATACCGCCAAAGCGATTGATGCTGAAATTAGATCAGTGATTGATCGTAACTATAAGCGTGCTGAATCGTTGCTGGAAGAGAACCTTGATATTTTGCATTCAATGAAAGATACATTGATGAAATACGAGACTATCGACGCCAAACAAATTGATGATTTAATGGAGCGTAAAACGCCTCGTCCTCCAGCTGATTGGGATGACACTGACAGTGATGTTACTCCTCCTAGCTCAGGTGAGAAGGAAGCGGACAGCACTGACTCTGTTGATGAAACTAAAGTTGTAGGCGAAGATCCCGCTCAGTAATTGTTAGATTGTTTATCAGCCCTGTAACTTGCGTTACAGGGCTTTTTTGTAAGTAAATGAATATGACTGTTTCTTTTAATATTGGCCCGCACCAGTTTCAGCGCCCGGTGATTATGGGCATTCTTAATGTTACTCCCGATTCTTTTTCTGATGGGGGGAAGTTTGTTGTTCACGATAAGGCCCTACAACATGCTGAGGCAATGCTTGAGCAAGGAGCTGATATAATCGATATTGGTGGCGAATCTACGCGACCTGGTGCCCCTGAGGTATCTTTGGAAGACGAATTGGCGCGGATTGTTGATTTGATATCGGCAATTAAACAGCGCTTTTCTTGCTTAGTGTCTATTGATACCAGCAAAGCGGAAGTGATGCGTCAAGCGGTGCAAAATGGGGCTGATATTATCAATGATGTATGTGCATTAACCAAGCCGAATGCACTAGAAGTGGCAGCCCAGCTTGCGGTCCCTGTCTGTTTAATGCATATGCAAGGGCAACCCAGAACGATGCAAAATAATCCTCTTTATGGCGATGTTGTCAGTGAGGTTATCGATTTTTTAAAATCGCGAGTTGAGAGCTGCGTAGCAGCAGGCGTTAAGCGTTCCAATATAATAGTTGACCCTGGCTTTGGCTTTGGTAAAACGTTACAGCACAACTATCAGCTGTTGGCCCGCTTAGCGGAATGCCATCAGTTACAACTACCAATACTAGCGGGTATGTCGCGCAAGAGTATGTTTGGTAAGTTATTAAATCGCCCTGCCAGTGATTTATTGGCGGCTAATGTAGCCGGCGTAATGATAGCAGCAGAGCAAGGGGCGCAAATTTTTCGAGTTCATGACGTGCAAGCAACTGCAGACGCGTTAAATGTTTTTTCTATGGTACAGACGAGTAAGTAATGACGAGACGATATTTTGGCACGGATGGTGTGCGCGGTAAGGTGGGTGAATACCCCATTACTCCTGAGTTTGCATTAAAATTGGGATGGGCGGCAGGTAAAGTATTGTCCAGCAAAGGCACGCGAAAAGTCTTGATTGGTAAAGATACCCGCATTTCCGGCTACATGTTGGAATCAGCATTAGAAGCCGGCTTATCAGCCGCTGGTGTACAGGCCAGTTTTGTTGGTCCGATGCCGACTCCTGCAGTAGCCTATCTTACACGCACCTTTAGGGCTGAGGCGGGCATCGTTATTAGTGCCTCACACAACCCTTATTACGATAACGGTATCAAGTTCTTTTCAGCAGGCGGCACCAAGCTACCTGATGAACTCGAGTTAGCGATAGAAGCGGAACTCGATAACCCGATGACATGTGTAGAGTCTGCAGCATTGGGTAAAGCACGTCGTATTGAAGATGCGGCAGGGCGTTACATTGAGTTTTGTAAAAGTACATTCCCTAATAAATTTAGTTTAGCTGGCTTGAAAATTGTGGTCGACTGCGCCCATGGTGCGACTTACCATATCGCGCCCAAAGTGTTTAGTGAGCTAGGCGCAGAGGTAATCGCCATTGGCAATAAGCCAGATGGTTTAAACATCAATGAAAAGTGTGGCGCAACCGATACTCGAATGCTCGCAGAGCAAGTGTTAGCGCATCAAGCGGATCTAGGTATTGCCTTAGACGGTGATGGCGACCGAGTCATGATGATTGACCAACATGGTGTTCAGGTTGATGGCGATGAAATACTTTATATTTTGGCTAGAGATGCTCAATTAAGTCAGCACCTTAGTGGTGGAGTCGTTGGCACATTAATGAGTAACTTAGCGTTAGAGCAAGCCTTTACAGAAATGGATATCCCCTTCGTTCGTGCCAATGTGGGTGACCGTTATGTTATGGAGTTATTGTCAGCCAAAGGGTGGACTTATGGTGGCGAAAACTCAGGCCATATCATTTGTTTAGGACATACCACTACCGGAGATGGTATTGTAGCGGCATTGCAGGTCTTAGCTGCTATGTTGGCGCAAAAGCAAACGCTTCGCGGTTTACTTAGTGATTTGACCCTTTACCCGCAGTTATTGGTTAATGTTCGCTTTAAAGGCGACTCAGATCCGCTTAATAGTGCCTTGGTTAAGCAGGCTCAAGAAAAAGCTGAAAAAATGTTAGCCGACGCTGGTAGGGTATTATTGCGCAAATCAGGCACCGAGCCATTATTAAGAGTCATGGTGGAGGGGGCTGATTCAGCTTTGGTTGAACAATGCGCCAATGATATTGCAGAAGCTGTTCGCCTTGCTTGCGATTAATGTGAACAATATTTAAACGGTTGAACACAGAGTAAAAGTTTTTTGAAGTTGGCGCTTGTATTAGTGACAGAGGTTCGCTAATATCTCGCCCGCTTTGGTGACTTGTGTTTCACTAATTGACGGTCGGAATTTAGACCGACCCACACTTAGGTGAAAGAGAATGTACGAAATTTTATTAGTAGTTTATTTAGTAGTGGCGCTGACTTTAATTGGCTTAGTGTTAATTCAGCAAGGCAAAGGTGCCGATATGGGTGCATCTTTTGGCTCTGGGGCGTCAAATACCGTATTTGGTTCTTCTGGTTCAGGTAACTTCCTAACCCGAGCAACCGCAATTTGCGCAACGTTGTTTATTCTTATCAGCTTAGTATTGGGTAACCTTTCAGCCCAGCAAACTAAACAAGTTGATGAGTGGGGTGATTTGTCTCAGCCAATCGCTGAGCAAGTAGCTCCAGTAGGTGATGTACCAGCTTCACCTGCTACACCTGGTAGCGACGTTCCAAACTAGTTTACCTGCCGAGGTGGTGGAATTGGTAGACACGCTACCTTGAGGGGGTAGTGTCCTATGGACGTGCGGGTTCAAGTCCCGCTCTCGGCACCAATAGTTATTTTTGCATAGTGTCTTAGTGGTTGTTATAATCACTGGCATTCGGACGCGGGATGGAGCAGTCTGGTAGCTCGTCGGGCTCATAACCCGAAGGTCGTCGGTTCAAATCCGGCTCCCGCAACCAACTATCAAATACTTAGGTAGTGATAGTGTAAAAGGCTCAGAAATTTTAAAGCCCCGCTTCATCGGGGCTTTTTGTTATTTTCGCGCCGCACCTTAGGTGCTAGAACTGGGCTATTACGCCCTTTTTTTGTTTCTGGAGGGGAACCTTGGCAACTGTAGAACAACGACTAACTGACATGCTTACTCCCGCGGTAGAAGCGCTGGGATTTGAATTGTTGGGTATTGAATACGTCAGTGCTGGCAAGCACTCCATCGTGCGTCTTTTTATTGATCATGAAGATGGCATTAATGTGGATAACTGCGCGGATGTAAGCCGTCAGGCTAGCGCCATTATGGATGTTGAAGATCCAATTAGCACAGAATACAACCTAGAGGTTTCATCTCCTGGTTTAGAACGTCCTCTGTTTAAAGCAGAGCATTATCAACGTTTTATTGGTGATATTGCTTTTATGCAATTACGTATGCCAGTGAATAATCGTCGAAAATGGCAGGGCGAAATCATTGCTGTAGAAGACGATACTGTCGTGCTTGCAGTTGAAAAAGAACAACACCGGATAGCGCTAGGTAACGTACAAAAAGCGCATCTAGTTCCCCAGTTTGATTAAAGAGGGTCAGGAATGAACAAAGAAGTCTTGTTGGTTGTTGACGCGGTATCTAACGAAAAAGCATTACCGCGCGAAAAGATTTTTGAAGCTATGGAAGTAGCCTTAGCCACCGCAACCAAGAAAAAATATGAAGGTGATATTGAAGTTCGTGTTGATATTGATAGAAAAGACGGAAGTTTTGAAACTTTTCGTCGCTGGATGGTTGTTGAAAACCAAGAAGCTATCGAAAACCCTTACCGAGAAATCACTTTAGAAGCGGCCCAATACGAAGAACCAGATAAAGAACTGGGTGATTACGTAGAAGAGCAAATCGAGTCAGTCGTATTTGACCGAATTACTACTCAAACAGCTAAACAAGTTATCGTACAGAAAGTACGAGAAGCAGAGCGCGCTCAAGTTGTAGAACAGTATTTCGATCAAGTAAACGAGTTGGTAACGGGCGTTGTTAAAAAAGTTAGCCGTGAAAATATCATCGTTGATTTAGGTAATAACGCTGAAGCAGTGATTCACCGTGAAGAATCGCTTCCTCGTGAAGCCTTCCGACCGGGCGACCGTGTACGAGGTTTATTATATGAAGTTAAACCTGAAGCACGTGGCGCTCAATTATTCATGAGTCGTACTCGCCCTGAAATGTTGATCGAATTGTTCCGCATTGAAGTGCCAGAAATCGCAGAAGAAATGATTGATCTAAAAGCTGCGGCTCGTGATCCAGGTTCTCGCGCAAAAATTGCTGTTAAGAGTAACGACCGTCGCATCGATCCAGTGGGTGCATGTGTTGGTATGCGTGGTGCGCGTGTGCAAGCCGTATCTGGTGAATTAGATAACGAGCGTGTAGACATTGTATTATGGGATGATAATCCAGCTCAGTTCGCGATTAATGCTATGGCTCCAGCTGAAGTTGCTTCAATTATTGTTGATGAAGATAGCCATTCTATGGACATCGCAGTAGAGCAAGACAACTTGGCGCAAGCTATTGGTCGTAATGGTCAAAATGTTCGTCTAGCTTCTCAACTTACCGGTTGGGAACTTAACGTCATGACCGTTGATGAAGCGAACAATAAGCACCAAGCTGAAGCGCAAAAAGCGGTTGATACCTTTGTTCAGTATTTAGATATTGATGAAGAGTTTTCTATTGTGTTAGCCGAAGAAGGCTTTACCACACTAGAAGAAATTGCTTACGTACCAGTAGCCGAGTTATTGGCGATTGAAGGCTTAGATGAAGACACCGTTAACCAATTACGTGAACGTGCTAAAGCAGCATTAGTAACCGAAGCCTTAGCTAAAGAAGAATCTTTAGAGAACGCTGAGCCAAGTGAAGAGTTATTAGCGCTTGAAGGTATGGAACGTCATTTAGCATTTGTACTTGCTAGTAAAGGTATCATTTCTTTAGAAGACCTTGCCGAGCAAGGCATTGATGAATTAGAAGATATCGAAGAATTGTCGGAAGAAAAAGCCGGCGAACTAATTATGGCCGCCAGGCAGATTTGCTGGTTTGGCGACGAAGAATAGGTCGACGGAGGACTATAGCCCGATGACAGAAGTTTCAATTAAACAACTCGCGACAGACGTGGGAACAAACGAAGATAAATTAATTCAGCAATTTTCAGATGCTGGTATTACTAAATCTTTAACTGACACTGTAACTCAAGAAGAAAAAGCTAAACTTCTCGAGCACTTGAAGTCACAGCATGGCGATGAAACCTCGCCAAGCCGTATGACTTTAAAGCGCACCACAAAAAGCACTCTGAATGTAGCTGGTACTGGTGGTAAAGCTCGTGCTGTGCAGGTAGAAGTTCGCAAGAAGCGTACTTATGTAAAACGCAGCGCTGTTGAAGAGCAAGCAAAGCAAGAAGCAGAAGAAAAAGCTCGCATCGAAGCAGAAGAAGCAACCCGCGTTCAAGCTGAAGCAGCGGCTAAAACAGCGGCTGAAGAAAAAGCCAAGCGTGATGCTGAAGAAAAGATCAAGCGTGAAGAAAAAGCTGCCGCTGCTGCTGCTGCCGCTAAAGCTAAAGAAGCTGAGAAACGTGTCGCTGATGCTGAAAAATCTCCAGAGCAACTCGCTGCTGAGAAAGAAGCGGCTGATATAGCACGTAAGCAAGAAGAGACAGCCATCGCTAAAGCCGAGGCTGAGGCTGAGAAGAAAGCTGAAGAAGCCAAGAAACTAGCGGTAGAAAATGCTGCTCGCTGGGCTGAAGAAGAAAAACTTCGTAAGAAACGTGAAGAGTCAGCTGATTATCACGTAACAACTTCTACCTATGCGCGTGCCGCAGAAGATGAGCAAGAACAAAAAGCCGAAGCACCACGCCGCAAAAAGCGTAAGCCTAAGCAGAATGATTCTAATAATTCTCGTCGTGGTGGTCGTAAAAACAATAAACCTCAGGTGGCTACACCCACTGCTATGCAGCATGGTTTTAACAAACCCGCTCAACCTGTAGAGCGTGAAGTTCGCATTAGCGAAACGATCTCTGTAGGCGAATTGGCTAGCAAGATGGCGGTTAAAGCCACTGAAGTTATTAAAGCGATGATGAAGATGGGCGCTATGGCGACCATTAACCAAGTGATTGATCAAGAAACTGCCACCTTGGTAGCAGAAGAACTTGGTCATAAAGTGGTTCTTGTTAAAGAAAACGCGCTTGAAGAGCAAGTGATGCAAGAAGCTGAGTCAACCGGTGAGAAAACCAACCGTGCGCCAGTGGTAACTATTATGGGTCACGTTGACCATGGTAAAACCTCATTACTTGATTATATTCGTCGAGCAAAAGTGGCAGACGGTGAAGCGGGTGGTATTACCCAGCATATTGGTGCTTACCATGTAGAGACCAACGGTAACATGGTTACCTTCCTGGATACTCCTGGACACGCAGCATTTACTTCAATGCGTGCCCGTGGCGCTAAAGCTACCGATATCGTCGTGTTGGTTGTCGCTGCAGATGATGGTGTAATGCCACAAACTGTAGAAGCAGTTCAGCATGCTCGTGCAGCAGGTGTTCCACTGGTTGTTGCAGTGAACAAGATGGACAAAGAAGGCGCAGATCCAGATCGCGTTAAGAATGAACTATCACAACATGAAGTTATCCCTGAAGACTGGGGTGGTGACGTACAGTTTGTTCACGTGTCAGCTAAAAGCGGTGAAGGCATCGATGACTTGTTAGAAGCCATCGTATTGCAGTCAGACGTATTAGAGCTAACAGCAAGCCATATTGGCGCTGCTTCGGGTGTGGTGATTGAATCTCGTTTAGACAAAGGCCGCGGCCCAATTGCTTCTATCTTGGTTCAACATGGCCAGCTTGAAAAAGGTGATATCATTCTTTGTGGTCTAGAGTACGGTCGTATTCGTGCTATGAAAGATGAGAACGGTAAAGATATTGATTCTGCGGGTCCATCTATTCCTGTAGAAATTTTAGGTCTTTCTGGTGTGCCGCAAGCGGGTGACGAAGCTACTGTTGTTCGTGACGAGAAGAAAGCCCGTGAAGTTGCTTTGTATCGTCAAGGAAAATTCCGTGATGTTAAGTTAGCACGTCAGCAAAAATCTAAACTTGAAAACATGTTTGCCAACATGGAAGAAGGTGAAGTTCAGGAGCTAAACATTGTACTGAAATCTGATGTACAAGGTTCTCTTGAAGCGATTGCTGATTCATTAACTAAACTGTCTACTGATGAAGTTAAAGTTAATATCATTGGTCGCGGAGTAGGTGGTATCACTGAGACTGATGCAACCTTAGCTGCTGCTTCTAACGCTATCGTGTTAGGCTTTAACGTACGTGCAGACGCAACGGCGCGTCGCATTATTGAGTCGGAAAGCGTAGATCTCCACTACTACAGTGTTATTTATGACTTAATCGATGAAGTTAAGAGTGCGATGACAGGGCTACTAGCACCTGAATTCAAACAGCAAATTATGGGCTTGGCTGAAGTACGTGACGTATTTAAGTCACCTAAACTTGGCGCTATTGCTGGTTGTATGGTACTTGAAGGTCAGGTTAAACGTTCTAATCCTATTCGTGTATTACGTGACAATATCGTAATTTACGAAGGTGAACTTGAATCACTACGTCGCTTTAAAGATGATGTAAACGAAGTTCGCAACGGTATGGAATGTGGTATCGGCGTGAAGAACTATAATGATGTTCGTGCTGGTGACCAAATCGAAGTATTTGAGATTGTAGAAGTTAAACGTACACTATAAGTGTAAGGTTTTACTACATCTCTAAGATGGGGGCTTTCGCCCCCATTGTTGTTTTTACGCTCCCTAGTGAGTGGTATCAGGAGAATAATGATGCCTAGAGAATTTAGCCGCCCAGATAGGGTTGCCCAACAAATTCAAAAAGAAGTCGCGGTGATTTTGCAACGTGATGTACGAGATTCACGTTTAAGCCTAGTGACGGTTTCAGCGGTTGAAGTGACTCGAGATTTGGCTTACGCCAAAATCTTTGTGACTTTTTTAGATGACAGTGAAGAAGCAGTCAAGGCTAGCCTTGAAGCCCTAAAAGAACACTTGCCGTATATTCGCCATTTATTAGCTAAGGCGATGCGTTTACGCGCTGTTCCAGAACTACGCTTTGATTACGATGGTTCTTTGCGTGAAGGTTTGCGAATGACAGAGTTGGCTAGCCAGGCAGTAAAAAGCGATCAGCAAAAAGCTGAAGCATCGGGTCGTACCTTGAGTGACGACTTAGAACAAGAGCCAGAGAAAGAGGACGAATAAATGGGACAAGGACGCAGAAAAAAAGGCCGCCCAATTGATGGGATCCTTCTGCTGAATAAACCTACTGGTGTTTCTTCTAACGGCATATTGCAGCGGGTGAAACGCATTTACTTTGCTCAAAAAGCTGGCCATACCGGAGCGCTAGATCCACTCGCTACTGGGATGTTGCCAATTTGCTTAGGCGAGGCGACTAAGTTCTCACAGTTCTTGTTGGATTCAGATAAACGCTACCAAGTCACCGCGCAATTAGGGGTAAGAACGAATACCTCTGACTCTGATGGCGAAGTGGTTGAGCGACGTGAAGTATCATCCACTCAAAATGACATAGAAACGGCTTTAAACGCGTTTCGCGGGCCTATTAATCAGGTTCCGTCTATGTTCTCTGCTTTAAAACATAATGGTAAACCCTTATATAGCTATGCACGAGAAGGTATTACTATTGAACGTGAAGCGAGACCTATCACTGTCTATGAAAATAACTTTATCTCGCTTGACGGTGACATGCTGACGCTGGACATTCACTGTAGCAAAGGGACTTACATTCGCACCATTATCGACGATTTAGGTGAAATGCTCGGTTGTGGAGCCCATGTCGTTAAACTACATCGCTCACAAGTGGCAGATTACCCCAGTGAACGGATGGTCACCCCTGAACAACTAGAAGCGCTGCTTGAGCAGGCTAATGACGGTGAGATGGCACCTAAAGAGTTGCTTGATCCTCTTTTGTTGCCGATGGACTCTGCGGTAGCTCATTTAGCTGAAGTAAACATTCCTGAAAGTCTAGGGGGATATTTGCTGCAAGGACAAGCTATGCAGGTGGCAGGTGCACCGTTACATGAGGTATTTAGAATCACTATTGGTGAGCAGCGTCGTTTTGTCGGTATTGGTCAGCTTAATGATGACGGCTTAGTCGCACCTAAGCGTTTGATTCAAAGTGTAGATAGTTAAGCGAGTTGCTTGCAACTGCTGAAACGTCGCTATATAATGCGCGTCCTTCATCGCTGAGTTAGTGATTGGCGATGAGTAAATTTATATATTTTAGGAGTTAGTATGTCACTAAGTAGCACTGAAAAAGCAGCAATCGTTGCAGAATACGCACGTGAAGCAGGAGACACTGGTTCTTCTGAAGTTCAAGTTGCTTTGTTAACAGCACAAATCAACCACTTGCAAGGTCACTTCAAGAAGCACATCCACGATCACCACAGCCGCCGTGGTCTACTACGTATGGTTAGCCAACGTCGTAAATTGCTTGATTACTTGAAGCGTAAAAACCAAGCGAGCTACGCTGAGTTGATCGCTAAATTGGGTCTACGTCGTTAATTTAACGCCGCCAATAAAGAATATTTAAAAGGGAGCCGGTTGGCTCCCTTTTTTGTTGCTCAAATAAAAGTCACAAACTCGCGAGATAACAAGGCTTTTAGTAAGGATAAAGTTATCTTTTGCCATAGCATTGTTTTATACTTTAGCGCGAATTAAAAGAGCACATAAATTAAAGGAAATTCACGTGAATCCTATCGTAAAAACGTTTAAATACGGTGAGAATACAGTCACCATCGAAACTGGCGCTATTGCTCGTCAAGCAACAGCAGCTGTACTGGTAACTATGGATGATACAACAGTATTCGTATCAGTAGTGGGTAAGAAAACCGCTACACCTGGCCAAGATTTCTTCCCGTTGACTGTTAACTACCAAGAACGTACTTACGCAGCAGGTAAAATACCTGGTGGTTTCTTCAAGCGCGAAGGTCGCCCTTCGGAAGATGAAACCTTAATCGCACGTTTAATTGACCGTCCTATTCGCCCGTTGTTCCCTGATGGCTTCGTAAACGAAGTACAAGTTGTGGCTACCGTGGTTTCTGTAAACCCACAAGTTCAGCCAGACATCGTTGCTTTAATTGGTACCTCAGCGGCGTTAAGCCTTTCAGGTATGCCTTTTAACGGCCCTGTAGGCGCGGCACGTGTTGGTTACATCGATGGTAACTACATTCTTAACCCAACCACTGAAGAGCTACCAGAAAGCAAGCTAGACCTTGTTGTTGCAGGTACTGAAAACGCAGTATTGATGGTTGAGTCTGAAGCTGAATTGCTGTCTGAAGAAGTTATGTTAGGCGCTGTTGTATATGGCCATGAGCAATCTAAAGCGGTAATTACTGCGATTAACGAGTTGTGCGAAGAAGCTGCTAAACCAGCTTGGGATTGGCAAGCACCTGAAGTTAACGTTGCACTTAAAGATAAAGTGGCTGCACTCGCAGAGGCTAAATTAACTGAAGCTTACCAAATCACCGATAAAGCTGAACGTTACGCTGAAGTGGGCCAAATTAAGAAAGCGGTTGTTGAAGCGATTACTGCTGAAGACGCAGAACTTAATGCCCAAGATATTGGCGACGAGCTAGGCAAGTTAGAGAAAAACGTTGTTCGCTCACGCATTATTGCTGGTGAGCCGCGTATCGATGGTCGTGAACCCGATATGATTCGTGCGCTAGACGTAATGACCGGCGTATTACCACGTACCCATGGTAGCTCGGTATTCACTCGTGGTGAAACTCAAGCGCTAGTGACTTGTACTTTAGGTACAGAGCGTGACGCGCAAATGATTGACTCGCTTGCTGGCTTGCAAACATCTCGCTTTATGCTTCACTACAACTTCCCTCCATACTGTGTTGGTGAAACGGGCTTTATCGGCTCGCCTAAACGTCGTGAGATTGGTCACGGTCGTCTAGCTAAGCGCGGTGTTGCAGCGGTAATGCCAAGTTCTGAAGAGTTCCCTTACACAGTACGTGTTGTTTCAGAAATTACTGAATCTAACGGTTCAAGCTCAATGGCTTCTGTTTGTGGTAGTTCATTGGCATTGATGGACGCGGGTGTTCCAATTAAAGCGTCTGTTGCTGGTATCGCAATGGGTCTGGTTAAAGAAGGCGACAACTTTGTTGTTCTTTCTGACATTCTAGGTGATGAAGATCACTTAGGTGATATGGACTTTAAAGTCGCGGGTTCTTCTGAAGGTATTTCTGCATTGCAGATGGATATCAAAATTGAAGGTATCACCAAAGAAATTATGGAAATCGCTCTTCGTCAAGCACAGGGCGCGCGTTTACATATTCTAGGTGTTATGGACCAAGCTATTGGTACTTCTCGTGAAGAGATTTCTGAATTCGCTCCACGTATCCACACTATCAAGATCAGCCCAGAGAAGATTAAAGATGTTATCGGTAAAGGCGGCGCAACTATTCGTGCTCTTACTGATGAGACCGGTACAACAATCGAAATCGAAGACGATGGTACAGTGAAGGTTGCCGCTACTGACAACGCTCAAGCTCAAGAAGCTATCAAGCGTATTCAGCAGTTAACCGCAGAAGTTGAAGCTGGCCAGTTCTACGAAGGTAAAGTCGTTCGTCTAGCTGACTTCGGAGCGTTTGTTGAAATTCTTCCTGGTAAAGATGGTTTAGTTCACATCTCGCAAATCTCTCAAGAGCGTGTTGCGAATGTATCTGACCACCTAACTGTGGGTGATATCGTTAAAGTTAAAGTTCTAGAAGTAGACCGCCAAGGTCGTGTACGTCTGAGCATTAAAGAAGCACTTGAACCTAGCGAAGCGCCTGCTGAGAAGCCAGCTGAATAAGCGTTATTTGGATTAGCTAAATCCAATTTCGTTTAAATAGCGAGTTACAAAAAAGCACTGAACTATGTTCGGTGCTTTTTTATTTGCTCTAGATATGTTGATTGCCTGCCATCACTAAAGTGACTGTTTTGCCGTGATGCTCACTAAAGCAAATAGTTAGTCTATTAAACGGTAAATGCCGCCATGGTTTTTCGTAAATCTTCAACAAGCTGCTGGAGTTCAATGCTTATGCCCTGGGTTTGATTGACCGAAGACTGTGAGCGTTGATTATTCTCCGCTAAACGTTCCGCTGACTCACCCACCTGCCGAGAGACATCTTGCTGCTCTTCTGCCATGCTGGCAATCGCTTCTATCTGCTGTGCTAATTGATTAATGACGGTACCAATTTGCTGTTGCATGGATTCACTGAGTTCGAGGCTTTGTCTGGAAGAGGCTGCCTGTTGTGTGGCTTTGTCTATACTACCGACAGCGGCTTTAGCACCAGCTTGGAGCTTTTCAATGCCCTGTTGGATTTGCTCTGTAGATTGATGTGTCTTACTGGCTAGCGAGCGAACTTCATCAGCCACTACAGCAAAGCCCCTGCCACTTTCTCCGGCCCTTGCTGCCTCTATCGCTGCATTTAGCGCTAACAAATTTGTTTGCTCTGCAATGCTATTAATAACATCGAGAATGGCCGCTATTTCTTTACTCAGTTTTTCAAAGCCGATGACTTCTTTGTTGGCGTGTTCAACTTGTGACAACAATTGAATAATTAGATCGGTTAATTGGCTGAAAAGTTGGCTATTTCCTTGATTGTGGAGCTGAAGTTCGTTTACCTCTTGTTGAACCAATAATATCGCTTGAGTTTCTTCAGCCACTGAACTGGCTACTTGCGCCATAGCGCTGCTGACATTTACCAATTCGTCGGTTTGTTGGCCAACCGATTGGCTGGCGAGGGCGCTGGACTGGTTTAGCTTGGTTATTTTTTGGTGGGTATTGTCACAATTATTATTCGCTTGCTGGATGAGTTCGCGAGTAGCCTGCAAAAACCGATTGACGGCGTGTGCCATTTGACCTATTTCGTCGTTACGATCGACGGTAAGGCTCCGCGTCAAATCGCCTCCCTTAGCCGCCAGTTGTTCTAGCGAAATGGATAAACGACTAATTTTTTTTAGTACGCGATTCACCATGAACCACGCTAGCGCAATGAGTAATACAATGCCGCTAACGATTAGAATGATGAGCAAACTGACGGTCATTTGGCGAGACTGCTTGTCTAGTTCTCGATTTAAATTGGACGCTGTCTGGTGGTTGGACTCTTCAAGTTGTTTAAAGATGTTTGAAAACTGGCTGAGGTCGGCATTGGCTTGGCCGATTATTTGTTGCTCACTCAATGCCCCCATTTGCTCTGTAATGACTTCACCTTGTTGGCTTAATTCTTTTTGCAGTTGATTGATTCTATTGAGGTCTATCGCCAAAACAAGCTTAGCAATGTCTGCTCCGCTAGGGTTCACCATTGCTTCAATGAGTAAAATATCAGGATCTTTGGCTGCCGCATCCAATATTTTAAAAATGGACTTTTTTCCTTCTCCTCGCGTCAGTAACTGCTTAATTTTCGGTTTTTGACGGTCAATATGGCGAGTAAGGTATTTTCCCTGCATATTGAAAAAAACTGCGAATACCACATCAGGGTCAGCATGCGCTGCTTGCACCAGCTGCGTCAGCTTAGGTATATCGTTATCCCATATTGCAGCTGGTGCAGAGGACGCGAGTAATGCTGCAAAATTAGTAGCCGCTTGGGTAACCTGTTGTTTTTGAAATAGCAGTGACTTTTTTTGCTGAGCGGCCAGCTGAGTCACTAGTTGTTGGCTTAATTCTTTACTTGCCGCTAGTGCTTGTTGGTTAGCCTCTTGCTCTAGCGTTTGCTGTTGTTGGCGCAAATATTCGGCAAGATTTTGCTGGCTTTTGGTCAACTCTTGGCTAACTTTAGTAATGAGTTTTTCAGTGGCCTGCTTACTGCTAATTCCTACACTGATAACTTGTAAAGCAATCATCAAGCTAATTGCTAGGCTTATTTCCACGAGCAGCGGGTGTTTAAAGCGGTCAAGCATATACTCTCCAATCCGTTGGGAACCACAAAATCCGAATAACTCTACTTATACTATCGGTGTTCGCTTTGAAAACTGAAAGTATTTAGCAGGCTTTTACCTGTGAGGCATTCAGGTTTACAATAGCCTCACATTTTTATTGGCCTGAGATGAAATTGAATAACACTGATATTGACTGGATGAATCACGCACTTAAGCTTGCTGCGTACGCTGAGGCGCAAGGTGAAGTACCGGTAGGAGCTGTAGTGGTCTTTCAAAATGAAATCGTTGGCGAAGGTTGGAATCAAACCATTAGTTTACATGATGCCACAGCCCATGCTGAGGTATTAGCACTGCGTGAAGCTGGGGCTAATATTGGTAATTATCGATTACTCGATACCACATTATATGTGACACTGGAACCTTGCACTATGTGTGCGGGCGCAATGGTTCATGCTCGCGTTAAACGTTTAGTTTATGGCGCTAGTGACTTAAAAACGGGGGCGGCCGGCAGTGTGTTTAACATTGTTAGTAGTGAGTGTTTGAATCATCGAGTAGAGGTTGAGGCTGGGGTATTAGCTGAAACCTGTGGTGAGACTATTAGTCGTTTTTTTCGCAAACGTCGTGAACAACATAAATTGCGAAAAAAACAACAGAGCAGTGGTTTACTCAGCGAAGCCGACTAAACCCATTTCAGACAACACAAAAGAACGTTGTCTTAATAAAACCTTACGATGCTGACGGGCCAATTGAATGCGGCGGCGTGGCGAGTGAAGGGTAACGCGTTTCTTTCTCATCATACTATCTATCCTCTCCATTATGTTCGGTAGGACGCTTTACTGGCTTAATCTCCATATAGACTAAGCATAAAACATGACAGTAATATGACATATCGTCAAGATTATTCTCTATTTTTTGGGCGTTGCCTCTTCATTATTTTGCTTTTCGCCGTCTTCGCTAGGATTTTCTACTGGGTAAGGCGCTCGGTTTTCCATTAACTGCTGCCGACGGTCTGATTCTTTCTTTTGGGCATCTAGCCACAATAGGCTTTGATAATACTGGCGAATGTTATTTACATAGTTGTACGCTTCTTGTCCTCGGGCATAGCCATACCGAGTTTGCTGATACCATTTTTTACGCATTAATAGGGGGAGGTTTTCTTTTACATCAATCCAAGCATCAGGATCGCCACCTTGAATGCGGGTTATGCGACGAGCATCTAGCATATGACCAAAGCCGATATTATAGGATACTAAGGCGAACCAAATTTTGTCATCAGCTCTGACACTATCGGGAACCCGATTAATTAATTTCTGCAAATACTCTGCACCACCTTTAATACTTTGTTCGGGGTCGAGACGATTTGTCACTCCTACTGATTTAGCGGTGGGTAGGGTCAACATCATCATACCGCGAACCCCGGTAAAAGATTTTGCATGTGGCCGCCAATGCGATTCTTGATAAGACACCGCTGCAATTAAACGCCAGTCGAGAGTGCCCGAGTATTGTTGAAACCATTCCGTGTATTTAGGCAGGCGCGTTTCGGTGGCTCTTAAAAAGGCCCGAGTATCGACATAGTCGAATTTTTGAATATGCCCAAAATAGCGTTCGTATAAACGGCTTATGTCACCGTTGCTGTGCCTTTCACCGATATATTCGATCAACGCACTATATAAGCTGTCATCGCGAAGGCGTTTTACCATCCATACTACAGGGGTGGCTTTTTGTAAGGTAAACGCTTCTGCTAAATCAGGATAAAACCGCTGATGTAGCGCCAATGTTGTATTGTCCACTAGGGCGAAGCGGATCTCTTCGTCTACAATGCTTTTTAGCAATTCACTGCTGTCTAGGCGATCTGTGGCCTCAATGGTTAATTCGGGGTTTTGTTTTTGGTAGCTCTTCAGAAGGGGTTGATGATAACTGCCCGATGTAATCCAAAGAGGTGAATCTACTTGGCTAATGTCGCGCGGTCTACGGGTATTTTTCTTATACACCACCGTCGCATCTACTTGATATATTTCTGGCGAAAACCTGAAATTTTCACGTAAGGCTTTAGTGGGGGAAAGGGCTGCACCTAACAAATCGACTTGTTGGCTATGTAAGCCGCGATAAAGTTCGGTTTGGTTATACAGCGGCACCATCTGTAACTCAACACCTAGGTAATCGGCGAAACCTTCGAGTAACTCGTATTCCATGCCCGTGGGTTGTTCGTGCTGGTCGTAGTAAAAAATTTGCTGACTATATAAGGTACCCACGCGTAGTTTTCCACGCTGGCGGATCTGTTCAAGCTCGGAAGTGAATGGTATCGGCTCACAGCCTTGTAACAAAAACAAGGCAAGCAACGCAAATAGAATTGCAGAGCGTTGCTGATTAATCATCAAATTTGGTATCCAGACAAATATTTTTACTCGATTTTATGGATATCTGCTTAACTGTCTAGTATTAAGCTTGGTTTTCATCGTTAAGCTAACGTTTTGTTTACCATTGTCTCGGTTTTTATCTATAATACGCGCAATTTTCCCCCTCCCACCTCCATCAGGAAAAGCGAGCACATAAATATGTTGGTACTACGTGGTGCACCTGCACTGTCTGAGTTTCGAATTGCACAACTGCTGAAGCGTTGTGCAGAACTAGATCTTCCGATTAATTCTATCTACGCTGAATTTATGCATTTTGCTGAAATAGCGAATGACCTAAGCGATGCAGAACAACAAGTATTAGATAAGCTATTAACTTATGGACCGACTATTGCGGAACATACTCCTGCTGGACAGTTACTATTAGTGACGCCGCGCCCAGGAACAATTTCACCGTGGTCTTCAAAGGCCAGTGATATTGCTCATAATTGTGGCTTAAACAATGTGCAACGTTTAGAGCGGGGCATTGCCTACTATGTTGAAGCAAGCACTGAACTAAGCGATGCGCAATCTGCGCTTTTAAAAGGTCTAATTCACGACCGAATGATGGAAGTGGTTTACGCGCAAACAGACCAAGCTAACGCTTTATTTGAGCACGCCAGCCCAGCTCCATTCGCATCTGTAGATATTCTGTCAGGTGGTAAGCAGGCTTTAGAGCAAGCTAACCAAGAGCTAGGTTTGGCTCTGGCTGATGATGAGATTGACTACTTAGTAGAAAATTTCGAAAAAATGAAGCGTAACCCTAACGACGTAGAGTTAATGATGTTTGCTCAAGCAAACTCTGAACACTGTCGTCACAAAATCTTTAACGCTGATTGGACTATTGATGGTGTAAAACAGCCTAAATCGCTGTTTAAAATGATTAAGAATACTTACGAGTTGAATAGCGATTACGTATTGTCGGCCTATAAAGATAATGCGGCGGTAATGACTGGCTCAGTGGCCGGGCGTTTTTTCCCTAATGCTGAAACCAAGCAATACAACTACCACCAAGAAGCCATTCATATATTGATGAAGGTTGAAACTCACAACCACCCAACCGCTATTTCGCCATACCCTGGCGCAGCAACGGGGTCGGGAGGGGAAATTCGTGATGAAGGCGCTACCGGACGTGGCTCAAAACCTAAATCAGGCATGGTTGGTTTTACTGTCAGTAACCTACGCATTCCTGGTTTTGAGCAAGCCTGGGAAAGCGATTTTGGTAAGCCAAGTCGTATTGTTAATGCACTTGAAATTATGTTGGAAGCCCCACTGGGTGGCGCTGCCTTTAATAATGAGTTTGGTCGCCCAAATATTTTAGGTTACTTCCGTACTTATGAAGAACAAGTAGAAAGTTTTAATGGCTTAGAAGTTCGCGGTTACCATAAACCGATTATGTTGGCTGGCGGCTTAGGCAACATTCGTGAAGACCATGTTGAAAAAGGCGAAATCCCAGTTGGTGCCAAAATCATTGTGTTGGGCGGTCCAGCAATGAACATTGGTCTAGGCGGTGGCGCAGCCTCTTCTATGGCTTCAGGTCAATCTAGTGAAGACTTAGATTTCGCTTCGGTGCAGCGTGAAAACCCTGAAATGGAACGACGTTGTCAGGAGGTTATCGACCGTTGTTGGCAACTTGGTGATGCGAACCCCATCGCCTTTATCCATGATATCGGCGCTGGCGGCTTATCCAATGCTTGTCCTGAATTGGTTGATGATGGTGGTAGAGGTGGTATTTTTGACCTGCGCGCAGTGCCAAACGACGAACCGGGCATGTCTCCATTAGAAATATGGTGTAATGAATCTCAAGAGCGTTATATGTTGGCTGTAGCGCCTGAACATTTGGCGGTATTTGATGCTATTTGTGAGCGCGAGCGAGCCCTTTATGCGGTTATTGGTGTGGCCACCGAAGAACGCGACTTAGTGCTTCACGATTCACATTTTGGTAACGACCCTATTCGTATGCCTCTTGAAGTTTTGTTAGGTAAAGCTCCTAAGATGCATCGCGACGTGCAATCAGCAAGCTTTAATGGCCCAGCATTTAACAGCAGTAAGCTGGATTTAGCTGAAGCTGCAGAGCGCTTATTGCGATTACCCACCATTGCAGAGAAAACCTTCTTAATCACTATTGGTGATCGCAGCGTAACCGGCCTAGTGGCTCGTGACCAAATGGTGGGGCCTTGGCAGGTTCCTGTCGCTAACTGTGCAGTGACTGCTGCGAGTTATGATACCTACCATGGTGAAGCTATGTCTGTGGGTGAACGTACCCCTGTGGCGTTGATTGATCATGCAGCCTCTGCGCGTTTAGCAGTGGCTGAATCACTGACTAACATAGCGGCGACCAACATCGGGTCGCTAAATAACATTAAGTTGTCTGCCAACTGGATGTCTGCGGCTGGTCATCCAGGTGAAGATGCTGGCTTATATGCAGCTGTTAAAGCGGTTGGTGAAGAATTATGTCCAGCCTTAGGGTTAACTATTCCAGTAGGTAAAGATTCGATGTCGATGAAGACTGCTTGGCAAGATAATGGCCAAGATAAGTCGGTGACATCGCCTCTATCTCTAATTATTAGTGCCTTTGGCAAAGTCGAAGACATTCGCCTTACTGTTACTCCGCAACTACGTAATGATGCCGGTGATACAGACTTGATTCTGATCGATCTGGGTCAAGGTAAGAACCGCATGGGGGCATCATGTTTAACACAAGTGTATAAACAGTTGGGCAACAAGGTGCCTGATGTTGATTCGCCTGAATTATTAAAAGGCTTCTTCAACGCCATTCAAAGCTTAACCGCTGAGCAAAAGCTGCTTGCCTACCATGACCGTAGTGACGGTGGTTTGTTTACGACTATTGCAGAGATGGCGTTTGCTGGACATTGTGGTGTAGATGTCGCGCTTGATTTGCTGGCTGGAGAACCTCTTGAGGTATTATACAACGAAGAGCTAGGCGCAGTAATTCAGGTTAAATCTGAAGATAAAGAAGCAGTTCTTAATGTATTGGCAGGACATGGCTTAGCTACTTGTAGCCACGTTATCGGCTCGCTAAATGACGATGACGCCGTTCGCTTTACCCTTAATGGCGAAGTCGTTTTGGCTAACAGCCGTACTCACTACCGTAGCATTTGGGCTGAAACAACCCTACAGATGCAAGCGTTACGTGATAACCCTGAATGTGCCAAGCAAGAATTTGAGCTGAAACTCGATGCTGCTGACCCTGGTTTAAACGTTGGTTTGAGCTTTGACATTAACGAAGATGTTGCCGCTCCTTACATTGTTAAGGGTCTGAAACCAGAAATGGCTATCTTGCGTGAGCAAGGAGTAAACTCGCATCATGAAATGGCTGCAGCCTTTGACAGAGCCGGTTTTGCCGCGGTTGATGTTCACATGAGTGACATACTTGCTGGGCGGGTTAGCTTAGACAAGTTTGCCGGTCTAGTGGCTTGTGGTGGCTTCTCTTACGGTGACGTATTGGGAGCGGGTGAAGGTTGGGCTAAGTCGATTTTGTTTAATGAGCGCGCTCGTGAGCAATTTAGTGCATTCTTTGAGCGTAGTGATTCGTTTGCTTTAGGTGTATGTAACGGCTGTCAAATGTTGTCTAACTTAAGTGAATTAATCCCTGGCGCTGATTTATGGCCACGCTTTGTGCGCAATGAATCAGAGCGTTTTGAAGCCCGCTTCAGTTTGGTTGAAATTCAGCAATCACCGTCTATTTTCTTGAATGGTATGGTGGGTTCACAAATGCCAATTGCGGTATCACATGGTGAAGGCCGCGTTGAAGTGCGTGATCAGGCTCATCTAGACGCTATTGCGCAAAGTGGTACAGTCGCATTGCGTTACGTTGACAACTACGGTGACGCAACCATGCAATACCCCGCGAACCCGAATGGCTCACCGTTGGGGATTACTGGTTTATCAAGCAAAGATGGTCGAGTCACTATTATGATGCCGCACCCTGAGCGTGTATTCCGCACGGTTGCGAACTCCTGGCACCCGGATGACTGGCGTGAAGATAGCCCTTGGATGCGTATGTTCCGTAATGCTCGAGTTAATGTAGGCTAGCCCAACATTTATGCTTCGCAATAAAAAAAGCCACCGCAAGGTGGCTTTTTAATGCCTAAGGCAAGCTATAGCGTAAAGCGTTTGACTAACTCTTCTAGTTGTTCTGCCCGTTCATTCAAGGTCAAACTACCCGCGCGATTTTCTTGGGCGAGTGAGGCTGATTGGCTCGATTGGTCGGCAATATGTACTACCCGCTGTGATATTTCTTGGCCTACATGGCTTTGTTCTTCGGTTGCGGTAGCAATCAGCGCATTCATATCCATAATGTGTTGAATCGACTCTTTAATGAGCTGAAGCGCATCACTGGCGGCGTTTGCACCACTTACGGCTTCGTCACTGCGACTTTGGCTACTATCCATTGCTGATACAGCTGCATCAGAGCCATTTTTTAAGCGCTCAATCATGGTATGAATTTCGCCAGTACTTTGCTGTGTGCGGCTAGCCAATTGTCGAACTTCATCAGCGACAACGGCAAACCCACGACCTTGTTCGCCAGCACGCGCGGCCTCAATAGCGGCGTTCAATGCTAATAAATTGGTTTGCTCGGCAATACCTTGAATGACGCCAAGCGCGGATGAAATATTTTGTACATCACTTTCAAGCTTGCCTATTACTTCACTGGCTTGGCCTATTTCATCGGCTAATTGCTGCACAGTACTTACCGCTGAACTTACCGTACTCATGGCTTGCCCGGCATTATTGTCCACTTCTTGAGCAGAGCTGGCGGCTTGGTTAGCGTTATCCGATACGTCATTGGCTGATGCGGTCATTTCTGTCATCGCGGTGGCCACTTGCTCGGTTTCTTCTCGTTGTTCAACCAACAATTTGTCAACGGTATTAGCACGATCTGACATTGATGATGTCTCGCTGGCCACATCGTGAGCCACTTTTCCCACCATGCCGATAATGTCATGGAGTAAAGCGATGAAGGCGTTGAAATTGGTGGCTAGCTGACCAAATTCGTGAACATAATTCGTATCTAAGCGCGCGCTAAGATCTGCATCACCAGAGGCTAAGCGGGCAAATGACTGATTTAAGTCTTGCAATGGTGCCATAATACTACGGTTGATAAAGTAACTAATGATCAAAGCGACACCTAATAATACCAAGCCGGTAAGCATGATAAATAGCATTGAAGACTGCAGGCTTTGTTTAGCGTGAGCCTCTAACTCGGCGATTATCGCAGTAACATCTTCGGTGTAAAAACCGGTGCCAATGTAGATATCCCACTTATCCAAATAGATAGCGTAACTTAGCTTTGCCAGTGCTTCATTACTGCTGGGTTTTGGAAAGTAGTAAGTGTAGTATTCTCCATTTTTAGACGCTTTGAGTAGGTCTCTAACAAGGTATTGGTTTTTTTTATCCTGTAATGACCAAAAGTTTTGACCTATACCCTTATCGCTTTTTCCGAGTAATACCCGAGTACCGGTCTTGTCGTAGCCAAACAGATAACCCGAGTCTCCATATTGTAGACGCTTAAGAATGGGCAGGGCGTCTTCAAAGCTCCCCCCTGATTCGTATATGTCTGCAATGGCTGAATAAGCTAAATCCATATAAGCTTTTAATTCAGCTTGTTTCATGGATAGCATGCTTTGCTCTGTTTGGGCAGACTGCGCTTGACTAAGTTCATTGGTTTCAGAGTAAGTCAGCAGCAAGATGCAGCTAGCCAGTATAAGAACCGGAGCTAAAGCTAACACTAAAAGGCGTTGACGGATGGTTAATGACATTGCAGATTCCCTCGCGATGACGTTTTGGTTACAAATTATTTATAATATTAGGGGAGGCTAACATAGTTGAAGATTGAGTTTTGTGAATCATAGCCATTCCCGCCTAAGCAATACCAAAGATAGGTAGATTTTTGTTGCTACATCTGAGCTTAATTGCATGGTGAACATATTTGGGCACGATACAGCTTAGAAAATGCCTTAACAGCCAACGTAGTTGCTGTCTCCAAATTAGCTATAAATAGCTAATGCGCTAATGTATTGAGGAGTTCTTATATCAGTATAGGCGGCAGTTGGTGTAGGGAGAGGGCATCTTGGGCTTAAGCCTTATAATTGTGATAAAGGCTCTGTTTTAACTGAGTTTATTGTCATTTTTTGAGCGGCTGCTTGTCTCGATTTTATCGCTCAATCGCCATTTAACAAGGAGATGATGTGGGCTTCGAATTATCACCTAACAGCCCTCACTAAATGAGGGCTGTTTATTCGTTGCTGTCAAGCTTACAAGGTGAAACGTTTGACTAACCCTTCTAGTTGTTCGGCTCGTTCATTGAGGTTTATGCTGCCGCTGCGGTTTTCTTGAGCTAAGGATGCCGACTGACTTGATTGATCTGCAATATGCACGATGCGTTGAGAAATTTCTTGGCCAACATGGCTTTGTTGTTCGGTCGCGGTGGCAATTAGCGCATTCATATCCATAATATGTTGTATCGATTGTTTGATTAATAACAAGGCCTCACTGGCCGCATTAGCGCCAGTAACCGCATCGCCACTGCGCCCTTGGCTGGTATCCATGGCAGATACCGCGGCGTCAGAGCCGCTTTTCAAGCGCTCAATCATAGTATGGATTTCGCCGGTACTTTGTTGAGTTCGGCTAGCTAATTGACGAACTTCATCAGCCACTACAGCAAATCCTCTGCCTTGTTCGCCGGCGCGAGCAGCCTCAATAGCAGCGTTTAATGCCAGTAGGTTGGTTTGTTCTGCGATTCCTTGAATCACGCTTAATGCCGATGAAATGTTTTGAACATCACCTTCGAGTTTGGCGATGACAGCACTGGCCTCACCTATTTCATTGGCTAAGGATTGTACCGTTTCTGCTGCACTGTTTACGGTGTTCATGGCTTGCTCGGCATTATTATCAACTTGCTGTGCTGACTCGGCAGCTTGGTTAGCATTGTCAGAAACATCATGGGCAGAGGCTGTCATTTCAGTCATTGCGGTCGCCACTTGTTCTGTTTCTTCGCGTTGCTCAACTAGCAGTTGGTCAACGGTATTTGCTCTGTTCGACATTGAAGATGTTTCATCGGCCACATCATGCGAAACCTTTCCAACCATGCTGATAATTTCATGTAGCAGTTCGATAAAGGCATTAAAGTTGGTTGCCAACTGGCCAAACTCATGCACGTAATCGGTTTTTAAGCGGGCACTTAGGTCAGCCTCGCCACTGGCCAGCTTTTCAAACGAGTGATTGAGATCTTGTAATGGGGCCATAATGCTTCGATTGATGAAGTAGCCAGTTATTAGGGCAAACCCGAGTAAAACGGCGGCGGTAAAGCAAATAAACACTAATGAGGCATCTAAACTGTCATTTGCATTGCTTTCAATTACCTCAATCATTTCTTCAACGTCATCGGTGTAAAACCCGGTACCGATCATCAGGTTCCAACGGTCCAAATACAGCGCGTAACTAAGCTTTGGTAGGGGTTCTGAAGCGCCCGGTTTAGGGAAATAGTAGGTATAGAACTCTCCTTTTTTTGACGCTTTAATCAGGTCTTGAATCAGGTATTGGCCTTGCTTATCTTGTAGTGACCAGAAGTTGTCGCCGATGCCTTTGTCAGAATTTCCAACAAATACTCTAAGCCCCTTATTGGTGTAGCCAAATACATAGCCTGTATCTCCATACTCAAGGCGCTTTAGCAGTGGTAATGCACTGTCTAAGCTTCCGCCGTTTTCGTAAATTTCGGAAATGGAGGAATAAGTCATGTCCATGAAGGCTTTAAGTTCTACCTTCTTCATATTTAACATGTTTTCTCGAGTTTCAGATGATTGCTCGTTGATTAATTTTTGAGTTTCAGTCACGGTGAGTACAAGGATACTAGCAGCCAAAATCAGCACTGGAGCAAGCGCTAAGAAAATTAAGCGTTGACGTATGGTTAGCGACATATTGATATTCCATTCAATAGTTAGTTAGCAATTTATTGTAAGTGTAGTCGCCTTAGTGTTGAATATTTTGCTGAGCTTTAAATCAATTCGTAAATGTGATCAAGACTTTGTTTTCAAAGCCAATTAAATGTTTTGATTGTTATCATTTCCAACAATGGCAGGAGCTGGGTGCTGCTGATGCCAAATTTTAGTGGGAACAATATCGAGTGCCGTTTTATAGCCAATATCAAACAATCGTAATTTATCTTTATCGCTTAAATGAAAATCTACAGGAGATGTATTACCGGTATTGACAACGATGGTTCGGTGCCAAAACTTCTCGTTGACGTACTCACGGGAAATAGTCGTCATAAAGGTACGAATAAGCAGTGAGATATAAGCGGCTAGAGGAAAGATACCGTTGGTTTGTAAAGGTTTTATATCGTTATCGCCACGTAAGCGAAAACAGATAACAGGGGTGCCGTCGGTGGCCCAGTCTTGATGTAAAGCATCTTCAGACAAAATGCTACCATCAACCATGAGATGATCTTGATAGGGCTTAAAAGAAAAAATAAGCGGGATCGACATTGAAAACCGCACCGCTCGAGATACTTTTTCATTGGGGGTTTTTATGGCATCAAACACGACTGGTGAACCTGAACGTACATCGGTAGCAACAACATGCAATTTCATTGGAAGATCTTTGAATCGAGCTCCTTGCAATAAATCATCTATCCAAGCTTCAAATTTGTCGCCGGAACACAAGCCTCCGTTTCGTAATAAACTGATGAGGGAGAAGCCCTTAAATTGCTCGAAATCGGTGTCTAATGCTATCGCTTTGATTTGCGCTACACTCATTCCGCTGGCAAATAGTGAACTGATAATACTCCCGCCAGATACGCCTACAATGTGAGTAAAGTCTACGTTGAGCTCTTTTAGGCCAGCCAAAATTCCGATGTGCGCGGGTAGGCGAGTTCCTCCTCCTGCAAAGATAGGTACTAAGGTTCTCGCCTCACTTGATTGCATTCGTCATTTCCTTGATTGATGATAGTTAAAGTATGTCGCATATTTTTGACATCGCTAGCCTTTATTGAAATAACTTAATTGCTTAATCAATAGCGGCTTCGTTTGGGGATATAGGTAGGTGTAGTTTGAAAAATAATTGGCGTGTTTTGCTTAGCAAGTTATTGCTATGTACCTTTTTATTGGTGACTAGTTGGCTAAGCCATGCACAATTGCCCGGCTGTAATAATCAAGCATTACAGTATACACCTCCATCACCTGACGCTATTCAGCGCTTAAACGATACTGAACCATTTACTATCGCAGTATGGAATAGTTACAAGGGACAACATGTTGACTGGCTAGCCACTTTTACAGCGATAAGCCAGCAAGCAGACTTCATTCTATTGCAAGAGGCAAGTCGTAAGCAGCTAGCTAGGTGGTCCGAAGGCCCTCGATGGCATCAGTACCAAGCCATAGCTTTTGAGTGGCTGGGTGATGGCTTAGGCGTGATGAATTTTGCCAAACAAGCCAGTATTCAAAGTTGTTTAGCGTTAAGCACAGAGCCATGGATCCGTGTACCTAAGTCTGCGTTATTACAGTTGTACCACTGGCAAGGGCAGGACCTGTTATTGATCAACGTGCATAGCATCAATTTTACCTTGAGTGAAGATGACTATATGAAGCAGTTACAACAGTTAGGTCCTTGGTTGGCAGCTTATGATGGCGCTATGGTGTTGGCGGGGGATTTCAATACTTGGAGCGAAGGCCGGCTATCGATTCTTGAACAATTTATCAGTGCTCACCAACTAAAAACCGTTAAGTTTAAGCCTGATGACCGAACGCGATTTTTCGGTAAGGCTCTGGACCACATCTTTTACCGAGGGCTCAGACTAAATAGTAGCCAAAGCGTTATTTCAGAAAGCTCTGATCATAACGCTTTATTAGCTAATTTTAGTTTGCTTAGGCGCTAACCTCTGCCACATTAATATGTAGTTTCAGCTTTTGGCCGGGTTGTAAGTAGTGACTTTTGCTTAAATCATTCCATTTAAGCAAGTCATTGACCGACACTTTGAACTTCTGAGCTATACGGGACAGCGAGTCACCATTTCTTACTTGGTAGGTGATCGTTTGAGTCCGTTCATCACTGGCGTTAGATTTTTTCCAAATAACCAGCTTTTTACCCGGCTTAAGCGTATCGGTTGGTGCCATACTATTCCAACTTGCAATATTGCGATGGTTGACTTTGTAGGTCTTAGCAATACTCCAAAAACTGTCGCCAGGTTTTACCGTATAGCTCATTTTAATATCGCCACGAGGTTTATTCTGCTTGGCCGCAAGTCGTTGGCTTTGACTTAAAGTGTAAGCGCTTTGGTCTCTAGATGACACGGGGACCAGTAGGTGATGGCCTGCCCTTATTCGAGTGCTATTGAGTTGATTCAGCTCTTTTATTTGTTGGCTAGTGGTATTGTAGCGCTTGGCTATAACACTCAAACTATCACCAGGTTTAACTTTATAGCGTGCCCACTGCATTCGGTCGCTTTTTGATAGTGACGCTAGGGCTATTTCAAAATTAGCGATACTTTTTACTGGTATCATTAAGTAATGAGGTCCGTCTGGAGCGGTAGCCCAGCGGTTAAAGCCTGGATTTAAACGGTGAAGCTCCTTAAGTTCTATGTCCGCTAAATCGGCTGCTAAGGCTAAGTCAATTTGGCTATGGGTATCTATTTTTTGAAAGTAAGGCTGGTTGCTTATCGCTGGAATATTTAACTGGTAGGCCTCTCGGTTTGTTAGCATTTGACTTAAGGCCAGTAATTTAGGCACATAGGCGCGAGTTTCTTTAGGTAAATCTAAAGACCAAAAATCGGTGGCTTTGCCCGCTTTTTGGTTCGCTCTTATCGCTCTTCTTACTCTACCTTCGCCAGAATTATAGGCCGCTAAAGCATGTAACCAATCGCCATCAAAAAACTTATTGAGATATTCTAGGTAGTCGAGCGCGGCATTTGTTGAGGCATATACGTCTCGACGTCCGTCATACCACCAGTTTTGTTGTAAGCCAAAACGCGTACCTGTACCGGGAATGATTTGCCACATACCTGCAGCTCTCCCATGAGAATAAGCAAAAGGTTGGAAGGCACTTTCAACAATCGGTAACAAGGCTAATTCAAGCGGCAGTTCACGACGTTCTATTTCTTCAACAATAAAAAATAAATAGGGGTTAGCGCGTTGTGACACCCGGTTCATATAATCGGGGTGTTTTAGAAACCAGTTTAACTGTGCTTGTAGGCGGCGGTTATTTTCAGGTAATGGAATGGATAACTGGTCTTCGATTCGAATCCACACGTCGTCGTAAACGACAGGGGCATTAACTAATTCAGCGTCGGTAGCTGTGGCTTGATCGGTGATTGACTGCGTGAGTGCCCGCTCGTCAGGTTTTGCTGCCTGAGCGTCTAATGGTTGAGTGGCGGGCTCTTCTACAGCCACCGCTGCATCTTGAGTGGTAGGTGTCGTCAGTTGGCAAGCGCCCAATAACAATGTAAAAAGGCCAACTATGAGCGCTTTCATGATCTATCCGTTTGGTGTTAATTAGCCGCTAATGGTATTGAGGTCAGCTTTAATTAGCAAGTCAGAAGCGGTCTTTCCATGATCTTAAACCTGCGAACACTTCTATCTCATTGTTTAGTGGTTGCATCAGCTCTAGTGCGACTGAATCACGAATACTATTTTCTCCACAACGTAAAAATGGATTGATAGCCAATTGCTCATTAAGGCTGGTGGGGAGGGTAGGCAGGCCCATTTGCCTTTGTTTGCTGACATGTTGTTGATATTTTTGTAGTGCAACATTGTCAGGTTCTACCGTTAAGGCAAATTGTAAGTTGGCCTGGGTATATTCATGGGCGGCATAGATGAGCACCTCGGGTGCTAATGCCTTAATTTTGCTCAGAGAGGTATGCATTTGCTTGGCGCTACCTTCAAACAGTCGGCCGCAGCCAGCGGAAAAAAGGGTATCACCTATAAAAAGGTGGTCATCTGCTAAATAGGCAACGTGATCTAGTGTATGCCCTGGCACTTCAATTACTCTTATCTTGCTTTGCAAGCCATTGGGCGTCAGTTTCACGCCACCCTTAACAACGGTATGAGAAAAGTGATAACGAGCGTTACTAGGCGCAAATACTTGGGCATGTGGATAGGCCGCCAATAAGGCCTCTACCCCCCCTATATGATCATTATGATGATGAGTAATCAGTATTGCACTTAATTGACAGTTCATATCAGCTAAGCGCTTTAACACTGGCTGCGCATCACCAGGATCGACTACGATACAATCGTTACAATCAGGCTCTTTTACTAACCAGATATAATTATCATTGAAGGCAGGAATATGGATGATTTGCATTATGATATCTCTGTCGTTAAAGTCGTTGGGACATTATTGCCTTAACTGCAGTAGATTGGTACGGGGAATTGATGAAACCGGCAAAAATACGCGATGTAATAGCCAGCCCAGACTTCTGGCAAGATCTGCCTCTAGGTGATTGGTTGATGGAGCAACAACAAAGCTTGCTTGATCAATATTTACCCGTGGCCTTTGGGTACCACATGCTTAAATTAGGCAATTTAAGTGCTCAGTTGAATTGTCATGCATCAATGATTCGTCATCAACTTAATGTTGCTAATAAAGGACATTTAGTTGGCTTAAGGGCTGAACCAGAACAATTGCCCTTTCAAGAGAGCAGTTTAGACCTTTGCTTATTAGCGCATTGTTTGGATTTTTCTAGAGACCCTCATCAAATTTTACGCGAAGTTGAGCGGGTTCTTACTGCCGATGGCTACGTTATTATTAGTGGCTTTAATCCCTTTAGTTTGGTCGGTTTACGTCGTTATTTTCCATTTCGCAAGCGTGGTATGCCGTGGTCTTGTCGAATGTTTACGCCTGCACGAGTAAAAGATTGGTTAAATTTATTAGGTTTTGAAATACTCAATGATGAGCGCTTCGCTTACACCTCATTTATTAACAGTCGCCCAGCGCCAAAGTGGTTTGAGCGTTGGGGGAAACGTTACTTCAGGGTCACTGCCTCGGCTTATTTTATCGTGGCAAGAAAGCGCCGGGCACCGCTCACGCCAATTAAAAAAGCGTGGCGAGTTAAACGTCGTATCTCGGTTCCTTCTTCTATAAGTGGTTAAAGGCGGGCTGTTGTTCTCCCTTAGCAACAGCCGGAGCATCTATCACTCATTATGCAGCCCGTTGATTTCCGTCATTTGCTGGTCTTGTTATTTATTCCCTGTTTGTTTACTTGATTGAGTCAAATGAAGTGGGTTTGGTTAGGCTTGCCCTTTTTGCGCTAATGAACACGATTAAACAAGTAAACTTCTTTTGGCATATCTTTGTTAAACTAGAGATATTATCCGCATAGTGTCGTATAGGAGCTATTTTGAGCCAAGCAAAGAACCACCGCTTAGTGGTATTTGATACAGAAACCACCGGTATGAATGATAGTGGTGGCCCCATTTATCAAGGCCACCGAGTGATTGAAATTGGTTGCGTAGAGGTGATTGACCGAAAGTTAACGGGCAATACTTTTCATGTTTATATCAACCCAGAACAATTAATTGACGAAGATGCGATACGTGTTCACGGTATTACCGATGAGTTCGTGGTTGATAAACCCTTATTTAGAGAAGTAGCCCGCGATTTCATTGAGTTTATTCGCGGAGCCGAGTTAGTGGCCCACAACGCAAACTTTGATATTAGCTTCCTAGATCACGAGTTTGCCATGATGTCTCGCACATTAACTCAAGCAATGCCTAAGTGTGCCGATATTTGTAGTATTACCGATTCGCTGTTGGTGGCACGACGCGGCGAATATAATAAACGAGAGATTCAATTAGCGGGTAATAAGCCTTTACCCGCTCGTAAAAATTTGGACTCTTTAAGTGACTATTATGGTGTAGATCGCTCTTCAAGAACCTATCACGGCGCTTTGCTTGATGCTGAGTTGTTGGCTGATGTTTTCCTGAAAATGACCGGCGGTCAAAATAAACTAAATTTGAAGCAAAAGGGGAGTGGTGATGGTGCAGGAGTACGACCTATTGACACCAACAGAGCTCCTTTAAAGGTAGTGTTTGCTACCGAGCAAGAGCTAGTGAATCATCAGGAACGTTTAGATTTGGTTGAAAAAAAGGGAGGCCAGTGTCTCTGGCGAAACTAATTATAATGATAAAAACAACCCTATGGTTATGCTTATGTTTAGTGTTACCACTGCAGGCTACAACGGTTTTTGAAAACCGGGATATTCCGCTAATCGACAACCGTTTTAGGCTAGATCATAGTATCGATAAAGCCACGTTTTTACTTTATCGAACTCCCGGTTCGCCCGCCGCAATATTGGTTCGCCCCGATGGAAGTAAAATTTACGCTTGGGACGTGCCCAAAAATGTGAGTTGGCTGGAAACAGACGAGTTAGACATTGTTACCATTGCTAACCCGATGCGCGGTCCTTGGCAAGCAGTGGCCGAAAATAAAGGGCGTAATAGGGTTCGTATACTCAGTGAAGTAGAACTCACCACAGACCCGATACCCCATCAACTCTATCAAGGTGAACGGCTTAAAATCACTGCTCGTTTAAGCACTAAAGGAGAGCGTATCGATTTAGAGCTCATGCTTAAAGAAGCGTTGATGAATATTGCGTTAATGCGCCAACAACTATCAGACGATCAACAGGTCGAAATAAGAAGGTTAGAGCTAGGCAAGTTTTATGATGACGGGAAAAATTATGATGAGTATCCCGACGACGGTATTTTTACTACTCATGTAAAGCTTGAGGCTCGCCCCGGTAAATACGAGATGGTGATTAGTACGCTCAACCAAGTGTTTACTCGTGCTCAACGTTCTCCGGTACTCATTTATCCTAATCCTGTGGCGATAAAAGTGATGTCGCCGAAAGATGAGGAGCGGCAAGCGCGGATGGCTTTGGTCATTGATACCGATGAACTCAAGCCTGAATCAGTGGTGATTAGTGGCAAGGTGTATAACAACGTTGGCTGGGAGCAGGCCTTTCAAACTTATGCGACGAGTGAGCAGTTTACCGTGGATTTGCCCACCCCAAAAGAACAAGGACGCTACCGCGTAATGGGCACCTTGCTGGCGACTACTCTGCAAAACAGAGAGATCGTGATTGATTTACCGGAAGAAGACTTTGTGATTTTACCGCCCCCCCCACCGCCACCAAAAGTTGTAGCGCCTATACCGGTCAAGGTCGAAGATCCTGGAATGTCTCTGTGGTTGATCATTTTGTTATCGGTTAGTGGGTTTTTAATACTCGTCGGTTCGGCGTTTGGCTTTATTTGGTGGAGAAAACGCAAAGCTTTTGCTGAAGCGTTAAAGGGAGCGCGTGAAGCTTCAGAAACCAGCGTGACTGCAGAACCTAAAATGGATGAGGCTGGTGGATTAAAGATGCCACCCGAGTGATTTTTTAACCGTTATGGCTAAAAGGTCATCGCTTTGGCTAAAACATCAGCGCTTGAACAGATTTTTAAAGAAATAAGGCAATTCTTTGTTGACTCACCATAGGCATAACCGTATTATCTGCGCCGCACCAGACGAGATGGTTCTGCGGAGTGGTAGTTCAGTTGGTTAGAATACCGGCCTGTCACGCCGGGGGTCGCGGGTTCGAGTCCCGTCCACTCCGCCAAGTCTGTTTAGTCTGTGTGTAATGTTTCGATGTAGCGGAGTGGTAGTTCAGTTGGTTAGAATACCGGCCTGTCACGCCGGGGGTCGCGGGTTCGAGTCCCGTCCACTCCGCCAACGACGAAACAATTTAATGCGTAGGAGTGGTAGTTCAGTTGGTTAGAATACCGGCCTGTCACGCCGGGGGTCGCGGGTTCGAGTCCCGTCCACTCCGCCAGCATTGAATAAGTAATACAATCGTGACGTTAGTATATGCGGAGTGGTAGTTCAGTTGGTTAGAATACCGGCCTGTCACGCCGGGGGTCGCGGGTTCGAGTCCCGTCCACTCCGCCACTACTAAACATAAGGCCTCGTTAATGCGAGGTTTTTTTGTATCTGGCGTTTAGTCAATGAGTACAAAGTACAGCGTGCCGCTGTACTTATACTGGTACTAGTCTTGGTATTTCTCGCGAATCGCAAGGAATTGCTCGAAATTATCGATGAGGCTGTCGACTAATTGAGGGTCAAATTGTAAGCCTCGTTGTTGTTTCAAATACTCTATAATTTCTTGGTCATTCCAAGCATTCTTGTAACAACGAATACTACCTAAAGCATCAAATACATCAGCAAGGGCTGTTAAACGCCCACAGAGAGGGATTTGCTCGCCTTGTAAGCCCTTTGGGTAACCCGAGCCATCCCACTTCTCATGGTGTGAACCAGCAATTTCAGAAGCCAGCTGCATGACCTCTATATTGGAACCACTTAGCATTCGTTCGCCAATCTCGGCGTGAGTCATCATTATTTCCCATTCGGCTTCGTCTAACTTACCGGGTTTATGCAGAATAGAATCAGGTATGGCTACTTTGCCGACATCATGCAATGGTGAAGCGAGCTTAAGTTTCTCAACCATTAACGGCGGAAGCCCTCTTTGCTCTGCTAACAGGGCCGTAAATAAGGACACTCGACGTACATGCATGCCGGATTCTTTGGAGCGTGTCTCAACAATTTCACCCAAACGATATAACACTTCCTTCTGGTTCTCTGTTATCACTTCATTGAGGCGTATGTTCTCTAAAGCGGCAATAATATTTTCGCTTAACAGATTGATAAAGTGATGCTCTGCTTGATTGAACGGAGTTTGACGGGTGATATAAAATAATAAGCTATGCGCAGTATTTTCACAGTAGACTGCTAAGGTGTTATGTTCAAAGATGTTTTTCTTGGTGCTGATAGCTTTATTGAAGAGTGCTTGCTGTGGTTGAGGGAAATCAGTCAATTGTTGCTGAAGCTCAGTAGGGCGTTGTGGGCCTTGGTAGGCGAGTAATTGTAGTTGGGTTGATTTGACTTTATAAGCAAACTGCTCAACGTGATAAATACAGCTATCTTCAATATCTAAAATAGCCGCTAATTGCTCTAAAGCGCCTTCCACAAAGGTAAATAACGCCGTTTTTTCGAAAATGCCACGTGATGCTCTAACCACTTTTTCTAAGCCTAACTTGTGTTTCTCTAAAGAGCAGATATCTCGGTAAGAACGTAAACTAGAGCGGATTAACGTGCGTAACTTTTGCGAGGTTAATTCGGTTTTATCTTTATAGTCATTAATATCATAGTTTTCGACAACTTCGTCTTCAGGGGCTTGACCTGGTTGCCCAGTGCGAAGCACGATACGGACACTTTGGTTATTCAATTGTTCTCTGATGTATTTGACTAGGCGCAACCCCGCGTCATCGGTTTCCATTACCACGTCGAGCAGTACTAAGGCGATATCGGGATGTTCAGTTAACACCGTTTTAGCTGCTGTAGCTGAATTTGCATGTAAAAATTGGATCGACTTATTATCAAACTCAAACTGAGATAAAGTCATGGTAGTAATGTCATGAACCTCGGGTTCATCATCAACAATTAGCAATTTCCATTGTTCTTTGAGTGGGCTTGTCGCGCTAACCGTATCATCTAGCACAAATATGTCGTTATTCATTCGCGTTCCGTGCTTCTTATTTTGTATAAGTAAAGAGTATTTTCAGCATAAATTCAATGTGTTGATTGTTTTATATATAAAAAAAGCGAGCCAACTTGGCTCGCTTTAACAAGGTGGGGGTGGACTTAGGCGACTGAATCTAGCTCGGTAGTACGCTGAGTCTTTGTAGCCTTGGTATTTTCCAGTTGTTGATGATCAAAGTCATCAACATTAATCGCGTTTAATCGGCCTTGCTCGGTCCGACGCATTAACGCCGCTTCTTGTTCAGTGATAGCCCCGAGTGCGAGCCCTTCTTCAGCAAGTTTGTCCAGTTGAGTGAATGGACGTTTTTCAGCTAAAGCCTTGCAGGTTTTTTCATAGATAGCTTCACAAGCGAGCACATCCTCTAAGGTTTGCTCTAACTCACCGTATACATTACCTGCCACTCTGCTGTCGAAACGCCCTTGTCCTACACGGTTACGAGTTTCACTAGGCTGCTGGAGTATGCGCGCTAGTTTATGGTCAAGTGCATCGCTTGGGGCATGCAGTGGAGTGCCCAATGGGAAAATAACCAAACGCATTAGTTTGCCCACAACTTGATTGGGAAAGTTACGTAATAACTCATCTAGAGCTGTTTGTAATTGATAGAGCGAGTCTTGCATACTCCAATGTAACAACGGTAAATCTTCGGCTTTTCTACCATCATCAGCAAAGCGTTTAAGGGCGGCAGAACAAAGATATAGCTGGCTTAGCATATCGCCAAGTCGCGCTGATACTCGTTCCTTGCGTTTTAGGTTTCCGCCCAACGTACCCATAGCAACATCAGACAATAATGCTAGATTGCTACTAAAACGGGTGAGTTGCTTATAGTACACCGCGGTTTGATCTGAAAAAGGGGTTTTAACCAGTTTATTGGCGCTGAGACCAAACCAGAAGCTGCGGATAAAGTTGCTAGTAGCAAAACCAAGGTGGCTAAATAGTGCCTTATCAAATTGTTGCAAACCTTGATTGAAATCTGGATGTTGAGTTGCTTCCATTTCGGCGAGGACATACGGGTGGCAACGAATCGCTCCTTGGCCATAAATAATCATACTTCGAGTAAGGATATTTGCACCTTCAACGGTGATGGCAATGGGGGCGCCTTGATATGAACGAGCCAAAAAGTTCTTGGGACCTAAGCAGATCCCCTTGCCGCCGACCACGTCCATCGCATCAATGCTGGCTCGTTGGCCGCGATGGGTTAGGTGGTATTTAACGATAGCGGTAATGACCGAGGGTTTCTCGCCAAGGTCAATTGCTGTAACGGTTAAATCCGAGGCGGCACCCATCATGTAGGCGTTACCCGCCAAGCGAGCTAAAGGCTCTTCAATACCTTCCATTTTACCAATCGGTAATTTGAATTGACGGCGAATGCGCGCATAGGCGCCAGTGGCTAATGCAGCATTTTTAATACCACCAGTGGCACTAGAAGGCAAAGTAATACCGCGGCCTACCGATAGACATTCCACCAACATGCGCCAGCCTTGGCCTGCCATCGCTTTGCCACCGATAATATAATCAATCGGAACAAATAAATCGTTGGCTTTCGTTGGGCCGTTCATAAACGGGATGTTAAGAGGGAAGTGACGGCGACCGACTTCGACGCCTTCAATATCGGTTGGGATTAAGGCACAAGTAATCCCCAACTCTTCTTGCCCACCTAATAAACCATCGGGGTCGGATAGTTTAAAGGCTAGCCCCAATATTGTGGCTACTGGCGCTAAAGTAATATAACGTTTGTTCCAAGTGATACGCATTCCGAGCACTTGCTCACCTTGCCACTCACCCATGCATACCACTCCAGCATCTGGAATCGAGCCTGCATCAGAGCCGGCTTCTGGGCTGGTTAAAGCAAAACACGGAATCTCTTTACCCTCTGCTAAGCGGGGTAAATAGTGGTCTTGCTGTTGTTTGGTTCCGTAGTGTTGTAGTAATTCACCTGGCCCTAATGAGTTGGGGACGCCTACGGTGCTCGACAATACAGCTGATATACTTGCTAGCTTTTGCAATACGCAAGACTGCGCATAAGCAGAAAACTCTAAACCGCCGTATTCTTTTTTGATGATCATGGCGAAAAACTTGTGCTCTTTTAAGAAATCCCAAATTTCCTCTGGTAAGTCGGCCAGCTCATGGGTGATCTCCCAATCATTTGTCATTGCGCATACTTGCTCTACCGGGCCATCCATAAAGGCTTGTTCTTCTGGGCTGAGGCGAGGGGCTGGGTAACTATGCAGGGTTTTCCAATTTGGCGCTCCGCGAAAAAGCTCTCCTTCCCACCAGGTGGTACCCGCATCAATGGCTTCTTTTTCTGTTCGAGACATTTCCGGCATGATTTTCTTGAACATGTTAAATAGTGGCTTAGAAATCAGTTGTTGCCTAAGTGGTTTGAAGTTTACACCGCCAACGACCACTAAATAGCCTAACCAGAAAAGCTCGCTAAATGGGGATATGGCACTGTAGCCAAGCAGCGCAGCTGTAATGACTAAGCTAAAGGCAATCAGTGAAGCTCGGAAATAGGCGAGCCCGCCCACTAATATCACAATGCCAACAATGGCCAACAACGGTAAGTAACTTAACATTTAAATCTCCTTGAACTTGGTTAGAGGTCCGACCTCTTTGGTTATTTGTAACGCATTGGTTACAAATGTTCAAGTGATTTACAAAATTACAACATATGGTTTGTGTATTATTCGCTTAACAAATTTGCTTTTAGCGCATTTAGAGCGCTGATTTGAAGGTGAAAAATTGGTATAGTGTTCGACTATTAAGCCTTGCCTTAAAAAGGATAAATTAATGAAAAATTTGATTGTTGACGAGTTACAAGAAGCGGCCAAGGTGCTATCTGCATTTATAGCCGATGACACGAATATTAACGCGATTGAGCAAGCCGCTCGTTTATTAGCAGACACTTTTAAACAGCAAGGTAAGGTTTTAGCTTGTGGTAATGGTGGGTCGCATTGTGATGCTATGCATTTTGCGGAAGAGCTGACAGGGCGTTACCGCGAAGATCGTCCCGCCTATCCAGCCATTGCTATTTCTGACCCTAGTCATATATCTTGTGTCAGTAACGATTATGGCTACGAGTTTGTGTTTTCTCGTTACATCGAAGGTTTAGGGCAAGCTGGTGATGTTTTGTTTGGTATTAGTACTAGTGGTAACTCAGGCAATATCATTAAAGCGATTGAAGCGGCCAAAGCAAAAGGTATGAAAGTCATTATTTTGTCAGGTAAAGATGGCGGTAAAATGGCTGGCCTGGCTGATGTGGAAATTAGAGTTCCACATTTTGGCTTTGCTGATCGAATTCAAGAGATTCACATTAAGGTGATTCATATCTTGATTCAATTAATTGAAAAATACATGGCTGAATAAATCAGTATCTCACCCCAAAAGTAAACTAGCGAGTTGTGGTATGTGTGAATTATTGGGAATGAGTGCGAATGTTCCTACCGATATTTGTTTCTCTTTCACCGGCCTAGTGCAACGTGGTGGAGTGACTGGACCACATGTAGATGGTTGGGGGATCACCTTTTATGAAGGGAAGGGCTGTCGTAGCTTTAAAGATCCTGCTCCAAGCTGTGAGTCTAAAATTGCCGAATTAGTGCAAGCTTTTCCGATTAAAAGCCAAGCGGTAATTGGCCATATACGTCAAGCTAATCGTGGTTGCGTTTCGTTAGAGAATACTCACCCTTTTACCCGTGAATTATGGGGCCAAAATTGGACTTACGCACATAACGGCCAACTAAAAGCTTATAAACAGTTAGATACTGGATTCTATAAGCCGATAGGCGCTACCGATAGCGAGCGGGCTTTCTGTTGGATTTTGGAGCAACTTAGGCTTAAATATCCACGTAAACCAAGCAACATGAAAGCGATGTTTAAGTATGTAGCTAGCCTAGCAGATCAGTTACGAGAAAAAGGTGTGTTCAATATGCTATTGAGTAACGGTGAATTTGTGATGGCCTATTGCTCAACTAATTTACATTGGATTACTCGCCGTGCGCCTTTTGGTGAAGCACAATTGGCTGATGCTGATGTGACCATCGATTTTTGTAAAGAAACAACCCCTAATGATGTTGTTACCATGATTGCTACCCAGCCTTTAACCAATAATGAGCATTGGCAAAAAATTGCCAGTGGTAGTTATGTATTGTTTAAGGACGGAGAGTTACAGTAGTTAAACGTAAAAAAGCGCCTAGGCGCTTTTTTTAATTGCTAGCGTAACCGCTACTGGGCAGTTGTCGTCCGTCGAGTAGGGCGACGTCGCCGTCCATCGATAAACGCTGCTCCATGAACCAGTTAATGACCATAGGGTAAATAGCGTGCTCTTGGACTAGCACCCTTGCCGCGAGGTCTTCAGCGGTATCTTCTTCGAAGACAGGCACTTTTGCTTGCAATACTACTGGGCCACCATCTAACTCAGCAGTGACAAAGTGCACGCTACAACCGTGTTCTTGATCGTTGGCTTCTATGGCCCGCTGGTGAGTATGTAAGCCTTGGTACTTAGGCAATAATGAAGGGTGAATATTAAGCATTTTTCCGCTAAAGCGTTCCACAAAAGCTGGGCTTAGGATGCGCATAAAGCCGGCCATAACGATTAAATCCGCTTGCTGTTGTTCAATGACTTCTGCTAAGGCGAGATCGTAGCTGTTGCGGTCGCTATATTCTTTAGGGTTTACAACTACCGTGTTAATTGCTGCCTGTTGCGCTCGCTCAAGGCCGAATGCATCGGCCTTGTTGCTGATAACAGCGGCGATAGAGGCGTTAATACGCCCCTCTTTACAGGCATCAATAATGGCTTGCAGGTTAGTCCCTGAACCTGATATCAATACAACAATGTTGCGCGCCATTAGCTATCCTATTTAAACTCTACTTGACCTTCACCGGCAGCTACATCTTCAATGTGGCCAATTTTCCAGGCTGTTTCGCCGTGCTCTGTCAATAAGGCAAGTGCAGCGTTTACTTCAGCTTCAGGTAAAGCAATCACCATGCCTACACCACAGTTAAAGGTGCGGTACATTTCTTCGCGCTCAACATTGCCATTTTTTTGTAGCCAGTTGAATACTTCAGGCCATTGCCAGCTGTTTTCGTCAACCACTGCTTTGGCGCCAGCAGGTAATACGCGAGGAATGTTCTCCCAGAAACCACCACCAGTGATGTGTGATAAAGCGTGTACTTCACATTGCTTAAGTAGCGCTAATACTGATTTAACGTAGATTTTGGTTGGAGTGAGCAAGGTCTCACCTAACGTACTGTTACCTAAAGCTTGTTTAGGATCTGCATTTGATACTTCAAGAATTTTACGAACTAAAGAGTAACCATTTGAGTGAGGGCCACTTGATGCAAGTGCGATAAGTGCATCACCGGCAGCTACTTTAGTACCATCAATGATGTCAGCTTTTTCAACAACGCCCACACAGAAACCCGCTATGTCGTAGTCGTCACCATGGTACATGCCTGGCATTTCAGCGGTTTCACCACCAATCAGTGCACAACCTGATTGCTCACAACCTTGACCGATACCTTTAACTACATCAGCGGCAGTATCTACGTCGAGTTTACCGGTTGCATAGTAATCTAGGAAGAATAAGGGCTCGGCACCTTGGACAATAAGGTCGTTTACACACATGGCGACTAAGTCGATACCCACGGTGTCGTGTTTTTCCAAATCTAATGCAAGGCGTAATTTAGTCCCTACACCATCGGTGCCAGCAACTAATACAGGTTCTTTGTAGCCAGTCGGCAATTGACAAAGTGCACCAAAGCCTCCTAGTCCACCCATTACTTCAGGGCGCTGCGTACGTTTACTTACACTTTTAATACGTTCTACTAATGCATTACCAGCTTCGATATCAACGCCAGCATCTTTATAACTTAAAGGAGTGTTTGGTTTAGTCACGGGATTACCTTGCAACGAACATGGAAAAAAATTTCGCGACATTTTAGCAGTGTTCGCGTCGCTGGAACAGTAATAAACGATAACTAAGACATTTTGTTGATTTTTGCTAACATATCAATATCAAGCTTGGTTTACACTACCAGCTTACAAACCTGTAATTCAAAGGAATAGAGATGAAAGTTGTTGAAGTAAAACATCCTTTAGTGCGTCACAAAATTGGCTTAATGCGCGAAGCAGATATCAGTACTAAGCGTTTTCGAGAGCTCGCTCGCGAAGTTTCTAGCTTACTTACCTATGAAGCCACCGCTAATTTGGACGTTGAGCAAGTCACTATCAACGGCTGGAACGGTCCAGTGACTATTGACCAAATTAAAGGTAAAAAAGCCACTGTAGTGCCTATTTTACGTGCGGGATTGGGAATGATGGACGGTGTGTTAGAGCACATGCCTTCAGCGAAGACCAGTGTTGTTGGTATTTACCGTGATGAAGAAACCTTAGAACCGGTGCCTTATTTCCATAAGCTGGTCGGTCAGATTGAAGAACGTTTAGCCTTAGTCGTAGACCCCATGTTAGCTACCGGTGGCTCGATGATCGCCACCATCGATTTGCTAAAAGAACAAGGCTGTAAAGATATTGTGGTTTTAGTATTGGTAGCGGCACCTGAAGGATTAAAGGCCTTAGAAGCTGCACACCCCGATTTGGTCTTGTATACTGCATCAATTGATGAAAAGCTAAATGAGCAGGGTTACATCCTTCCGGGGTTGGGCGATGCGGGTGACAAGATATTCGGAACCAAATAATTTAGTGTGAATGTCTGTATATAATGGTTTATCTGGGAGAGTGTAGTGATTAAAAAGTGGTTGTTGGGACTTGTTATAGCCCTGGTATTATTACCAGTACAGGCTGCGCAGCAAAACGATTTATACCGAATTGAAGCGGCGGCAAACGGTACTAATAAAGAAGACCAACAACAGGCTTTTGAACTATTGTTGCTGCGCTTAACTGGAGACAGTTCGAGTAAATCGAACCCGCTAGTGGCTAAGGCTAAAGCGAATATAGACCCTTATATTCAACAGTTTTCTTATCGTGACCAGAAAATCTCTGTGTTGTTTAATGAAGCTAAGGTTAATCAACTATTGATGCAAGCTCAGTTGCGACTATGGGGCAAACAACGTCCCAATATCGTGTTGTGGTACGCTAACGAGCAAGATTTTAATCGACAGTTATTAGCTGACAGTGATCAACAAGATTGGTTACAAAACGCCAGAGAACAAGCCGAATTGCTTGGTTTGCCTATCCGTTTACCGGTTATGGATCTTGAGGATAGCATGGCGCTGAGCGTAAACGATGTATGGGGGGGATTTGATGGCCCAGTGTATCGAGCCAGTGAGCGTTATTCTGCTCCTCTTATTCTTAGTTTTCGTCAATACCCACAAGGAAGTCATTGGCAAATCCAGTGGCGCTTATTAGATAGTAATGCGCAAACCCAGTTAGACTCAGGCGTGGTTCAGGGGACTTTAGCTGAAGTATCGACCTCTGCTATTAGCGCGGTCACTGAGAAGTTAGCTGAGCGCTACGGAGTGATGCTTGGGGAGAATGCTGATGAGGCGATATTAGTTAGCTTTGCTAATATCACCACGATCAGCCAATCTGTTGAGCTAGAGCGTTTCCTTAACCAGCAGCCCAGCGTTGCTAGTATCATGTTGCACAAGGTGCAACATGATGTATTTACCTTTGAAGTTCAGTTACTGAGTCCTTGGCAAGACTTAAAGTCTTCGTTGGATATTGCCCCACGCTTTCAAGCTGACGAAACGAAAGCAAAGTACTATTATTTCCAATAGCAAAAATTTCTCATCTTCTTAGTGAGCTGGTACAATAACGCAAGTTTTGTATCGGCTTTGATTTATTACATTGAGTTTTTCTCCACAATTATCACTCCCAGTGCATTTACCTGATGATGAAACCTTGGTTAGTTTCTACCCCGGCGATAATCAGCAGCTATTGAATGCTTTGCGTAATCTTGCCTTAGATAAAGGCGAGCGGATGTTATATCTTTGGGGGGGAGAGGGTAGCGGTCGAACTCATTTATTGCACGCCAGTTGTACCGAGATGGCAGATGTTGGATCTGCAAGTGCTTACTTACCTCTAGACTTGCATGAGGCAATGTCTCCGCAAATGTTAGAAGGTTTGGAAACAATGGCCTTGGTGTGCTTAGATAACATTGATGCGATTGTTGGTATTAGCGCTTGGGAAGAAGCGATTTTTGATTTTTATAATCGCCGCAAAGAATTAGCGTCTACAACTCGTTTAATCGTGACTGCCAATGCCCCTGCTCCACAGTTATCATTTAGTTTGGCTGATCTACAGTCTAGGTTAAACTGGGGATTAACCTATAAGTTGCATGAACTCGATGATGAGCAAAAGTTGAGTGCTTTACAATTGCGTGCCGAACTTCGTGGGCTAAAGATGCCACTAGAAGTTGCCCGTTTCCTATTGAAACGCTTATCACGCGATATGCCAACCTTATTAAATAAGCTAGACGTACTCGACCAAGCGAGCATTACGGCACAGCGTAAGCTGACTGTGCCATTTGTTAAAGAAATACTCGATATTTAGTCTGACTGTTTATCTTTTCGTTTTTTTAAACCAATACCCAGCTCTTTCCCTCGTTGTTTGGCATAGCTTAAGCCAAACCAAAATGCGGCTAAAACCAACACTAATTCAATGGCTGCAAGCCAGCGTTCTTCAACTGAAACCACCAATAAGGTGGTGCTGTGCAATACATAAAGTAGCAGGATAAAACAGGACCAAGCGTATGTGTAAGGCTTGCCGGTTAAGATCCCTTGTAAAGGAAACAACAAGGGCAACACCCAAAATACCAGCATTAATATGACGCTTATTTCAGCGGGCGGTGATAACCATAAATGCCATAGTAATACCCATATAAGTAAGGCTAGATAACTAGCCTTTGCCAAATTTAATAGCTGAGGTGTGGAAAGCTTAGACAATCTCAAGTACCTGCTCTGGTGGGCGGCCAATTCGTGCTTGCCCTTGGTTAATCACAATAGGGCGTTCAATAAGCTTAGGGTTTGCGTGCATTGCTGCTATTAGCTGTTCTGAACTTAGCGCGCTATCAGCCAAGTTGAGTTCTTTGTAGATATCTTCTTTAGTACGCATCAGCTGGCGAGGCTCTAGCTGTAACATAGATAAGATATTGCTAATCTCTGTTTCACTGGGTGGGGTGTTTAGGTATAAGACGACTTCTGGCTCAATGCCTTTATCTTGTAAAAGTTGCAAAGTTTGGCGGCTCTTTGAGCAGCGCGGATTATGTAATATGCTTACATTAGCCATGTTTGTTCCTTAATGAGTTTGCTTTAGTTAAGAGCTTCTAATTCTTGCTCTGCGTATTTAAACTGTTCAATTCTCGCTTGAATACGCGCTTGCTCTAGATTGTTTTTTGTTAAATTGAAAGCGCTATGTAGTTCGTCAATCGCTCGTCGATAATCTGAATGTAGGGATAAATACTCCGCTTGGGCGGTGTGACTGGCTGCCATATTATTCAATCTACGTTGGGTTCGGCTTAACTCTCCCCAAGCTAGCGCATCATTCGGTTTGTTACGTAAGTATCGGTCTAGTAATTTAGCTGATTCTTCAAACTTACCATCTTCGCTTAGGGCATGTGATAGGTTTAATATAATCACTTGGTTATCCGGATAGCGAGGTTGAGCTTCTTTTAAACGACTAATTGCTTTTTCATAGTGTTTTTGCGCCACATCAAGGTCTGTCAGGGTGTCCAACAAAAACAGGTTATCTGGGTGACGCTTTACCAAACCGTCAATAATAGCGTGTGACTTTTGGTATTCGCCTAAGCCAAACAATGCCAGGGCCTTACCGTAAAAAGCCGCGTCTTCAATGCGGTATTCTTTGCGGGTAATTTGTTGCTGGTAATAATCTAAAGCCTCTTTGGGGTTTAGGGTTCCGTGACGGACAATAATTCTGGATTTGGCAAGCTGGAATGATAACGATGGCGCTATAAAACGGTGCGGATATTGATTGGCGCGCGCACGGGCTTCGCTTACTCGAGTCTCAGGTAGTGGGTGAGTAATGAGCATTTGAGGTGGCTTACTGGCGTATCGATATTTCTCGGACAGTTTACCGAAAAAACTGCCCATACCGCTGGGGTCATATCCGGCATTGGCTAGTGTTCTTAAGCCTATTCGGTCTGCTTCAAATTCGTTAGCTCGGGTATAGTTAATCGAGTTTTGAACACCTGCGGCCATCGTAGCCTGTAGTGCTGCAATACCTGCTATGGGGTTAGCTAAGCCCAACAACAGTGAACCCAACATACCTGCCATTGATAAGTTTTGCGCTGCGGCTTGGTTTTCGATACTACGGGCGATATGACGCTGAGTCACGTGGGCAATCTCGTGAGCAATCACCGAGGCGAATTCACTTTCAGTCGCAGCGTAGAGAAACAAACCGGTATGAATTTTCACATAACCACCAAGAAAGGCCGCAGCATTGATTTCGTTATCGGTCACTAAAAAGAAGTTAAATGGTGTGCGCACTTGGTCTGCTTTAGCGACCAACTGATTACCTAATTCGCTAATATATTCTGATAACACCGGATCATTGGTCATACGGTGGCTCGCTCGAATAATTCGCATGTAAGCTTCGCCGTAAATAACCTCTTTGTCTATCGATAGAGCAGACGCACCAGCAGTACCTATTTCAGGTAATTGGTTGTTGGCTGACATCAGTGGAGCATAACTAACTAGCATACTAGCTAAAAAAAGTTGAGCGAGGCGCGTCATCATTTTCCATTTTCATTAGATTAGTATCGCGAGAATACCCCGATTTAGCTTGTTATTCAAAAGCTATAAATTGAGTCCTTACCCATAGACTGTAATAATAGCTTTGGTTTTTTATGGTAATGAATATTAATGCTTTACATAGATTTCGAAAAACATTGTTGTCCAACGCCCTTATTAGAAAGTAAGCTGTGGTTAAAACAGGCTAAATCGGGTGAACAGCTGCAACTACTATTAGGTGATGCTGGCTCGCGCAGTGATATTCCTAAGTATTTTCAGCGCCTAGGTCATCGGGTCGTTATCAATCAAGAATTAGGTGGCTTTCTCGTCACTATTACCGTTCGTTCGCTTAAGGAATAAAGCAGCAATTATGTTTAAAGTGATCTCTCGTTGGTATCAACGGATGTTTTCCGACCCAGAAGCCGTAGCTATGGCTTTGGTGTTGGTGATAGGGTTTGTTTCATTGTACTTTCTCGGCGATTTATTAGCGCCATTACTTATTGCTTTAGTACTTGCATATTTACTTGATTGGCCAGTAAGTTTTTTAGCAAGCCATGGCTTTAAACGAGGCTTGGCTAGTGCTGTAGTACTATTGGTATTTTTTCTTATCGCGACGTTTACGGTACTTAGAGTATTGCCTACGGTATGGGGGCAGGGAATGAATTTAATTGCTGAATACCCCGTTATGCTAAACAGTAGTCAGCAATGGTTGGAGCAACTGCCTCAGCAGTACCCCGAGTTTATTGATGGCGCATTAGTTGAAAGTGTCGTTGATAACGTTAGAACTCGCTTAATGGGAGTTGGCGAGCAAATGTTGCAGTCTTCCTTCGCATCTATCGTCAATTTAGCGACGGTCATGGTGTATAGCGTATTAGTGCCATTAATGGTGTTCTTTATGCTTAGCGACAAAACATTGCTGATCAATAGCGTGACGCGATTTTTGCCCAATGACCGACGTTTACTGACTCAGGTTTGGTCGGAAATGAATGGTCAGGTGATAAATTATATTCGAGGTAAGGCGATAGAAATATTGGTTGTCGGTGGAACCAGCTATATCGTATTTGCGGTAATGGATTTACGTTATTCTGCATTGCTTGGAGTACTCGTTGGGCTGTCGGTACTGATACCTTTTATCGGGGCTTTTGCTGTGACTATACCTGTAGCCATGGTTGGCCTATTTCAATGGGGCTTAAGCCCTCAATTTGGTTATTTAATCTTAGCCTATGGCATCATTCAGATGATCGACGGCAATGTATTAGTTCCAGTGCTATTTTCTGAAGCAGTTAACCTTCACCCCTTAGCTATTATTGTCGCGGTATTAGTGTTTGGTGGGTTATGGGGGTTTTGGGGAGTGTTTTTCGCTATTCCTTTAGCCACTTTAGTAAAAGCGGTTATGAACGCCTGGCCGCATGGTGAAAAGGCTGAAGAAGAGCTTCCTCAGCCTTAAAGGCGTTGAGTATTAACCCGCTAAATAGTCGAGCACCACTTGGTGGTGCTCTTTCGTTTTAAATTTGTCGAACACGTGCTCAATGACACCTTGTTCGTTAATTAAAAAACTGATGCGGTGAATACCGTCGTACTCTTTACCCATGAATTTTTTCAGTCCCCAAACACCAAATTGTTCGGCCACTTGGTGGTCTTCGTCCGATAATAAGTCGAAATTCAATTGGTGCTTCTCAATAAACTTGGGTAAGCGTTTTACTGGATCTGGACTTACACCAAACACGACAACATTGGCGTCAGCCAATTGTTGAATACTGTCACGCAAGCCACAAGCTTGTGTGGTACAACCTGGTGTCAAAGCCTTAGGGTAAAAATAAAACAGTACTTTTTTACCCGCATAGTCACTTAGTTTTATCCGTTTTTCATCTTGATTGGGTAAATCAAATTGCGGCGCGGCGCTACCTGCAGTAAGCGTCTTCATTATTATTCCTTATTACTCAATTAGATAAGAATTGTAGACCGAAATCTTCGCTTCCTAGTTCAATACACAATTCAGCAAATTGCTGTTCAATATCGATTGTTTGATGTTCTGGACTGAGTTTTACTTCAAATTCGGCGTGTAGCATTTCAACACTGTCTTTGCTAAATAAGTTAGACTTCAGGCTCACCATATTCATTTTGTAGTCACTAATAAACTGGGTTATTTTACTAATAACACCTGCTGTATCCGGCAACGATAATTGCAAAACGGCGGAGTGTGAATAATCGATCAATTCGTGGCGAGAAGTTTTCTTTAATACGGTGAGTAGTTGAAGTTCTTGCGCGCTTGCTGGTAGACGGTTTTCAATCTGAATGATTGCATTGTGCGAGCCTGACACAAGCATGATCAGTGTGAACTCTGAGCCAAACAAGGCCATTCTACTATCAACAATATTACAACCACAGCTAGCAACTAGTTGAGTAAGTTCATTCACAATGCCGGTGCGATTGGTGCCAAGTGCAGTAACTACTAAGTGTTGACTCATATAATATTTTTATTACATCGCTGATAGAGAACATCAGGATACTTGCTTAAAGAAGTGATTTCTAGCAGAGATAAGTGACAGTAATAGGAAAAGCTGAGTTTGTATCAAGCCCTGATGGTTTTCACCTTGTGTTTATTAAAGTGGCTGAGTAGTATAACGGCCTTACTCTGGACAGCTTTCGCAGGTCGAAGCTGAGTGCCAGTTCAACAGTTTTGTTTGTAAATGTAGTGAGATATGCAACTAGTTTCTTTTCCAACCATTAAGCTCGCATTCTTGAGTGTTCTTGTGACAACTCTTATGGCCTGCTCAGATAGCGCAGTTAAACACCGTCAAGCAGAGCGCGACTTCGATTACCTTGACGTTGCTCAGGTTGAACCTTTAGTTATCCCTGAGGGGGTTAAGCCACCGAATACCAGTAACGAATTCAATATACCCAGCCCTCAGCCAGACGGCGAGCCTTTGTTAGGCGGTGCTGTTGATGTTCGCTCACCGGTACAGATTATTCCGTTAATTGCTGGAAGTAGAACCGAAAAAACAGATAAAGGATTGGTCTTTTGGTTTGACATATTACAATCAGAAACTGCTGAAGAAACCAGTGAAACTATAATGCAACTGGTGACGGATTATATTACTTATCGCAATTCATCGGTTGATGAGCGTAATGATGAGCAAGCTAAAATAGCGTCGAATTGGTTGATTGATGAAGAAGTCATCGAGGGTGGTTGGTTTACGCGTGATAAAACACTGGAACAGCGACAAAAGTTTACTTACCAAATCGACGTTAAACCACATGGCCGTACAGCGGGCTTAACGGTGGATTTTGTCGATGCAGAAATGTATCGAGACGGCAGCGATTTGCCATTGCAACTGGATGAGTTTGATAAAGAGCGTTTGGCAATTGTAGAGCTAAACCGTTTGATTGGTTATGTTAGTGAGCGTCGAGAGGCTTTAGAGGCTGAGTTAGTTGCAAAACGCGAGAGCGAACGTTTAGCCGTTATGAGTGAAGCGGAAAAAGAACAACTCTTTGATGAAACGGTCAGTTTGGTCTTGGTAGAAGACGGTGGAGCTTCATACTATAGAGCGCGTGCTAACATGGAAAAAACCATGAAACGCTTGCGTTTGGTTTTACCTATTGCTGGGTTTACTATCACTGACTACATCGAAAACTCTGGTAGTTTATTCTTAAGCTACGATCGACCTCCAGAAGACGTTTTAGAAAGTTATGGCTTAGCGAGCATGGAGTTCGAAGAAAAAGACTATTTGTTTACGGTCGGGTCAAATGGCAATGTAACCCAAATTACCCTAGCTGATGCAGAAGGGGTGATACTGAAGCCTAGTGAAGTGAAGGGCCTATATCCATATTTGGCTATTTTGATGAAGATGGGCTTAGATACTAGCGATAGTTTGTCGCGCTAGTATCATCAACCTGAACCAACATTGATAAGGTCCCAAACGGGGCCTTTTTTGTTGCTATGAAAAATGTAATAAGCTAGCTGCTTAACTCTTTAACTCCTTGTTCCATGATAATAAAATCACTCTACCGATGTAAGTAAAGCTATACTATGTTGACGACTAAAAAATGTTCGTTGAATTTTTTTGGTAGGTAAATTTATATACCTAAATAGAAGCCTGTATTTGGGTTTTAGATCCTTATGGCTTAAAGGTGTCACTTAGATAATCAGGAGATAATCATGAAAGCAATGTTAGCTGTTAGCCTATTACTGGCATTGAGTGCTTGTAGTCATAATCAAGAAATGAATACAGATAACACGATGCAAGAGCGTCCAAAGGAAAGTGTCGAAGCGAGTAACTCTAGTGCTGATAGTATCGGTGCTAACGAGGCTAGTAGTAATACTACAACAAGTGCTGTAGCCAGTAACTCTAGTGCTGACAGCATCGGCGGGAATACAGCCACCAGTGATGTGCGAATAGCGAATATAGAGCCAGAAGTTGAAGCGATGTTTGAGCAGCTAATTAAGCAAGCTGTTGCTGAAGGGAATGACCAAAAGGCGCTAAGGTTTGTACTGGATGCCGAGCAAGCTGGCTCTGTTAAAGCCAGGGACACCTATTTGGAAGCCACAAATAAGTAGCCCTTAGCACTCTAGCGGCTGGCTTAGATTGACTCCACTGTTTTTATTATTGCTATTGAACAAGGGGGACTTATCGTTGCTCTTTTTTCAATAGCTATCGACTCGCGTACAGCTCAAAGGCTAATATCATGAGTAAACTAACATGTTGTGGGCTTATTACCCCTACAAGTGCTGGATTAAGCGATAAGCTTTTGAAGGCTCAAGTTAGATATAAAGCTAAGTAAAGCGACGACGAGTAATAGCTGGGCTGGTGGTGGCGTTTTTCTAAATTGCGGAACTAACCATAGCAAGCAGGCGCTAACCAGCAACGTGGTCATAATCACAAATTGTTTAATTGACTCAACGTTGTCTACTAACTGCTGATTCAGCAGCAAGTAAATACACACTGTCATCATGCTAAGCATAGCGCTAATTAGACCGAGTAAGGGTAACAGCTTATCGAAACTACTTAGTCGGTGCTTAGCTTTCACTATTAGCCAGTGGCTAATGGCAGCACCGCTGGTGAGGAGGCTAAATAGTATTACACCATTGAGGCTGATTAGCGTCGCGGCAACCACCAGTAGAGGTGCGCCCATTCCCCACCAAGTCATCAGGGGCAGGCTCCGTTTGTGTTTAAGCTTATTCAGTCGATAGCTTAACCCCCAGCCAATCAATGCGCTGGCAAACACCAACACTACTAACCAACTGTCTTGCTGGCTTTCAAAGCCGCTTAATCCGGCTAAGGTAATAAAACTCACTAAGGTACTTATTTGGCGTTGAATTCTGCCTTTCTGGCCGGGGCATAGTTCGCCTTTATGCAGAATTAACATGATGAGTAAAAACGCGATAGATGAGCTGCCGACCAGGCTAACGAATAAAATTGAGTACAAACTTGGCATTAACTCTCCGGTAAACAAATGTTGGTAACATACTGGTTGAATAGTTGATCAATGTGTTTTTCGATAGTGGCGAAGCCTGCAACATTGGCGGCTTTTAAGTGGGAAAGTACTGCTTGCGGCTCAAGCTGGCTAATTAACATTGAGCTGGTCTGCCAATGGCTTAAATGCCAAGGCTCGAACTCCACCCCTCCCTGAAAATGGTGGTAGGGGTAGAAAAAACCATGCTGAGGAGCGTGTTGCTCTAACCATAAAGCAAAGGGGTGCTGGCACCCATTAGCAGCATACTCTTGGGGGATAAGTTCAAGTGATTGATCCGGCTTGAGTAAGCTTGGGTCGTACAAATCAAAGTCGCACCCCCAGTGGTGGCGACTTGCTCCGGGTAGTGCCGACCAGCGTAAAATAGCATGCATTTTTTGCTGCTTACTAAGCGTAGAGGTATCAATTTGCTTACTATCAGCATCGAGTACCGGACGAAGCCCATTCCATTTATTGTTCCAAATAGTCAGTTGTCGCTGAAAGTCTCGGTATCCGCTAAAAATGGATAATTGGAAACCGGCCTGTTTAGCAGCAGCGCGCAAGTTTTCTAAATCAGCCAGCACCTCTCTATGCACCCAACCGAGATTAGGAACATTGAGCAGTAAGTCTTTACTTAGCCCGTACAGGGCTAATTGATTAACTGGCATGCCGATTACTGTCCAAGTACGTTCACCAATAGTTCGTAGTACATATCGGTCAGCTGTTCTAGATCGGCTACCTTCACGCACTCGTTTACTTTATGGATAGTGGCATTAATAGGCCCTAATTCAACTACTTGGGTACCCATTTTGGCAATGAATCGACCATCTGAAGTACCGCCTGTAGTGAGTAATTCAGGGGCTGTTTTAGCCACTTTGGTCACTGCAGCGCTAACCGCACTAAGAAAGTCGCCTTCTTCAGTTAAAAAAGGTTGGCCGTTGTAGGTCCAGTCCAATTGATAATCTAAGCCATGGCTATCAAAGATGTTATGTACTCGTTTAACAATGTCTTGATCGCTAAGTTCAGTGGAGTAGCGGAAATTAAACTGAACATCTAGCTCACCAGGTATTACATTAGAGGCACCCGTTCCAGAGTGTATATTCGCTATCTGAAAACTAGTGGGAGGGAAAAACTGATTGCCATTATCCCAATGCATTGCTGCTAGCTCGGCTAAGGCAGGAGCGGCGTCATGAATCGGGTTTTTCGCGAGATGCGGGTAGGCGACATGACCTTGCATACCCTTCACGACGAGATCGCCGGTGAGTGACCCTCTGCGACCATTTTTAACTACATCGCCAACGCGGTGGGTAGAAGAGGGTTCTCCTACTAAACACATATCAATAATTTCATTTCGGGCCATTAAAGTATCAACCACACGAGTGGTACCGTTAATAAACGGCCCCTCCTCGTCAGAGGTGATCAGAAATGCGATAGAGCCTTTATGGTTTGGATAATCAGCGACAAAGCGTTCAGTAGCGACCACCATAGCAGCTAAAGAACCTTTCATATCTGCAGCGCCACGACCATGCAATACGCCATCGATAACGGTTGGCTCAAAAGGGGGAGTGTGCCATTTTTCTACAGGACCAGGCGGCACTACATCGGTATGTCCAGCAAAACAAAACAGTGGGCTGGTTTTACCTTTGCGGGCCCACATATTAGTGGTGTCTTCAAATACCATTTCTTCGATATTGAAACCCACAGGGCTCAAGCGTTCGGCCATTAGTTTTTGACAATCGTAATCTTCAGGCGTCACTGATGGTCGGCTTATGAGATCTTTGGCTAGATTTAACACTGGGCTATCAGACATGTGTTTTATGCTTCCGGAAAAAAGAGTTGTTGGTAGAGCTCGGCTTTGAAACCCAGAGTGTAGTGTTGTTCAACTTGCAGCAGGGGTCGCTTAATCATCGCTGGATATTGGGCTAATAGCTCAATCGCAGCGTCCTGGTTAAGGTTTTCTTTCTGCTCATCACTAAGCTGACGATAAGTTGTGCCACGCTTGTTAAGCACTGCTTCCCAACCTAGCTGTTCACACCAACGGACAATTTGCTGTTGAGTGACGCCATCTTTACGATAGTCGTGGAAGTTAAATTCGATGTTGTGTTCGCTCAACCAACGGCGGGCTTTTTTTATTGTGTCGCAGTTGGGGATGCCGAACATGACGATATTGGTATCAGGCATGTAAATTCCCTTTGATATTTTGGCATTAGAATACCAGAGCTCAGCGAAAAGCTCATCGGTCAATTGAGTCTCGTGCGGTAATTAGTTGTAGTTAGCTGAAAAAAGACAAAAAAAACCACGCTATAAAGCGTGGTTTAGTTTATTTCTGTTGTGCTTACTTGATGATAGTAAGTACCGGCGTTTCACCAATGGTCACAGAGCCAGATTTCTTAATTAACTCTTTAATCTCATCCATATTAGAGATCACAACCGGTGTTAGAGTTGATTTAGCTTTTTCTTCAAGAACCGCTAGATCAAACTCAATAACAACATCGCCTTGTTTCACTTCTTGCCCTTCAGCGGCGATGCGAGTGAAACCTTCACCTTTAAGTTCAACAGTATCGATACCAAAGTGGACGAATAGCTCGATACCATCAGTAGACTCTAATGAAAATGCATGATTAGTTTCGAAAATTTTACCAATAGTACCGTCACATGGAGCTACCATTTTGTTGCCGCTAGGTTTAATCGCGATGCCATCACCAACAATTTTTTCAGCAAAGACTACATCTGGCACTTCTTCAATAGGAACGATTTCACCAGACAGTGGAGCAATAATATCAATACCGCTTTTACTTGAACTATCGTCAGAAACCATTTTTTTGAATTTGTCGAATAGACCCATTATCGAGCTCCTAAATTCTTATGTATTGTGTAGTTGAAGCTATCTTAGCAGACGGCATTTTGTTTAACAAAGTTATCAACTAATGTTTCTATTTCACTCGCAGTAGGCAGTGATAAAGCCTCATCAGCTAGTTTCTTCACATCAGCATAATTTGAATTGCGGATCATTTTTTTGATCCTAGGTATAGAAATGGCACTCATTGAAAATTCATCAAGACCCATACCCATTAATAATAGCGTTGCGGTTTCGTCACCGGCTAATTCTCCACACATCCCTGTCCACTTGCCCGCGGCATGTGAAGCGTCGATAACCTGTTTTATTAAGGTTAGTACCGCTGGAGACATTGGGTTGTACAGTGCTGAAATCAGTTCATTACCTCGGTCGACCGCTAAAGTATACTGAGTTAAGTCATTGGTTCCAATACTAAAGAAATCAACTTCTTTAATTAGGTGATGAGCAATAGCTGCCGCTGCTGGCGTCTCTACCATTACACCTACTTCAACTTCGTCATCGTAAGCGATGCCTTGTTGCTTAAGTTCTGCTTTTAGTGTGTCTAATACGCCGTTAAGTGTACGGATTTCCTCAACAGAAATAATCATAGGGAACATAATGCGCACTTTACCAAAGGCCGAAGCTCGAAGTAGTGCACGAAGTTGGGCATTCATAATTTCTTCACGATCAAAGAAAATACGAATTGCGCGCCAACCTAAGAATGGGTTCATTTCTTTGGGTAAGTCTAAGTAAGGAAGATCTTTGTCACCACCGATATCCATAGTACGGATAATCACCGGATGGCCTTGCATAGACTCTACTACAGCTTTGTAAGCTTCAAATTGTTCTTCTTCAGTCGGCAGTGAATCACGGTCCATAAATAAGAATTCAGTACGGTATAAGCCCACACCTTCAGAACCGTTGCGGTGAGCACCATCGACGTCTTTGATGGTACCAATATTGGCACATACTTCCACTTGGTGGCCATCTAAAGAAATAGCGGGTAAATCTTTTAGTTTGGCTAACTCGGCTTTTTCATCTAAATAAGCTTGCTGGCGCTGTTTGTAGGTATTGAGTTGCTCTTCGCTTGGGTTAATAACCACTTCGTTGTTGATTGCGTCTAGCGCAATGATGTCACCGTTTTTAACGCGCTTAGTGATATCGTTAGTACCCACAATCGCAGGCAACTCAAGAGAGCGAGCCATGATAGAAGTATGCGATGTTCGGCCACCGATATCGGTAACAAAACCTAATACTTTATCTAGATTAATTTGAGCGGTTTCAGAAGGCGTTAGATCGTTAGCCACCAATACAACTTCTTCGGTAATGGTGCTCAAAGAAATAATGTCTATGCCAAGGATGTTTTTGACTAAGCGAGAACCGATATCGCGAAAATCAGTGGCACGCTCTTTTAAATAGGGATCATCTAACTCAGCTAGCATTTGAGCATTTTGCTCAATAATAGTATGAGCCGCATTATCCGCTGAGACTAAGTTTTCTTTGATGCAGGCTAGAATTTCTTCTTCAAGCTCTTCATCTTCTAACAGCATGATATGGCCTTCGAAGATAGCTTCTTTTTCTTCGCCGAAGGTTTTGCCTGCCATTACTTTAATTTCTTCGAGTTGAGCTGAAGTCGCACTACGGCCATCGAAAAATTGTTGAATTTCGCTGTCTACTTTACTCGCATCAATCTTAGTTTGGTTTATTACTACTTCTTGCTCCGCAAGCAATAGCGCCTTACCAAATGAAATTCCTGGGGAAGCTGGAATACCTGAAATCATAACCTACACCTATTTAGTTGAAACTCGTTTATGGGTAAAAAAAGACTTATTCGAGTTCATCCATTAGAGCGACAAGTTTTTCTACTGCAGCTGTTTCGTCATCGCCTTCAGCGCGAATAACCACACTGGTCCCTTTAGTCAGGCCAAGAGTTTGAAGTTTGAATAAGCTTTTAGCGCTAGCTGATTTGCCATTGCTTTCAACAGTGATATCACTAGCGAATGCTTTAGCTTCTTTAACAAACTGAGCTGCAGGGCGAGTATGAAGACCATTTTCTGCAGTAATTACAACACTTTTCTCAAACATGCGTACATTCCTTATTTTTTAATTTAGCCGTCTAATGCTTGATATAAGCTTAGACGTTTATTAGTAAAAGGTTTTCACCTGAAAAATAACGTAAAAAATAAAGTTAAAAATTAATCTGCGTCAACTTTTTAACCTTAATTGTACAAAGTTACCTAATATTACAAAGCTTTTTTCAGCTTAAGTTAATGAATAATATGAATTAAACTTAATTTATCGCTGTGAACAATGTATCTGTTTTGATACTTTTGGTTACATTCAGATACATTGAAAACGGTAACATTTAACGCGATGGAGTATAGTTTTTGCAAAAAAATAGCACAAGTCTATAATGTTATTTTTCGGTGAAAATAAAGTGTTGATCGCAAAAAAAAAGCGACCCGCTTAGGTCGCTCTAATGATTCGGTTTACTTATTTCATTTACTGAACGTTTTCTTGCTCAGTGAAAATATTGGCAAACAAGGCGCTTGATAAGTAACGCTCAGCAGAACTTGGCAGAATAACCACAATGGTTTTGTCTGCGTATTCAGGCTTCTCTGCAATACGGTTAGCCGCTACAACTGCCGCTCCAGAAGAAATACCAGCTAAGATACCTTCTTCTTCCATTAGACGTTGTGCCATTGAAATAGCGTCTTCATTAGTGACTTGTTCAACTACGTCAACCATCTCTAAATCAAGGTTGCCAGGAATGAAGCCTGCACCGATACCTTGAATTTTATGTGGGCCTGGTGTTAGGTCTTCACCCGCTTTTGCTTGGGCGATAACCGGAGAATCTACCGGCTCTACAGCAACGGAAGTAATGTTTTTACCTTGTTCAAGCTTAATGTAACGGCTAACACCAGTAAGTGTACCGCCTGTACCTACACCTGCTACAAACACATCAACCTCACCATCGGTATCCTCCCAGATTTCAGGACCGGTAGTTTTTTCATGGATTTCTGGATTAGCAGGGTTATCAAATTGACCGAGTAATACATATTTCTCTGGGTTGCTATCACGAATTTCTTCGGCTTTACCTATTGCGCCTTTCATACCTTTAGCGCCTTCGGTTAATACTAGGTTAGCTCCAAGCGCTTTAAGTAGCTTACGACGCTCTAGGCTCATGGTGTTAGGCATGGTTAGCGTAATCGGATAACCGCGCGATGCGGCGACAAATGCTAATGCGATACCGGTGTTACCACTGGTTGGTTCAATGATTTCTTTACCAGGGCCAAGCAAGCCTTTTTTCTCAGCATCCCATACTAGGTTTGCGCCAATGCGACACTTAACGCTGAAGCTTGGGTTGCGGCTTTCTACTTTTGCCAGTACGTTGCCTTTGCTAACGCGATTAAGGCGAACTAGGGGGGTGCGGCCAATAGTTAGTGAATTATCTTCATATATCTTGCTCATTGAAACTTCCTTTTTAGGTTTTTACGGTTGCTACAATCTAAGGCTGTTCGCGCCTTGCAACATAAATAGTCGTACTAGCATAACGCGCTTATTCATAAGGTGAAGTAACGTTTGTTTATAAGGTATGTAATTAAGAGATAAATTGAATCTATTGTAACTACTATTTAGAGGTCGTTTACGAAGATTTGTTGAGTTGAACGGTCTATATTTACACTACAAGCGTTTATGCTCACAATGCTTCGAGCTGAATTACTGTTTATTAACAATCACCTAAGAGAGAAAAACTAAATGGATCAGGTCACCCGCTTGGCAAATAAACATTGGCTCGTCGCTATGTTGTTGTTTTCAATTTATGGCGTACAAGTGTGTCCTTTTTTGGAGTCTCAAACTATTTTTCAACTTTTATTCCCTATTGTTATTAGTTTTGTGGCCACTTTTGTTCTTAGAGCACTGTTTATGTACAAGATTAAGCGGCAAGCACTTAAGCAACAGGTGAGCGCCCAGTTTCGACTTGATTTTATAATGTTCATTTTGGCTGGTGTGATGGTTGTTATCTATAATACGAGCTTTTTTGATCCTCCTTGGGAATCTAACCTGAAAGTGTTATTGGGGCTAACTGCCTTAGGTTTTTATGTGGCTTGTGACTTGGCGCTATCAAAAGAAAACACCATTGCTCATCAACTATCTGAGCGAGATGAGCATCTACCAATCGACGAGCAGGCTTTACCTGTCAGTAAAAAGTTCTCCTTGTTTGCCGCAATAAGTGCGCTGGTCTTAGCCTTAGTTATTTTTCTGGTGATTAATAAAGATTTGGATTGGTTAGTGACGGTAGGAAACGAGCGCTACTCTATGCAGCAAGCACAGCGTTTTATCGTGATCGAAATAGCCTTTGTAGTATTGGTAATTATGGCTTATGTAATGCGGGTTATAAGCAGTTATTCTAAAAATTTGAGTTTGTTATTAGCAAATGAAAATAAAACCTTAGCGTGTGTACAGCAAGGAGATCTGGACAGTCAGGTTACCGTAAGTAGCAATGATGAGTTTGGTGTTATTGCTCAACGAACCAACGCCATGATAGCGAGCTTAAAGCGCAGTACCCACTCTTTACATCAAACCCGCGATATTGCCATTCATAGTTTAGCTACTTTGGCCGAAACACGAGACAACGAAACGGGGGCCCATATCTTACGTACCCAATATTACGTTAAAGCTTTAGCTGAAGAGTTGCAATCTGAGGCGGGCTTTGCTGAACAACTCAGTGATCATACTATTGAGCTTATTTATAAATCTGCGCCGTTGCATGATATAGGTAAAGTCGGGGTACCCGATGCCATCTTGCTTAAGCCGGGTAAATTAGATGACGAACAATGGTTGGTTATGCGACAGCATCCTCAAATTGGAGCAGATGCATTAGCGGAGGCTGAACGGCAATTTGGTACTGAAGATGCTGCATTCTTACAATATGCCAAGGAAATTTCTTTGTCCCATCATGAAAAGTGGGATGGTAGTGGCTACCCTCACGGTGTTGCTGGAACAGATATACCACTTAGCGCTCGCTTAATGGCATTAGCAGATGTGTATGATGCTCTTATTAGCAAGCGGGTCTATAAACCTGCCTTTTCTCACGACAAAGCCAAGCAAATCATTCTAGAGGGTAAGAGCAAGCATTTTGACCCTGCTGTGGTAGAGGCATTTTGCCGATGTGAGCAGCAATTTGTTGACATTGCTGCTCAATATCAAGATAAATCAGAGCCTGTGGTTTAATTAGTGTAAAGCACAACCGATACTCGATAGCGCTCGCGTTTAGAACTGCGCTCCAGTGTATAAACCGAGTAATGGCTGGCATTTTGCGTGTTCGCCCACTCAAGGCCTTCTTTTTCGGCTAAATCTAGATCTAACCTATTCAGGAATGTTTTCTGGGCAACTTTGCTTAGGTTCATTTCTTGGGCTTCGGCATAGCTTACTTTTTGTAAGGCGCTGCTTTCTGCTGATGTAGAATAAAAGCTAAGACAGCTTAAACCTAGTATTAAGCTTGCTAATAACATGGGTTTTGCCTTCATGATGATTTCTCCTCAACCAGTTTATCTCGATAAATATCTACCCATATGGCAGTGGCGCCACACACTGCCACAGGCATAATGATAAGGTTTAACAGAGGTACGGTGCTACAGAATAAAACGATCGCACCGAAGCCGCTATTACGGACGCGGTCTTGCTTTAGTTGGTCACGCATAGTAGAGAAAGGGACCCGGTGGTTATCAAAAGGGTAATCAATATATTGAATGCTCATCATCCAGGCGGTAAACAGGAACCACAACACCGGCGCCACGGTTTGACCTATGGCTGGAATCAAGAATAATAGTAATATCCCTAATGCTTTAGGTAGCCAATACCATAGTTTTTGTAATTCACGAGAGAAGATTCTTGGTAGATCTTTGATTAAATCCACTAAAGACATATCGTCAATTTTTTTTCCACTTAAATGCAGCTCGACTTTTTCGGCCAGTAAGCCGTTAAAGGGAGCGGCAATCCAGTTACCTATAATGCTAAAGGTGAAACCGAATACCATTAAAATAGCGATAATTGCGCTGGGCCAAATCAGCCAGCTTAACCAATCTAACCAGCTGGGTAAGTAATCGACAATTTGTTGTACCCAACTACCAAGTTGTTGATACAAATAAATAAAAGCAGCACCAAATAACAAGATATTTGCTAGCAGTGGAATCATTACAAAAAGTCGCAGTCCAGGTTGAGTGATTAAACTAAAACCCTGCGCGATGTATGATATTCCGCTGCGAGAAGCTAGCGAACTCTGTGTCATTGTTGTGATCCCTCATTTGTTTATGGACTGCTATATTACAAAGCGTTGATAGCTCTGGTAAAGTCTTGCGTAACAATAGCAACAAATAAAGCAAAACCGTTTATGCGCTTGAAACAAATCCGCCTTGCCGGATTTAAGTCCTTCGTTGACCGAACCACTATTCCGTTCCCTACTGATATGACCGCCATTGTTGGGCCAAACGGGTGCGGTAAGTCAAACGTGATCGACGCGGTACGTTGGGTACTGGGAGAAAGCAATGCCCGTCATTTACGCGGTGGTGCAATGACCGATGTGATTTTCAACGGCTCAACGCAGCGTGCAGCAGTCTCCAAAGCCATGGTTGAGTTGATTTTTGATAATCAACAGGGGCGGGTTGGCGGAGAATTCGCGAGTTATAGTGAAATAGCTGTGCGCCGAGAATTGAGCCGTGATGGTCAAAATAACTATTTGTTAAACGGTGTAAAGTGCCGCAAACGTGATATTACAGATTTGTTCTTAGGAACAGGTTTAGGTCCGCGTAGTTATGCCATTATTGAACAGGGGATGATAAGTCGCCTAATTGAGTCTAAGCCGCAAGAGTTGCGAGTGTTTATTGAGGAGGCGGCGGGCGTCTCAAAATACAAGGAGCGCCGCCGTGAAACCGAACTACGGATTAAACATACTGACGAAAATATTTTGCGGTTACGCGATATTGAGTCTGAGTTAGAACAACAGGTCGGCAAACTCAAAACCCAAGCCCAAGCTGCCAAGCGTTATCGCCAATACCGCGCTCGTCATCGAGAGCTAAAAGCGTTGATTTGTTTGCAAGAGTTACGGCAGCTAGATGAAAGCATCGAAGGGGCTAGCGAACATAATGCTCAGGCTGAGCAAAGCCAGCGGGCAGAAGAATACCTGATAACTCAAGCGGAGAATCGCCTCACCTTATTAAATAACCTATTGGTTGAACAGCAAGAAGCCCATCAGCATCTACAACAGCAAAGCTTTGAATTAAAAACAGAGTTAGCAAAGTTAGAGCAACAACAGGTTCATATCAAGCAGCAACAGACTCAATCTGAACAAACACGAATTCATAATAGTAAACAGCAAACTGAGCTTAAAAAAAATATACAGGCTTTAGTTTTACAATTGGCCAGCGAAAACGACTCTTTATTTGAGCAACAAGAACAATTGACGTTGCAACAACATAGCTTATTGGAGTTGGAGCCGAAGCTTGAGGATGCTGAGCAGCTCAGTGCTGAGAAACAGAAGCAGCAAGCTGATTACTTTAGGAAACATCAGCAGCTTAAGCATGCCGTTGAGCAAACAGAAGCGCAATTGCGCCATTGTCAGCAAATACAGCAAAGGCATCAACAGCAAATTAATCAATTGCAGCAAAAGCTTGCAGATCTCACGAATAATAGTGATGACGATAAGTCAATCCATGAGTTAATCGCTCAAATAGCGGTTGCTGAACCGACGTTAAATCAGCTACAGCAACAACTTGACGCTCTGCAAGATGATAAACAAACCAACCGTCAGCAGCTGCAAGCTTGTCATCACCAGCAGCAGCAACATAATTTACAGTACACTGCTGAACGTACTCGGTTAGAAGGGGTCGATAAGCTATTGGCGCAGGTAGATACCAAGGCAAGACGCCCACTCATTGATGTCATCGGTATTAAGTCTGGTTGGGAGTTGGCAGCCGATACGGTATTGGCTACTTGGCTTCAAGCGGAGTGGTGTGAAACCCTAGAACCTCATTTCGCCTTAGCGTTGTGTTCGCCAAAAGAACCTTTTAATCGCTCTTTAGCCCCACAACTTGCAGCCTTAAAAAGTTTGGCCGAGCAGCTTGAAAATGTAGATCTTAGTTATTTATGTGGTCAAGTATTGTTAGTTGAGTCAGTGGAGCAGGCTTTGCTATTACGGGAGTATCTAAGTGCTGAGCAGTCACTGATTACAGCCAAAGGTGAATGGCTAGGTAAATATTGGCAACAACTTAGTCCGCCCAGTTACCAACTTTCACTCTTAAGTTTGCAGCAAGAGCGGTCAGAACTTAGTGATAATTTGGCCGAATTGGATTCTGCCAAGCAAGTATTTAGGCAACAACAGGTTTTGTTCGAGCAGCAGCAAACTCAACTCAAGGAACAAATAACGGCGGTGAGTTGCGCATTGCAAGATTTACACGTGGAGGTTGGCGATTGGCGAAGTCGTTTGGCATTACTCGAGCAGCGGCAGCAGTTAACTCAACAGCAAGCTGAACAGCTTAAGCAGCAGCTAGAGGAATTGGGCCTAAATCTTGAACAAGACCAAGAGTCACAGCTAGTGCTAGAAGAGCAGTTAGCGGTTCAGCTGCATCAGTTAGAGAACCAGCAGCATCAGCAGCTAGGTTTGCCGCAACAGGTTGAACAAGCAATAGCAGCTGTAAAGCAACTTCGCGCGAGTACGCAACAACAGCAAACTGCCACTCATCAATTGCAGTTAGCGATTGGCCAACAGCAAGCTAACTTTCAAGCTCTGCAACAGCAGCAGGTTTATCAGAAGCAAAAGTTAGATGACTTGGAACAACAGTTAAGTGTAGAGCCTGAGACCCATAATGAGCAGCTGGAACAGCTGGCTGAGCATATAGAACAATTGCTTGATCAAAGTCTGGTATTAGAAGCACAGCAAGCTAAGGCCGCAATAGCGCACCAACAATCAGTGAGTGAACAGCAAACAAGGCAGCTGCAATTGAAAGAGGCTCAAATGCGCCTTAAGCAGATGGTAGAGCAAGGCACCGAGCAGCGGATTAAGCAACAAAACTTGTTAGCAAGGCGCACAATATTGCTTGAACAACTCGCTGAGCAGGGCGACAAGCTTAAACATCTTGAGCTGTCTTTACCTGAAGCCCGTTTAGAAGATGATTACCATAGCGAGCTTAGTCAAGTAGATGCACGGATAAAACGCTTAGGGGCGGTAAACCTAGCGGCTGAAGAGGAGTACGATCAGCAAAATGCCCGATATCAGGAGTTACACGCGCAACTTATTGACCTAGAAGCTGCTATTGAGGTACTTCGTGCGGCAATTGCTAAAATTGATCGACAAACTCGCTCAAAATTTAGTGAAACATTTGCTAAAGTAGATGCTGACTTGCAACAGCTATTCCCTAAGGTGTTTGGTGGCGGGAAAGCCTGGTTAGAATTGTCATCTGATGATTTGCTTGAAACGGGTGTAACCATAATGGCTCGGCCTCCAGGTAAAAAGAATGCTAGCATTAGCTTGTTGTCGGGGGGAGAGAAGGCTTTGACGGCCTTGGCTTTGGTTTTTGCTATATTTCGCTTAAATCCTGCGCCATTTTGTATGCTTGATGAAGTGGATGCTCCCTTAGATGAAGTAAATGTGGGACGTTTTGCTGATTTAGTGCATAGTATGTCGGATACGGTTCAGTTTATATTTATTAGTCACAATAAAGTGACTATGGAAAAGGCCTCGCAACTCGCTGGGGTTACAATGCAGGAGCCCGGCGTTTCGCGCTTAGTGGCAGTGGATATCGCAGAAGCGATAGCCATGGTGGAATAATAGCTTTAGAGAACAGTTAAATGCAGGAATTACGCATCGTACTTATCGTTGTAGGAATCATATTAATCATTGCTTTGCTCGCTCATGGTTTTTGGAGTAGTCGCAAACAACGTCCTGAAAAACTGGTTAACCCCAAGAAAAATATTAGCAGCAAAGACTCATCCAAATCGCGTGATGAGCAAGGTTTTGATGATTTTGGCGTCGGCCAGGCTAGAGTAATCGGTGATCCCATCGATGACGCTATCACTGAATTTGATAATGCTGAGCCTCAACAAAAAGCAGTAACTGAGCCTGTGCCATCAGCTTCAAGTAATATTAATGTTGAAACTGTATCTAAGCAAACTGCGCAACGCCAAGAGCCTGAGTTTCATTTCTCTGCGGTTGATGAAGCGCCGGTAATGGCTGATAGCCAGGGCTTAAGTGGTTTGGAACCAGAACCAAGCTCTGAAGTAAGCCTATCTGAGCCTGAACCCGAATTTGCTTTTGATATGGACGAAGCCAAAGAGCAGCCGGCAGAGCAATCTATCGAAACTGTCGCTGAGCCCCTACCAGAGCCGCAAGCGCCTGATGATGTGTTCATTTTAAATGTGATGGCACAGACCGGGCGTTTTTTAAAGGGGGGAGCCTTGTTAGCCAGCCTTGAAAAGATTGGATTACGCCATGGCGAGATGGATATCTTCCACCGTCATCTAGATAATAGCGGAGCTGGGCCGGTCATCTTTAGCTTGGCCAATATGGTTAACCCCGGTACTTTTGATTTGAACACTATCGATCAGTTAGAAACTCGTGGCGTCAGTATTTTTATGACAGTGCCTTGTAAAGGTGAGCCCACTAAAAACTTTGCTTTAATGTACAACGCAGCGGTGACGCTAGCAAAAGACTTAGACGCGATTATGCTCGATGACCAGCGTAATCCTTTAACCAAGCAAACCGTTAATCATTATGAGCAACGTGTTCGCGAATACGAACGTAAACAATTGCTTGTAAACTAATTTCTTGTATTTGTTTTAAAGCCTTTCCAGATGTGAACTTTGGAAAGGCTTTTTTATTTGAAGGTCGCCCATGGACAAGCCAGCACAAAAAATAGAGCATTTAAGAGCTCAGCTTGAGCAATATAACTACCAATATTACGTACTCGACGAACCCACGGTTCCTGATGCAGAGTATGACCGTGTATTTCGCGAATTGGATGCGCTAGAGAAGCAACATCCTGATTTGCTGCGCAATGATTCACCCACTCAGCGAGTGAGTGGTAAAGCTTTATCGGCTTTTGAACAAGTTCAGCATGAAATGCCCATGCTGTCGTTAGACAATGTATTTAGTGAAGATGAGCTAAAAGCGTTTAACAAACGACTGCAAGATCGTTTAACAAGTGTAAATTCCGTTACTTACTGTGTAGAACCTAAGTTAGATGGCCTCGCTGTCAGTTTACTTTATGTAGACGGTATTTTGATACAGGCTGCTACTCGTGGGGATGGCGCAACGGGTGAGAATGTCACTGAAAATGTAAAAACGATTCGCTCTATTCCGTTGCGTTTAAGAGGCAGTGATTGGCCTGAAAGATTAGAAGTTCGTGGCGAAATTTTCATGCTTAAAGCGGGCTTTGAACGCTTAAATCGGCAAGCAAAAGAAAAGGGCGAAAAAGGCTTCGCTAACCCACGTAATGCTGCGGCAGGAAGCCTACGTCAATTGGACCCCACAGTAACCGCTACTCGCCCTTTAGCTTTTTATGCATACTCATTGGGGGTTGTGAGCCAAGAACTAAGTGATAGCCATTTTGGTAACTTACAGATTGTTAAGTCTTTTGGCTTACCTGTATGCCCTGAGATAAAAACGGTGGTTGGCAGTGATGCTTGTTTTGAGTATTTTCAAGCCATTGGTGATAAACGTAATGCCTTGAGTTATGAAATTGATGGGGTGGTGTACAAAGTTGATTCTTTGGCGCTTCAACAGCAACTTGGTTTTGTAGCACGGGCACCGCGCTGGGCAACATCTCATAAATATCCTGCTCAAGAAGAAATCACGTTATTGCGTGATGTTGAGTTTCAAGTCGGTCGTACTGGAGCGATTACCCCAGTAGCGCGTTTAGCGCCAATATTTGTTGGTGGCGTTACAGTCAGTAATGCCACTTTGCATAACGCTGATGAAATTGAGCGTTTGGGTGTGCGTATTGGTGATAGCGTCATTGTGCGCCGTGCTGGTGACGTTATTCCGCAAGTTGCTGGAGTCATTTTGGCGCGCCGCCCTGATGACGCGACAGAAATACACTTCCCGACAAGCTGTCCTGTTTGCGATAGCCCCATTGAACGGATAGAAGGTGAAGCGGTGGCTCGTTGTGTTGCAGGCCTACGTTGTGCCGCACAGCGCAAAGAAGCCCTTAAGCATTTTGTGGCTCGCAAGGCTTTAGACATCGACGGGATTGGCGATAAGCTGGTTGAACAGTTGGTCGAAGAAAAGCTACTAGAAACGCCCCTGGATCTTTTTCATCTACACCAAAAACGCGACGTATTAATGCAATTGGATCGCATGGGAGAGAAGTCAGTGGACAAGCTGTTAGCGGGGATTGAGGCTGCTAAACAAACTAGCTTAGCGCGCTTCATATATTCTTTAGGTATTCGCGAAGTAGGAGAGGCTACCGCCAGTAATTTAGCCCAGTATTTTAAAGGCTTAGAGGCTATTGCTAAAGCAAGTGTCGAGCAGTTACAGGATGTACCCGATGTAGGTGAGATTGTGGCTAAGCATTTGCGCTTCTTCTTCACTCAAGAGCAAAATGCTAAATTAGTCGCTGATCTGGCCGAGCAGCTAAGCTGGCCTTCAATAGAAGAGCGAGCTACAGAAGATTTAGCCATGAATGGTAAAGTAATTGTATTAACCGGAACGCTAAGCCAATTGGGCCGCAGCGAAGCCAAACAAGCTCTGCAAACTCTAGGTGCAAAGGTTACCGGCAGCGTGTCTAAAAAAACAGATATCGTGATTGCTGGCGACGCTGCGGGCACTAAGTTGGTTAAGGCGCAAGAGTTGGGCATTGAGGTATGGAACGAACAGCAACTGGTTGATTTACTTAAACATTAATCTGCAGTTATCACCTAAAAAAGGCCCTTAGGGGCCTTTTGCTATTTATAGTGATTTATAACCCCCTAATCTGTAAGCAGCATATTCGACTATTCTTTAGCTAATCTACACTGAATTAGTGAAAAATATGAGCCAGTTCGATTCCTTACTCCCCCCACAAATGGCTGAAAAGGCCGCTGATGTTGGCGTAAGCAAAGCGACTAAAGATCCGCTTAAAGCTTTTATGTTAGCGCTAACTGCGGGCGCCCACATTGGTATTGCCTTTGTGTTTTACACTACGGTGACAACCGGTGCGGGAGATTTTCCATGGGGTTTTACTCGTCTGATTGGCGGTGTCGCTTTTAGCTTGGGGCTCATTTTTGTGATCATTACTGGTGGTGAGTTATTTACTAGTTCGGTACTGACTTTGGTGGCAAAAGCCAGTGGTAAAATTTCCTGGAAAAGCTTATGCGTAAATTGGTCTTTGGTGTATTTGGGTAACCTTGCCGGGGCGATTTTGTTGGTACTGTTAATGCTGCTGACTAAGCAATATACCTTTGCTGATGGCGAGGTAGGCATTAACACTATGCGTATTGCCCAGCATAAGCTACATCATGATTTTTCTCAGGCGGTTGCGTTAGGTATTATGTGTAACGTGCTGGTGTGTATAGCGGTATGGATGACGTTTAGTGCCCGCAGTTTAACCGATAAAGTGATGGTGATGATATTGCCGGTAGCGATGTTTGTCTCTGCGGGCTTTGAGCACTGCGTCGCCAATATGTTTCAAGTACCCATGGCGATTGGGATAAAAACCATAGCTGGACCAGAGTTTTGGCAAGCTACGGGGTTAAGTGCCGCAGACTTTGCCGATTTGACCTTCAGTAACTTCCTTTTAAACAACCTTATTCCGGTAACACTCGGCAACATTATTGGTGGGGGCGTATTTGTTGGTCTCGGTTATTGGCTTATTTATCTGCGCAGACCTTAAAAAAGCGTTAGCCAGTCTGTGCTTAATTTCGGTGCTGGGGTGCATCAAAATTAGGCATAACTCGCGCTGGCGAGTGTTAATGACAACATCATTTGGTTTGTTGCCGTAAAATGAGGCGCTATTTTGGCCGTTTGGTCAAGAAAAGCTTAAATAAAATATCAGACTGAGTGAAGCACCTGATTGTTAATACAGTTTGGTGTATATTTTGCTTTGATTAATCATTGTCAGTTATTGCTGTTGCTCGCGTTTAGGTAGCTTATGTCGGTTCTTTCTCCAAATAGTGTTTTTACTTCCCTTCAGCAAGATGGCCCGTTTGCGGTGAGTCGTGATGCTGTTGTAGTACATCCGTTTTCTTTATCTGTTAGAACTTGGGTAAAGCAGTTGCAGCTTGATAGTAATAATGTGTCTAAGTATCGAGCCTTACGTAGTCAAATCTTTGAGTTTTTGGGGATCGATAACTTCTCTCAGATCCAAGCTCTAATTAATGATGCTAGTTTACGTAAACAACGCAGTGAGCGTGCCTTGCATCTACTTGGTAATATGTTTGGTATTGATGGCAACTTGAATGAAATTGAGAGCCGCATTGATGAGTATGCGCGGACTGCAGATGCAGTGATTCACTCCATAAAAGGTAAAATTTTATCTCCTTATGCCTCACACATAGAAAATACCAACGAAATTGAAGTCACCAATAACCCCGTTGAGTTATTGTTGATTATGTTTAACGATGATTACCATAAAAAGGCGCGCTTTGAAGCGCGGCGCAAGCTAATACTGATGACTTTAGCTGGCAGTATTGAGCAACGGGAGAGGGAAACTGAAATTGAGAATAAGTTCTCAGCATTCTTAAAATTTTTAAACGGTTATGTGTGGAGTAATGAGCTGAAGATAGGCGAGCTCGACCCCGTTTATTTACATTCTAAACATCAAGTAGAAGATTATGCCTGCTCTGAAGTAAAGGTGTTGAATACTCACCAAGCAAAATTAGTACAGCAAGGTGAGCGTGAGAAGCTCACCTTGCTCAAGCGGCGTAGTATCACCGTTGGGGAGCGTAAGATCCCAGTGTATGTATCTATTCGTAAAAAACCACCAGAAGCTAAAGTGTTAAAACTACTGCGCAAAAACCAGAAGAACCCAGCCGTTGCGGTAGACGACGAGCTAGGGTTAATGGCTGTGCTAGATTCAGTTAGTGATATTAAGGCTTTTCAAAAGCACTTAACCCGCAGTGCGTCGCAAGCAAACTCTTTAATGGTACTGGAAGATATTTCCGATACCTTAACCGATAGGTCGGAATATCGTGGTTCGGCGGTGGGGTCGAGTTATAAAACGCCAATGATGAAGTTTTTCGCTCGCCTTGGCGGAATGCGGGTTGAGTTTATTATTCACACCAACCGCACTTGGTTAAACTATATGTATCAGCAAGATGTTGCGCACAACGAGTATGAAGTGAAGCGCATGTTTGATACAGGGGTGATTGAATTGTTATTTCCGATGGACATTTTTCATCTTAACCACCGTAAAACTCGTGATGAAATGATCCAATTTTTCAGGAAGCAGATAGAGGCATAAAGCCTCTCACTTTTACGCCTGTTACTCCCAAGGGTGTGCGTTGAAATAGACACTAAGAAAATCGATTAATGCCCGCACGGTTGCGGGCAAATGTTTTCTTGAGGAGTAAAGTACATAAATGTTCATCTCATTAGGTGTCCATTCAGGCAGTACTCTTGATAGGCTACCATCGGCGATAAGCGGATTAACTAAATAGGTGGGAAGCATCGCTATTCCGGCATCACAGAGACAAGCTTGCATTAGCGTGGTGGCTTCATTGGCGCTAAGACGACAATTAACGGCTACAGAACGGTGTTTATCCCGCTGGTTTAAATGCCAAATATGCTGATCAAAGTTGCTGTATCCTAAACATTGGTGCGCACTAAGATCGTCGGGCTGCTTTAGGCTAGGTTGGCGTGCCATATATGCCTTGCTAGCAACCAAGACTGAGTGGCATTTAGCTATCGGCTTACCTATTAAGCTAGCGGCAGGGTTTGCTGCGATTCTAATTGCCAAGTCGATACGACTTTTTACCAAATCAGCGGTGCTATCTTGTAAGTCTATATCGACACATACTTTAGGATGCTTTTGCATAAAATCGCTGAGGGCTACGATTAATTGAGAATGTCCAAAGGACATGCTGGTAGCTATGCGGATTGAACCCGCTAACTCGTTCACTGGGGCGACTTGACCAACCATATTGTCTATCGTATCTAGCCATTGTTCAATATTAGGTAAGCACAGTTCTCCGGCAGTTGTTAGGCTAACTTTTCGGGTTGTGCGATGTAGCAAGCGCTGGTTAAACCAATCTTCCATGGCTTCGATATAGCGGGTCACCATTGGCCGAGACATGTTTAACCGCTCCCCTGTTGCAGTGAAACTACCTGAGTGAGCGACATCAACAAATACTTTCGCAGCAGTTACTCTATCCATATATGCACGAATTAAGAAATAATGTTGCTCATTATTGAGTGTATATTTGAGCAGGTCAAGTGCCTACTATTTCATGGTCTTCTCAAAACATGGATATAAGAAATGCTCAATAACCTAATATTATTAGCCAGTTCGCTATTGCTTACTACCGCGACTTGGGGCGCGAGTGAAGCCCCTCTGACACTTAAAGTATATAACGCTGATTCAAACAGTTTTCACGTCAATTCCACCCTGATTCATGGTGAAACAGAAGCAGTGGTGGTTGATGCTGGATTCACCAAAGCGGATGCATTACGTATTGCCGCCAATGTACTGGATTCAGGTAAGCATTTAACCACTATTTTTGTTAGTCAAGCCGACCCTGATTTCTACTTTGGCGTAGAAACACTTAAGCAGTTGTTCCCAGATGTTAAGGTCTTTGCTACGCCCGCAGTGAGAGATGCTATTGCCAAGAAAATGGCTGCCAAGTTGGCTTTTTGGGGGCCTAAAATGTTCAACAACGCTCCTAACTCACCAGTGCTGCCTGATGCGTACAAGGCATCTTCATTCTCAGTCGATGGATATAAAGTAGAGATTAAGGCCGATGACGGTATTTTAGCTCATCGACCTTATTTATGGATACCATCGAGTAAGACGATCTTGGGTGATATTGGGGTTTTTGGGCAGTTACATGTTTGGACTGCAGATACTCAAAGTCGTCAAGCTCTAGAGGCTTGGAAAAGGCAGCTCAAAGAAATGCAAGCACTACAACCACTGCAAGTTATACCTGGTCATATGAAAGCTGGTACTTCACTTGAAATCAGCAATATCAGCTATACCCTAGAGTATTTAGAGGCTTTTTCTAAGGCAAAACGTGACAGCACTGATAGCGATGCGCTTATCATGAAAATGACAACACTTTACCCATCTGCGGGCTTAGCAGTAGCTCTTGATATCGGGGCCAAGGTGCATATGGGGGAGATGAAGTGGTAACAATACATTATTTTTACGACCCGCTATGCGGCTGGTGCTTCGGTGCTACCCCTCTAGTGGAAGCGTTGCGGCTGAACTCTAGAGTTGAACTAAAAATGTATGCAGGCGGGATGATTCAACGACAAGTTATGGATGCTTCTTTTCGCAGTAAAGTAAAACGCTTTGATCAAAGCATTGAGTCTTTAACTGGTCAGCAATTTGGAGAAGCTTACAAAACAAAAATTGCCGATAATGAAACAATAGTCTTAGATTCTTATTTAACCGCTAAAGCTATCGACTTAGTAGAGCGAACTCAGGCAAAAGGTTTTGAAATGTTAAAGGCCATCCAAAATGCGCATTTTGTTCAGGCTAAAGATACTAGTGATATCAAGGTACTAAAGTACTTAGCAGGAAAACTAGGCATTTCTGAGCAGGAATGGGACAAGGGATTAGAGCATAATGCTATTGAACAACAAATTGAGCACACTCAATGGTTAATGCAACGTTGGCAGGTGACAGGGTTTCCTAGTTTATTATTGGCCCGTAAGGGGGAGCTTATTAAGCTGCCTCATACGGATTTTTATGGAAACACCCAGCAGTGGAATGCAATAGTAGCCGATTTATGTAAATAACTATTACCATATGGAGCTGAGGACTAATCTTCGTTTTATAAAGCGAACCAGCAGGGCGGTGCTCTCCCGCTCTTTATGGCTAAGCAATAGGTTCGAGTTTCCTATTTGGCAGAAAGCAAAAAGGCCTGCAATTAATGCAGGCCTTTTTAATATGGTGGTCGCAACGGTGCTTGAACCAGTGACTCTCGCCTAGCAAAGAGGAGGGCGGTGCTCTCCCGCTCTTTATGGCTAAGCGATAGGTTCGAGTTTCCTATTTGCCAGAAAGCAAAAAGGCCTGCAATTAATGCAGGCCTTCTTAATATGGTGGTCGCGACGGTGCTTGAACCAGTGACCCTCGCCTAGCAAAGAGGAGGGCGATGCTCTCCCGCTCTATATTTGGCTAAGCGATAGGTTCGAGTTTCCTATTCGCCAGAAAGCAAAAAGGCCTGCAATTAATGCAGGCCTTCTTAATATGGTGGTCGCAACGGTGCTTGAACCAGTGACCCTCGCCTAGCAAAGAGGAGGGCGGTGCTCTCCCGCTCTATATTTGGCTAAGCGAACTTCAGATATCAGACAATAAAAAGGCCTGCAGATGATGCAGGCCTTTCTAAATATGGTGGTCGCAACGGTGCTTGAACCAGTGACCCTCGCCTAGCAAAGAGGAGGGCGGTGCTCTCCCGCTCTATATTTGGCTAAGCGAACTTCAGATATCAGACAATAAAAAGGCCTGCAGATGATGCAGGCCTTTCTAAATATGGTGGTCGCGACGGTGCTTGAACCAGTGACCCTCGCCTAGCAAAGAGGAGGGCGGTGCTCTCCCGCTCTATATTTGGCTAAGCGAACTTCAGATATCAGACAATAAAAAGGCCTGCAGATGATGCAGGCCTTTCTAAATATGGTGGTCGCTACTGGGCTTGAACCAGTGACCCTCGCCTTGTAAGGGCGATGCTCTCCCAACTGAGCTAAGCGACCGAATGGTGTCTTACTACAAACCGTTCAATGAACTATTTGTTTAAATATGGTGGTCGCTACTGGGCTTGAACCAGTGACCCTCGCCTTGTAAGGGCGATGCTCTCCCAACTGAGCTAAGCGACCGAATTGTGTCTTACTACAAACCGTTCAATGAACCATTTGTTTAAATATGGTGGTTGCTACTGGGCTTGAACTTGTGATTCTCGCCATGTAGAGAGTAGGGCGACGCCCTTACCCACCAAAAACACTAAATCATTAGTGTCTAAATATGGTGGTCGCTACTGGGCTTGAACCAGTGACCCTCGCCTTGTAAGGGCGATGCTCTCCCAACTGAGCTAAGCGACCGAATTGTGTCTTACTACAAACCGTTCAATGAACTATTTGTTTAAATATGGTGGTCGCTACTGGGCTTGAACCAGTGACCCTCGCCTTGTAAGGGCGATGCTCTCCCAACTGAGCTAAGCGACCGAATTGTGTCTTACTACAAACCGTTCAATGAACCATTTGTTTAAATATGGTGGTCGCTACTGGGCTTGAACCAGTGACCCTCGCCTTGTAAGGGCGATGCTCTCCCAACTGAGCTAAGCGACCGTCTTGTGGGGGCGTATTATAGGGAGGTCAGCGTGGGTGTCAACGCAAATTTTAAGGAAAATGACTGCTTGCACAAAATCTCGTCAAATTGACTAATATGGCAACTTCGCAGGGCAATTTTTCGGCTCATTTAAGCTAATGTTCGCAAGGCTCTTGTCTAGCGAATTTTTGCTGGTGTGGTAAAATCCGCGGCAATTACTTCGGTCTAACACTTACTTAGAGAATAATCATGACAGTTCGCACTCGCGTCGCGCCTTCACCAACGGGTGACCCACATGTAGGTACCGCTTACATTGCACTATTTAACTACTGTTTCGCTAAGCAACATGGCGGTGAGTTTATTCTGCGCATTGAAGATACTGACCAAGCGCGTAGCTCACGTGAATCAGAACAAGCATTATATGACAGTCTTGGTTGGCTAGGTCTTGCGTGGGATGAGGGCCCAGACTGTGGCGGCGCTGTAGGCCCCTATCGCCAAAGCGAACGTAGCGATATTTACAAAAAATATGCCCAGCAACTGATTGAAGAAGGTAAAGCATTTTATTGTTTTGCAAGCTCTGAAGAATTAGATGAAATGCGTAAGCAGCAAATGGCTGAAGGTTTACAACCTAAATATGACGGTCGTGGTTTAACACTTAGTACAGAAGAAGTGGCTGCGAATTTAGCGGAAGGTAAACCTTTCGTTGTGCGGATGAAAATACCTGAGTCGGGTAGCTTTAGCTTTAACGATTACTTACGTGGTGAAGTAGAAATTCCTTGGCAACAGATAGATATGCAGGTATTGCTTAAAGCAGATGGTTTGCCTACTTATTTCTTAGCCAACGTAGTAGACGACCATTTGATGGGAATTACTCACGTATTCCGAGGTGAGGAGTGGTTAAACTCTGCACCAAAACTACTTAAGTTATATCAAGATTTAGGTTGGGAAGCGCCAGTGCTAGGTCATATGCCTTTGTTGCGTAATCCAGATAAAAGTAAGTTAAGTAAACGTAAAAATCCAACCAGCATTAATTTCTACCGTAAAATGGGCTTTTTGCCAGAAGCGGTACTTAACTACCTTGGCCGTATGGGCTGGTCTATGCCAGATGAGCGTGAAAAGTTCACCTTAGCCGAGATGATTGAGCACTTTGATATGAAACGTGTTTCTTTAGGTGGGCCTGTTTTTGATGTTGAAAAGCTAAAGTGGCTTAATGGTCTTTGGATCCGCGAAGAGTTAAGTGATGAGCAGTTAGCTCAACGACTAGTAGAGTGGGCGTATAATCAAGAAACGTTGATGAGCATTATTCCACAAGCTAAGGCTCGCCTTGAAGTAATGAGTGATTTAGCACCTTTAGCGGGGCACTTTGTTTCTGGCATGCCTGAGTACGCGCCTGAACTGCTGACAGCGGGTAAACTAGAAGAAGAACAAGTGCGTAGTTTATTGCAGATGTTTATTTGGCAATTAGAAGAACAACGCAGCTGGGATAAAGACACCGTTTTTGCTGTTGCTAAACAATTGTCTACACACTTAGATGTGAAGATCCGTGATTTTCTTGAGCCTGTATTTGTAGCTATTACCGGAAAAACTAGCTCTACATCGGTGGTTGATGCAATGGCTATTTTAGGTTCAGACATGAGTCGAGCGCGTTTGCGTTTTGCTCTTAGCCATGTAGGTGTAAGTAAAAAACAGGCTAAATCTTTGGACAAAGCTTATCGTGCTTACAAAGCTAGCTGGTAATGGCCTAGCTCAGATAATAAAAAGCCAACTCATATTGAGTTGGCTTTTTTAATCTTTCCGCTAAATTATTATACCAATAATATGCTACCACAAGCGGCTAAAAGTAAGCCTAGGGCTAACAAGAACTGCAATTGAAGCTTGATACTCATCGTGTTCCTTTAATATGCATTAGCTGATAAGGCATATTGCGATAAAACAACGCTCGAAAACCATGAAATAGTTCACAGTTTGCTTTTTGTCGGTGGGTCCCCTTATAAAAATCCAATTTAGATCTCATTTATAGCCTTAAGTATCGTCATTTGGATCTTACTGTTAGCGGAAGCTTGGTACTCAATTCATATATTTGAATGTTTTCTGATCCATTCTTACGTCACCGTAGTTAACTTAATAGTTGCTTGTTTTGTGATTATTGTTGACCGCTAGTCCGGCTTGTTCACTAATTGCTATGGTGATCGGCTATCAGCTAATGATATGGTTGGTTTTAAGCAAGAAAAACAGGATGTTGCATGTTCATATTTTCTTTCATATTAGTAGGTGCTAGTTTAGATTGGTTATCAATACCGGTCAGACAATTAGATGTCACTATCTAAAATTAATAGTGTGTATATACAAGGAGCAGAGATGTCTATAAGTAGTCAATTAAATCGAGAGCTTGGCCAACTGACAATTATTGTGGCAGGGCGCTTTGACTATTCGTTACATCGCGACTTTAGAGCATGTTACGAGAATATATCTGTAGAGGGGCTGCAATTAATCTTAGATTTGAGTGCTGCTGATTACATGGACAGCTCAGCACTTGGCATGATGCTTTTATTGAAAGAGCATACTGAAAAAAGTCAGGCTATGGGGCTTATTATTCGTAAACCGTCGCCAGCTATCTTGAAAATTCTAGAGGTAGCTAATTTTGACAAACTGCTAAAAATTGAAAGCTAGTGCTTGAGCATGACATCGCTAGCTTTTTAAATCGAGCGGTAAAAGGTACGGCCTTAGTCGCAGATCCTACTCGTATTAGCCGTTTATTGCTGGGGAAAATTCTTGGTGACATAGGCTATAAAGTCATTTTTGCTGAAAATGGTAAAGAAGCGGTCACCCTGTTCAAGCAGCAGCATATCGATATTGTATTTATGGATGTATTTATGCCTGAAGTGGCTGGATACCAAGCGGCGGCACAGATAAAGCAAATCAGCGGACGCCAGTTTACCCCCATTCTATTTGTCACCGCAGAAACCGATGTAGACTCCTTGGTTAAGTGTATTGCTTGCGGTGGTGATGACATTCTATTTAAACCCGTTCACCAGGCTGTGCTTAAAGCGAAGGTCTTAGGGTTTGAGCGTACAAGAGCTATCTATAATGAAATCAGCCGGTTACATTCTCAGCGTCAAGAGGAAGAAGAGTTAGCCGAGCGCGTATTTAGTAGTGCGGTGAGTAACTCTCTGTGCGCAGATAAAGAGTTATTGATTTCTTTAAACAGCGCCTCTACTTTTTCAGGTGACGTGGTGTTTGCCGAATATCGGCCTAATGGGGACATTAATTTCTTGTTAGGTGATTTTACTGGGCACGGTCTGCGTGCTGCAATTGGCGCAATGCCAGTAGCAGATATTTTTCGAGGTATGACCCGTAAAGGCTATTCTGCCGACGCCATTCTTCAGCAAATAAACAAACGATTATTTCGTTTATTACCTACTGGCATGTTTATGGCTGGAATTTTAGTCGAAGCATCACTACAGCAACAATCTTTGCGCGTATGGAATGGCGGAATGCCGGAACTGCTTATCTTTAATAATCAGCTGGGGGATATCAGAGATAGGGCTCTTTCTGAAAGTTTACCCTTAGGTATTCAAGTTGATCTTGAATTTGAACTTAAGCAACTAAAGTGGCTTAAGGGCGATCATGTTTTGTTATTAAGTGATGGAGTCACCGAGGCAGTAAACCAACATCAGCAAATGTTTGGCCAGCAACGTTTAGAGCACGCCATTAAGAATAAGCGTGATCACGCATCTTTCATTGCTTCTATTCAAGAACAGCTGCATTCCTTTTGCCAAAATGCGCCTCAGCTTGACGATATTAGTATGGTAGAACTGCCTGATTTACTGAGCCGCCCCAGCGCATTGGAAGAAAACAGCAATGCAAATATCACCGTGCAAAAAGGCTGTTGGACTTGGCAATTAAGTTTAGATGCGGATAGTTTAAAAACGCTCATGCCGATCCCGTTATTGATGACGTCTCTCCAAGAGTTGTCAGTTAATCATGTTGACCGGAATATTTTGTTCACGGTGGTCAGTGAGCTATACAACAATGCCTATGAGCACGGTGTGTTAAAGCTTGATTCGTCATTGAAAAACTCCGCTGAGGGCTTTGAAAATTATTATCATCAACGAAAGCTAAGGGCCGATCAACTAGAGTTGGGATGGGTAAAAATATCGATTAGCTATGATGGTAAAGTGAATCGAGATTTTACCATTGTTGTAGAGGATAGTGGCGCGGGTTTTGACCAACTAAAATTATCTCAACAAGCTAAACCCCAACAGTATTCTGGGAGAGGTTTGTTATTGGTGGAGTCGTTGTGTGAATCACTAGATATTTTAGAAAACGGTTCAGTACTAAAGGTCGTTTATCGTTGTCAATATTGAGAAAAATTGAACTTAAGTCGCCCTAATTGTTGGCTAAATGAGCAGGTGAAGCGTTTATGAGTAAAAACGGTTGACAGCATAAGGCTGGCTGCTTAGAATTCTGCTCGCTTTCAAGGCTTATTGATTTGAAAGCAATGTGATTTAGGGGCTATAGCTCAGCTGGGAGAGCGCTTGCATGGCATGCAAGAGGTCCGCGGTTCGATCCCGCGTAGCTCCACCAATTCACATCCCACCGTATATCGGGGCTATAGCTCAGCTGGGAGAGCGCTTGCATGGCATGCAAGAGGTCCGCGGTTCGATCCCGCGTAGCTCCACCAAATCTTTAGATTTAAGTCAATCAGAATCAAAAAGTATCACTTAGTGGTATTTTCTTGTAGATGAGGCCTGTTGCTTTAAGCCATCTGTAACTACACTCAAAGCTTGATGTTTAACTTTGAGTGTCGCTTATGTTGATGCGTAAACGTAATTTTGTATGGCTACTCTCTGGCAGTATATTTGCCTTTATCAATCTTGCTTTTGCCGAACCACTTCCTACTCGAGACCACGCTGCACAAGCCTTAGCTGCTAGCTTCAATCATCAACAAAGACTGCTCTCAGGCAAACCAATAGCAACTCAAGCAAGTGCGCAAGGGGACTTAGTACATTATTACCTAACTTTGCCACGGGAGGTGTTTAGTCGCGACGACACCGAGTTGTTTGCCCAACAAATAAAAGCGGATATATGCAAAGTGGAACAGCAGTCTTTGTATCGCGGGGTGCGGGTTAAACTCGTTATTAACGGCAGTGATGGTGAGTCGCTTTACCAAGCTATTCAAACTGATAAAGATTGCTCACGTTTACCTTATTAAACATCTGATGACTTAGATAGCCAATTTCCTCATTACACGGAGCTTGGCTTTTTTACTTGGTTACTTATCGTCTATCTTATTGATTAAACGGTTGAATTGAGGAGTGTTAAGTATGTCTTTTACCAATACTATTGAGTCCATGTGCCCAATAGCTCGAGGACCTCATCATCGAAATTCCCCCATTCCTGTTGAAGGTAAATGGGTGAACGCCATTGCAGTGACCGATATCTCTGGTTTGTCTAATGGCGTAGGAACTTGTGCTCCGCACCAAGGCGCGACCAAGGTTTCAATTAACGTGAAAAACGGCATTATCGAAGAGTGTTTAATTGAAACCGTAGGTTGCTCAGGTATGACTCATTCAGCAGCTATGGCATCAGAAATTTTAACCGGTAAAACCATATTGGAAGCGTTAAATACTGACCTAATTTGTGATGCCATAAACGTAGCCATGCGTTCAGTATTTGAAAATTTGGCTTATGGACGTAGCCAAACCGCATTCTCTGAAGGTGGCCTACCAGTAGGTGCTGGTTTAGATGATCTTGGCAAAGGCTTGCGCTCGCAAGTGGGCACGGCGTATGGCACCAAAGCGAAAGGTGCTCGTTACCTAGAGCTAGCTGAAGGTTATGTAACCCGTATGGCATTGGATGAAGATAATGAAATTATTGGCTATGAAATCGTACAGATGGGAAAAATGATGAGTGCTATTGCAGATGGAATAGACGCAAATCAAGCTTTAGATGACAGCAAGTCGGTTTATGGGCGTTTTGAAGATGGCGTTCAATTTGTTGATCCAAGAAAAGTATAGGGGCAAGATAATGGTCGAATTTGAAGGAAAAGAGCGCCGTATCGAGCGAATTAACCAAGTATTGGCGCAGTATAAACTTGCATCGCTGGAAGCGGCCCGGGAGTTATGCCTATCTCGAGGATTTGATCCCCATGACATCGTGTTACAAACTCAAGCTATTGCTTTTGAAAATGCCGCTTGGGCTTACGTGGTGGGGGCTGCCATCGCACTTTCAAAACAAGATAAAACCGCTGAACAAGCCGCGCTATCGATTGGTGAAGGTTTGCAGAGCTTTTGTGTGCCAGGTTCTGTAGCTGACCAGCGTAAGGTAGGCTTAGGTCATGGCCAATTAGCTTCCCGTTTATTGTCTAGTCAATCAGATTGTTTCTGTTTTTTGGCGGGGCATGAGTCTTATGCGGCGGCTGAAGGTGCAATAAAAATATCAGAATACGCCAACCAAGTAAGAAACCAGCCATTACGCTTAATTTTAAATGGTTTAGGTAAAGATGCCGCCTACATGATTGCTCGTATGAATGGTTTCACTTATGTGCAAACTCAGTTTGATTATCAAACAGGCACATTGAATATAGTAAAAGAGAAAGTGTTCGGTAAGGGCCACAGAGCCAGTATTCGCTGTTATGGAACTGATGATGTCGTAGAGGGGGTCGCGGTTATGCATCATGAAAATGTTGATATTTCTATAACGGGCAATTCTACTAATGCTGCGCGCTTTCAGCACCCTGTTGCTGGCACCTATAAAAAAGAACGCTTACTATTAGGCAAAGAATACTTCTCCGTGGCTTCTGGAGGGGGGACCGGACGAACTATGCACCCTGATAATGTCGGTGCTGGGCCGGCGTCTTACGGGCTCACCGACACGATGGGCAGAATGCATTGTGATGCCCAATTTGCTGGTTCTTCATCGGTTCCGGCGCATGTTGAAATGATGGGCTTAGTGGGTATGGGGAACAACCCTATGGTCGGCGCGAGTGTCGCTGTGAGTGTAGCTGTCGAGCAAGCTCAATAACAATTGTTCGCTCTTAGTGCTGTGCGTTGAGAGCGAGTAGCTACATTTTAAATATCTTGTATTGTTTTCTTTGTCACTAAAGGCTTGAGTTATATAACAAATATTACGAAATTGTTGGCCAATTCTGTTGTTTTCCAGCCATACTGCTTAGTAAGCCAATTAAAGTAAGTAACGGATGAGAAAAGAGACTTTTGGTACCCAACAATGGGTCGACCGGATTAGTGAGCATGAACTACCCGCCCTAGCAGCAACGGTACGCTTATTAGAGAAAATAGCTCAAGATGATACTTCTTCTTTAGCCATTCTTGGTCAGTCGGTATTGCACGACCATGGTCTTACTTCCCGCATCCTACGAGTCGTAAACAGCATTAGTTATAATAGAAGCCGCAGTCAAATAACTACCGTTAGTCGAGCTGCTGTAATCTTAGGCTATGACCGCTTGAAACATATTTGTATCACCGCAAGAATGATTGATAGCCTGTTGCAAAACCATGATATTAGCGAGGCTGTTTATAAACGCGTATTGAAGTTGATGGCGCGTTCTTTTCACGCAGCTATGTTGGCCAAGATGATGCTGCGAGATTACGCCGAGGAAACGCAAGAGGAAGTCTACATAGCGGCTTTGTTACATAATTTAGGTGAAGTGGCTTTTTGGACAATCGGTGGAGAGGTGACAGAGCGCTTAGATCAAGAGTTAATGTCATCGAGTGAAACAGAAGAGAAGATTGTTCATGGCTTGTTAGGTACCAGTTTTCAACAGCTAAGCGTGGGTTTAGCCAGCAACTGGAATATGGGCACCATGTTAGTTAAGTCTTTGGAAGATCCCAATACTCGCTCACCAGAATTACGCTGTATTCATCTTGCTCACACATTTAGTAAAGCCATGGTCGATCAGGATCAAGCGGCTAGACAAAAAGCCTTTAAGCATATTGCCGAGCAAATGCAGATCCCATTGCCGGAGCTAATCAAAGCGGTAAATCAATGTACAGAAGAAACTCGTCAATTGGCGATTTCTTATGGGGCGGGGGCTTTGAAACCATACTTGAGTTTTGGTTTTAGGGATGGTGATACAAATGATGAACCTGAACACACTGACGAGCAAACTAAACAAAATCTACAACTACAATTGCTACGTGAATTAACTTTAGTGGCCACAGAAACCCCAGATCTTAATTTAGTTATTCATACGGCAATGGAAGGGATCCAGCGGGGGATCGGCTTAAATCGAGTCATTGTACTAATGGTTAATCAAAATCATGACCAGTTGATACCTCGATTTGTCACCAGCTTAGAGCCTGAGCAAGACAAAGTTGATTTTAAATTGAGTTTAAAAGGCACCGAAACGGTTTTTATTCAAGCCTATAATGACCAGCGTAATATCTGGGTTAAAGGCAAAAATAACCCGCGCTACGCTTCGCTTATGAATGCCCAGATCCGTCGTATCAGTAGAGAACAACCTTTTTTTCTCGCTCCACTCGTTATTGATGGGCGTTGTATTGCCTTGATTTATGCTGATGGAACAGCAGATAGGACAAGCCTGAATCAAGACGATTTTGACATGTTTATCCATTTTGCTAAACAAACTGACTTATGCCTATCAGTCGTACTAAGGCTGAACCGTTAAACTTCAGGGCATTCAAGCTAACTCACTAATAGTTTTATGGCCGCAGCAAAAATTAACACTCTAATGGCCCAAGTCATTTGTTTGAGGTTTACCTTCTTAAGAATAAGAAAACCTAAGGCACAACCTAATAACAAGCTAGGAAGAGCACTTAAGCTGGTTTTTGCCGTCTCAAAATTGAGTAAACCGATGCTCATTAATAAGGGCACTTTGGCAACATTTACCAGGCCTGCTACCCAAGCACGAGTGCTTATATAACTGGTTTTACCTAATTGTTGCTGCATCATATATAAGCTGATGATAGGCCCGGCTGAGTTGGCAGTCATGCTAATGAAACCAGCAAATACTCCGCTGCCAGCGGCCACAGCAGGCGCTTTCATACACTGAGAGTTACTGCGCTCTAAATAGATGCTCAAAACCAACATGCCAATAATGATACTACCAATGGCAAGAGTGAACCGGCTGGTATCTAAGTAAGACAAGAGCAATGCGCCAAACCCACTGCCAACTACCATAAATAACAGTAACCTAGCGAGGATCCGCCAGGAGATTTGATGACGATACACCGCCATAGTGAGTAGGTCAGTGAACAAAAACAATGGGATGAGAATGGCAAGGGCTTGCCCGCCGGGGTAGGCAATCAACAATAGTGGCAAAATAAGCGCGCCCATTCCACCAATTGAGAATTTGGAAACACCCGTTAAGAGGGCGACTAAGTGCAAGATAATGATCGTGCTATCCACTTTACCTCTTTCAATGTAAGCCATTGAGCTTGTGAATGTGCGTGCAGAATAACAAATTATATGAAAGATAAATAATTACTTATTTGGATAATATTGATTATATTTTTCTATATAGTTTAAGCTGAACATGAAGATTATTTACATCTAGGATAGCCATGAATTATGAGCAGCTACGTGCCTTCGTTAGTGTTGCCAAGCTAGGTAGCTTTCGCGCAGCAGCGCAGCATTTAAACAAAACCCAGCCCACGTTAAGTGCATCTGTTAAAAGTTTAGAGCTGCACTTTTCAATTACGCTGTTTAATCGCAGTAGCTATCGACCAACGCTTACTACAGAAGGCGAACGCTTTTTGGTGAAAGCCAAAAGCTTGTTAAAGCAGGCCAATGAGTTGGAATTGCTCGGCCACGAACTTGCTCAGGGCGCTGATCCCGAGCTTTCACTCACCCTAAGTCCTATGTGCTATTTACCCCCCTTAGTTAGCAAGATAGAAGCCTTTGGCAAGCAATTTACTAACTTGCAGCTCAAACTAGGTTCTGGCCATTTATCTGGGATTTTAGAGTCCCTGCTAAAGCAACAGTCAGATTTAGCCTTAGCGCCAAATATTGGCTTAGATGCTCGCTTTAATTTTATTGAAGTAGCGAGTATTCGCATGATAACGGTGGCTGCACCACAATTGTTAAAGCAGCATGAGCAGGTGCTAAAGCAAAGTAAGCTGCGTAATAAGCCGCATATTTTGCTGGCCGATTCAGGTACAGGGAAGTGTTCAGACAACATTAACGTCATTTCAGGGGGGCAGCGCTGGTACGTAAATGACTACCACATAAAGAAAGAACTGTTGTTAGCGGGATTAGGTTGGGCAAGGGTGCCAGAGCACATCGTACAGCAGGAACTCGAGCAAGGCCTACTGGTGTCATTAAAAGTGGAACAATTTGCCTATAGAAGCCAAGAGTCTATTTATTTAATCAAGCTACGAGAGCGCGCCGATAAAGAAATTGTGCGTGCCTTTTGGCAACAGTTTAGTTAGGACTGTTTAGTATTTGGCAAGCAAACAAAGGGAGCCTTAGCTCCCTTTGTTTAGCGTTTATTTAGCAACGTAATTACAGAACCATAGACAAAAACTGCTTCAGCCTTGGATGAGCTGGCTTGTCGAAAAACTCACTGGGCGAGGCTTCCACGAGTAGCTCACCCTCTTCCATAAACAATACTCGGTCGGCCACTTCGCGAGCAAAGCCCATTTCATGGGTTACCACTACCATGGTCATGCCATCGTTAGCTAAGCCTTTCATTACGTCTAGTACTTCACCCACCATTTCAGGATCTAAGGCCGATGTAGGTTCGTCAAACAACATAATGTTGGGTTGCATAGCTAATGCTCGTGCTATGGCTACTCGTTGTTGTTGGCCCCCCGATAAATGCGATGGGTAGTTGCTCATTCTATCGGCTAAACCGACCTTAAGCATTAAGGCCTTGGCTTCATCTTCCACCTGCTGCTTAGGCCGTTTAGCCACTTTTAGCGGAGCCAACATTACGTTACCTAGGGCAGTTTTGTGTGGGAATAGATTGAAGTTTTGGAACACCATACCGACTTCTTCGCGCAAGCTGTTGATATTGGTTCCCTTAGCATACATGTCGGTACCATCAATATGGATACTGCCGCTACTCACGGTTTCAAGTTGATTTAGCGTTCGTAAAAAGGTCGATTTACCTGAACCTGAAGGCCCGACAATTACCACCACTTCGCCACGCGAAACCCTAGCTGAAACATCTTTTAATGCATGGCAGCCATTGGGATAAATTTTATTAATATTTTTTGCAACGATCATGTCGTCGCCTTGATAATCTTTAGTCACTGGCAGCTAACCTCTTTTCTAAGCGTTGAATAGCCCAAGATAGGCTGCTGGTAAGTACTAGGTATAGTAGCGCAACGGTAAACCATACTTCAAAAGGTGCGAAGCTGCCGCTTACCACTTCTCGGCCAGCTTTGGTCAGGTCGGTAATTGAAATAACCGATACCAGTGAAGAATCTTTAATAAGGTTAATAAATTGGCCTGCCATAGGCGGAAGCGTGCGTTTGAATGCTTGCGGTAAAATGACATTCACCATCGCTTGTGGGTAATTCATTCCTAAGGACCGAGCGGCTTCCATTTGGCCTTTGGGGATTGATTGAATACCCCCTCGAATAATTTCGGCCACGTAGGCTGCGGTAAATACGGATAAAGCAATGATACCAGCGGTAAAACGCTCGAGATCGAAGACCGTACCAATAAAGAAATAAACAATAAAAATTTGTACTAATAGCGGAGTACCACGAATGATTTCGATGTAGGTAATCGCTAATTTGCGTAGGGCTGGATTATCGGCAATGCGCATCAGGCCAATAATTAGGCCAAGAAAAATAGCAAAGAAAAGCGACCATATAGATATTTTTACAGTAACGATTAACCCTTCGGTCAGTGGGCCAATACGCCACTCTTCTGAAGACGCTAGTTGGTCGCCCTCAAAAACTAAATCACCTTCATAAACGCTGATGTTTTCATAATCAGCTAAGTTCACCAGGATATCGCCAGCATCTGATACTAGTTGCAGTTGTCCAGTAGAGCTGGCCACAATGTAACCATCTTGCGGAGCGCTAACGCTGGCGGCTTCGTTGTTTACAATGTAAGGAACAACGCGTTGCCAGTTCCAGTTATAGTCAATTTTTTCGCCTGAGAGGTAAATTAGGCCACATAGGCTAAGTAAAATGGCCACAAAAACGCCATTCCACAGAAGTTTGCTTGCTTGAGTTTGCATCTAAAGCTCTTTTATTGATTTTTAGTTTTACTTTAGCTGTGCCGCAAAAGGGTGCGACACGCTAAAGAAAAGTGGCGATTATAGGCCGCCACTTAGGTCTTTCTATTGAACTTGTTTTAACCAAGCATCATCTTTAAACCACTTGTCGTAAATGCGGTCGTAGGTGCCATCACCTTTTATTTGACGCAAGTAGCCGTTCAAGAAGTTCAAAAAGTCTGGATCACCTTGGCGTACCGCCCAACCTAATGGTTCAAAGGTAAATGGTTGGTCTAGGTGAACCAATTGGCCTTGGTTCTCTGCCGCGTAAATAGCGTTGAAAGGTAAGTCGTAGATGAAGGCATCGGCTTTACCGTTGGTCACTTCTAATACGGCTTCAGACTGGGTTTCAAACAAGTTTACTTTAGTTTTCGGTAAGTAGCGCTTAATTGCACCTTCACCAGTCGTGCCCAATTTAGTGACTACGGTGTATTGGTCGCTGTTTAGCTCACGGTAGCTAGTTACTTTACCTTCTAATTTAGGGCTCAATAGAATTGATTGGCCGATGACAACGTAAGGGTCTGCAAAGTTAACTTGCATGTTACGTTGTGGAGTAATGGTCATACCGCCCATTATTAGATGACACTTGCCAGTAAGCAAGGTAGGAATGATTCCGTCCCAGGCAGTATTTACAGGTACATATTTTACGCCCATGGCGCGAGCCATTTGCTTGCCTAAGTCGATGTCAAAACCGATGAATTGACCGTTTTTAGCTTTCATTTCAAAAGGCATATAGCCAGCATCAAAACAAGCGCGTAACTCTCCACTTTCGGTGATTTCTTGTAGCAGCGTTTGTTGCGCAAATGCCGCGCTTGATAAAAGCGTAACTGCAGCAATTGCTGTTTGAATGACACGTTTCATAATAGTCCTTGTTGTGTTTATAGTTAATTATTTTTATTGAGTTCATATTCTGTACTTTCCTTGGAAAACAGCCTGAACTCTTAGTGTTTCAGGCCAGTTATAGCAGAATACGCTAAGGAAGAATAGCGGCGCTTTCACCCAAACATGTAGCGAAAACCTGACTCTTTTACTATTTAACTAGCCGCTTAGCCGTCTAAACGCCGGTTATTTAAGGCTTTGGCGAGATCTTATCTTGCAGCGTACGCTGGATGAGAGCTGGCAAAGATTAATCTGAGTTTTTTTGGATGATTGAACGGTTTGTACAAATTTGAAACTAATTGTGCGAATGCTGGCCAGTCAATGAACGGAACATGCTAATGGTTTTTCTACGTTTACTCGGCCATTCAATTCACACTATTTGTGACAACTTACTTGCAGTTTGAAAAAACAGCCTCCATGCTGAGTAAAACCATAAACTCTTGTATGGACACAGGAATGGCAGATAGCTTTTTATTGTTTGAGTCGAGTGCTAGTGAGCAAGTAAGCCAAAAGATACTCCCTTTATTTGACACGGTGATTTTACCTAAATCTTGGGATAGCGCCGAACCTCCAGAATTTGAAGCGGGTAGTTTGGTGTATTGTTACCTCAGTGATAAAGACTTGGCTGATGCTATTGATTTGGCGACAGGCCAGCAATGGCTTATTGCAGTGCTGCCACACCCTAAGGGAAGTCATGCGCGGCGGGCGTTTGGTTTGACGGCTAATTTGGAAAAAGCGATACAACACTTTCAAACAACTGAAGCTGTTCAAATAGACTTGTTACGGTGTAATCAGCAAGTGGTGCTCAATCATCTGGTTGTTGGACATAGTTTTAATCTGCGCCCCGGGGGGCATAACGCATCATGGCGACAGCGTATGGCGCAAACGTGGTTGAACATAAAAAAAATTGGCCAAATTAAACCACAAAAGCTGGCTATCACAACGGCGAGTGAAACTTGCCTTGAAACATCGGTGGTGGGCTTGGTGGTGGTCGAACATGCTCATGGTTCAATGTTATCGAAACAAATTCTGCCAGATTCCCATTGTAATGATGGCATGTTAGAAAGCATGTTAATCGCGCCGCGTAGCATCATGGAGATGTTTCGTTTCTTAGTACTGGCTATGTTTGGCCGGGTGGTCAGAAAACCACGCTTCCTAAGTTTAATTAAAACTAAGTCAATCACCATTAATGCCGAACGAGAGATCGTTTATTGGCATGACGGCATTGAGAAAAATGGCAACGAGTTAAACGTAGAGTGTCAACATAGAGCGCTGTCTATGCTGCCAGCCGTGGGCATGGTGTGCCAAGACAATGTGGTGGCAGTAAAAGAAAGTCGCAAAATTACTAACCTTCCAGAAGGCGAAGCCATTAACGCAATGGCTGCTCGACCGTTACCGTGGATCGCTCACGCAGCCACCGATGAATTTAAAGAGCTTTATCAATTGTTGCGTGATAACGCCACTACTTCGCCAGCTTTTCTTACCTTAATGGTGTTATCTACTTTATTAGCCACCATTGGTTTATATGCCAGTTCGGCACCGGTGATTATTGGTGCGATGATCCTCGCGCCGTTAATGGCACCCATTATTTCCTTGTCTATGGCCTTAACCCGCCAAGACCCGAGTTTAATGACCGCCAGTATCCGCACCTTAACCACTGGTTTGTGTGTGGCCTTAGGGTTTGCTGCTACCGCTAGTTTCATTATTCCTATGGAACTAGTCACTCCAGAAATTGCCGCGCGGCTTAGTCCCAACTTGTTAGATCTGGGAGTGGCCATTATCTCAGGCATAGCTGGCGCTTATGCCCATGCACGAATTGATGCCGCCAAAAGCTTAGCGGGTGTGGCTATTGCAGTGGCCTTGGTACCGCCTTTAGCGGTAGCTGGCATTGGTTTAGGTTGGTTAGATATATCGGTAGCATCTGGCGCCTTATTACTGTTTTTAACTAACTTAGCGGGTATTGTTTTTTCGGCAGCGTTAACCTTTTTAGCCTTAGGTTATGCACCTTTTACTCGCGCCAAAAAGGGCCTAGCCATCGCCTTAGTGGCCGTTGCTTTAGTGAGTGTGCCACTGGTGTTTAGTTTTAACCGCTTGTCGGAAGAGGCCAGAATTGTGCAGCGTTTACAGGGCAAAACCTTTAACGACGTATTGGTAAGAACGGTGCGCGCACGAAGCGCCAAACCATTAACCTTGCACCTACAGTTGGTAAGCAAACAGGCCATGAGTGACCAACAATTGGACTTACTAAAACAACAAATCACCCAAGAGCTAGGGCAAAGCTTCGCGCTAGAGGCCTCTATTATTATCCGCCGTTAATAAGCGTGTAATTTCAGCCAAGTCGGCCAATAAGTTGGCATCTCATATCCGCTATAAACCTCAGTCTTTATAGCGTTGTTTTGTCGGCGAGTATGCTGCAAGTCTCTATATAAACTTGCTGGTAACCGCGAAACACAGCGATACCCTCTCAGCAGCTTAATCCTTGTTGTTAAATTCATCTTCATTACTCGCGTTTGGCTTGGTAAAAAAAACGTAATCAAAAATGCAAAATCAAAGCTTGCATTAATGATATGTTACAACGTAACATTTGTTTGAGTTTAACCACACACCCAGTAAACAGAGCGTGAGTTTTCATTATGGATCAATGTGATAGCGTTATTAAACATGCCGAGCAACACTGCATGCAGCGAGGAGTTCGCCTAACTAACAAACGCAAACAGGTATTGTCTGGTTTAGTGCAATCTAATAAAGCGCTCTCTGCTTATGAGCTGATTGATTACTGTAAGCAGCTGTTTAATGAGAGTATTCCTGCTATGTCTGTGTATCGAATACTGGAGTTTTTAGAAACCGAGCATTTGGTGCACAAGCTTAGTTTGGCTAACAAATATGTTGCCTGTGCGCACATTTGTTGCAGCCATAGTCATGGCGTACCTCAGTTTCTGATTTGTGGCAAATGCAGCAAAGTAAAAGAAATCAGTATTGCTGCCTCAACCATCGCCGAACTCAAACTAAACGCCCAACAGGCTGGTTTTACCTTAGTGAGCCAACAGCTAGAAATGAACTGCCTGTGTGACGACTGTATGCAACAAGCGGCTTAAGCAACAAACGACTTAAAAATCAAGGAAGAAGGGTTAATGAAAGTATCTCAAGCTATAAGCGACAAATTTGCCATAGGGTTATCCTTTGCGTGTGCTATTCATTGTTTGGCCTTGCCCTTGGTATTTATATTGGTACCCAGCATGGTCGCGTTGCCGCTACAGAACGAAGCCTTTCATCTTTGGATGGTAGGGGCAGTGTTACCGGTTAGCATTTACGCCCTAACCATGGGCTGTAAGCAACATAAACGTATTAAAGTGCTGGTGTGGGGTTTTATAGGCCTAGCATTATTAGTATTGGCTCTTGTATTAGGCGAAGATAGAATGGGTGAAATTGGCGAAAAAGCGCTGACTCTATTGGGAGCTACGTCGGTGGCAATAGGACACTGGCTTAATTACCGCTTATGTCACCAGCATGAGCATGAAAACTGCGACTGCGCCAAATAGTGCAATCTAATGACTCTAAAAACTGAACTCCCATAAACTGAATAAGCAACCACTGGAATACAACACCATGAGCAGTAAGCGCCAGCCAATTAGCACCGTACCTACCAACATTATCACCGGCTTTTTAGGCGTGGGTAAAACCTCGGCTATTTTGCAGTTAATGCGCAATAAACCAGAGAACGAGCGCTGGGCTGTATTGGTCAATGAGTTTGGTGAAATTGGCATCGATGGCGCGTTATTGCAAGGTCAGCACCAACAGCAGGGGGTTTATATTCGTGAAGTGCCCGGTGGCTGCATGTGCTGCGCGGCCGGTTTGCCGATGCAAATTGCCTTAAACCAGCTGTTAAGTGAATCAACGCCAGACAGATTGCTGATTGAGCCAACTGGATTGGGCCACCCCAAAGAAGTACTACAAGTCCTCTCGTCCAAGTACTACCAGCAAGTGCTGTCGTTAAACAAAACCTTAACCCTCGTAGACGCAAGACATTTAGCCGACTCGCGCTACACCAGCCACGATACGTTTAATCAGCAAATTGCCATTGCCGATAGGGTCATTGGCAATAAGCTAGATCTTTATCAAGCCGACGATAAACAAGCCCTGATTAACTATGTAGCGCAACATGGCCGTAAAGGCGCGCAAGTGCAGTTTAGTGAGCACGGCAGGATAGATCTTGCCAGTTTGCAAGGCGCCACCGCCAGCAATTATGCGGCAGATGAGCATCATCACCATGGCCATAAAAAAGCGCTGGCGTCGGAGTTGCCGATCCCCGAGAGCGGTTACCTAAAAGCCAGCAATCAAGGTGAAGGCTTTAATAGCATTGGTTGGCGGTTTGCGCCCACCAAAGTATTTGACCGAAAGAAGTTGCGCGCACTGCTACTTAGCCTAAAAGTAGAGCGTATAAAAGCGGTGTTTATTACGAGCAGCGGTGTATTTGGCTACAACTACACCAGCGATGGCTTAAGCGAAGCCGAACTAGACGACTGCCAAGAAAGCCGTATAGAAATTATTGCAAACCAGCTTGATGAGAACTTAGAAGACCAGTTGCTAGCGTGCTTAAGTCATTAAGCTCGCGGTACAGGTAGAATAGATCGACAATGCGAGCGTACCGCAAGTGGTCGCTCGTACTGTTCAATCACTTATTACTTAGGTGATTGGTGGGTGCATGAAGACACACCTTGTTATTGTATAAGCCATCCACAAACCTGAAAGCGCCTACCTGCCTTAAGCCGCGGACAAAATTACTCAATTAATGCTAAACAGCAGTGACCTAAACCTGAAATACAGTTTAGAATTAGCCGCATATTAAGCATAGTGTTTGCTTCTCGATTAATAAGGATGATGGCTTTGGTTGAAGATTTCTCATCAATTTGGCAGCGAGCTGCTGAACGAAAAGGCGGGGACGCCGCCTTACAACAGATACTTACTACACCATTGAGTAGTGAGTATTTGGCTGGCATTAGTGACGACCGTTGGTTGTCGGCTTTTACTAAAACGATTTTTCAGTCTGGTTTTGTTTGGCGAGTGGTAGAGAACAAATGGCCAGATTTTGAACGTGCCTTTTTTGATTTTGACCCAGAGAAAATGCTGATGTTAGACGATAGCCACATTGAGCGGCTGTGCAACGACGCGAGCATTATTCGTAATCGCCAAAAAATTATTACCGTGCCGCACAACGCGCAATTGATCATAGACATTGCCCGTGAGCATGGCAGCTTTGCCAAGTTTATTGCCCAGTGGCCTAGCGACGACATTGTGGGCCTGTGGTTAATGCTAAAAAAACAAGGCGCTCGCCTTGGTGGTAACTCGGCCTCTTATGCATTACGTCGTATGGGTAAAGATACATTTATTTTGTCGAATGATGTGGTGGGGTATTTAGTCAGCAGAGGAGTGGTTAATAAAGCCCCCACAAGTGCCAAAGGCCTTAATGCTGTGCAGCAGGTCTTTAACGGCTGGCAGCTACAAAGCAGCATGCCCTTAACGGTAATCAGCCAAGTGGTCGCTTACTCTTTTGGTGAAAATAAGCCCTAAAACTTGCGGTGATTAAGCGCGAGCTAATATCTCTTTGAAAGCATGGCTCAAATCTTTATAGCGGAAGTTGAAACCGTCATTAGTTAAGCGCTTTGGTAATACTTTTTGGCCACCAACAATCAGGCTGGCCATATCACCTAAGGCTGAATTCATTAGCCAAGCAGGGGTTCTCAGTAAGCAAGGGCGTTTTAGCTGCTTAGCTAAGGCCTCACTGAATGCTTGATTACTGACAGGGTTAGGGGCGGTTAGGTTATAAGCTCCCTGACAATGCTTATTGTTTAACAAAAATATAATCGCTTCTACCATATCGCTAATATGGATCCACGACATCTGCTGTTGACCATGGGCAATAGGCCCACCCAGACCTAATCTGAAAACAGGAAGCAATTTAGACAATGCCCCCCCTTCGATACCTATCACCACCCCGGTGCGTAATAGGCAAACGCGAGTTTGCTCAGAAGCGGCTTGCAAAGCTATTTGTTCCCACTTTTTACAGACTTGATGAGGAAATGAGTCATCTTCGATAATGCTCGATTCATCGAGTTCTTGTTGACCCTGTTCGCCATAGTAGCCAACTGCGCTGCCGCTGATGAAGGTATGAGGGGGGTGTTCGCTTTGTTTAAATAGCTCGGCTATTTGCTCGGTGAGTTGCCAGCGGCTACTGCATATTCGTTGCTTTTGTTGCTCTGTCCAACGTTTATTGGCAATCGGCTCACCAGCCAAATTGATCACAGCGTCGTAGTCGTTTAAATCCTTTAGGTCCTTTAGCGAAGGTATTGCTAACAAATTATGACCGAGCTTTTGGTAAGCTTTTATAGGATTACGTGACAATACGGTTAGTTCGTGACTAAATTGTAAGTGTTTGACTAAACGGCAACCGATAAAGCCGGTTCCGCCGGTGAGTAAAATCTTCATATTATATACATAGTCCTTATCGAGGGCTTGTAATGTTACTCTTTGATTTAGTTAACAATAGCAGGTTTTTTTAGGATAGATAGATTATGCCAACAGTTTTAATCACCGGTATTGGACGACGTTTAGGTTTTTTCCTTGCACATCAATTTCTTGATATGGGCTATCAGGTGATCGGTCAATATCGCAGTGAGCGTGCAGAGCTTACTGCGTTACGCAATAAAGGGGTAACGCTTATTCAAGCTGATTTTAGCCTGCGTGAGCAGCTGATTGCTTTTACCGAAGAAATCAGCCTGCAATGCAAAAGCTTGGATGTGTTAGTTCACAATGCTTCACTGTTTGTTAAAGACGACCCTAAGCATAGTTGTTTACAACAAGCCGAATTTTTTGATGCGATGTATGCGGTACACATGTTGGCCCCAAAGCTTATCAATGAAGCCTTACACCCTGCATTGTTGAAAGCGAAGGGCTCTGTCGTCATGATGACCGATATATACGCCGACCAGCCACACTCTTTGTTTCGCTCTTATTGCGCCTCTAAAGCTGGTTTGGCCAATTTGATGAAATCCTACGCGGGGCATTGGGCTCCAGAGGTTAGGGTCAATGCTATAGAACCGGGTCCCATGTTATTTTTGGACGAACACGACAAAGCGCATCGTGAACGGGTTATTGAGCAAACCCCCTTAGCTAAAGAGGGAGGCTTATTACCTATTTGGCAAACCATTCAGTTACTTATTACTAATGATTATCTCACTGCCTGCTCAATTAAAGTCGACGGTGGTCGTTCGATGGCCCAGTGGTAAGGTGTGTCCATGAGCATTTACTATTTCAAATTTGACGATACGTTCAAGCTCAGGCTGAGTCGCAAATAGTTGCTGCTTAAGAGGCGCTAAGAAAGGGTCAACAGTCAGTTGCTGTAAATCTTCAACTCGCTGAGCAGCACCGATGAGGTCGATATCTAGTGTGCGAGATTTACTGCTAGACAAGGGGTCTTTGCGATTTCTGCCAAAGCGATCTTCAAGTTGATTAAAGAACCTTTTTAAACAGGCTTCTGATTGCTGGCTACTAAACCACATTAAACCGTTTACGAAGTCTTGCTCGGCGTCTATACCTAGCGGCGTAGTTTGGATAAATGCGCTAACAGTTATTGGGCTTAAGCGTTTACTTAATTGAACTACTGCTGCTGGGATATGCTGGAGGGGCCTAATGTTGCTGCCTAAACTGCAAAGATAGTACATCTATAGCTCCCTCTTACTGATTTGCATTTATTTAGCCTTTTAGTTAAGGCATATGCAAGCTAAACTGCTGAGCATGTTCAGTTATTTCTAGGAGTGAACGGTGAATCAACCCACCTCAATACGTGATGGCTTAGTCACCGCGGCTGCTTTAGTGGTTTTGTTGGCGGGATTAAAAGCCGCCACTGCAGTGCTAATTCCTTTTTTATTGTCGATGTTTATCGCAATTATCGCCAGCCCAATTGTAAGCTTTTTGACGCGTTTTCGGATCCCTCGGGTTATATCAGTGATGATGGTATTGCTGTTTATCGTGTGCCTTATCTTGCTATTAGCGGGTGTAGTGGGGAGCTCTATTAGCGATTTCCGAGCTTCTATCCCCATCTATCGCGCACAATTGCTGGATTATTTAGCCGGGCTAGTCGCCTTAGCGGCTAAGTTTGATGTCGATTTATCAATGAGTATTGTTACCGACTATTTTGACCCGGGCATAATCCTTGGTTTGTTTGCTAATACTTTAACGGGATTGAGCGGTGCTGCAGCCAATATATTTATTATTTTGCTGGTCACTATTTTCATGTTACTTGAAGCAGATACCATGCCGCAGCGGATGCACGATGCTATCCACAATCCCGATGTACGTATGTCTCAGGTCAGTAAGTTTCTTAAAGCGGTGAATAGCTATATTGCGGTGAAAACCATGATTAGTTTATTTACGGCGATACCCATCACCATCGTGTTGAGTTTGTTGGATTTAGATTACGCTATCTTGTGGGGGATTTTGGCCTTTTTACTGAATTATATTCCCAATGTGGGGTCGCTAATTGCTGCTGTTCCACCGGTATTATTAGCCCTTTTGCAACTTGGCGCTAGCCAATCTTTGGCGGTGGCGGGCTTATATGTATCAGTGAATTTGGTGATGGGCAATATTGTCGAACCTCGGATTATGGGGAAAGGTTTAGGCCTGTCCTCTTTGGTGGTGGTGTTATCATTGATTTTCTGGGGATGGCTATTTGGCAGCGTAGGTATGTTGTTGTCTGTACCCCTAACTATGATTATCAAAATTGGCTTAGAATCGAGCAATAGTGGCCATTGGTTCTCACGGATCTTGAGCCATCCAGATGATTTGAAAAAAGAGAGTAAACAAATAGATGAAGCTTGAACTTCCGCTATTAAATGAGCAGGCCTTGCGGGTTGTTCATGGCCGTGGGCACTGTATTAAAGGGGCTGAATCATTCAATATTGAGTGGCTACCGCCCATTATGTTGATTGTGGCTTATGCACCTTTAACGAAAGAAATAACCACACAATTAGTGGATCAACTTAAAGAACAGCCATTGGTCGAAGGGATTTTTTTGCAACAACGCGATCAAGCTATGGCGCCAGTGAACCACTTGTGGGGGATAGAACAAACACCGAGTGAAGTGACCGAGTTTGGGCTTCGTTACAAAATTGAAGTGGGTACTCACCAAAATTTTGGTTTGTTCCTCGATATGGCCAAAGGGCGAGAATGGGTTAAACAACATTCTCAAGATAAACAGGTTCTCAATCTATTTTCATATACCTGTGGTTTTGCTGTCGCGGCGATTGCTGGTGGCGCCAAATCGGTGGTTAATATTGATATGAGTAAAGCAGCCTTAAGTGTTGGCCGAGACAGTTTGCGACTTAACCAATTGGATGATAAAAAAGCTCGATTTTTTGGCCATGATTTATTTAAATCCTGGGGAAAACTACGCAAACATGGCCCTTATGATTTAGTGATTGCTGATCCACCTTCAATGCAGAAGGGCAGTTTTTTGGTTGAAAAAGACTACCCTAGAATTATCCGTCAATTACCTAGCTTGTTAACTGAAGATGGCATCGCCATGCTGTGTTTAAATGCGCCATGGTTAAGCAGAGCATTTATTTTAGATGTGATAGCTGAAGAGACACCACAATTGCAATTGGTAGAGACGTTAGAGCGCCCAGCTTTAGTGTTAGAGAAAAGCCGAGATGATGGTTTGAAAGTACTCATATTTAAGAACCATTCCCTTAAATAACAATAAACTTCACAATTCGGGCTTTCACTAAGGTGCTTAGCCTAGCTGTTAAGATAGCTCTGCTAAGCTTGTATTAGTCTTTGATTAAAAGGGCTAATACAAGGAGTTAGTATGGGCTTTCGCTTGTCTCACTTATTTTCCTCTCTATTAAAAAGCCTTCGTGATATCTCACCCATTGTGGTGGTGATATTGTTCTTTCAGCTTTTCGTTCTCGATAGCCCGCTACCTAATGTATTAAGTATTTTGTCCGGCACTGCCATGGTCGTAGTAGGGCTGACCTTTTTTGTAATGGGATTAGAACTGGGCTTATTTCCTATTGGCGAAAATCTTGCTCATGCATTTGCGAACAAAGGCAGTTTGAGCGCTTTACTGGCTTTTGCATTTTGTTTGGGTTTTGGTACCACCATTGCTGAGCCCGCTTTGGTGGCGGTAGCCAAGGAAGCGGCAGAGGTTGCCGCGCAGGCATTACATATTGAAAATTCCGAAGCAAGCATGTCTGAATATGCAGCCGGATTACGTTTGAGCGTGGCCTTTGCGGTGGGGTTCGCCATCGTTATTGGGGTCGTAAGAATCATCAAAGGCTGGCCCTTATATCAAATTATTATTGGTGGCTACTTGCTTATTGTTGTTCTCACTTTGTTTGCACCGCAAGAAATTATTGGTATCGCCTATGATTCTGGCGGGGTGACTACGTCTACCATAACAGTGCCTTTAGTCACCGCATTGGGGGTAGGTTTGGCAGCTTCGATTAAGGGAAGAAATCCCTTGCTCGATGGTTTTGGTCTCATCGCCTTAGCCTCGCTTACTCCAATCATGTTTGTGATGCTGTACGGGATTATCTATTGATGGTTGCTTTCTTAGCATTTATTGAAACCCTATTTAGCACCCTTGGAGACTTGCTTCCTATTGTGGTGACTATTTTAGTATTTCAATACTTCATCATTAAAAAGCCCTTACATCAGCCAAAACAGTTATTGCTTGGTGTGCTGTTTGTCATTCTAGGTATGGTGTTGTTTTTGTTAGGTTTAGAGCAAGCTTTATTCCCTTTAGGCCAATCCATGGCCAAGCAGCTTACCAGTACTGATTTTCTAGGCTTAAGTGATTCAGTGCCCTATGTGGTATCTGAACATTGGACTGCTTATGCGTGGATTTACTTTTTTTCTGCCGCTATTGGTTTTAGTACCACGATTGCCGAGCCGTCTTTGCTGGCGGTTGCAATTAAAGCAAATGCTGTATCGGGTGGTGCGGTATCGGTGGGTGGCCTGCGTATCTCAGTAGCCTTCGGCGTAGCTTTTGGTTTGGCTCTAGGCAGTTATCGAATCGTCGTCGGTGATCCACTGCACTATTACATCATTGCGGGCTATGTGCTGGTGGTTATACAAACAGTATTTGCGCCTAAAGCTATCGTGCCGTTGGCGTACGATAGCGGTGGTGTCACTACCTCTACGGTAACGGTGCCTCTGGTTACCGCGTTAGGTTTGGGGTTAGCCGAATCGGTGCCAGGCCGTAGCCCCCTATTAGACGGCTTTGGTTTAATCGCTTTTGCTAGTTTGTTCCCGATTATTTCTGTATTGGCCTACGCGCAAATGACCCATTATTTAGCTCGATATACTTTGTCAGGAGATGACGATGAAATTTAAATTGATTTTAGCTTTTGTTGACGATCAAAAAACGACCGTTGTGTTGGACTCTGCACGGGCTGCAGGCGCAACAGGAGCAACGGTTATCAATAATGCTCGCGGCGAGGGGGTTCATCGAAAAAAGACCTTTTTTGGCTTAAATTTAGAATCTCAACGTGACGTATTACTCTTTGTAGTAGAGAGTCATTTAGCTAAACCTATTCTGAATACCATTAGTGCCGTGGCAGAGTTTGATCAAGAAGAAGGCCAAGGTATCGCTGTATTATTAGATGTTGAGGAGGCAGTAGGGGTCGCCCATCAAATTCAAGCTTTAACCCATAAAGTGCCACTTGATCAGGAGTAACTCAGTGAGTTGTGAATAAGTATTCGTTCAAGATGCAGTAAACTCATAGTTTTGTGTATAACTTTTGGGTTTTGGCATTGTTATCCACACAATCTGTGGATTAATATGTGTATGACAGCGGTGTTTTATTTTATGTTGTTGTTTTTAAAGGTTTTTGTTTGTTGTGCAAAAAAGAAGCGCCCGATTTGACGCTTTATTATAAGTATCGTTTTTCAAGTTTATTTCTCTTTATTTATTGGATTATTGAGTCATAAATAGCAGTGTGATTCAAGCTTACCTTATTTGTTGATTATGCCCTGAGTCATTTTTTGAGTTTACGCCCCCACATTTCATTGATGTCGGGGTGTCGATTCGCTGATTAATGGCTTGGTTGAAGTTTGTCTGTAAGGCAAAAAAACACGTTTCTGCAAAATATGTTGTCAATCACCCTTACCGCTGGGCAAGCCGCTTTGAATCAACATGCAGAGATTTGTAAACCTATACTGTAGCGAATTATAGGTAAAAAAAAAGCCGATCATAAGATCGGCTTCTATGGCTAATTGCGGTGTAACTATTTGCGTTGACCTGCTTGAATCGCCGTTAAGGCAATGGTGTAAACAATATCGTCTACCAATGCACCACGGGATAGATCGTTCACCGGCTTAGCCATGCCTTGCAGCATAGGGCCAATACTAATTAGGTCTGCGCTACGCTGTACCGCTTTATAAGTTGTGTTGCCGGTATTCAAGTCAGGGAAGATGAATACCGTGGCTTTACCTGCAACAGGGCTATTAGGCGCTTTGCTTTTAGCCACATTTTCCATGATAGCCGCATCATATTGCAGGGGACCGTCGATGATGAGTTCAGGACGACGTTCTTTAGCAATTTTGGTGGCTTCTCGTACTTTTTCAACGTCTGAACCCGAACCAGAGCTACCGGTTGAGTAGCTAATCATTGCTACTCGTGGCTCAATACCAAAGGCTTCAGCTGACTCTGCTGATTGAATGGCGATATCAGCTAGCTGCTCTGCAGTTGGATCAGGGTTAATTGCACAGTCTCCGTATACTAATACTTGATCAGGCAAGAGCATGAAGAAGATTGAACTGACTAAGTTATACCCTGGTGCAGTTTTAATTAGCTGCAGAGGTGGGCGAATGGTATTAGCGGTAGTATTTACCGCACCAGACACCAAGCCGTCAACTTCGTCGTTGGCTAACATCATAGTGCCTAGAACAACGTTGTCTTCTAACTGTTCTTTGGCTACCACTTCGGTTAAGCCTTTGCCTTTGCGTAATTCAACCATAGGCGCAACATATTTAGACTGAATATCGCTAGGGTTAAAAATTTCTACATTTTCGCCCAGCACAACACCTTGCTGATGAGCAATACGTTGGATGATATCAGGGTCACCTAATAAAACAGGACGGGCAATACCACGTTGTGCACAAATAGCCGCTGCTGCGATAGTGCGAGGTTCTTCGCCTTCAGGCAATACAATACGTTTGTTTGCATTGCGAGCCATTTCTGTTAATTGGTAGCGGAAAGCAGGTGGAGATAAACGACGAGCGCGTGCTGAGATTGCCGTTAATGATTCAATCCAATGTTTGTCAATGTGACCTGCTACGTAATCTTGAACCAGCTCTATGCGGTGCGAATCATCTACCGGTATTTCAGCATTGAAGCTTTGCAGCGCCAACGAGGTTTGCCAAGTATTAGAATTGATCAGCATGACCGGTAAGCCGGTAGCAAATGCTCGCTCACAAAGTTTTAATACTTGAGGTTCTGGTTGGTATCCGCCCGTTAACAATAGCGCACCAATTTTCACTCCATTCATCGACGCTAAACAAGCCGATACGATGACATCAGAGCGATCGCCAGAGGTGACCAGTAAGCTACCTGCTTTAAAATGCTCAACCATATTAGGAATACTGCGGGCACAGAAGGTTACTCGGCCAAGGCGAGTATCCATATCGCCTTCATTGATAATCACAGCATTTAAATGATTCGCCAAATCTTTAGCACGAGGTGCAACTAATGGGGCATTCCAAGGAATACAGCCTAAGATGCGCAGCGGGCTTTTACCAAACATCTGCAGTACTTCAAGATTGGTCGAATGATCTGATTTGTTATCAAACATTTCGGTAAGGTCAGGACGAGTAATTTCATGCTCGTCGATAGGCGCCCCTACTTTGTTGATGATACAACCAATGATGCGTTTGTTTTTCAAGCCACCAAAGTTGTTGCAGGCTATCTCCATACGCTCTTTTAATTGCTGCGAAGTATCGCCGCCGGGGTTGGTTACAAATACCATATCGGCATCTAACGCTTTAGCAATACCGTAGTTTACGTTAGTTGCATAAGGTGATTCAGAGGTAGGCACTAAACCTTCCACCACCACAATTTCTGCCCCTAAGGTTGCCGAATTAAAACGGGCAACAATACCTTCAAGTAAATCATCAATTTGATTAGCACTTATCAGGTTTTCTGCGTAAGACTGAGTAAATGGCTCTGGGGGAATAATATTTGACGCTTGGCGGATAATTGCTGTTGAGCGTTCTGCGCCTTTTTCACGGCTTTTGGGTTGAGCAATAGGCTTAAAGAAGTTTACGTTTACGCCATTGCGTTCCATTGCGCGAACCATACCTAGACTGACGGATGTTACACCAACACCGACGCCAACTGGGATTAACATAATTGTACGAGCCACGGCTGTACCTCTTAAGTTAAGTAGTAGAAAAGGTTAAGCTAGTGCTTAACCTTGATAGTGTTTCAGTATGACTACTGAGTTAATGCTACTGCATCTTGTGCAATAACCATTTCTTCATTGGTTGGAATAACTAAAATGGGTCTGCTATCGCTGGTGCCAATATTACCTGAATGACCAAAACGCGCATCCAAATTAGCTTGCTCATCTAGGCTAAAACCAAGCAAAGCCAGTTTTTCAACTGTCAGCTTACGCACTAAGGCCGAGTTTTCACCAATACCACCAGTAAATACTAAGGCATCTAATTTACCGTCCATGGAAGCAGCGTAAGACATAATGCTCTTAGCTAAACGGTAACAGAATACGTTCATCGCACGAATAGCGGCTTCTTTGCCTTCTGCGTAGCCCTCTTCAGCAAAGCGACAATCGCTACTTACTTCAGTTAGACCCATTAGCCCTGACTGTTTGTGTAGCATGTTATTGACTTCGGTTAAGGTGTAACCTTCACGGTCTACTAAGTGGAAAATAATAGCAGGATCAATATCGCCACAACGGGTTCCCATTACTAGGCCTTCTAGCGGTGTTAAGCCCATGCTGGTATCAAAGCTTTTACCGTTTTTAACCGCACAAATCGACGCGCCATTACCTAGGTGAGCGGTAATTACATTGGTATCTTCTATTGCTAGGCCTAAAGTTGCTGATGCTTCGCGAGCAACGAACAAGTGGCTAGTGCCGTGCATACCGTAGCGGCGGATACCTTTCTCGCGGTATAGCTTGTAAGGTAGAGCATATAGGTATGAGCTTTCAGGCATTGTTTGGTGGAAGGCGGTGTCAAATACGGCCACATGAGGGCGTTTAGGGAAACAAGCTTGAGCTGCTCTAATACCAATTAATGCGGCAGGGTTATGCAGTGGAGCTAGGCCTGAGCACTCTTGAATACCGGCGACTACGGCTTCAGTAATGATAGCCGATTGAGTGAACTTCTCTCCGCCATGAACAACACGGTGACCAATAGCAACAATGTCTTCTAAGATCTCTGGGCTTTCTTCCAGAATATTCTTAACGATAAACTCAATCGCTTCTCGGTGAGCCGCATAAGCGCCTAAACTCGCTTCTTGTTTGGTACCTTGGTTTTTCCACTTGAGGCGAGCATCTTCCAAATTGAAGCATTCTGCCAAGCCTGAAATTATTTCTTGGCCATTCTCGGCATTCAGCACGGCAAATTTTAGTGAAGAACTACCGCAGTTAAGAACGAGTACTAGCTTATTGCTCATCTATAGACACCTGTTGTTGAATTTGTTCAATTATAGTCAGTGAAAGGAAAAACGTAGGGAGTAGTAGACACGTTTTCCATTTCAAACGATCAATTACAGACACCGCCCAATTAAATTGGCCTAGTGACTTGGTCTCAATCAAGCTACACTTAAATTGTAAGCTGATTTATATGAAACCGTTCGCGCAGTAATAATACCTGAAAGGTTTTTCCAATCATATATGTCATACTAATAACTAGCTATAAATGTAAAAAAATTACTAGTTTATTGGTTTAAGTCAATTTTTGTACACGAGGTGCCCATGGGCAAATTCTCTGAAATGTTAAATGATGGTCGAAGCTATATGAAACGCTGGCCGAACCAACGAATTCTGTCTCCTTTGTTTCCTGAGAATCGCGTTATTTTTGCTACTTCATTGGCTATGAAAACCATGCCAGCTATCGCAGTGGTCACCGTAATGATGCCATATATGGCTAATTTGACTGAAATATTACCACAATCACTGATGATGGCTTTGGTGATTTTTCTGTTACCAATGCATGGGCTATATTGGCTGGGCTGCCGAGCTAATCAACTATTGCCTCCCGCATTAGCGACTTGGTATCGTGATCTTCATCACAAACTTGAAGAGGCGGGAGAGAGTATTACACCTGCAGCAACCCGGCCTCGTTACGCTGAATTAGCGGAGTTACTAAGAAAAGCCTTTAAGCGTTTTGATAAAAGTTTTGTGTTAGCCGATGATTTCAACGATCAATTACGCTGATACAATTGTAATACAAATTCAAAGTCCATCTCGAACTGTTGCTGCGTAGACAAGTGCTCTGCTAATTGTTGGTTTTTTTTCCATGCAAATGGCGTCATCATGCACAGAGCATTCATATCTTGCTGATTTAACACACTTAGTTGATTAATCTTTTGTTGCTCGACTAATTGCCAGCCTTCCATCTCTTCGGCGTCTTCGCGGTGTGATTGCACCTCTTTATAGAGTAGCTTGCGCAAATGAGATAGGTGATTAGCGCCTGGTACTACTTTCAGTAGATAGGCGTTGGCTTGGCTAACGCGAAGCAATTCTTGATTATTGCTGGGGGCAAATACTCTAACGATCCAATCAACGCTGGCATCAGCAATCGGCAGTCGATGGTTACTGGCCACAAAAAATTGCGCTTGTTTGCAGCGTTTAGCTGCCATTCTCACGCCATCTTTAGCAATATCAATTCCTATCACTGATTCTGCTTGAACCTGATGGTGTTGAATTGATTCGGTGTAGTAACCTTCGCCGCAGCCAATATCAAGTATCTTGCTCGCTTGGTAGCGATTAAGGGTTTGGTTGATTGCCGAAGCCAAAAAAGCAAAGTGACCTTGATTCAAGAACTGTTGGCGAGCTTGTAGCATCGCTTTACTGTCGCCAGGTTGCTTTGAATGCTTATGTTGCACCGCCAGTAGATTGGTATAGCCTTCTTTGGCTTGGTCAAAACAATGGCCGTTGTCACAAAACCATTGTTTATTTTGCTTGCTCAAGCTAGCTTGGCAAATTGGGCAAATAATCATTTACGCAGTAACCTTTTAACGTAGTAGTGCTAGTAAATTACTTTTGAGTGGTACTGCTGCAATATGTTCTTGATGGTTTCCATGGTGTCTTTACTAGGCGGGCTCACACCAGCTAATGGGTAGTTTTCACCCATGGCGGTCCATTTATGTTTGCCTAGCTCGTGATAGGGCAGCAACTCGATTTTTTCAACGTTATCAAATGGCGCTAGAAATTCGCCTAAATCATGAGCCGATTGTTCATCATCGGTAAAGCCTGGCACCACAACATAACGGATCCAGGTTGTTTGACCGACTTTGTTTAAGTAACGGGCAAAATCTAAGGTTCGTTTATTACTTACGCCCACTAAGTCCTGGTGAACATCATCATGCATTTGCTTAATGTCTAACATCACCAAGTCCGAGACGTCTAATAGTTCATCGATAACATCGGTATGTTTACGGACATAGCCGTTAGTATCTAAACAAGTATGAATACCTTGCTCTTGGCAGGCGCGGAATAAATCCCGAACAAATTCGGCTTGCAGAATGGCTTCGCCACCGCTAGCGGTTACACCACCGCCACTGGCATTCATAAAACGGCGATACGGGGTAAGGTCATTCATTAGCTCACTAACGGTGACTTCTTTACCGCCATGTAAGTCCCAAGTGTCACGGTTATGGCAGTATTGACAGCGCATTAAGCAGCCTTGCATAAAGGCAATAAACCGGATCCCCGGGCCATCTACAGTTCCGCAAGACTCAGTAGAATGAATTCGACCAATTTTTGACATCTGTTTCTCCAAAAAAAAACCTTGTCCAATAGTTTGGACAAGGTCAATTATAACCGTAGTTTCTGCTTAGCAGAAACTACTAAACCTTAGTTTAGATACTTTGTGTGAAAGTACGGGTAATAACGTCTTGCTGTTGCTCTGGGGTCAGTGAGTTAAAACGCACTGCGTAACCAGATACACGAATGGTAAGCTGAGGGTATTTCTCAGGATTTTCCATTGCGTCAACTAACATTTCACGGTTCATAACATTAACGTTTAAGTGTTGACCACCTTCAACATCAGCGTTGTGATAGAAGTAACCATCCATCAAACCGGCTAAGTTAGCTTTTTGCGTATCGTCATCTTTACCTAGTGCGTTTGGCACGATAGAGAAGGTGTATGAGATACCGTCTTGAGCGTTAGCAAAAGGTAGTTTAGCAACCGAGGTTAATGAAGCTACTGCGCCTTTTTCGTCACGACCGTGCATTGGGTTAGCACCAGGAGCAAAAGGAGCACCGGCTTTACGGCCATCTGGAGTAGTACCCGTTTTCTTACCGTATACAACGTTAGATGTAATCGTTAGAACCGATTGAGTTGGAATCGCATCACGGTAAGTTTTTAGCTTACGGATCTTGTTCATGAAGCGCTCAACCAAGTCAACAGCAATAGTATCTACACGATCATCGTTGTTACCAAATTTAGGGTAGTCACCGTTGATTTCGAAATCGACAGCAATACCGTCTTCGTCACGTACTGGTTTCACTTCAGCAAATTTGATTGCAGCTAAAGAGTCAGCAGCAACAGATAAGCCAGCAATACCACAAGCCATTGTGCGGCGTACATCACGGTCGTGAAGTGCCATCAATGACGCTTCGTAGCTGTATTTATCGTGCATGAAGTGAATACAGTTCAAGGCGGTCACGTATTGCTCTGCTAACCAATCCATTAATACGTCTAAGCGACCCATTACGTCTTCGTAGTTTAATACTGAATCAGTAATTTTATCGGTAACTGGAGCAATTTGGATTTTCAGCTTTTCGTCAACACCACCGTTTATTGCGTACAGCAATGTTTTAGCTAAGTTGGCACGAGCACCAAAGAATTGCATGTGTTTACCAACAACCATTGGTGATACACAACAAGCAATGGCGTAATCATCGTTGTCGAAGTCATTGCGCATTAAGTCATCATTTTCATATTGAATTGATGAGGTATCGATAGATACTTTTGCACAGTATTTCTTGAAGTTAAGAGGTAATTGCTCAGACCAAAGAACAGTGATGTTTGGCTCTGGAGAAGGACCCATAGTGTAAAGGGTATTCAAGAAACGGAATGCAGTACGACTTACTAGAGTACGACCATCAACACCCATACCACCAATTGACTCTGTCGCCCAAATGGGGTCACCAGAGAACAAATCATCGTATTCAGGAGTACGTAGGAAACGTACCATACGCAACTTCATCACTAGGTGGTCGACTAATTCTTGCGCTTCGCTTTCGGTAAGGGTACCGGCAGCCATATCACGCTCAATGTATACGTCTAAGAAAGTCGTTGTACGGCCAAACGACATAGCGGCGCCGTTCTGCGATTTAACTGCAGCTAGGTAGCCGAAGTAAGTCCACTGCACTGCTTCTTTAGCTGTTTCTGCTGGGCGAGAAATGTCACAACCGTATTTAGCGGCCATTTCTTTTATTTGAGCTAGTGCACGATGTTGCTCACTAATCTCTTCACGAAGCTGAATTGTCGCTTGTAAGTCTGAGCCATTGACCATGTCTTTTTCTAAAGAACGGTGTTGCTTAACTTTGTCCGCCATTAAGAAGTCGATACCGTATAGCGCTACGCGGCGGTAATCACCAATGATACGGCCACGGCCGTAAGCATCAGGTAAACCTGTTAGCACGCCAGACTTACGACACTTCATAATCGCGCCAGTGTATACGTCAAATACACCTTGGTTATGGGTTTTACGGTAGTCTGTGTAAATTTTGCTTACTGCTGGATCTAATTCACGGTCATAAGCTTTACAAGAACCTTCAATCATACGAATACCGCCGTTCGGGATAATCGCACGTTTAAGTGGAGCTTCAGTTTGTAAACCAACAACAGTTTCTAAGTCTTTGTTGATGTAACCAGCATCGTGAGAGGTGATGGTTGAGATTACTGAAGTATCGAAGTCAACCGGTGAGTGAGTGCGGTTCTCTTCTTTAATGCCTTCCATAACTTTGTCCCAAAGCTGATCCGTCGCTTCGGTTGCGCCAGTTAGAAAGCTCTCATCGCCTTCATATGGAGTGTAGTTAGTTTGTATAAAGTCACGAACATTAACTTCATTTTGCCATTCGCCGGCTGCAAAGCCTGCCCAAGCACTAGCAAATACATCGTTCTTCTCTGCCATTTTTTGTCCCACCTATAAGTTGGTATACAAATGAATATTCTATGGTTTAGATGTCGGTACCAAAGGCACCGGAATCAAGCCTTGGAACAAGTATAGCGCTTGTTCCAAGAGGTAAAGTTTTTAAAACTACAATAGTGCTGGAATGCCGTATTTACCTTCCAACATGCCGACTGCCAGCATCGCTACGAAACAGATTAGCAATACGGTGCCAGGAATCACTATACGGTCAATCATGGATAAGGTTTTAGGGCGTTCTTTATTACCGATAAGACCATTGTTATCTAATAACATGGTTAAGGCCCATGCCAATACTGGATTGGTTACCGCGGCTGCAAAAATACAAATACCAGCAGATTGAGAATCTTTAGTATCTTTAATCATTTGCATGCCAGCTTCTAGTAGTGGTAAGAATACACCGACTAGTAAAGCAATCTTCATTACTGGTGGCCAAACGGCGACGTCCATTGGGAACCCTAGAATGGCAATCACAATACATAGTGAGCCCAGTAAGATTGCACCACCTGGAATTGGGCGCTTAGCAATAGCTGCTGGGATCATGTATGTCCCCCAACTTGAAGTGATGTTACCACCACCTACTGCTGTACCAACAATCTGACGAATTGAACAGGTGGTCATGGTGTCATCAACATCCATGAGTACTTTGTCTGTACCACGCGGGTAGTTTAGCTCTTGGAAGATACGGTGCCCTAAGAAGTCAGGTGACCACATTGCAACCGCTAAAATGGCGAATGGTAAAGAAGCAATAAAGTGCTCAAGGTTAGGTAAACCTAACTGCCAACCTTGCTCGGTAGAGCCCCACCAGTATACAGGGTTTAGGTTAGGTAAGCCCATTTCTGTTTTAAAGGTAAGGTCGAAGCCTGCACCAAATGCAAGAGCAATGGCTAGTCCCATTACTGCACAAGCAGGAATCGCCAGCCAGCGTTTGTTGATTTTAGCTAAAAAGGCGTAGAGGATAACGGTAGCAGCTAATACCACTAAGCCTACATACCCCATTTCACCGGCGGCAACGCCAGCATCGATAGACTCTAGCCCTTTTGCCCAAGATTGGATATCGCCAATCATTGACATGGTTCCGCCAAAACCAAGGAATACTAATAAGCCCCCTGCAACACCTTCACTAGTAAGGTTAACTAGTTTTGAGCCGCCCTTGAAGAAACTTAATAAAAGACCGAATACACCCAATAGAATAGCCAGTGCTAATGGGTGTGCACCTGCTAAAGCAATTGCGCCAATTAATGGGATCATTGGTCCATGGTTACCCGCTAGGTTAGCGCGCGGGTTAAATATCCCTGAAGCAAGAACACAGAATAGTAGTGCCGGAATAAGCATTTCTACACGGGCTACTTCAATGGCAAATTCAGTACCTAGGTTTATGTGGTCCCAGCGCTCGGTAAGGCCGTCTGCCCATGCCATCATTACCGCAGAATACATCGCGATGATTCCGATGGTACCGGCGATAGCTGGAACCAAATCTTCCCACTCAAAACGGAAATCACGTCCGGGCAAGTTTATTCCCCAACGACGAGGCTTCATGATTTGCAATTCGTGATCTAAGTAATCTGAACGCGAATCAAACTCTGAAGCCGGTCGGTGGGCATCCTTATAACTCAACTCTTCGTCTTGAGTTTGGTTGGTATTGCTAGACATAATTTCCTCAAATAACAATTTAAAATTTGGTTAATCGCTAGCGCTTACGCGCCGTTTAGCTTGAGATCCTTCTCACTTGCGATAATCGCCTCATTATGACGAACAGCATATAAGGATAGTGAGTATATACACATGGATAACAGCATGCGGTTTCGCTGTAGAAGTTTAGACGGTAACGTCAGAAGTTGGTGACGCCATACTAACAAAATAAAGGTGATATTTGACAAAAATTTGTCATTAACAAAACCCGCTGCTTTGTTGTTAGTAATCACAACATCTACCTAATAATTTAGTTGGCAAAATTGTAGCAAAGTAAGTAAGAAATGGAATTTGATCTAAATCAAGAAAGCCCTGATTCGTGTAATTTTATTACTTTTTTTCTAGGTATAAAGCCGGAGATAGTCCGTGATAGAGCTAATTGTGTAATTTACTTACTAAAAGAAGGGTTTAAAGATTGGGAGCTAAATCACCAAATTGGGGCGAATTTATTGATTGTTTTTACAATAGATTAACAAGAGGTGCGTTTTCAGTTAGCCCGATGTGTGGGGTGTTTGGACACACTTTAAATTAATGTGGGTTTGAGAAAACTGAAATTAAATGCGTCTGGTTGACGGTTATCGGCTTAACTATGCACTCATCGTGAATATAAAGATGCTGGTAAAATGGCTGTTCAGGGTGTTTTGTAATCGTTGTTGTGCTAAATGCCCCATAATATGTTGAGTTTTGTCTTTTCGAATGATACTTTTTGTGGGGTTGAACGTGTAACAAAATATTTAACAATAAAAACGCGCCTCGGGAAATAAGGCTTAGTTACTCAACGTAGCTATTAACAAGGTAAAAAGTATGCAAGATGCTGCGGCACTAGAAGTATCGAATATCCATAAGGTATTTGGCGATAATGAAGTACTGAAGGGGATCGATTTAACTGCTAGAAAAGGCGACGTGATTTCGATTATCGGCTCTTCAGGGTCGGGAAAAAGCACCTTTCTTCGATGTATGAATTTACTTGAGGTCCCCACTCAAGGTGAAATTTTACTCCACGGTGAACAAATAGCATTTAAGCACGCTCGTAATGGTGAACGCCTTCCCGCCGACAATAAACAAGTAGAACGTATTCGTTCCCGCCTATCTATGGTGTTTCAAGGGTTCAACCTTTGGTCGCACATGACGGTATTAGAAAACATCATTGAAGCACCGGTACATGTTCTCGGACTACCTAAGAAAGAGGCGATTGAACAAGCCGAAGCTTTTTTAGAAAGAGTGGGCTTACACGATCGCAAAGATTACTACCCTGCACATATGTCTGGTGGGCAGCAACAGCGCGCAGCAATAGCTAGAGCATTAGCAATGAATCCCGAAGTGATGTTGTTTGACGAGCCCACCTCGGCTTTAGACCCGGAATTAGTGGGCGAAGTATTAAAGGTGATGCGTAGTTTGGCAGAAGAAGGGCGCACCATGCTGGTTGTGACTCATGAGATGGCTTTTGCTCGAGATGTATCTAATCAGGTGCTGTTTTTACATCAAGGCGTTGTTGAAGAAAAAGGCAGCCCTTCAAAAGTATTTGGAAATCCAGATTCCGAGCGTATGAAACAATTTCTTGCGCCGAAATATTAAAACTATGGAAGAAGGCGCTATAGCGCTCTAAATATAAATAAAATGGAGAAATGAAATGAAAAAAACACTAGTCGCGATGATGAGTGCTTTAGCACTAACCACTACTGTTGTTGAAGCAAAAGATTGGGAAGTCGTTCGCCTTGCGGTAGACGTGCCTTACGAACCATTTGAATATAAAGCGCCTGATGGCTCATTAACTGGTTTCGAAATCGATTTAGGTAACGCGGTTTGTGAAGAAATGAAAGTTAAGTGTGAGTGGGTTATTCAAGCATGGGATGGAATTATCCCTGGTCTGTTGGCTCGTAAATATGACGCTATCTTCTCTTCAATGTCTATCAATGAAGATCGTGCTAAGAAAGTGTTGTTCTCAGAACCATACTACAACACTCCAACCGGCTTCTTCGGCCCTAGTGCTAGCATGGTTGATCCGGCTAAGCCAGAAACCTTGAAAGGACTTCGTGTTGGCGTACAACGTGGCACTATTCAAGATACCTACGCGACAGAAAACTATTCAAAAGTAGCCGATATCAAGCGTTACACTACCGGTGATGATTTGGTTGTTGACCTTCAAGGTGGCCGTTTAGATGTAGTAGTTATTGATTTCCCGGTTGGTGTTAGCACTATCTTAGAAGTGGAAAAAGGTGCAGAGTTTAAAGCGCTAGGTGAAAACGTTCAGTTAGGTGAGGGGGTTGGTGTTGCTGCTCGTAAGCGTGATGGTGATTTGATTGAGATGTTCAACAAAGCGCTAGCTACTGTTAAAACTAACGGTACTTACGACAAAATTAACGACAAATACTTCGAATACAGCATCAAAAAGTAAACCCTTGCACTACCATTAACCCGAGCCTTGCTCGGGTTAACTTTCTAAGAGATTCATTATGCTAGATCTTCATGGTTACGGCCCTTCTATATTTATGGGGGCGATTGTTACAATTGAAGTCGCTTTTTTATCATTAGCAGTGGCATTAGCGCTTGGCATGCTGGCTGCTGTCGCTCGGCTGTCTAAAAATCGCATCGCTAATGGGGTCGCTGTTGCCTATACCACCGTGATTCGCGGGGTCCCCGATTTAGTATTGATGTTATTGATATTCTTTGGCGCCCAAATCATGGTTAATGCAGTGTCTGATTGGGTGTACGATAGTTTTGATATTGAATTTTATATCAATATTAATGAATTTGTTGCCGGTGTCACCACCATTGGGTTTATTTTTGGCGCCTACATGGCTGAGACTTTCCGTGGCGCATTTTTGGCGGTAGATAACGGCCAAATTGAAGCGGGTAAAGCTTATGGCATGAGTGCGATGCAGGTGTTTCGCAGAATAACAGTGCCACAAATGATGCGTCATGCGATCCCCGGTATTGGTAATAATTGGTTGGTATTAGTTAAGACAACCGCTTTAGTATCAGTGATTGGCTTGGCTGATATGGTGCGTTTAGCAAAAGAAGCCGCTGGCGCTGTGCATGAACCTTTTTTGTTTTTCATTCCGGTTGCATTCGTTTATTTAGCGCTAACCAGCGTGTCAGAAATTTTTCTTAAGCGGCTAGAAATTCGTTTCAGTGCTGGTACTGAAAGGTAGGGATTAAGTTATGTATGAAACTATCGAAAACTTGCTCGCCAGCAATGACATTTTTAACTTAGCCACAGTACTTACCTACTGGGACGGATTGGTAATGACTGTCCAGTTGGTATTCTTGTCGCTTATATTGGGTTTAATTATCGCTATACCTTTAGCGGTGATGAGAGCATCAGATAATTTTTTCATTAGCCGTAGCGTGTGGTTGTTTACTTATGTATTTCGTGGCACGCCATTGTTAATTCAGTTATACATTATTTATTACGGCGTAACGTATATCGAGGGCATCCAAGAATCGATGTTTTGGCCAATTGTTCGTGAAGCGTTCTATCCATGTTTGCTCGCTTTCGTACTTAATACGGCAGCTTATACGACCGAAATTTTCCGTGGTGCTATCGTAGCCACCCCCCGTGGAGAAATTGAGGCGGCTAAAGCCTATGGAATGTCCAATGCTAAAGCTATGCGAAGAATTATCTTACCCAGTGCTTTACGCAGAGCTCTACCAGCTTACAGTAATGAAGTGATCTTTATGTTACATGCCAGCTCAATTGCGAGTGTGGTGACAATTATTGATTTAACTGGCGCAGCTAGAGATGTGTATGCTAAATACTATGCACCTTTTGAAGCGTTCACCTTCGCTGCGTTAATTTATTTGTGTGTTACTTTCATGTTGGTGTTTGGTTTTAAACATTGGGAAAAACACTGGCATCGCCATTTGAGGCCACTCAGTTAAATACATACAAAGGGGGCGAAATAGCCCCCTTTGGCTATTTTAGTTTAAGAAGTAATTATCATGCTTAGTTTATTGAAAAATGCTCAGGTCTATTCTCCTCGTCCGTTAGGAACCATGGATGTGCTTATAGCAAATGGAAAAATTGCTGAAGTATCGCCAAATATCACCCTGCAAAGTAACCTTGGTTTAGTCTCTATAATTGATCTGCAAGGAGCTATTTTAGCCCCTGGTTTTGTTGATGCTTTAGTTCATTTTACGGGTGGTGGAGGTGAAGGAGGGTTTGCTTATCGCACTGCTGAATTGAGCTTTGCAGACGCAGCACCTACCGGTGTTACCACTTTAGTTGGCGCCTTAGGTACCGACAGTGTGACTCGCACGCCGGCTCAAGTACTAGGTAAGGCTCGTGAGTTATCGGCGCAGGGCTTAAGTTGTTATTGTTATACAGGGTCTTATCATCTTCCTGTTAAAACGATAACGGGCTCTATTGAACAAGACATCATTCTCATCCCCGAGATGATAGGGGTAGGCGAAATTGCCATTGCGGATCATCGCGCTAGTCAAGCTTCGTTGCAGGCGTTCATTGACGTTGTCGCTGAAGCCAGAGTTGCTGGTTTGCTTGCGGGTAAAAAGGGCATTAGCTTTTTTCATGTTGGAGACGGTAACGGTAAGTTGAATATCCTGCGAGAGATTGTTAGTTGCTCAGACTTATCAATTACTCAACTTTATCCTACTCATTGTAATCGCAATCGAGCTTTGTTTGATGACGCTTTGCTCTTCTTAGCTGAAGGCGGGGCTATAGATTTAACCACTAGCACCAGTCCTCAATTGTTGGAGCAAGGCGAAGTTAGTTGTCCTGAAGCGCTGCACGCTATTTATGATAAAGGCTTAGATTGGACCCGAGTTAGTTTCAGTTCAGATGCCAATGCGAGCCTCCCTATGTTCAACCTCGAAGGTGAATTGGTAGGTATGCAAGCGGGTAAGCTTGATAGTTTATATACAGCAGCAAGAGAGGCGGTGCAACGCTATAAGGTTCCTTTGGAGATTGCGCTGTCGGTGATTAGCGCTAATCCGGCTAAAACTTTAGGTCTGAGGGACAAAGGTCAATTAGCTAAAGGTTTTGACGCTGATTGTGTGGTGCTTGACCCTCAATCCTTGGCGATAAAACAAGTTATTGCTAAAGGGCAGAGTATTTGGACTGAACAAGTTTAAGTGGGCGTCTCGTTTTTAGACCAGTGCTGGGGCATAATAGCCCGACTTGGTTTTTAGTAGAAGTAGCCCTATGACGTTTAAAGGATTTACTACCCAGCTAGTGCATTGTGATCGCTTAGCTGGCGTAGAAGACGGTGCTGTACACGCTCCGATTCATAACTCGGTACCGTATGGATATGCCGCCACCCAAGATTTGGTCGATGTCTTTCAAGGCAAGCAAGTAGGGCATGCCTATGCGCGTCAATCCACTCCTACCTTAGATTACCTTCAACGCAAAATCGCCATGTTAGATGGTGGTATCGCTAGTTTAGTATTTGCCACCGGAATGGCGGCGATAGGCACGGTGTTTCTTACCTTGTTGAAAGCCGGTGACCACATCGTAGCGAGTCGCTTTTTGTTTGGGAATACCAGCAGTATTTTTGGCACACTAAAAGGTTATGGTATTGAAGTAACCTTAGTCGATGCAACCAGCGCAGAAGCAGTGGCTGAGGCCTGCCAAGCCAATACTAAAATGGTGTTTGTGGAAACCATTGCTAACCCTGCCACTCAAGTTGTTGATTTAGTCGGTATCGGCGAACTTTGTCAGCAGCGAGGTTTGGTTTATGTGGTAGATAATACACTAACCTCTTCTTATTTATTCCAGGCTAAGGCCGTTGGGGCCAGCCTCATAGTAACTTCATTGTCTAAGTATGTTGGTGGGCATGGCAACGCGTTAGGTGGCTCAGTTAGCGATACAGGGTTATTCGACTGGTCAAACTATGCAAATATTTTTGAGGGATACCGAAGCGGTGATTCGAAAATGTGGGGCATTAATCAGATTAAGAAAAAAGGTCTACGAGATTTTGGTGGTGCTTTGTGCTCTCAAACCGCTCACTTGTTATCAGTTGGTGCAGAAACAATGGCACTACGGATGGAGCGACAGTGTGCTAATGCACTTGCGTTAGCAAAGATGCTAGATGCTCATCCAAAAGTAGCCAAGGTATACTACCCAGGCTTAGAGCAACATCCACAACATCAACGCGCGTCTGAATTGTTTAAGCACTTCGGCGCATTAGTGAGCTTTGATTTGGTTGACGGTATCGATTGCGCCGCGTTTTTAGATAAAACTAAGGTGGTTATTAACGCAACGCATTTAGGGGATAACCGAACACTCGCTTTACCGGTAGCAGAGACCATCTATTTTGAGATGGGATTAGCGGCGCGACAAGCTTCGGGGATTAGCGAAACAATGATCCGTTGTTCTATCGGTATTGAAGATACAGAAGACTTATTGGCCGATTTTGAGCAGGCTTTACAACAGGTTTGATAGTTAGCTAAATAACAAAGCCTTGGCAGAGCCAACGCTTTGTTATGGTTAAGTCTATTTGGTGTCGATAGACAACAGTTCAACATCAAAAATGAGCGTTGAGCCTGATGGAATAGAAGCTACACTGCGGTCGCCATACGCCAATTGGCTAGGAATGAAAAAGCGAAATTTCTCACCAACATTCATATACTGTAACCCTTCTGTCCAACCGGCGATAACTTGGCCGAGTGGAAATTGAGCGGGGCGCCCTCGGTCTACTGAGCTATCGAAGACTAAACCACTGAGTAAGGTGCCATGGTAATGTACTGTTACAACACTGTGCGGTGTGGGTTTGTCGTTATCGCTTACTACATCCTCCAAGACTTTGTATTGAAGCCCTGACTCAGTAGTAATCACACCTTCTTGCTGTCCGTTACTGGTCAAGAAGTCCTGACCTAACTGGCGGTTTTGTTTGGTAACCTTAGCGCCATTGTTTGCTCGAAGAATAAATAAAATAACAAAAACTGCCAGCAGCGCTAGCACTACAAATTTCAATGTAGAACCTCCATAAGTATGTATTAATACAACTTTACGTAACTACTCTTAGAATTGCATTATATTTGTTTATCGAAGTCGTCAGCCGTTGCTGGTGTAAGCTAGCGCGTCATTTTTTTTACAAAAACTACCACAAACAAGGCGATAATGAAGCTCCCACTAAAAGCTTCGATAGCGGCGAAAGCCCGCGAGTAACCTACAGGGGTAAAATCACCGTAACCTAAAGTGGTAAATGTGACCACGCTATAATACAAGCATTCAAAAAAAGACACGAAGTTATGGCTAACACTTTGGTTGAGGTCTAAGGCTACAATGTTGCCGTTGAAATGAATACCAGTAAAAAAGTAAACAATGGCGCAGCTAAGTATGATGATTAAAGACGTCAGTACTACTCGTGTTGGCAACTCACCATAACCGCATACTAAATCGACCAATTTAGATATGCCTCGGCGATAAGATAATTTGGGCATTTGATAGCGACGCATGGTGAGCTCTTTTCTTAAAAAAGCACCTGCTGTGGTGAATAAGCCTTCGGATTCAGCGGTTTTACGTAAACAGCGATAAATTTCCTCAGCTTGTTGGTAATAATCATGCATTGCTTCTTTATCTTGCTGGCGTTCAGCAGCACTGCCGAGTTGTTCTTGCAGTATTTTGTCACCAACACATAAACTGTCGCATTTACAGAGATCCATTTTGGTGCCAAGTAGGTTGGTTTTGCTTAAATTCGCGTGGTTTAGGTTAGCGCCTCTTAGATCGGCTTTCATCAGACTGCCGTTTTGGAAGTCGATGTTGAATAGGTGGGCTCCTTTCAAGTTTGAACGATATAAATCAGCACCACTCATATCGTAGCCTTGCTTACTGTTATATTTAACCAAATCAATATCGACTAGCTGGGCTTTTTTTAAACTGATACCTCGCAGCACACCGCCACCTTTAGCGTAGTTCTCCAATTTTACTTTTATTTCGGGCCCAGTTTTATCTTCATCAGGATCATGCCAAAAACATAAACCACTCTTCAAAGCCGGTTCTTGGCAACTGGCTCCAGAGGCATCTTGATATAAACATTTTGCGCATCTCACCATTCAAATACCCCGCTGGCCGTTACAAAACATAAGCCTTAATCAGTCTTGCTTCGCTGCAATCTTTATAAGTGTATGCCAAATAAATGAAACTGCGAGAGGTGTAAATAGCTTTTAATGCCTGCTTGGGATAACAAATAAATCAGTGTGGTAAATCGTTAACGTTATAGATTTCGATTGGCGGGTTACTTGCCGCGGTTACTCCCAAGTTGTTGAAATTCACTTTTTAAGGTGGAGTAACGTTCAGCATGATTTTCATTGAGTTTAAGCCCATCCAGAAGTTTGATAGTGATTTTACATTCACCTAGCAACTGACCGCTAACGCCCTTTGGTGAGGCGTTTATTTGTTTTAAAATAGCTTGAATTTTGTTCAAAATCGCCCCTGTATTACCGGGCGCTACTTGCAGAGCCTTATCAAAAAAGTTGGTCGCTTCATAAAAACGCTGCTCTTCGTAAGCTTCAATGCCCATTTTGTTAAATTCGCGAAATTGGCCTAATTTTAGCTCAAAGTCTTCGGCTTTTAGCACCTTATGGGCCGAAGATAGTGATACAGGATCGATGTTATCGCGTTTTTCTAACTCTTCTGCAAATGGCATTGCGTATTCAAATTCGCCGACAGAATTTAGGGTTAAGAAGGTATCCGGTAATAACTCGCCGCTTACCTTGCTGGGGGAATCTAATAAACCATCATGGCTATCAAAGAGTAAACGCTTGGCTTTATTTAGTTCTCCCTTAGTGGCATGCACTCTGGCTTGGCTAATCCCCTCAAAGGCTTCAAAATTGAAATCGTCGTCTTTACCTTCTTCACGTCTAGCGTGAAACAACACCGAATTCACTTCTTGTAATAAACGATTCTTACGGTATAAATCGTCCTCGCTTTGCGCTTCGTCGATCAGGCTGCGCACGTAGTTACAAAGGTGGTGTGGGCCACGATGTATCGAGCGGCGGGCCAGTTGTAAAATGGTAGAAAAGGTTTCTTTAGCTAAACTGAGATCTCCCGCGTCCATGGCTAATTCAGCTAACAGTTGCTGACGTTCAATACTATTTACTGCCAGTTTAGCGGCTTTAAGTACTGTTTCTAACGCTTTGTCTAAGTCTCCCTCGGCGCGGTAAGCGCGCGCCAACCAATCATAAGCGGTAAGCAATAAAGGGCTTTCGCTAATTGAGCGGTTAAGCGTTGCTATGGCACTTTGGTTGTCATTTAACAAGAGATGAACGCGGCCTAGGGTTGCCTTTGCCCATGTTTGTTTACGTTCTTTTAAGATGGCTTCTAATGCAGCTTTGGCAGCTGTATATTCACCTAATGCAATTTGGGCTTCTACGCGAAGATTTCGACAATAATTACTGTATTTATTGTCAGCTTCAATTTGTTGGTCACACAAGGTGATAACTTGTTGGTACTCTTTGTCGGCTAGCGCTTGATATATTTTGCGTAAAGATTGCCTTTTTAAGTGCGACCTCGCTAAGCGATTGTGTAACTGGAATTGCGAAAAGGGTTTAGTAATAAATTCATCGGGTTCCATTTCTAGTGCACTGAGAACCATGCTTTTATTATTGTCACCACTAATGATGAAGAATAAGGCATCTACATTGAGTAGTTTACTGACCCGCAACTCTTCCAGAAGTTGACCCCCGTTCTTACCCGTTCCTAGGTTGTAATCAACAAGTAGAATATCAAATTTACGCTTTTTGCAGGCTTTAACCGCGGCTTCGCCAGTGTTTGCAAAATAGACTTCGGTAGCACCAAAGTTTTGCAGCATAGCTTTCAGCATGACTTGAAAGGCGCGTTGGTCGTCAACGATGAGGATCTGTTTGCCGCTATAATCGTATTGCGTAGCCATTACTGAGTTTTCTAGTCCTTTTGCGGTATCGTAGCATAACTTTAAGGCTATGAAAGTATGGTAAGTATAGACATTTTACTAACTACTAGTATCGATGATTAAATCTTGCCAAAGCAACCTAATTTGATTTAATATTAATTTGTTGGTGAGTATTTTGGTCTCGCCAGCGCTGAGTCAAAGCCAAACTTGGAGTGATCCAAGGTCGGAAAGTTACAGATCTTAAGGAGCTTATCCTTAAGATGGCTGGACCGCCTTAGTTGAGTGGTGTGATTTGTAGTTTTGTGAGTCCCACTGCTTAGTAAGTTAGTCTATTTACCGTTTATTACTTTCCGTATTTGGTTGGAACGCCAAGCTAATTTAGCTTGGCGTATTTGTTTCTGCGTATTTATTCTCTTCTATTACTGGCATTAATGAACCGTGTCGGACTTTTCGGGTTTTTTATTATAGCTTTCTGCTGCTGGGTAGCTCAGCTTATTGCTTTGCCTGCTTATTATGGTTCTGGTGAATGGGGATAAACGCCCATAAAAAAGGAGAGCTGCTGCTCTCCAGTTTGTTCCGAAATAAAAACAGCGACGCTATTTTACTTCTTCACCTTTAGCCTGCAGGTCTGCATGGTAACTAGAGCGAACTAGCGGCCCACAAGCGGCGTGAGTGAAGCCCATCGCTTCTGCCTTGGCTTTTAGTTCATCAAACTCAGCTGGGGGGACATACCGTGTCACCGGTAAGTGGTGCTTACTGGGTTGCAGGTATTGGCCGAGTGTCAGCATGGTTACGCCATGGTCACGTAGATCTTGCATCACTTGCAATATTTCTTCGTTAGTCTCGCCTAGGCCCATCATTAAGCCCGATTTTGTTGGGACATTAGGGTGTAACTCTTTAAAGCGTTTAAGCAAGGTTAATGACCATTGATAGTCTGAACCTGGGCGCACCTGCTTGTATAAACCTGGTGCAGTTTCCAAATTGTGGTTGAATACATCGGGTGGATTTTTATCTAAGATTTCTAGGGCTTTATCCATTCTGCCTTTAAAATCAGGGACCAAGGTTTCAATTTGAATATTTGGACTATGTTTGCGTATTTCGCTTACACATTCAGCAAAGTGGCTCGCACCACCATCACGCAAGTCATCGCGATCAACCGAGGTGATCACCACATAGCGTAGCTTCATGTCGGCAATGGTTGCTGCCAATTTTGTCGGTTCTTCTTTGTCTAGCGCTAAGGGTTTACCGTGGCCAACATCGCAGAATGGACAACGACGGGTACAAATGTCACCCATAATCATGAAGGTAGCGGTACCGTGATTAAAGCATTCGGCTAAATTTGGGCAAGAGGCTTCTTCACACACCGAGTGCAGATCGTGCTTGCGCATTGCACTTTTGATTTCATTAATGCGGGTGGTGTCAGAAGGCAGTTTGATACGCATCCATTCTGGTTTGCGTAGCATTGTTTCTTTTTCTGAGGGTATTACCTTCACAGGAATAAACGCCATCTTGTCGGCATCGCGAAGTTTTACTCCGGGCTCCATACGCACTTTCTTTGCACTCATAGTGTGGGCAGTCCTTGTTGATGTTCGGTATTGCTGTAAGCCAGTTGCTGAACCATAACTTGGGTAAGTTGTTCGGCCACTTGCTCAACAGTGAGGGTATCTACAAAATCGCTTATTTGGGCCATTTCTAGGCCGGCATAACCGCAAGGGTTTATCAGCAAAAATGGACTAAGGTCCATGTTTACGTTTAATGCTAATCCATGAAAAGAGCAGCCTTTGCGAATGCGTAAACCTAAAGAGGCAATTTTCTTGTGGTCTACATAAACGCCGGGCGCATCCTTTTTTGCGTAGGCGTCTATTTGATAAGCGCTTAAGGTTTGAATAATGCTCTGTTCAATAATGGTGACTAAGTCTCGCACACCAAGTTTTCGGCGGCGAATGTTCAATAGAGGGTACGCCACCAATTGGCCTGGGCCATGATAAGTGACTTGTCCACCGCGGTCAGCTTGAACAATTGGAATGTCACTGCTCGCCAGCAAGTGTTCTGGTTTACCGGCTTGGCCTTGGGTAAACACTGGTTTATGCTCTACCAGCCACAATTCGTCGGTCTGTTCAGCACCACGTTGATCGGTGAAATCACGCATTGCTTGGAAGACTTGATTGTATTCTTGCAGGCCTAAGTGGCGAACGAGCAGTGTGTTTTGTTCAGGCATTACAATACGTGGCGGACATCTTCAATAGCGCCAATCTCAGTGTATAAGCTTTCTATATGCTGTTTACTGGTAACCTTTACAACGAGGCTAATCGCTTTGTAGTTGCCTTTACTGCTGGGTCTTGTTTTAGGGCTATAGTCACCCGGCGCGAGGCGTTGAATTACACTCAGTACTTGGTCGTCTAAGGTGTCATTGTTAACGCCCATGATTTTGAAAGTAAAATCACATGGGAACTCTAAGTACTCATCAAATTTAGTTTGCATAACTGACCTAAAAATACAGATCTAGCTACTCGATAAAGCAGCAGATGGAAATAAAAAACGCGTTATTCTAACGCGTTTTTGTGATGTTTACCTAGGATTTATGTGAAGCCGCTTAGCCAATAAGCTAGCCCCTTGAATTGTTAGCTAAACAAAGAAGCAAAAAATAGCTTTATGTAATCCAGTAAGCGTTTGAAAATACTGCCTTGCTCTACGTCTTCTAGCACCACTAGTGGGTATTCCGCGACATCCGTTTCATCTACCTGGAAATACACAGAGCCGACAACTTGGCCTTTAGTTAATGGGGCTTTTAGCTCGTCTTTTAACTCAAAGCTGGCTTTTAATTTACTGGCTTGACCGCGAGGCAGGGTAAGCGCAATGTTTTGGTCAACACCTAGTGCTACTGAGTCTTGGTCTGCCATCCATACGGCTTGCTCGACAAAGCTATCACCTGCTTGATAGGGCTTGACCGTTTCAAAAAACCTAAAGCCCCAGTTGAGCAGCTTTTTACTTTCCGCGGCGCGAGCTTTCGAAGAATTGGTACCCATGACAACGGCGACTAGACGCATATCATTGTTGGTAGCAGAAGACACTAGACTGTAACCGGCTTTACTCGTATGGCCTGTTTTCATGCCATCAACATTTAGACTCTTGTCCCACAATAGGGTATTGCGGTTATGTTGAGTAATGCCGTTAAAGGTAAAAGACTTCTCTTTGTAAATAGCATACTCATCAGGCACGTCGCGTATCATCGCTGTGGCCAAAATAGCCATATCTTTAGCGGTAGTGTACTGCTCTGTGCTATCTAAACCGTGGCTGTTGGCGAAGTGAGTATTCACCATGCCTAAGTGATCAGCCCAAGAGTTCATCAAACTTGCAAAAGAATCTTCACTACCAGCGATGTGCTCGGCCATTGCAACACAAGCATCGTTGCCTGATTGAATGATAATACCGCGGTTGAGGTCGGCGACTTGCACTTGCTTACCGACTTCGATAAACATTTTTGACGAGTCAGGGAAGTTTTTAGACCAAGCTTTCTCGCTAATCGTCACCATATCATTTGGGTTTAGTTTACCCGATTTGATTTCCTTACCAATGATATAGCTGGTCATTATCTTGGTTAAACTGGCTGGTGCCAGGCTTGCTTCTTCATTTTCGGCTGCGAGCACTCGCCCTGAATCAAAATCTACTAAGTAATAGCCTTTGGCTGAAATAATAGGGGCGTTGGGGATGACTTGAGGAGCAGCGTTAGCGACACTCACGCTACTTGCAATCAGAAGCACAGAGGCGTAGCTAACACGCTGGAATACATTTTTAATCATTGTTGGCTCTTTGGCTTGTTAGTCAATAAAACTCGGACGGCACTCACTATAACAAAACTTAAGCGGTGTTGGTAAGTTCCTAGGCTAAATCGACTATTTAGCTTTTCGGTTAATTATATAAGCATCTTTATATTGGCTTTGCTGCATTTTCAATAAGGTGTTCTCGGCACTTAATACATCGTAGTAGGGGCCCACCCGAAGCTTTTGCCAACCATTTTCTGTAATCAATACGGTGCTTAGGCCGGCGGCATCAAGTTGGCTTCTATGCTGGCTGATGACTTCGGTATTTTTGCTCGCTACGAGTTGCACATAATACTGTTTGCCATCGATAAACGCGCGCTCAGCATTCGAGTCTGTGTTGTCAAATTTAAGCAGTTTTATTTTGACTTTTGCTGTGCCTGACTTGAGCATGTCTAGTTTATAGGCCGCCGCAAAAGAGAGGTCTATGATGCGCTCTTGATGAAACGGGCCGCGATCATTGACACGAACAATTACTGATTTATCGTTGCTAAGGTTAGTGACTTCCACATAGCTGGGTAAAGGCAGGTTTTTATGGGCGGCAGATAAGCTGTACATATCGTAGATCTCACCATTTGAGGTGAGGTGTCCATGGAACTTTTTACCGTACCATGATGCATTGCCCGTGGTCTCATGCTCTTTTATATCGCGCCATACTTGATAGTTTTTCCCTCGTACTGTGTAATCTCTATTGCCTTGGCGGCTGTATGCCTCATAACGAGGAACCGGGTTTTCTAGGTGCGCTAGAGTTGGCGCCGAGTCCGGCGCCGTATCATTACTCATGCCATAACGCTGCTCACTGGGAGGTGAACTACACGCGCCAACAATTAGCGTGAGGGCTAGGCTAAATAAGCGACGTAAAGGCTGAGAGTTATGCGGGCTAGTTAGCATCGAGTTGGGCCTTGGTTTGCTTGAGCTGCTCGCTAAACTGGTGTACCGCCATGGCGTAAAGTGGGCTGCGATTATAACGAGTAATAACGTAGAAGTTATGCTCTGCAAGCCAGTAACTATGCCCTTCTACTTCCTCTAACTCGAGTAACTTTAGTGGCGTATTATCGGCTAACTGCACCTTAGTAGTGATGCCTGCTTGATGCAATTGTTGCCAGGTATCTTTCAATTTCAATTCACTCGTTAACCACGGTTTTGCTTGTATTTGACTCGCAGTAGCAGGGTGAACCACCGGCTCACCTAATTGCCAGCGATGTTTGCTGAAGTAGTTGGCCACGCTACCAATCGCATCTACCGGATTGTTTAACATATCTATCTCACCATCTCGGTCAAAATCGACACCATAATGAATGTAACTAGATGGGATGAACTGGCCGTAACCCATTGCTCCAGCATAAGAGCCTTTAACTTCGTCTAATTGCCAACCTTGTTGCTCGGCTAAACGGATGAAGTAGGCGAATTCTTTACTGAAGAACTGAGCCCGCTTCGGATAATGAAAACCTAGGGTATATAAGGCATCGATAACTGGATAGGTGCCTTTATGTCGCCCGTAATAGGTTTCAACGCCAATGATGGCTACGATCATTTGAGCAGGAACGTTAAATTCTTTTTCGGCTCGCTCCAGTGTCTGCTGATGCTCTTGCCAAAAAGCTATACCCGCATTTAGACGTTCTTCTGTAAGAAAAAGCGCGCGATATAAATGCCATGGTTTGGCTTCCCAAGGGCGAGTAATGGCATCAATGACCGCTTGTTGGTATTGGGCTTGTCCTGCGGCCTGTTGCAATTGAGTTAAAGGAATATTTAACTCATTACTTAACGCTTCCATGCGTTGTTGTTCGGTATTGGCAAACGCAGAGCTAAACCATAATTGAGTAACAGCAAAAACCAAGCAACAGCACAAGCGCATAGCTATCCTTATTGGGCATAAAGCCTTTTATGAGTATGAACAGACATCAGAATGCCAAAACCAGCCATCAGTGTCACTATCGAAGTACCACCATAACTCACTAAAGGTAATGGAACACCTACCACCGGCAGCAAGCCACTTACCATACCAATGTTTACAAAGACATAAACAAAGAATGTGAGGATAATGCACCCTGCCAGTAAGCGGCCAAAAGCGGTTTGTGCTTGGGTGGCAATGAATAGGCCTCGCCCTACGATGTAAAAATATAAACACAGCAACAATACTACGCCGATAAAGCCAAATTCTTCAGCAAATACCGCGAATATGAAATCAGTATGACGCTCCGGCAAAAAGTCTAGTTGAGATTGGGTGCCTTGTAGCCAACCTTTGCCTGAAAATCCCCCAGAACCAATGGCGATCTTTGATTGAATAATATGATAACCCGCTCCTAAAGGATCGCTTTCAGGATTGAGTAATGTGAGAACCCGCTGTCGCTGGTAATCACGCATTAAAAAGAACCACAGTAGCGGAATGAATGCCGCGATCATTCCTCCTGCAGCCATGACTAAGCGCCAGCTCATACCTGCGAGGAACAGGGCAAATATCCCTGAGGCGGCTACCAGTAATGAAGTCCCTAAATCGGGCTGTTTTGCAATCAGTAATGTAGGTGCAATAGCGATAGTTGCGCCAATCAATAAATGTTTGAAGCTCGGGGGAAGTGGGTGCTGGCTAATATAACGCGCAACCATAAGTGGAACGGCAAGCTTCATTATTTCTGAGGGCTGAAAACGGATAAAACCAAGATCAAGCCAACGCTGAGCGCCTTTACCAACGTCACCCACAATCAATACCGCAAGCAGCATCACCAAACCAGTAAAAAAGAAAAATGGGGCCCAGCGAAGATATACATCAGGAGGAACCTGAGCGAGAACAAACATCACTACAGCCGCCAGCCCAATACGGATAAATTGGCGGTTTAGCATGTCCATACTCTCACCACTGGCACTATATAAAACAAATAGCCCCAGGCTCATTAGTGCCACTAAACCCAGTAACAGTGGCCAGTCTAAGTGGAGTCGCCACCACAGTGAGTTTTTTTGTTCTTGGCTATAGTTCCCCATAACTAATAACTGCCTTTAGTTTCAAAATAACGATCAAATAACTGGCGAATTAGCGGGGCAGCCATTGAGCTACCGCCACCGGCATTTTCTACCACTACAGACGCGACAACTTCAGGTTTCTCAAAGGGCGCAAAGGCGACAAACATGGCATTATCACGATGCTGTTCTTTAAGTTTATCTGCATCGTATTCTTCATCTTCTGCGATATTCACCACTTGTGCTGTTCCTGATTTCCCTGCGGCAACATAGCGAGTATCTTTAAAGGCTTTACGCGCGGTACCGTTACTCTTGTTGATTACCCCATACATACCGTCTAATGCCACTTGCCAGTTGTTGCTATCGTTTAACTTAATGGGCTCTTTGACTTGAGGGGGAAGCCCTATGTGAGAATTGGAATTACCGACACTTTTTAAAATTCGCGGAGTAATGACATTACCTCGATTGGCCAAGATATTGGTTGCTTGAGCTAACTGAATAGGGGTTGTCGTCCAGTAGCCTTGGCCAATACCCACTGAAATAGTATCTCCTTGCCACCATGGCTGACGATACCTTGCCCGTTTCCACTCGCGGCTGGGCATGTTGGCTTTACTTTCTTCATGAATATCAATGCCGGTGTATTCACCAAAGCCAAATTTATTCATATAGGCGTGCATGTCATTGATGCCCGTTTCATAGGCTAATTTGTAAAAATAGGTGTCGACACTTTGTTCAATCGCTTTATAAACGTCAACCCAACCATGGCCCCAGCGTTTCCAGTCTCGAAAGCGGCGTTTAGTATTAGGAATTTGAAACCAACCAGGATCCCAAATACGCTGCTCTACGGTTATTTTTCCTAGCTCTAAGCCCATCACCGCAAGTTGTGGTTTTACGGTAGAAGCAGGAGGGTAGACCCCTTTAGTGGCTCGGTTAATTAAAGGTCGGTCGGTAGAGTTAAGTAGTTTGTTGTAGTTTTTGCTACTGATTCCATTTACAAATAAGTTGGGATCGTAGCTGGGACTAGACACCATTGCCAACACCCCGCTGGTTTTAGCGTCTAATAATACTGCCGAGCCTCTACGTCCAGCCAGCAGTCTTTGGGCTTCTAATTGTAATCGAATGTCTACATTCAGATATAAGTCTTTGCCGGGAATAGGCGGAACAATCTTCATGGTGCGAATAATTCGCCCGCGATTATTGACTTCTACTTCTTGATAGCCGACGTTGCCGTGCAGAATTTCTTCATAGTATCGCTCTATACCTTGTTTGCCGATGGTTCTCGTCGCATCGTATTCTGCCAGCTTGTTTTCTTTTTCTAAGCGCTCTAAATCTCTCGCGTTGATTCTGGCAACATAACCAAGTAGATGGGTAAGGCTATCGCCATAGGGATAGTAACGAATCAGGCTAGCCTCAATACTTGCCCCAGGATATTTGTGTTGCTGAACCGCAAACACGGCAACTTGTTGTTCACTTAATTGTGATTTTAGGGCTACAGGCTTAAAGCGACGGGTGTGCTTTTTAAGCTGGTAGAATCGCTCTATGTCGGTTTCACTTAAGCCGAGTAAGGTGCTGAGCTCAGACAGCAATAAATCGAGGTCATCGACATTTTCAGGCACAATTTCTAAGCTAAAGTTAGGGCGGTTTTCTGCCAGTAAAACGCCATTTCTGTCGTAAACTAAACCGCGAGGTGGTGCCAGAGGCAATACTTTTATACGGTTGTCGTTAGAGCGAGTGGTATAGGTTTCATGCTGTTCAAATTGAATGTAATAAAGATTTCCTAACAGCACGCAAATCAATACAAAAGTGCCAATAATTGAGACCAAAGAACGACGATTAAATAATCGTGATTCAGCAGAGTGGTCTCGCATAGCGACGCGTTTTCTTACCATAATCAGTCGCTACTCTCTATGGTAGGGGTGGTTGGCAGTGACGCTCCAAGCACGGTATAGCGTTTCTGCGACTATCACTCTAACCATTGGGTGAGGAAGGGTTAGTGCCGACAGCGACCAGCGTTGTTCTGCTATTTTAATACAGCTGGGTGCTAAGCCTTCAGGGCCACCAATTAATAGGCTAACGTCTCGGCCATCCATCTTCCAGGCATCTAATTGCTGAGCTAATTGTGGAGTCGTCCATGGTTTGCCGGTGACCTCTAAAGTGACCACTCGGTTTCCTTTAGGTATTACCGCCAGTGTCGCTTCGCCTTCTTTATCAAGAATTCGCTTAATATCGGCATTTTTCCCACGTTTGCCTGCGTTAACCTCGATTAACTCTAGGGGCATATCTTTGGGAAAGCGGCGGGAGTATTCTTGGTAGGCAGTTTCGACCCAGGCAGGCATTTTTGTGCCTACCGCTACTAACTGTATTTTCATCCGGCCTTAGACTCGGAGTGGCTTGGTGCCCACAACTTTTCTAATTGGTAAAAATCACGAGCGCTGTCTTGCATAACGTGTAAGACCACATCACCTAAATCAAGCAATACCCATTCTGACTCATCAATGCCTTCCATACCAATGACTTCAAGTTCAGCTAAACGCGCTTCCCTAAAAACATTATCAGCAATAGACTTAACGTGGCGTTTGGAGTTGCCACTACAGATAATCATAGTATCGGTAATGGTTGATTGTTCGCTAACGTTTAGGCTTTGAATATCACGGCCTTTCATATCTTCGATCTTATCGATAACAAAATCGACGAGTTGTTGGTTTTGCAACTATTGCACCCCAAAAATTGGATTTAAAGGCTAAGTATATCATGCTCAGTCTAGCTAGGTTAAGCGCCGTAGAGTTTATGTTGAACAATATAACTGATTAGATCTGCGGGAAGCATATCTTCTAGGGTATGCAGGTTGACCTGACTGGCAATGTTTTCACGAATCTTCGAGGATGAAATATCCATTGGCTGCAATTCACAGAAGTAGACCTTACCGGCTTTTGATTGGTCTAACTCTGCAACATTGTGGCAAAGTCTAGCGTTTAACCACTGTTTTAGAGGCTTAGACATGTGTAACTGATAGCCCGGTCGAGCAATCACGATCAGGTGGGCGTAGTCACTGAGTTGCTGCCAATTATGCCAACGGTCTAAGTAATTAAACGAATCTAAGCCCATGACAAAGCCAATGGGATTATTGGGATATTGCAGTGACAGTTCTTGAAGGGTATCACTGGTAAAGGAGTGACCACCTCGTTCTACTTCTCGCCAATCTAATTTCAAATTGGGATACTGCTGCAGTGCCAGTTCTAGCAGTTGTTTACGCTGATGAGGGGGAATGTGCTGCCGAGATTTTAGTGGCGATAGTGCATTAGGCAGTAAAGTAATGTCTTGCGCTTGAGTTATCTCGAGCAAGCGTTCAGCACTCGTTAAATGTCCTAGATGGATTGGGTCAAAAGACCCTCCGAAAAATAGTTTAAGCGTGCTCATGATGTGGAGAAGCCAGTTGGAAAACTAAACGTTCTAGGTGATGCCAAGCTTGATCGCCAGTAAAGCCTTTAATGGCTTGGTCAATCACAGCTATTTGCAAGCGCACTTGCTCTATTTGCTGTGGTTTGAAGCGCTTGGCCGCCTGAGAAATTAAGCCTTGGCGCTTATTCCAAACTCCATGTTGCTTATAGATGCTGGGGTGATGGCTGGTAGGTTGAGCCTGCAGAATTTGTAGTAACTTAAATTCTTTGTCTAGCCCCCAGTTTATTAAGGTTGGCTCTTCACCTTCTAGTCGTAGCTGCTTGATGATCAGTAAGCTACGCTGGAAGTCAGCAGCTAATAGGGCATCGACTAATTGAAAGCTAGAAAAATGGTTGGCATGAGATAAACCCGCTTCGATCTCTTTCAGCGAGGGAAGCTTTTCTCCCCAGCGTAACGCAATATTGGCAACCGCTTGGTTCAACGCGAGTAAATTACCCTCGTAGTAATGTAACAATAGCGCTATAAGGTCATTGCTGGCGGGTAATTTGTGCTGCTGAAGACGCTGGCGTACCCACGCTTGAAGCTGATTACCCTCTGGTGGATAAACCATTACTACTAAGCCATGTTGCTCGAAGTGCTTGTACCACTGTTGTTTTTCGTTCGCCTTGGTGACCTTAGGCAAACTGAGCAAAAAGCGGGTTTCTGAGTTAATCAGCGGCAACAATTCAGTCAGCTGATTTTGAATCGCTTTGTCCGGGGCTCGGTCTATTTGTAACTCTATCAGTTTGTACTGACTGAATAAGGACAATTCAGACATCGCATCAAAGATGTCACCCCACTGAAAATCAGTATCAAAGGTAAACTTTAAGCGCTCTTCGGCTAAACCTTGTTGTTGCAGCTGTTGGCGAATGCTGTCGATACTCTCAATCTTAATTAGCGGTTCTTCACCGGCGATGATGAAGCAATTAAAATTGGCGCAGTTTTGCTGCGCAAGACGGTCAGCAAAAATTCGCATCTACCAGCTTACCGTGGCCAATTGGCGCATGATTTGGTCTGAAGCCATGACGCGCAACTCTGAATAAAGCAGTTCACGCTCTCGTTGTTTGGCCAACGCCGCTAGGGGGTTATCTTGGAAGTCCCGGTGTAACTGTACGTTAATCGGAAAGTTACCTTGTTCAGCAATTTGTAAGTAGCCAGCAACTTGATAACTCAGTTCATACTCGGCTACTTGACCATTATCAAACAAAGATAGGGTGCGCTTGCTGATATTTTCGCCGCCGATGTGCAAGGTGGGGATATCGTCTTGAGGAAACTCAAATACAGCTACGTTGTTTTGAGAAAGCTGGCGCTTTAACTCGCGAACGAGCGGGCTAAATTCATCACTAGACGAGACGTAAATTTGGGTGAGTTTTTCATCTAATAAGTAACTGCCTCGTGGCGCAAACCCACAAGCGGTTAATAGACTTAAACACAGAGCAATAAATCCAACGCTGGCAATTTTATAGTTCATGCTATCTCGCAATTAGTAAGGGCGGGCCGATAAGCAACCCGCCCTAAAGGCTTAGTTTGCTACTATGTTGAGCAATTTACCCGCTACATAAATCACTTTACGAATAGTTTTACCATCGACAAACTTACTTACATTTTCATCGTTCATGGCTAAGCTTTGTACGGTATCTTGGTCGGCGTCAGCGGCTACTGTAAGCTTCGCGCGTAATTTACCATTTACTTGAACGACAATAAGTTTGCTGTCTTCAACCATGGCTTTTGGGTCGGCTACTGGCCAATCGGCGGTATCTATCTCGCCAACATTACCTAAATGGGTCCAAAGTTGGTCACAAACGTGCGGAGTAATCGGCGACAACATTAATACCACTGCGTTAATGGCTTCACGTGTGACTGCACGGGTATTTACATCGCTTTGGTCTGCTTTTGCTAATTTGTTCATCAACTCCATAATCGCGGCAATGGCAGTATTAAAGGTTTGACGACGGCCAATGTCATCGCTGACTTTTGCAATGGTCTTATGCACATCTCGACGTAAGTCTTTTTGTTGGGCATTCAGGCTAGCAACATCTACCGCACCTGCTTCACCGGCATTTAGATGCTCGAAGCTAAATTTCCATAGGCGACGTAAGAAACGCAACGACCCTTCTACTGCGCTGTCTTGCCATTCGAGTGTTTGCTCTGCTGGGGCGGCAAACATCATAAATAGGCGAACTGTGTCAGCGCCGTATTTATCAACCATAACCTGAGGGTCGATACCGTTATTTTTCGACTTAGACATTTTGCTCATGCCTGCGTAAACCAGCTCTTGGCCCTCGGCAGTTTTAGCACTCGTAATGCGGCCTTTTTCATCTTTTTCGGTGACTGCATCTACCGGAGATACCCATACCTTGCCACCTTTAGCATCTTCGTAATAGAACGCGTCAGCTAATACCATGCCTTGAGTTAGCAAGCGTTTAAATGGTTCGTCTGACTCAACTAAGCCGCTATCGCGCAGTAACTTATGGAAGAAACGGGCATACAGCAAGTGTAAAATGGCGTGCTCAATACCACCAATATATTGATCCACGGGCAGCCAGTAATTTGCTTGCTCAGGATCTAACATCATGTCTTCGTTATTGGCGCTACAGTAACGCGCGTAGTACCAACTCGACTCCATGAAGGTATCGAAAGTGTCGGTTTCATGGAAGGCTTCTTGACCTTCAAATTCGGTTTTTGCCCATTCTGGATCTGCCTTGATTGGCGAGGTAACGCCATTCATCACTACGTCTTCTGGCAGAATCACTGGTAGCTGGTCTTCGGGGACTGGTACAACATCGCCATTTGCTAGGTTTAGCATTGGGATTGGCGTGCCCCAGTATCGTTGACGGCTTACGCCCCAGTCACGCAGGCGGAAGTTAACTTGTTTGGTACCTTTGCCGATAGATTCTAATTTGCTGGCAACGGCATCAAAAGCGGCGGTGAATTCTAAACCATCGAATTCACCAGAATTAAACAATACACCTTTCTCGGTGAATGCTTGTTCTGATAAATCTAACTCTGCATCGCTAGGCTTAATTACACCCACAATATCTAAGCCGTAAGCTTGAGCAAATTCAAAGTCGCGTTGGTCATGAGCGGGCACGGCCATTACTGCGCCAGAGCCATAACCCATTAGTACAAAGTTAGCTACCCAGATAGGCACAAGCTTACCAGTCAGTGGATGAACGGCATTAAGGCCAGTGGCCATACCTTTCTTCTCCATGGTGGCCATGTCAGCTTCAGCTACTTTATTGTTCTTGCATTCTTCGATGAAGGCGGCTAACTCAGAATGAGTTTTAGCCGCTTCTAAGGCAAGCGGATGTTGAGCAGCAATACCTACGTAAGTTACCCCCATGACCGTGTCTGGACGGGTAGTATAAACGGGTACTAACTGTTCGCTATTCTCCAAGCCAAACTGCATTTCAACGCCTTCAGAGCGCCCAATCCAGTTACGTTGCATGGTTTTTACTTGCTCTGGCCAATCGTCTAGTTGGTCTAAATCGTCTAACAACTCTTGAGCGTAGTCAGTGATTTTAATAAACCACTGCGGAATGTCTTTTTGTTCAACTAAAGCGCCAGAGCGCCAGCCGCGGCCATCGATTACTTGCTCGTTGGCTAATACGGTTTGGTCTACTGGATCCCAGTTAACCGTGGCCATTTTCTTGTACACTAAACCTTTCTCGTAAAGTTTAGTGAAGAACCACTGCTCCCAGCGGTAGTAATCTGGCTTGCAGGTCGCTAGCTCGCGATCCCAGTCGTAGCCAAAACCCAACTGTTTTAGTTGAGTTTTCATATATTCAATATTTTCGTAAGTCCATTTAGCGGGCGCAGTATTATTGTTAATTGCTGCGTTTTCGGCTGGAAGACCAAATGCATCCCAACCCATAGGTTGCATAACATTCTTACCTTGCATGCGCTGGTAGCGAGAAACGACATCACCAATGGTGTAATTGCGCACGTGGCCCATGTGCAAACGGCCACTTGGGTAAGGGAACATTGATAGGCAGTAAAACTTTTCTTTACCCGGTTGCTCAACGACTTTAAAGGTTTGCGCTTGCTCCCAGTGCTGCTGCACTTTGGTTTCAATATCACGCGGACTGTATTGCTCTTGCATCTATGGGATCTTCCAGAATAAACCAAAATTTGGACTTGGCAGCACGTAGCCACCGTATTTGATCCGCATAGGATACCGAGTCCGCTTGCTGACAACAATAGCTGGAGCATGTTTATCTTAGCTTGTTGAGTTCAATGCTGATGATTTCTCTGTACTCAGCTTTTGCAGGGGGCTTGTTAATATAGCCCTTAGGGGTGTTTCAGCGAAGATCAGGAAAAGATAAATCTGGTTTGGCGCACATTTGCTAGTCAACAAAAGGTCTATGCTTAAACCTGATAATGCACGTTAGAGAGCGGGTGAGTTATGCCAAAAAGAGTTAAAGCTTATCAAACCTTTGTGAAGGATTTGGAGAAACGCATACAAGAAAGCGGTGAAGTGGGGCAAGAAGAGCTATCCAAGTTAATTGATACTACTCAAGAGTACCTGCAAGCAGCTAGTGATCTAAGTAAAGATGAGTGGCAGCTAATTGCAAATTATGTGCGGCGAGACTTAAGTGATTGGCGCAGTGACTACAAACGCGCTTATGATGAAAGCCCTTCAATGACGATGCTAAAAGAAAGCATCTGGTATTGGTTGGCTAAAATGAGTGACCAAAGCCAAGTCGAATGGCACGAGCTGATCGGCGATTTGCAACATCAGGGGGTTTATAAAAGTGGTGAACTGATCGGTTTAGGAGTGATTGAATGCGCGCAATGCGGTGATAAGACCGCATTATGGCATCCAACAATTATCGCCCGATGTGACCACTGCCAAGGTGACAGTTTTTATCGTCACTCAATTAGTGAACTGCAGTCTTAAGTGACTTGTTACGCCGTGTCGGTAGCAGTCGAACGATAAAGCCGACTAATACTATCAAGCCCATTGGCCATAAACCTAAGCGTTGATAAGGGGTGACTCCGGTTGCGGGTATGATTTCTCCCTTTAAAGTGAGCAATTGATACTCTGGAGCACGTTGCTGCACTTTACCAAATCGGTCAATGATAGCGGTTACCCCGGTATTGGTTGAGCGGACCACTGGGCGGCCAAACTCTAAGGCTCGCATTTGTGCTATTTCTAGGTGTTGTTGTGGGCCGATAGATGTGCCAAACCAAGCGTCATTGCTGACTGTAATGATTGCATCGGTGTTTGCGGTAAATTGTGGGCGCATAAGCTCGCCAAAAGCAATCTCGTAGCATATGGCCGCGAGCCATTGATGCCCTTTTACCTGCAAGTTGGTTTGCAAGGGGTCACCTCGGCCAAAGGAAGACATAGGTAGATTGAAATAGGGGGCTAAAGGGCGTAATAGCTTTTCAAAAGGCACAAATTCACCAATCGGTAGTAAGTGGTTTTTATAGTAACGATTGGGGTTTTCGTAATAGTAACTAGCACTAGCATTATTTTCTTGGCTCTCTTGACCAAGTGTCACTAAGGCATTGTAGTAGTCGTTGGTTTGCAGATCATGGGCGATTACCCCTGTGATTAAGGCTTGCTGTTTGGCTAATAGTTGACCATCGAGTTGGTGCAAAAATTCAATGACGTCATATTCTAGCGCTGCAATGGCCGACTCTGGCCAAACGATAACGTCTGCATCAGATATGTTTAAGGTTTCTTGTTGATACATATGCAGGCTGGCAGCTCTATTTTCAGGCAGCCATTTTATGTCTAAGGGCACATTGCCTTGAACCAGCGCCACCGTCATTGAGGGCGATGGGGTGGTCCAGCTATGCCCCGTTAAAGCGATGCCGAGTAACCAAGGCGCCGTAATCGCCAAACTTGCTAGCCAGCGCATACGCTGTTGTCCGCGTATTAGTAATACTCCCGCTGCAGCGACGACTAACACTAACCAGGTAACACCGTATAATCCCAAAATGGGCGCAACTGCTGATAATGGCGAATCAATTTGGCTGTAACCGGGCTGCAACCAAGGAAAGCCAGTGAGCACCCAGCTGCGCAACCATTCAGAAAATAGCCAGCAGGCAGGAAACCACAATAGATAAAAGGCCGCCCCGCGTTTTGCTTGCCATTTATTGGCTAGCCAGCAGGCTAAGGCGGGATAAAGCGACAAGTAGGTCACTAATAAGGCCATCAGCGCTATGCTAACCACCAGTGGCATGCCGCCAAACTCGGCCATGCTGACATGTACCCAGTGGATCCCATAGCCAAACCAACCTAAGCCATAACATAAGCCAAGCTTAAAGCCCGATTGCTTTGGGTTTAACAAGTATATTAACGCTAATAGGGAGATTGGCATCAGAGGCCAAAAGCCGAAAGGAGCAAAGGCGAAAGGCGCGATTAACCCACCAGCAAAAGCGGCTAATAAACGTAGCCGCGGTGTCAAGCTTAAAGGCATGTTATTCTTGAACGCTCAAGTTTAGGGCTTTATCTTCAGGAATGCTAACCTGTAACTGCACCAAGCGGCGACGGTCAGCGGTTCGAACTTTAAAGTGATAACCTTCAATATCAATGCTTTCACCACGCCCTGGCAAGTGGCCAAAGGCATGAGTGACTAAACCGCCGATAGTATCCACTTCATCATCGCTAAAATCACTGCTGAAGTAATGATTGAAATCTTCAATATCGGTGAGTGCATTAACGGCAAAGGTTTTGTCATTAATTCGGCGAATATCATCTTGCAAATTTTCTTCGTTAGCAAATTCATCTTCGATATCACCAACGATAATTTCTAGGATATCTTCAATGGTAACTAGGCCCGATACTCCACCAAATTCATCAACCACGATCGCCATATGGTAGCGTTCGCTACGAAACTCTTTTAGCAGTTTGTCGATACGTTTGCTTTCTGGTACCACCACCGCGGGTCGAATCACTTGAGCTAGCGGGGTTTTTCCGCCGCCTTCTTTAAAAGCATAATAGAGTAAATCTTTAGCCAGTAAGATGCCTTCAATATGATCTTTGTCTTCGTTTATCACCGGAAAACGGGAGTGACGAGCATCGGTAAGTGTAGGTAAACTTTGGGCAATGGTTTGGCTTATGTCTAAGGTAACCATTTGCGAGCGGGGGATCATGATGTCTCTAACGCGTTGGCTTGATACATCTAATACACCTTCAATCATCTCTCGGGTGTTTTGGTCGATCAATTCTCTTTGATTGGCATCTTGAATTACTTCTACCAATTCCTCTCTACTCTTCGGCTCGCCTTGTACTAGCTGAATTGCTCGTTCAATCCAACTTTTCCTGACAGAGCCGGTGCTCGAGTGAGGGTTGTCGTCGCTCATATACGTTGTTTTACCTAATCAATTAATAAGGGTTGCTGATACCAAGTTTGGTCAGCACTGCTACTTCTAATGCTTCCATCTCTTCAGCTTCTTGATCGTCTATATGATCATAACCTAGCAGATGAAGGCTACCATGTACAACCATGTGCGCCCAATGATCAAATACAGCTTTTCCTTGTTCTTCCGCTTCTTTTTCGACGACTTGCCGACAAATAACCAAATCGCCTAATAATGGTAAGGGTACACCTGCTGGAGCCTGAAATGGAAACGACAGTACATTGGTGGGTTTCTCTTTACCACGATATTGATGATTTAAGGCTTGGCTTTCAGCTTCGTCAACAATACGAATAGTGAGTTCGGTATCTTCATCTTCCTCGACTAAAGTTGCATGAAGCCATGATTCAAATGCGGTAATAGTGGGAAGATTCTCTTCATCGCCACTGGCAATTTGTAGGTCAACAATTGCCATTTTATTCTCCACCGCTTTGACTAAGCTTTTGGGCTGCATCGCGGCGTTGTTTCTGTTTTTCTTCAGCGATACGATCGCGCTCATCTTGTTGCTCATACGCTTCTACGATGGCTGCAACAATTGGGTGGCGAACCACGTCAGCCGCTTGAAAAAAGTTGAAGCTTAAGGCTGGTACATCGCTCAGCACCTCAATGGCGTGGCGAAGACCTGATTTTTGATGGCGAGGTAAGTCAACCTGAGTGATATCACCGGTAATCACCGCTCTAGAGTTAAAACCAATTCGGGTTAAGAACATTTTCATTTGTTCTACCGTGGTGTTTTGGCTTTCATCTAAGATGATAAACGCATCGTTTAACGTTCGACCACGCATATAAGCCAGTGGCGCGACTTCAATGACGTTTCTCTCTATGAGCCGTTCTACTTTTTCAAAACCTAGCATTTCGAATAGCGCATCGTAGAGTGGGCGTAAGTATGGGTCCACCTTCTGGCTTAAATCACCGGGAAGAAAACCGAGTTTTTCACCTGCTTCTACTGCAGGACGCGTGAGCAATATTCGACGAACTTCTTGGCGCTCTAGCGCATCAACGGCACATGCTACTGCTAAGTAGGTTTTACCGGTACCCGCAGGGCCAATACCAAAGGTGACATCATGCCCTAGCATGTTGCCAATATAGGTGGCTTGATTTGGGGTGCGTGGCTTAATCACGCCACGTTTGGTTTTTATGTTTAACTGCTTACCATAGTGTTGGCTATCGTCGTCATCTTGATCTAACGCTCGGCTCTCTTGAATGGCCAAGTGCACCTGCTCAGGGCTAAGCTCTGGAATATCGCCGCCTTTTAACGGAGCAGTTTCTAGGTACAAACTGCGTAATATACTGGCGGCAATTAAACACATACCATGGCGACCAGTGATTTGAAATTCATTATTGCGATAACTAATTTCAACCCCTAAACGGCGTTCTAATTGCTTTAAGTTATCATCAAGTGGGCCACATAATTGAGCCAGACGGGGACCGGAAGCGGGTTCCAGGTAAATCTCAATAGAATTGATTTTATTACTCAAATTGTTTTATGGGCTGGTTTAGCTAAAACCAGCCAACTCCTTAATAGTTTTGCAAATGCGCGACTAGGGGGTAAAGCTTGCCACACCTAAGTGGTCTGCTTGCCCATCCGCTTTGTCGATAATAGTGGCAGGAGCCACATCATTTCGCAACTTCATTTGTTGTTCTGTTCTTAGCAAGTTACCGCGAAGAGAGTGGGCGAATACTTCAACAATTTTCACATCGACAAATTGGCCAATGGTATCGTGGCTACCCTCGAAATTAACCACACGGTTATTTTCAGTGCGTCCGCGCAGTTCCATTGGGTTTTTCTTTGACGGGCCTTCAACCAAGATACGCTGTTCGCTATCGAGCATACGGCGACTAACCTGCATAGCTTGTTGGTTAATACGCTCTTGTAGAATGTATAAGCGTTGTTTCTTTTCTTGTTCGCTTACGTCGTCTGGCAAGTCAGCTGCAGGTGTACCTGGGCGAGCGCTATATACGAAGCTGTAGCTCATATCAAAGTTGATTTGTTCAATTAACTTCATGGTGTCTGCGAAGTCTTCGGTAGTTTCACCTGGGTAGCCAACAATAAAGTCAGAGCTTATTTCAATGTCAGGGCGGGCTTTACGTAGCTTGCGAATAATAGATTTATATTCAATGGCTGTATGGCCACGCTTCATTAAGTTAAGAATACGGTCGGCACCACTTTGTACAGGCAGGTGCAAGAAGCTGACAAGCTCAGGGGTATCAGCATATACCTCAACAATATCGTCGGTGAATTCAATCGGGTGGCTAGTGGTAAAACGGATGCGGTCGATACCGTTAATGCTGGCCACGTAACGCAGTAATTCAGCAAAACTACAAATATTGTCGTCGTGAGTAAGGCCTCGGTAAGCGTTGACATTTTGACCTAACAGATTTACTTCGCGCACACCTTGATCGGCTAAAGACGCTATTTCGTAGAGCACGTCGTCTAGCGGGCGGCTCACTTCTTCACCGCGAGTATAGGGGACTACGCAAAAGGTACAGTACTTACTACAGCCTTCCATTATAGATACAAACGCGGTAGCGCCTTCAGCGCGAGGTTCCGGCAAACGATCAAACTTCTCAATTTCAGGGAAGCTTACGTCGACGACGGATTTCTCGCCTCCTCTTACTTGTTTAATCATTTCAGGTAAACGATGCAGAGTTTGTGGGCCAAACACGATGTCTACGTAGGGTGCGCGTTCGCGGATCGCTTTACCTTCTTGGGAAGCTACGCAGCCACCTACGCCAATCACTAGCTTTGGATTTTTTTGCTTTAGCGTCTTCCAACGGCCTAATTGATGAAAAACCTTCTCTTGAGCTTTTTCACGAATAGAGCAGGTGTTTAGTAGTAATACGTCGGCTTCATTGGCTTCTTCTGTCAACTGAAAACCATGGGTCGCATCCAGCAGGTCGGCCATTTTAGACGAATCGTACTCGTTCATTTGGCAGCCCCAAGTTTTTATATGCAGCTTATTTCCCATTGTTTTACTCTTTATTACATCGCTAAAAAAGGACGCGTATTTTACTGGTTTAAAGTTTCGATGACTAGAGACAATCATGCTGTTTACCATAAAAAGACTAAAAAACGTTCGCTTGGGCTCTCTGGCCATCTGATTCACAATTATTCCTTAGCTGATTCGCATCCGCTTAGGGCTTCGGGTTAAACTTCAACTAAATATCTAACCTGGTTTGAACGGTAGTGGAAAATTTTGACGTTATTGTAGTGGGAGGGGGCATGATCGGTGCAGCCAGTGCCCAAGGTTTTGCACTGCAAGGTCTATCGGTCTTGATGCTAGAGTCTTTTCAGCCGAAAGCCTTTGAGCTTAGCCAAGCGATGGACCTACGTGTTAGCGCGATTAGCCAAGCGAGCGTTAGCTTGCTTAAAAAGTTGCAAGCCTGGCCTGCGATAAATGCGATGCGATTATGCCCCTACCAGCAGTTGCAGGTATGGGAAGACCCTCAACATAAGTTAATCTTTGATTCTGCCCAGCTGGATTTACCTGAATTAGGATTTATGGTTGAAAATCGAATAATCCAATTGGGGCTTTGGCAAGTCGCTCTGCAATCGGGGGTCACTTGTAAAATTGCTAAGCAAAGCCGATTACTGAGTAATCACCCCGAAGGTATTGTGTTGGCGGCAGACGATACCCAATATAGTGCCAAGCTTATGGTGGTAGCCGACGGGGCTAATTCAACCATGCGCCAGCAACTTGGTGTAGGCATTAGTGCTTGGGATTATCGCCACGATTGTTTGGCCATCAATATTAAGTTGGATGCACCGCAGCAAACGGCGACTTGGCAACAGTTTTACCCGACTGGCCCTCGCGCTTTATTACCACTAGCCGATCAACATGCGGCATTAATCTGGTATGACGCTAAAGACACGATTCGTGGTTTAAAACAGTTAAATAAAGCGCAGCTTAAGCAACGCATTGACGCTGAGTTTCCGACACTACCAGGAGGTTTTGAGATACTGGCTAGTGCCAGTTTCCCTTTAACTCGACGCCATGCTGCCAGTTACGTCAAACACAGTGCGGTCATTATTGGTGATGCTGCGCATACTATTAATCCGCTGGCGGGGCAGGGGGTAAACCTCGGCTATCGTGATGTGAAGTGTTTAATAGAGCAAATTGAACACTGTGGTCTGGATGCTAAAGCAAAGGCTTTAAGGCGCTTTGAAGTGCGTCGTCGTCCCGATAACCTCGTCATGCAAGGTAGCATGGACATGTTCTACTTGTTATTTTCAAATTCGTTATCGCCGTTACAGCGTTTCCGAAAGCTAGCCATTAAAGTCGTACAAGCTAGCGGACCTATCAAAGATCAGGCCTTAAAATATGCGCTGGGAGATCTTTAACTAATCTTAGCTCTGGACAATAATGGCTTGTCCTATTTTTGAGTTGTGCTTAAGCAGATACAATCAAGCGATAGATATGCAAACCTGCTCGATGCAGGTTTTTTTATTGACGGTGAATTGAAACAAGAAAAAAGGCCTGCTAAAAAGCAGGCCTTTTAAGGTGGCAGGGATAGCTGGATTTGAACCAACGAATGGCGGCATCAAAAGCCGCTGCCTTACCGCTTGGCGATATCCCTACAAAACTCTTTGAATTGGGTTCTTCATTAAAGAAGAATGGTGCGGAAGGAGAGACTTGAACTCTCACACCTTGCGATACTAGAACCTAAATCTAGCGCGTCTACCAATTCCGCCACTTCCGCACGAAATACTTCTTAAAACTAATGGTGGCTATGGCGGGACTTGAACCTGCGACCCCAGCATTATGAGTGCTGTGCTCTAACCAGCTGAGCTACATAGCCATTTGTATCTTCACTCGGTAAAGTTACAAATTTCTCGGCAGGGTTAGCAAATTCTAGTCTACGACATAGTACTTACTGTCTTACCTGGGCAAATGCCCTATTCAGTTACTGCTTCCCAGATTATAACCTGAGCACAATAAAAGTGGCAGGGATAGCTGGATTTGAACCAACGAATGGCGGCATCAAAAGCCGCTGCCTTACCGCTTGGCGATATCCCTGCAGAAACTTAACATCGAAACTGCGTTTCGATGGCCTTCACTGTAAAGTGTAGACCGACAACTAAGAAAGCGAATTCTTGTTGTTTAACTCAAGTATAACTACTCAAGCCTAAAATGGTGGCAGGGATAGCTGGATTTGAACCAACGAATGGCGGCATCAAAAGCCGCTGCCTTACCGCTTGGCGATATCCCTACAAATTGTATCTTTCATAAAGAAAGATGGTGCGGAAGGAGAGACTTGAACTCTCACACCTTGCGATACTAGAACCTAAATCTAGCGCGTCTACCAATTCCGCCACTTCCGCAAATTTTACATCAGACTCTTGGTAGTGAGAAAGATGGTGGCTATGGCGGGACTTGAACCTGCGACCCCAGCATTATGAGTGCTGTGCTCTAACCAGCTGAGCTACATAGCCTTGTGAACGACGCTTTGCGTTGTTAACGGCGCGTATTATGCGTATCAGACCTAGGAGCGTCAACCGTTTTTTTGCCAAAAATCCGCAAAAAAGTCTGTTTGCACACTTTGTGTACGTGGTGATGGCCGTTTGTTCAGTTTGTCTGGTTGCTTTATACACAACTTTGTTGAAGGCTTTCAACTTGCTTTAAAAATAGCGGGTTGTTTAGCCGCTAAACAGGGCTTCTCAGTGTTCACTAAATAGTGCTATTTAACGTGGTGACTTAATGTGTAGAAATAGGCGCGGTGGGGCGGGCAATGCCTTACTGGTGAGCATTGAGATTAACATCGCTGTTTGGCAGGCAGAAATAAAAAAGCCAACACTTAAGTTGGCTTTTATTTTTAGCTTAGCGCTTATACGTTAAATAAGAAGTGAATAACGTCACCGTCTTTAACGACGTAAGTTTTGCCTTCTTGGCGCCATTTGCCAGCAACTTTAGCGCCAGACTCGCCTTTATGCTCAATGTAGTCGTCGTAACCAACAACTTCGGCGCGAATATAGCCTTTTTCAAAGTCGGTATGAATTTTACCTGCAGCTTGAGGGCCGGTGGCACCAACGGGCACTGTCCAAGCGCGAACTTCTTTTACGCCGGCTGTGAAATAGGTTTGCAAGTCGAGTAACTCGTAACCGGCGCGAATGACACGGTTTAAACCTGGCTCTTCTAAGCCCATTTCATCCATGAATTCTGCTTTTTCATCAGCGTCTAATTCTGCGATTTCACTTTCAATTTCGGCACAAACCGCCACCACTACAGCATTTTCGCTAGCGGCAATTTCTTTTACTTTATCTAAGTAAGGGTTGTTTTCGAAACCGTCATCGTTAACGTTGGCGATGTACATCGTCGGTTTAGCGGTTAAGAAGTTCATATAAGCAATAGCTGCTTTTTCTTCTTTGCTTAAATCTAAACTACGTAGCATTAAATCTGCTTCTAGATGTGCTTGGACTTTTACCAACACTTCTGACTCAAACTTGGCTTCTTTGTCGCCGCCTTTAGCTTTTTTGGCAACGCGGATCTGGGCTTTTTCACAGGTATCTAAGTCAGACAGTGCTAGCTCAGTATTAATGGTGTCGATGTCTTCTGCTGGGTCAACTTTACCCGATACGTGCACAATGTTGTCGTTTTCAAAACAACGAACAACATGGCCAATGGCATCTGTTTCACGAATGTTAGCTAAAAATTTGTTACCTAAGCCTTCACCTTTAGATGCGCCCGCAACCAAACCTGCAATATCTACAAATTCCATGGTGGTGGGTAATATGCGCTGTGGGTTTACAATTTCAGCCAAGGCATTTAAGCGCTCATCAGGCACGGGTACTACGCCCGTATTTGGCTCAATAGTACAAAATGGAAAGTTAGCAGCTTCAATGCCGGCCTGAGTCAGAGCGTTAAAAAGGGTCGACTTGCCCACGTTTGGCAAACCAACGATGCCACATTTAAATCCCATAATAATACCTATTTGTTTAAGGGGCTTAGCCCGCTTTGTAACTATGTAATCGATTCATTGCTTTGCTTAAACCATCTTTAAGCAATACATCGGTACTGCGCACCGCTTCATCAATTGCATCATCAATTAGTTCTTGGTCGCTTTTAGGTGCTTTACCTAATACGTAACCTGAAACACGATCTTTATGACCTGGATGTCCAATACCAATCCGTAAACGATGAAAATCTTTGTTATTACCAAATTTACTGATGATATCGCGCAAACCGTTATGTCCGCCGTGTCCACCACCTTTTTTAAAGCGTGCTACGCCAGGGGGTAAATCAAGTTCATCGTGAGCAACCATGATCTGCTCAAGTTCGATACGATAAAATTTAGCCAAAGATGCAACGGCTTTGCCGCTGAGGTTCATAAACGTTGTGGGGATCAATAAACGTAGCTCTTGGTCTGCCAGCTGAATTCGCCCGGTAAGTCCAAAATGTTTACTGTCTGGTTTTAATTGGGTGTGATGATTGTTGGCTAGTTGCGTGACTAACCATGCGCCAGCGTTATGGCGGGTGGCGGCATATTCGGGGCCTGGATTACCCAGACCCACGAGTAAACGAATATCGTTTATCACTATTCTTCTGAAGCTGCTGCTTCTTCAGAATCGTCAGCTTCTTCAGACACGCCTTTAGGAGTAGTAATAGATACTACAGCTTGGTCGTGGTTTTCACCTTTAGCTAACTCAACTGATGTAACGCCAGCAGGTAGCGTGATATCAGAGATGTGTAGTGAAGCACCTAGTTCTAGGTTCGCTACATCTAGCTCGATGTACTCAGGAAGATCTTTAGCTAGACAGCTAACTTCAATCTCTGTCGCCAAGTGATGTACTTTACCACCATTTTTAACCGCTTCTGCAGTGTCTTCGTTTAAGAAGTGAATAGGCACGGCTTTGTGGATAGCTTTAGTATTATCAACACGTTGGAAGTCAATGTGTTGTACACGTGGCTTGTAGGCATGACGCTGCATGTCTTTTACTAATACGTCTACGGCTTCGCCAGCAACGTTTACAGTAATAATGCTAGAGTAAAACGCTTCAGCTTCTTGAGCCTTCATCACATGGCGTTGCTCAAGAGTGATTGATACAGGCTCTTGGCCAGCACCGTATACGATAGCAGGAACTTTATCAGCGTGACGTAGGCGGCGGCTCGCACCTTTCCCTAGGTCTGTACGCAGTTCAGCGTCAAGTTTAATGTTAGACATTTGTGTTTCTCCAAATAAATTAATGAGGCTAAAGTTTCGCGACCAAACTCTAACCAGTACCTTGTTGATTTGGTGAAAAAGTGATTAACACCTAAGCACTTCAATTCAAAAGGCGCGGCATTCTACCATTGACGTTTTTGAAAGCCAATAAAAAAGCGCGGTAATTCACATTACCGCGCTTTTAAATCAATCTTTATTTAATGCTGTTTAGAACATTGCAGATATTGATTCTTCGTTACTCACGCGACGAATAGCTTCAGCTAGCATTGGTGCCAATGATAATTGACGTACTTTTTCAACATTACGCATTTCATCAGACAGTGGGATTGAGTCAGTAATAATAACTTCATCTAGTGCTGATTCTGTGATGTTTTGTGCTGCATTACCTGAAAAGACAGGGTGAGTTGCATAAGCAAATACACGCTTAGCGCCCTTGGCTTTAAGCGCTGCTGCTGCCTGGCATAGGGTACCGCCAGTATCAATCATGTCATCAACCATGATGCAATCACGACCATCGACATCACCAATAATGTTCATTACTTGGGCTACGTTGGCACGTGGACGACGTTTGTCGATAATCGCTAAATCGCTATCGTTTAGCATTTTAGCGACTGCACGAGCGCGCACTACACCACCAATGTCTGGCGATACAACAACCGGAGATTCTAGATTTCTGTCTAGCATATCTTGCAGAAGTACTGGGCTACCAAATGCGTTGTCTACCGGTACGTCGAAGAAACCTTGGATCTGTTCGGCGTGAAGGTCAACGGTTAGTACGCGGTCAACACCCACACTAGATAGGAAGTCTGCTACTACTTTTGCAGTAATAGGCACACGAGCACTACGAGGGCGGCGGTCTTGACGAGCATAACCAAAGTAGGGGATTACCGCAGTAATACGACCCGCAGAGGCACGGCGTAGAGCATCAACAATAACAATCAGCTCCATTACGTTGTCGTTGGTTGGAGCGCAAGTGGATTGGACAACAAAGATGTCTCCACCACGAACGTTTTCGTTGATTTGTACACTAATCTCGCCATCACTGAATCTACCTACTGAAATATCACCTAGGGTGGTATAAAGGCGATCAGCAATACGCTGGGCAAGTTCGGGCGTGGCGTTACCGGCGAAGAGTTTCATGTCTGGCACGATGGAAACCTCAGATTTATCGGGTCAAAAGAGCGTTACGTTTTTTAGGGCTTAAGAATGTTATTTCTTAGGCCCCAGCTGTGTTTGTGAGTGTTTTTTCGTTAGTCAATTGCTGATGAAGCGGCGATTGATTACAGGCTTTACACACAAAGCCGGATACATTTTTTGGACGTTTCGCCAGTACTGACAAGGCTTCACGCTCATTGTCAAACGCGGCGAATACACAAGAACCTGTCCCAGTCATTCTTGACGGCGCGTATTCTACCAACCAGCTAAGAGCTTGTGCAACCTCCGGATAAACTTTAGCCACAATTTCTTCGCAATCATTTTGCCAATTAGCCTTTGATAATTGTTGCCAAGTTCTCTTAGGGCTTGTTCTGGTTAGGTCTGGGTGGCCAAAAACGCTTTCAGTAGAAACATGAACGTCTGGATGCAAAACAACATACCAAGGTTCATCCACGGTTACCGATTGTAGTTTCTCACCCACACCTTCTGCAAAGGCACTATGACCATGAATAAAAATAGGCACATCAGCGCCAAGTTGCAAACCCAAGCGGGCTAATTGTTCAAGGTTTAATTGGCAGTCCCATAGTTCATTTAACACCAGTAACGTGGTAGCAGCGTTTGATGACCCCCCACCAATGCCTCCACCCATAGGCAGGTGCTTTACCAGTTTAATGTCGACACCTTGAACAATTTGGCAATGCGCCTTAAGTAGCTTAGCGGCTTTAACCACTAAGTTATCATCATTAGGAAAATCTAATTCGCAACTTAGCGAGATAGTATCTTGCTTGTTTACGGAGAAATATAAATGATCGCAGTAGTCGACAAACTGAAACAAGGTTTGTAGCTCATGGTAGCCGTTAGCTTGTTGGCCATTTACATATAAAAATAGATTGAGCTTAGCGGGTGATAGCCATGGGCCGCTTGAAAGTTGCTTAGTCATTGATTTGCCATTTATGAATATTAATTTTCAAAAGGTTTTCAGCTGAACGCATTTCCATCTGCCTAGGCAATAGATAGCTTTGGTACTGACCGTAATTTAGGTAACTCACTGTCCACTGTTGTTTGGTAGTAAAGCTAGCTAAGCGATGTTGTGGATTCAGTTGATAATCATTCTGGGTTGGAATACCCAGTAGCCAACTAGGGAGTTGCTCAACCGGGACTTGCCAACCCGTCAAGCGGTCAACCAATTGCTGAGCATCATTGCCGGTGTATTCTTGGTCTTTGGTTTTTACCCACACTTTACCGGGTTGGTAATGCAGCTCGATGGCTTGAATACCTAAAGGCCCATTGATTTTTAGTATGCTGCGTTGGCCGTCTTGTTGCCAAAATAAGTTAGCTGCTTGGCGTGTGGTGTCGCCTATAAAGGCTATTTTTCCACTGAGCTGCCAGTGCTGATGCTGATTTAGCGCTGCTAAGTGCCGCTCCCATTCACTATCAACCGTGCTGATCGGCGGTGGTGTTGTACAGGCTGTTATGGTGCAAGCGAGCAAAATGATTATAAAGAGTTGGCGCACAATAAATCCGTATTTTTTTTGCAGTATAAAAGCTCTACTGGGTGGCTGTAAATTCTTTAAAGCTAAAGATGTGTCCCCTTGTCACAGCAAAATTAGCTAATTGAGGCGGGTTAGGGCGGGAGTTTCTTTTATTTGCCCCTATATTCCCGTACAATTTGGCTCTTTATTTATTTGGATACGGCGCGCAACAGCCCCACAAAGATGACTCTGTTAGTTCTAGGAATCAATCACAAATCAGCCCCCGTTAACTTGCGAGAGAAAGTGGCGTTTAGTCCAGAGCAAGTAAACCAAGCGCTTAACCATGCGGTTTCTGCGCTTGGTGTAGAAATGGTGATTGTATCTACCTGTAATAGAACCGAGCTCTATTGCCACATTGTTGAAGCCGAAACCGATGCAGCGGCTGTGGTGCAGTGGCTGATTAATTATAAAAACCTCGAGCAAGCTGAGGTTCTTCCGTGCCTTTACCAATATCATCAGCAAACAGCGGTGGCGCATTTGATGCGTGTGGCCAGTGGTTTAGATTCGTTGATTCTAGGTGAGCCACAGATTCTTGGCCAGATTAAACAAGCCTATACCGAATCGCGAGAAGCTGGCGCGGTAGGAAGTGTACTTGAGCGTTTTTTTCAGCGCGCTTTTTCGGTGGCCAAACAGGTTAGAACAGATACCGATATTGGGGTGAATGCGGTATCTGTAGCGTTTGCAGCTGTCAGTTTGGCAAAACAGATATTTGATGATTTGAGCCAGTCTAAGGTTCTTCTGGTTGGTGCTGGAGAAACGATTGAACTGGTGGCTAAGCACTTGGTCGATCAGGGCGTTAAAAAGCTAATGGTGGCCAACCGCACGGCTTCACGGGCTAAGTTGTTGGCTGAGCGATTTGCTGGCGATGTTATTACCCTAAATGAAATACCCGACCATTTAGCTCATTACGACATTGTGATTAGCTCAACGGCAAGTCCTTTGCCCATTATAGGTAAAGGCATGGTAGAAACGGCCCTTAAAAAACGGCGTTTCCAGCCGATGTTTTTGGTTGATATAGCGGTACCTCGAGATATTGAGGAGCAGGTAGGAGAGCTGCGTGATGCCTATTTGTATAGCGTTGATGATTTGCAGGGTATTGTTGAGCAAAATATGGCATCACGCCGAGAGGCAGCCGAACAAGCCGAGCTGATTGTTACAGAACACTGTGAAGCGTTTATGGGGTGGTTGCGCTCGCTTGAGTCGGTAACCACTATTCGTGATTATCGAAGTCACAGTGAACGGGTACGTGATGCAGCAGTAGAAAAAGCCTTAGAATCGTTAGCCAACGGAAAAGATCCGGCACTGATTATTCGCGAAACGGCCTTCCAGCTTACTAATAAATTAATCCATGCTCCCACCGAAGCTATAAATAAGGCTGGGCGTGATGGTCGCTTAGAAGAATTAGCGGTAATACGTGAGGCCATTGGCCTAAGAAAATAACCCGATTGTTGATGATGTTTCGTTGCTAATTGTTAGCGGACGGAATGTTGCGTTGAAAGAGAGAAAGCATGAAAGCGTCAATTATATCTAAACTTGAAACCTTGCAAGAGCGTTATCAAGAAGTACAAGTATTGCTTGGTGAGCCAGAGGTAATCTCTGACCAAAATAGGTTTAGAGGTCTCACTAAGGAATACTCGCAATTAGAAGAAGTAGTGGTTTGTTTTAGCGCTTACCAACAAGCTCAAGAAAACTTCGATTCAGCGAAAGAAATGCTCAATGATGAAGACCCTGAGATGCGTGAAATGGCGCAAATGGAAATTGACGAAGCTAAAGAAAGCATGACCAAGCTGTCTGAAGATTTGCAATTACTGTTGTTACCTCGTGATCCTAACGACTCTCGAAGTATCTTTTTGGAAATTAGAGCCGGGGCCGGCGGTGATGAGGCGGCTATTTTTGCCGGCAATTTATTCCGTATGTACAGCAAGTTTTCTGAGCAGCAAGGCTGGCGCATGTCGGTAATGTCTAGCAACTCAAGTGAGCAGGGCGGTTATAAAGAACTGATTGCTAAAATTGACGGTGAAGACGTGTATAGTTTAATGAAGTTTGAATCTGGCGGTCACCGTGTTCAACGTGTTCCTGAAACCGAATCACAAGGGCGAATTCATACCTCGGCCTGTACCGTGGCGGTCATGCCTGAAATTCCAGAAGCAGAACAAATTGAAATTAACCCAGGTGACTTGCGCATCGATACCTTCCGAGCTTCTGGAGCGGGTGGTCAGCACGTAAACAAAACCGATTCGGCTATTCGTATTACCCACATCCCCAGCGGCGTGGTTGTGGAGTGTCAAGAAGAGCGCTCGCAACACAAAAACCGCGCTAAAGCGATGTCGGTATTGTCGGCGCGCCTGCAAGCGGCTGAAGATGATAAGCGCCGCGCGGAAGAAACCAGTATGCGCCGTGACTTAGTCGCAAGTGGTGACCGTAGTGAACGTATTCGTACTTATAATTATCCGCAAGGGCGAGTGAGTGACCACCGAATTAACCTAACACTTTATCGTTTAAACGAAATCATGGAAGGTGAATTGCTAGCATTGTTGGATCCTATTCAACAAGAATTCCAAGCTGACCAGTTGGCAGCATTGGCCGAAAATGAAGGATAAGTATCCTTCTATTGCTGAGGCGCTCAATTGGGCTAGAGAAAAGCTTCACTTGGGTGAATCTCCACAAGTGGATGCTAAGGTATTGTTGCAGCATGTATTGGGTTGTGAACCGGTATATTTGTTAACTTGGCCAGAACGCTGTTTAACAGAGCTTCAATGGCAGCAATACCAAGACTTACTGGAAAAGCGAGAGGCTGGGCAACCAGTTGCTTATCTCATCGGGCTACGCGATTTTTGGTCGCTATCCTTGAAGGTTTCTCCAGCAACGTTGATTCCACGCCCAGATACTGAAGTTTTAGTAGAACAAAGCCTAAAGAAAATCGTTAACCTCGCCGATACAGAAATCGTAGACTTGGGTACCGGAACGGGTGCCATTGCATTGGCGATAGCAAGTGAGTGCCCCTTAGCGAAGGTTTACGCTAGTGATTTACGTGAAGATGCTGTGCAGTTAGCGAGGGAAAATGCCAGTAGTTTGCATTTGTCTGAGGTAGATATACGACAAGGATCGTGGCTTGAGCCGTTTTCAGGTCAGACGTTTGATTTGATAGTGAGTAATCCACCGTATATCGACCCGCAAGATCCGCATTTATCTCAGGGTGATGTGCGATTTGAGCCGATAAGCGCCTTGACCTCTGAGCAAAACGGTTTAGCCGATATTAAACATATCATCGATACTGCGACTGACTACTTAAAAGCTGGCGGTTGGCTGTTACTGGAGCATGGCTATGACCAAAAACAAGCTGTACAGCAGTTGTTAGATAAGGCCGGTTATAGCCAAATCTTTACTGAGCAAGACTATGGTGGAATGGACCGAGTAAGCGGCGGTTGTTATTTGGCCTAGCCATTAGCAACGAATAACAAAAATAGATTTATTAAAGGAAAGAGATGCAGTGATTTTTCGCATTTTAGGTCTTGAAGAAGAAATCTCTGGTCAGTCTTTTGCGCTGGTAAGAAAAACCTTGCACAGGCTTTGGTTAGATTGGCTAAAACTCAATCCTATCGAAGACTCTCCCGAGCAACGCTTTGAACAACTAAAAAACCTGTTTTATAAAGAGTTAGGTTTTAGTAGTGATTGGCAGAGTTATTATCACAGTAAAAATTCTCTGATTAGCGATGTACTGTCGCGTCGTTGCGGTAATGGTACGAGCCTATCGGTGCTGTTACATTACTTCGCGCGTAAACTCGATATTGAGTGTCACGCGATAGCATTTCCAGCGCAAACCATTCTGGCGTTTAGTCTAGGCACAAAGTGTATTTATTTTGATGCGTTTTCAGCGGAACAAAAAACCGTCGCTCAACTAGAGGTGATCCATCGTGGCCATAAAGGGAATCTCGCTCGCTTGTTAAGCGATAACCTAGAGCCGATGTCTTCTGCCGACATGACGAAACGTTGGCTTGGTGAACTAAAAAGTGCGTGTTTACGCGAAGATGAATTTGAGCGGGCCCTTCAAACCTCTCAAATCCTGATTAGACTCAAACCTGGTGACCCCCATGAGATGCGTGATAGAGGTTTTATCTATCAGCAGTTAGACTGTAATAGTGTCGCTATTAACGATTTTGAATACTTTATTGAACAGTGTCCAGATGATCCTTTATCGAAGATACTAAAAGTGCAGATCCATACGATGGACTCTCAACCTGCAATTTTGCATTAAGAGGAACAGCATGCAGCAAAAAACAATTAACGTAGGCTCAATTAAAGTAGCCAATGATGCCCCATTTACTTTATTCGCGGGTATGAATGTACTTGAGTCTCGTGATTTGGCCATGCAAATTGCCGAGCATTTTGTTGAAGTCACTACCCGGCTTGGTATTCCCTATATTTTCAAAGCATCATTTGATAAAGCCAACCGCTCTTCTATTCATTCATACCGCGGGCCGGGTATGGAAGAAGGCTTACGCTTACTGGAAGAAATAAAGCAGCAGTTTTCTATTCCGGTGATTACGGATGTGCATGAAGTTGCTCAAGCTGCCCCTGTCGCTGAAGTCGCTGATGTTATTCAATTACCCGCATTTTTGGCTCGTCAAACAGATTTAGTTGAAGCGATGGCCAACACGGGAGCGGTAATAAATGTTAAGAAGCCACAATTTTTGAGCCCTTCTCAAATGGGTAATATTGTTGATAAATTTGCTGAGTGCGGTAATAACAACATTATTTTATGTGAACGTGGCAGTAACTTTGGTTACGACAATTTGGTCGTGGATACCCTCGGTTTCGGCACTATGAAGAAGGTGAGTAATGGTTCACCGGTTATCTTTGATGTGACCCATGCTTTACAGTGTCGTGATCCATTGGGCTCGGCCTCTGGTGGGCGCCGTGAACAAGTGGGTGAGCTAGCTAAAGCGGGAATGGCGACTAGCTTGGCAGGCCTGTTTCTTGAAGCGCACCCTGATCCTGAAAATGCGCGATGTGATGGACCAAGTGCATTACCGTTATCTAAGTTGGAACCTTTCTTGACTCAGATAAAAGCACTGGATGACTTGGTGAAGTCTTTTGATCATTTAGACACTCATTCCAAATAAGATATTTATCTATAATGATAATTTTAAGTTTCCCTAAGCTTTTTCTCTTGTTAGGGTAAACAGATAGTGAGGCTGTAATTGTCGCTGCAGCCCTTAAGTTTGATTCAACGAGTGGAAGCAATATGTTAAAACGAGCCTGGCGCAGTGGATTTTTGTTGGTGGCTATAGCTTATCTCAGTGGGTGTGCTAACACCTCGAGTCAAGCCCTGCCAACGATAGTATTAGCAACGCCTCTGCAAGTTGACTACCAGTCTGAAAATGCCTTAGCCCGCTTAGGGCAAATGTTAAATTCTGGAGAGTACAACCAAGAACAAACAGCCCAGTTGTTTTACGAACGAGGCATTGTGTTTGACCGAGTCGGTCTTCGAGCACTGGCTCGCTTTGACTTTAAACGGGCGGTGCAATTAAAGCCCAATTTTGTTGAGGCCTATAACTTCTTAGGGGTTTACTACACTTTGGCCGAAGATTTTGATAGCGCTTTTGAATCTTTCGATTCTGCCATTGAACTCGCACCCGATTACAGCTTTGCTTACTTCTACCGAGGCATTGCGCTTAATTACGCGAACAAGCCTGAGTTGGCGGTAGTCGATGTTGATTATTATGCTGATCAAGCGCCCAATGATCCCTACCGCGTTTTATGGCGATACCTGATTCAACAGCAAACTGACGCCCCTAAAGCACAGCAAGAGTTAGACCTAGCCTTCGAGACCTATAAAACCGATGACTGGGGCTGGCAAATCGTACGTTTATACGCGGGCGAAATCACTCAACAACAATTTTTAACTGAAACGGCGAACGTGGATGGTAATAATCGTGATTTAGCAGAGCGTTTATGCGAAGCCTATTTTTATATGGCAAAGTTAGAGCAGCAGGCAGGCAATCACCCATTAGCCAGTAGTTACTTTAAGTTATCGTTGGCAAATAATGTGTATGATTTCGTAGAGCACCGTTTAGCCTTGTTTGAATTAAGTCGTTACGAGAGCCAAGCTCAGTTGGCTCTGTAGGGCTTAATCTTATTCTTGTTGATTTCTTATGCCGGCAATTTGATGCCAGTAACCGTTGACACTATCGGGTGTTGGAAAATGCTCGGTAGATTGGTTACGACGGCGAAAGGCCTCTAAATGTTCTATGCTTTCTTCGCCCGTTGGGCTAATGCGCACTATATCAACTAAGCCCTGCATACTTTGCTGGTCGTTGATTAAGTTGTAACAATCTCCAGACATAGTCTGAATACCGTTTAATACAAATAACGATTGTCCCTCTTGGCTATCGACTTGGCGACCATTAGGGTATTTGATACAACAGGTTTCACAATCGTCTTTACTCTTGCCTTCCGATTGCGCGGTAAAACAACGTGCAGAGTAGGCTAGCGGTAAATGACCGTAAGCAAAGACTTCTATTTCAAAGCGATCGCGAATACCCATTTCGTTGCATTCACTCACCAGTTTTTGTAGCCAATCACGGGAAAGCTCTACCGGCATCACCCAGCGTTGCATCCCTTGCTTTAGTAATACGTTCAGGGCATAGGCATTGTAAATATTAATGGCGGGCCCACACACAAAAGGCAGCCTAGCGTTATGCGCTTCTTCAATGGCACTAAAATCGTTAGCCTCGATAATAAAATCGCCATTGTCGATGAGTTTTTTTAGGTTTCTAACCTCTGATGGCGCTTCCAATAGGGCCATCGTTGAAATGACCACTTGCTTACCCGCTTGGTGCAGTTGTTTGGCTAAGTCTATCCAATCATTAGCTTTCATATTGCGGCGTTTGCTACATACCGTTTCGCCGATATAGATTATGTCAGCGCTGCTGGCTTTAGCGAGATGATAAAATTCTTCAATTTGTTGATTTGGCCAGTAATATAAAATTGGCCCTAATGCATACTTCATAATATACCTTCTGTTACTGCCACGCCTTGTGATAGGCGCCTAAGGTCGTTTGGCTACCTTCCGATAATTTGGATAGTTGGCTCATCCAATGGTTTTTCGCACTAAATTGCTCGGGATTGCTTTGATAACTATCAATGGCTTCTCGCCATACTTGAGTCACTTGTGCGACATAAGCAGGACTGCGCTGACGACCTTCAATTTTCACTGCTGAAATATTAGCGGCAAACAGTTCTGGTATCAGCTCGATGGTATTTAAACTGGTGGGTTCTTCCAGCGCGTGTGAGCGCTGACCATCAATGTCGAAACGTCCTTTACAAAGCGTTGGGTAACCGGCGGTTTCGTTGGGCCCGTAACGATCAATTAAGATATCATTTAAACGTGACTCTAAGCCTTGCTCGGTTTCTTGCCAGCGAACATAAGATGCCGGCGAGCAGGCGCCTACCGTATTGGGCGACTCGCCAGTCAGGTAGGATGATAAATAACAGCGACCTTCAGCCATGACACAAAGGCTACCAAAAGCAAATACTTCCAGTTCCATATCGGGACAAGCCCGAGACAGTTGCTTTACTTGGTGAATGGATAACACTCTAGGCAATACCACCCGTTTCACATTGAAATTTCGCTGATAAAAAGCAATCGCAGAAGCGTTGGTCGCCGAGGCTTGCACCGACAAATGAACAGTGAGTTCTGGGTAATTTTGTTGGGCATATTCTAATAAAGCTATATCCGCCAAAATCACCACGTCAGCACCGATAGCGACTGCGCGGTCAATGGCTGCGAACCATAGGTGTTGTTGTTGCGGATGGGCAAAGGTATTAATGGCAACATGTAATTGACGGCGGTGTAGTTTTAGGTAGTCAACCGCTTTGTCCAATTTTTTACCTTCGAAATTTAGACCTGCAAAGTGACGCGCGTTGGTCGCGTCTTTAAAGCCGATATAAATAGCATCGGCACCGTGGTCCACCGCAGCTTTTACCGCAGGCAATGAACCTGCAGGGCATAGTAATTCCATAAGTCCTTCAACTGATGAGTTTTTTCATCATTCTACTGGGCTTAGTTCCAATGGATATTGACTCAGAGCAGGTTTGGCTTAGGCAAACTTAAGTAAACTTGAGCCCCAATGCGATTATTTTTTATGAGGTACCTAGGTGCTAGATAGCTTGAAGAAATCTTTAGTGAAAGATATGCCACGAATCTTAAGTATCCCCGCTAGATACTGTCCATTTGCTATTCAGAGCTATGCCTTAGAAAAGGCGCTTAAATTGGCATTTGCCGAAGCCATTGACGATGGAGACCTCGCTTTTCTAGAGAATCGCTGGTTAAAGGTTGAAGTCAGCGATTTATCGGCGAGTTGGTTTATTACCTTTGAAGCACAGCAGCTCAAAGTAAAATCTGTTGTTGAACATGCAGACGTGAGTTTCTCTGGTAACTTGAATGAGTTTGTTTTGCTAATGGGTCGTCAGGAAGACCCAGATACGCTGTTTTTTCAGCGCCGTCTTAGAGTAGAAGGTGATACTGAGCTGGGCTTGGAGCTTAAAAACCTACTGGATAATTTGGATTTTGACAATTTACCGGATTGGTTGAGTGATAGCCTCCAGAAAAGCGCTGGCTTAGTCGCTAAATATCAAGCTGCTTGAACGGCTAATACTCAATTAGCAAGCGCTTAAGTGCTTGCTAATTATCAATATATAGAATCTCAACACGCAATTATTGTTAATTGGACTACACTAAACCTAGGTGTGGTTCATAGGATGAAATATGCGCGTTTGTTTGCTACTAATCTTTTTCTGTTGCTCAAAGTTAAGCGCTGAACAACTTAGCTTTATGTATTATAGAGAGCAAGGGAAAGCAGCTTTTAGCGAGCTATTAGATGAGTTTTCTAAACAATATAATCACCAAGTCACGATCTATACGATTACGTCAGACTCGTTAAAACCCACCTTGATCAAGTCGGTAATGCAAGGTCAGTCAGCTGATGTTGTATTTGCCCCTTCCGATGTCATTGGCATCGCCCGCCAAGCCAAATTTTCTGAGGTACCTGAAACGCTTATTAGTAGTGATATGAGCAAAGAGCTGCTGCTTACAGCTAGTATCGATCAAAAAATATACGGGATCCCAATATTGCAGGGAAACCACTTGATGCTATTTTACAACCGCCGCTTCGTAGGTAAACCTGCAAAAACGTGGCAAGAGTTACTGGAACAGCAGCCAGTCATAGAAAAACAAGGGGTAGCAACCATAGGTTGGAACTACTCAGAAATGTATTGGTTTGCCGGTTTCTATAATACCTTTGGTGGTCGAATGACCCGTGGTAAGAAAGTGACCTTGAACGAACCTGCAATGCATGATGCCTTAAACTTTTATCGAAATATTGCCACGCGCAACTTAGTGTCTGCTGATTGTGCTTATGATTGTGGTTATCGAGATTTTATTGAAGGAAAGGTTGCCTACGCGATCAATGGTGAATGGGCCATCGACGATTTTGAAAAGCAGTTAGATGATGACTTGGGGATTGCGGTAATACCAAGCATTGGTGAGCGTCCTTTTCGACCTTTATCATCAAGTTTAGTATTGGTTTTTCCTAACCAAAGTTTGTCGTCAGCTAAAGCGGCTGCACTGCGCCAATTAAGTGAATTTTTACAGACACCTGAAGTACAACTCCGCTTGCATACTCAGGCTCGTTTTTTGCCAGCTAACTCAGCCCTGATTCAGCAAATAAAACAACAATCTACTAGCAATGAGCAAGCTATTCTTAGTCAGCTAGAGCTTGCTGTGCCAATGTCTGCAGAGGCCGCTCAAGCGAGCGCTTGGGTTGGCATGCGCAAAGGTTTCGAGTTATTCAACAAAGGGTTAGTTGATGCTGAAAAAGCCAGTGGATATATGCAGCAATATGCCGATAGAGATTACGGGCAGCAAGCAAAGTAATGAGCGTAAAAATTAATCAACTTCGAACGTTCTTAACTATCAGCATTCTGCTGGGAGCTTTGCTGCCGAGTATTCTTATTGGTTCATTCTTGTTAAAGCAAATTTCCGAGCAAGATCAACAAGGTGTTACTCAAACTCTGTATTTAAAAGCTAATAATATTGCGCAAAGTATTCAGCATCGAGTTCAGCAAGTCTCTCTAGATTTACAAAGCTTAGCGCAGGTGAATGACATTATATTAACGCCTACGTCGGCTATCTTTGGTTTTCAATCTAACCAACTAATTAGTGAGTTGCTACAACAAAATGACTGGGTGTCGGCTATTTATATTGTTGATTCAGAAGGGCGAATTATCGAAGGCGCGCCGCTTCAGGCTGAGGTGCTTGATATACAAGCCCACCTTCCCGCGATAGACCGTTTAAACCAGCAGGTAAAATTAGGCAATAGCCAAACCTTAATTGAAGTTTATCAAAACCCTGAATTCGCCCAACTGGTTGCTGATGGGCGCGACATATACAGCGACTCGGGCTTGCTACTGATGCAGCCAATTATGCAGTCAAATTTGAACGCGCTCAAAGAAAGCCAACAAGTAGGAACGCTAATTGTTTTTATTCCAATGCAATCAATTTGGCATGCGGTTGAGTCGAGAATTGAGCAACAAGGCTCTTTGGAATTATTTTTTTCACAACAGCTTCTATTTCGCGGCAACAAAGGCGAAGTACCGCTCCGACGGTTTTATATAGATGTAGATCTGTTCTTAGACAATATGCCCGAGCCGTTGTCGTTGTCACTTAGCGCTCAAAGCCGTTCTTTATGGAGCTTGTTAGTAGAACGGCAATTCAATCTTGTGCTCATTTTGTTGTTTGTATTTGCACTGGTAACAATAATTGCTGTGTTATTGATGAAACGCATTGTTGAACCGCTAAGCAAATTAAGCCACTTGGTGTCTAAGTACTCGCAAGGTAAGTACGATACCCAAGTACCGCATTTGGCTTTTGAAGAGTTTAATCAAGTAGGAGGCTTATTGAAAAGTATGGCCACCAAAGTGATTAGTGATCAAGAGCAATTGGAACAGCGCGTGGTGGCACGCACCTATCAGCTGGAAGAAGCTAACTCAACCCTAAAGCATACTTTAGAGAAGCTTAATGACACTCAATTACAGCTAGTAGAACAAGAAAAAATGGCCGCCTTAGGTGGGTTAGTTGCGGGTATGGCACATGAGTTAAATACGCCCTTGGGTGTGGGTATTACTGCCGCTTCGCAGCTAGCGAGTAATTACCAAGTTATTGAAAAAAGCTTGGCTGAAGGGACCTTAGCCAAATCAGAACTGCAGGAAATGCTAAGTCAAGGTGCCAAAGGCTGTGAGTTATTGGAAAGTAGTTTGCAACGCTCGGCGGCCTTAGTAAATACTTTTAAATCCTTAGCGGGTAGTGATATCGATGAGAACTTACAGCAAATTAAGCTAAAAACGTGGCTTGAACAGCACTTAAAAATGCTGTTACAACCCTTTAGTGAATTACACATTCAGTTATCCATTAGTGGTAGTAACCCCAGTTTACTGATTAACCAACGAGCGTTAGAGCTAATACTTTCTTGTTTAATCGATAACTCTATTCAACACGGCTTCAGCAAACATAGCTTTCCGCATCTCAAAGTTTATATAGACGCGCAGCAAGAGCAGATTTGCATTAATTATCAAGATAATGGTTCAGGGGTGCAAAATGATGATTTGGGATTGATTTTTAATCCGTTCTATACAACCCATCGAAGTGCAGGCAATGTTGGTTTAGGGTTAAACCAAGTATATAACCTGGTTCACCAGCACTTAATGGGCAGCATTGAGTGTTTTAATGCTGAGCCTCAAGGATTAGGATTTCGAATTAGGCTACCTCGTTAGTTTCTCTTATAACCTAGCCATAAATTATTCAATAAACTGTTCAAATTCACCTTGAATTTGTTGGTACAAATCAGCTGTCCATTCAGGTAGGTGATCAGGTACCGGAAATAGCGGCAGTAGCCTTGGGTCATGAGGGGCAATAACGACTTTGCTATTACCTGGGCCTATTCGCTCTACCAAAATAAATAGGTCCTCAATATTTTGGTCTCCCATTGCTAAGCAGCCTACCGAAGACGCTTTTCCGTGAATAAATATGTTTGATCCTGGACGGTGGCGTTGCTCTTGCTTAGCCTTTTTCAAATCAAAGCTGTTGGGGTAGTTAAGCTTCATCGACAAATGAAAGTTGCTGTTGGGATTAAGCGCTTCTATTTGATAAATGCCTTCAGGCACTTGTAAGTCACCTTCTCTTAATTTAGGGCCTGCAGTACCGCTAGCATGGCGGATCCAATAAGTATGGATATATCTAGGGCCTTCACCGCTATCTGCCCATAATTCAAGTCTACGAGAGCGTTTGCTGGCCAGTAGCGTTATTTTGTGTGGCGGGTAATCGACTTTAGCGGCAACAAATAGCGGTAATAGGCGCTTTAGACTATCGTTATGGTAAGTCTTAACTACTTGTTTAATTGTTCGTTTGTGCTGGGACTTCGCTGCTGGCTCTGGCCAACTTTCAGCAGAAAGAGAGAAGCAAAATATACCCATAATTGCTGTCGTAAACAGCCGGTTGAATTTCAAAACGATGACTCTTTTAAAGAATGAAAAGAGAGTGTACTTGGAGTTTATCCTAAGTGCTATCGCTGGTGGACTGTTTGTCTTTGACCACTTTTGTGAGTCGTTGCTACTTTATATAAGGATCAATATGTTGCGTCATATAGGGGCGGTTGTCATTTTTCTTAGTGGCTTACTTAGTAGCACAACTAAAGCGCATAGCCTTGAAGAGATAACTTTTTATAGTGAAGAGTTTTTCCCGTACAACTATACCGAAAATCTGCAAGTCACAGGCTTTTCCGTTGAGTTACTGGGTTTAGTGTTTAAACAGTTGGGTAGCCCACCTCCAGAGGTGAAAATTGTGCCCTGGAAGCGTGGTTACACTTTACTTGAAAAGCTTGACTACACAGCACTGTTTTCGACCATAAAAACTGAACAACGTTTTCCTCTATTTCACTGGGCTTGTCCCATTAATCGAAGCAGTGCAAATTTGTATGTACTCAGTGATAGCCAATTATCTGTCCAAAATTTGGCTGATTTAAGCGCTTATAAAATCGCGGTCTTAAAAGATCAAGCCATAGAAGCTTATTTGCACAAAGCTGGCTTACAGTTTAGCGCAGTGCCTACCAAATCAGTGGAGCAATCATTTAAGTTATTAGCCTTGCGAAGGGTAGACATGATTGCGCTAGTTTCAGAGTATTTAGATGACCACCCGCGTAGCTTTAAACCGATATATCAACTTTTTGAGAAAGAATATTGCTTTGCCTTTAACTCATCTTTAAGTACTAAGGAGCTCAATCGTTTTCAACAAGCCTTAGCGCAAGTCCGCTTATCTCAAGATTATAGCGACTTATATACCAAGTATTTTGAATAGCCCTTAAAGGTCAATATAACTGCTACTTTAGTAGTAGAAAGATGTTAATGCCTTGTTAATGTTATGAGTAGTGTTTAGGATGAAAAATCAACAAAATCATTGAAGTGTCGTCTCATAAATTGTCGGTTTGGCTTCAGCTTCAGTAAGTCTGTTACTAAGGAGAGTAAAACTATGCGTTTCTGGCTTAGAAAGGCTGCACTACTTGCTAGTGTTTTAACCTTTACCGTGCAAGCTGATAGCGGCACTAATTACCTATTAGCGACTGCCAGTACAGGTGGTACTTATTACCCAGTTGGTGTGGCTTTAGCTACCTTAACTAAAGTGAAAATCCAACCGAAACACAAAGTCAGTGTCTCTGCGATTAACTCGGCCGGTTCCGGTGAAAATATTAAACTGCTGCGTGATAAAGAAGCGCAATTTGCGATTTTACAAGGCTTATATGGCTCTTATGCAGTGAATGGCACGGGCCCGCTTGAAAAAGAAGGCAAGCAAGCCCATTTACGCTCTATCACCATGTTATGGCAGAACGTTGAGCAATTTGTGGTTAAGAAAGAGTATGCCAAGAATGGTGACCTCAGTGATTTACTGGCCCTAACGGGTGAGAAGCTTGCATTAGGTAAAAAGAACTCCGGCACAATCGGGTCTAATCGCTTTTTGTTAGGTAACTTAGGGGTTGATATCGACAAGCAAATGGAATTGTTTTCTGCTGGATATGGCCCTTCTGCTGAAGCACTACAAAATGGTCAAGTAGCCGGTATTAATACACCCGCTGGTGCACCAACCGGTGCCGTGACTAAGTTATTTGCAGCGGCTGCAAAAGATGTCGCCCCTCTAGATGTTACTGACCAGCAAATAGAGCAAGCCAATGGGGGCTTAGGTTTATGGACCCGCTATGTGATTCCGGCTGGGACTTACCCAAAACAAGATAATGATTGGAACACCATGGCTCAGCCAAATTTCTTGGCGGTACACGCCGATGTTGATGAAGAGTTTGTTTACCTGCTCACCAAAACTATTTATGAAAACCTCGGTTTTTTGCAGGCGATTCATAAAGCCACCAATGCGATGGCTTTAGAGAAAGCATTAGCCGGTTTGCCTGCACCACTTCACCCTGGCGCCGCTCGCTATTACCGAGAAGCAGGGTTAACCATCCCAGATAACTTAGTTGCTAACTAAGTCTTTTCAGCTAGATAGCCCCTGTCAGGGGCTATTTAACTAACCACTTCCCAGGATATTTTTACTATGCAATGGAATGCTGTACCTGAAAGTATTCGTCAAGAAATTGAAGACACGCGTGCCGTCCCTCTGGTGTATGTTCTAGGGATCATTATTAGTCTCGGCCATGTTTATTTTAATATTTTTGCCGACATAGCGGTGTTACAACAAAATATTTTGCACTTTGCGGGCTTCGTTTTATTGTGCGGTTTACTGAAGCCGCTAGCAAAACATCGTTTCACCACTTGGCTAGACCGGGGGTGGGTAGTGGCTATCGCATGCTCTGCGGTGTATTTGTTGTTTGCTGAAGACTTGATCTATGAACGGGGGGTTCGTCTTGTTGCTCTAGATTGGCTATGTGGAACCATTGTTATAGTGGGAGCCATCGATATGACCCGCCGAGCGACCGGTTGGGTTATTCCGGTTCTCATTGTTACTGCTATTTCTTATCTGGCTTGGTGGGGCAATTACGTTCCTGGGGTATTTCAATTTAAAGGTTTAAGTTTAGAAACGCTGTTATTTAGAAGTATTTATGGCGATGATGCCATCTTTGGCAACATCGCTAGAATATCCGCTAGCTTTGTTTTCATGTTCATTTTGTTTGGTGCTTTTTTATTACGTTCAGGGGCTGGCGACTTTGTTATTCACCTCTCTAAAAGCATCGCCAGTCGCATGGTTGGTGGCCCTGGTATTGTGGCAATAATTGCCTCCGGATTAACAGGAACAATTTCTGGTAGTGCGGTTGCTAACACGGCCTCTACAGGTGTGGTGACCATTCCCTTAATGAAAAACGCTGGCTTTAGTGCGCGCTTTGCTGCTGCTGTTGAAGCCTCCGCTTCTACTGGCGGGCAAATCGTTCCGCCTATAATGGGGGCAGGGGCGTTTGTCATGGCCAGTTATACGCAGATCCCTTACAGTACTATTGTAATGGTAAGCATATTGCCCGCTATTTTGTATTTTGCCTCTTTAGTTTTTTATGTGCGCACCGAATCTTATAAGTCTGGTTTGACTCGAATAATGGAACCTAGTGCTCCCTTATTGCCGATGGTAATGCGAGAAGGCTTGTCGTTTATTGTTCCTGTTACCTTGCTTATTGTGCTGTTAGTGATTGGCTACACTCCCACTTACGCAGCGGTTGTTGCCATCATTGCTGTTATCGTCAGTTCATGGTTTACCCCTAACAAAATGGGGTTAAGAGCCATCGCAGACGCGTTTGCTTTGGGTTCTAGAAACATGGTGGTGACAGCCATTCTGTTATGCTCGGTAGGTCTGATTGTTAATGTCATCGCTACTGCTGGAATTGGCAATACCTTTTCTTTGATGATTACAGAGTGGTCAGGCGGGAGCTTATTAGTGGCAATGCTATTGGTGGCCATCGCTTCTTTAGTGCTGGGTATGGGACTGCCAGTAACGGCATCTTATATTGTATTAGCGACCTTATCTGCACCTGCATTGTTGCAATTAATGGCCAATACAGAGTTAGTTAATGTTTTAAGTTCGGGTGACATTAGTGCCGAGGTTCAAGCTGTATTAGCCTTAGTTGGCGTGAGCCCAGAGCAGGGGGCTTTGAGTGTTAGTCAGGCGCAACAGTTGATACAACAAATGCCAGATGAAATGATGGCGCTGTTAAGACCGATGTTGCTTGACGATGCTACCATCGCGATGCTGCTGTTAGCATCGCATCTGGTGATATTTTGGTTATCGCAAGATAGCAATGTTACCCCTCCGGTATGCCTATGTACCTTTACGGCTGCAGCTATTGCTAAATCACCGCCAATGGCCACCGGATTTACCTCTTGGAAGATTGCTAAAGGCCTTTATATTATTCCACTATTATTTGCCTATACGCCGCTCGTCCATGGCGACTGGCTGGCTGCGTTGTGGGTGTTTACTTTTGCTCTTCCGGGTTTATATGCCTTTACTTTAGTCATGCAAGGCTGGCACAAACGTAAATTGTTGTTGTGGGAACGAGCTTCATTTGGGCTCTTAGCCTTACTGTTATTATGCCCATTACCATGGCTCTGGCAGTTACTCTCGCTATGTAGTCTAGTCATCTTGGTTGGATATTTAAGTCGTAGTGCGAATAAGCGCTTAGCTGCAGATCTTAGTAGATCTGCGGTGTAATGTTTTGCTGCATATTAATGATGAATTATTTCATTGGCTGGCCTGTCATTTTGAGCTGACTCACAGTTTACTATTATGCTTAGCTACGGGGTAAAATGTGGCTGGTAAGCCAACAAAGACGGGGTACTATGTTTTTTTTAGTGTTCACTTATAGAAGGCTGTATGTCAACCGAAATGTTTAATTGGGGGGTGATAGCCCCCGGTAGGATAGCCCGCAACTTTGCTGAAGGCTTAGCGGTTATTCCTGATGCTTGTCTTTATGCGGTCGCCAGCTCTAATTTAGATAGAGCTAAAGCGTTTGCAGCAGATTTTTCAGCTCAGCATGCCATGGATGATTATCAATGCTTGGTTAATGATCCCGCGGTGGATGCCATCTATATTGCTAATCCACATCGTTTTCATTTTGACAGTATAAAAATGTGCTTAGAAGCGGGTAAAGCCGTGCTGTGCGAGAAACCCTTAACTGTTACCGCCAAACAGTCGCAACAGCTTGTCGACATTGCCCAGCAAAATAATGTTTTTTTGATGGAAGCGCTATGGTCTAGGTTTCAACCTGCTTGGCAGCAAGTTCGTCGTTGGCTGGACGAAAAATGCATTGGCGACATCAAGCTGATCAACTCTTCATTTGGCTTCAATATTCCCCGAGACGAAACTGACCGCTTACTTAATCTAGAGCTTGCTGGTGGCTCGCTACTGGATATGGGGGTATATAATGTGTCGTTATCGCAATTTGTGATGGGGGATAATCCGGTTAGTGTACTTGCCGATGGGCATGTAGGCGTGACCGGCGTCGACGAACGTACCACGGCAATATTGCGCTACCCAACGGCTGTAAGTCAGTTCACCTGTAACTTTCTGGCCGATACCGCAAATGACTTTACTATTTACGGTACCAAAGGGCGGATTACGATCCCCAGTATGTTTTGGGTCGCTACTAAGGCCTCTATTTGCATTAGCGGAGAAGTAGAGAAAACATTCGACTTTCCATTTAAGGCCTCTGGCTTTGAATACCAAATTGAAGAAGTGATGCGCTGCGTTCGCAATGGCAAGCTTCAAAGTGAGGTGATTAGTTGGAATGACAGTGTTGCTACCATGCAAGTGATGGATGAAATATTGAATCAAATAGGGGTTAGTTATCCTTTCGTTGCCAGTGGTGATTAAGATTTCATCACTTAATCAGAAACTTCAGTCCAATTGACTGAATTGCGAGCGGTTGAACAGAATTAGCCTTTACTTTTGAAAGTCATATACGTAATATTCACACCGCTGCGGAGGGGTGGCAGAGTGGTCGAATGCACCGGTCTTGAAAACCGGCAAGGGTTAATAGCCCTTCGAGAGTTCAAATCTCTCCTCCTCCGCCATATTAAGACTGCCATGCAAAGCATGGCTTTTTTAATCGCAGCAACACCCCTGCGGAGGGGTGGCAGAGTGGTCGAATGCACCGGTCTTGAAAACCGGCAAGGGTTAATAGCCCTTCGAGAGTTCAAATCTCTCCTCCTCCGCCATTTTAAAAAGCCACGCTATCGCGTGGCTTTTTTCGTTTCATCTCCCGCTCCTAAATAATCGAGAATTACTTAGAACGTCGTATTGCTCGTCGGAGTCTTTCTACTGGTATATCTATACACTTTATAACTATCAGTGATAGCAATGTGAGTAAAGTGAACACGGTCACCAAATCAAGGCTACCAAAAACAGGCTTAAACCTCGCTACTTCGCCTAGTAAGAGCACACTTGCGATCATCGATGCTTGGTAGTGAAGAAGGTAAATGGGGTATGAAAAGTCGCCAATAAACTTGTCTAAGTTCTTACTTATTAAATGGCTCACTTGGTAACCCATTGCCAAGCTCATCACTAATAGAGCACTAATTAGCATGTTTAAGTAAAAGAGTAGTTCAACGACACGATGGTCTAAACCTTGAGGTATTAGCCACGCCACTACCGCTGAAATAGTTACCATAAGGATCAAAATAACCGCGGGGTGTTTTAAAAACACGTTCCAGCTTTTAGGGATGCTTTGGTTTTTTACCATAAAGTAAATCAGTGAGCCTATTGCAAAGGGCAAAGAACCTGCTGGAATAGAGAAGTAACGAGCATGCCAAAATAAATCAACTGTGTAGCTAAACACTACGAAAGCTATCGATAAGCCCAACCAAATATAGGTTCTTATTAATGTTTTAGATACACCTAAACAAATGGCGATATAAAAGAATATTTCTACCGTAAGCGCCCAAGTGGCGGGCGACAATCGTGGAGTAATCGTATGAGGGATCCAGTGTGGGAAAATCATCGTAATGTTAGATAGAATACTTAAGCTATCATGCGGTAATCGTATTGTTGAAAAGCCCGTCTCAGGTAGATAGTTGGCCAACACTATGAGTAAAATAAGGCTGGTGATACAGGCAAACCAATAGGCTGGGTAAAGCCGTAAAAAGCGATTAAGGGCGAATCGTTTACGGCCACTATTGCTATACCCGTAACTATTTTGCATCACATAAGTCATGAGGTAGCCACTAAGAATATAGAAGCCAAAGACAGCAAAGCGACCAAAGTCGCTGAGCCAAAATATATGACCAAATACCACCATTAAAGCCCAGAAAGTTCTTACAGATCCAAACACCAAAATCCCTTTTAGTTTTATAAAATCAGCGTGCTTGAATCATCGTGCTTCCGAGCGAAATAAACAACCGTAGGGTGTGCATTTTTCGTCATGGGTTTGGAATGGCAACTTAAATGCTCGTATATTGCTGTATGTAACTGCTCATGGCGTTGGCTAAATTTACCGACCAAAATTGCCCAGCAAGACTGAGTTTTACTTGGTCGTCAGCCGTGCTTACCAAACCGTTACGTTTCCACGCTTCAAATAGAGGTTGGCATTGTTTAAATAGTGTTTGACCATTGGTAAATGCACTAGCTTTAATCACCCCTCGATCACAGGCGCTGGTAATTGCGGCAGTTAATTCTGCGTTTGCAGCGGGTAAGCTGAGTTGCTCGAAACTCCAGTGATTATGCTCAATACCTGTTCTCCAACTATCAATGTTTCTTGCCTGCATAAGCCCATAACCATTGATATTTCCACCGGCACCAGCACCAATAGGCAGTATTTCTGCCCCCTGTTTAGCTAAGCTGTTGTAGCGACTTTGTTCCCTAGGGTGACTAGCCCAATGACAGTAACTTAATTGCGAGAATGCTTTTTCCTTAAAGAACTGGTGGCCTTGTTGATACATTAAGGCCTTGTCGCTAGTGCTTAAAGGAACGTTTGCTCTACCAGCATCAATATTGCGTTGTAAGCCGCTACCGCCAAAGGTGAGTAGCTGATACAAATCTACCCCATGTACACCGCTGGAAACCACATCTTGCAAGTCTTGCTGCCAATTTTCAGGAGTTTGATGTGGTAAACCATAAATCAAGTCGATAGCGATAGTCGCGCTACCTGAATCAGTGAGTTGGTGTAAGCGCTCAAGTATGTATTCACGTTTATCTAGCCTTTTTGCCGCTTTACGTACTGTAGAGTTAAAGCTTTGAACACCGAAGGAAAAACGGTTAAAACCGCCGTCTAAGGCTGCTTGAAACTTGTCGTCAGTAAAGCGATTTAGCCGACCTTCAAGGGTTATTTCGCAAAGGGTAGTGAGCGAAAAATAGCGGCGAATTAGTTTACCAAGCCTTAATAATTGCTCTGCGGTCAAATCGGTAGGAGTGCCGCCGCCTACGTAAACAGCATCAAATGGTTTTGCTTGGCTCCATGCATACTGAGACTTAGCAATTAGCTCTTGTTCCAACAGCTTAAAGTAATCATCCATCATTTGCTGGCTACTGGCGTATTGAAAGAAATTGCAAAAGCTACAACGAACCCGACAAAAGGGAACATGTATGTAGATAGCCCGCGGGCGTAGGCTTGTAGCCGGAGTATCTAAGTGTTTACGCAATTCACGATGTGCTTCATCTCCAGTGAGGGTTTTTCTTTGCCCGTGTTTGGCATGCGCTGCGGTTTTTTGGGTAAAGGCGAACTGCAGTGGAGAAGGGCTTGCTTGACCGGTCATTATTTCAGGTAATACGATGTTGCTTGAACAGGTTGTGCTAGACATGACTTACTCGAGTTATCATTTAATCTAAATGTAAATCATTATCATTTGGGGTTTATTGATCTAGCCCAAGTTATGTTTTCAATTAAGCAGATTTTGATAAGCATCAACACCTTAGGCTAAGATGTAAATTTTTGCTGTGGTTTAAGCAATTATATCCCTGTTAGCCTGTTATAAGAGCTTGTTGTTGAACTATGATTAAGCAACTTATTGATGTCATCAAGGATTGAAGATGAAGATAGCTTACCGTACCGGAATTCTCCCCTCATTATTGATAGTGGGGCTGCTAGTAGGCTGCAGCTCTGAGCCTAGTCAAACTTGGCAAGTAGACCGCAGTTATCAAATAACGGTATTACATACCAATGATCATCATGGCCGTTTTTGGCAGAATAAATATGGTGAATATGGTTTAGCCGCGCGTAAAACCCTAATTGACAGTATTCGGCAAGAGGTTGCCGCCGAGGGGGGCAGTGTATTATTACTCTCTGGTGGTGACATTAATACCGGTGTACCGGAGTCAGATCTACTGGATGCAGAGCCTGACTTTAAAGGTATGAACCTACTGGGCTATGATGCTATGGCTTTAGGTAATCACGAATTTGATAATGCTTTAGACGTTTTGGCTAAGCAGCAACAGTGGGCCGGTTTTCCTTTTTTGTCAGCCAATATTTATCAAAAATCTAGTGGTGAACGTAAGTTCCAAGCTTATCAAACCTTTGATTTGCAGGGGGTTAAAGTTGCGGTTATCGGCTTTACTACAGAAGATACTTATAAGTTAGTTCATCCGGATACGGTGGCTGACTTAGAGTTTCGCGATCCCAAGCTTGAAGCAAAGCAGGTCATCGCAGAGTTATACCAAAAGGAACAGCCAGATTTAGTGTTTGCTGTGACTCATATGGGGCATTATGCCAATGCAAAACATGGCGTAAATGCACCCGGTGATGTGAGCTTGGCTCGCTCCTTGAACCATGGTGAGTTAGACCTAATAGTGGGGGGGCATTCTCAAGAGCCTGTCTGTATGGAAGGTGATAATCACTATGCAGAATCTTTCAAACCGGGTGATGATTGCAAGCCTGACCAGCAAAATGGAACGTGGATCGTTCAAGCCCATGAATGGGGTAAATATGTTGGTCGTGCCGACTATACGTTTAAAAATGGCGAGTTTTCCCTAGATAGCTACCAGCTGATACCGGTTAACCTAAAGAAAAAAATAAAAGTAGATGGAAAAAAACAACGGGTATTTGTGCAGGATGAAATCGCGCAAGACCCTGCGGTTCTCGCCCTGCTGACTCCTTATCAAGAACAGGGTCAAGAACAGCTAAATGTTGAAATTGCCGATCTCAGCGGCCGCTTAATTGGAGATCGAGACAAAGTTCGTTTTGGTCAAACTAACTTGGGGCGTTTAATTGCTTCGGCTCATATGCAACGAGTGAATGCTGACTTTTCGGTAATGAACTCTGGCGGAGTGCGGGCCTCTATTGAAGAAGGCGCAGTGAGCTATAAAGATGTGCTTACCGTTCAGCCATTTTCTAATACCATTACCTATGTGGATATGACTGGCGCGGAAGTATTAGAATACCTTGCGGTTGTGGCTGCTATGCCGGTAGATACTGGTGCTTATGCGCAATTTGCAGGTATAAGTATGCGAGTGATTAATGGCAAGGTGAGTGATGTAGTGATTGGTGGTAAAGCCTTGCAAGAAAGTGAAAGCTATCGTTTTACCATTCCTAACTTCAATGCGTCTGGCGGCGACGGTTACCCTAAAATAACTGAGCATAGCGGTTTTGTGGATACCGGTTTTGTTGATGCCGAGGTGTTAAAAGCCTTTATGCAGCAGCATAGCCCGATCAACGCGGCAGACTTCGATGACCAAGGTGAAATTAGTTATCAGTAATTAGACCGACATTAGAATAAACCTTTTCAGAAACCACCTGCATTAGTAGGTGGTTTTTTTTCTCACACGCTATTTAGGTTTACGCCCCATCGTTGAATTAGCTTTGTGGTGGTTTGTTTGCTGCTAGCCATCATTTAGTTGTTACTGCAAATGTGCTGAAGTATTCGCTCAGTTCAAATTTTCAAAAATAACTGCTGTTCGCCTTTAGCCGCTTAGCTTATCAATGAGGTAAGCTAGGCGCTTAGTCATAAGTGATGAGTGATGACATTGATAAAGCCTATTCCTGATCCCAAAAGCTACGATATTGTGCCACCTGATATGGGGTATGTGTATTTTGATGCAGCAGAGACGCATCCGTTCGAGCCCACCAATACGGTGTTTTCCAAGGTGAACGCTTGGTGGTTAGCCGATTGTGCTCTGCTGGCGTATACCCACCCGGGGTTCGCTCGAATGGCCTATAAGCTGGCGGGCTTTGAGCAGTTTAGGTTCTTCCAAGGTACCGGTACCGAATGTATGGCTGCCGCAAATGAAGATGTGTTAATCATTAGTTTTCGTGGCACCGAGCTAAAATCGTTATCTGCTTTATATGAACTAAGAAGTGATCTAGACGCCTTACCCAGTTCTTTTGCCGAAGGTGGGCGGGTACATACCGGGTTTCAAAAGGCGCTAGATGAGATTTGGCAGGGCCAAGCTGGATTGGCTGCATTTATTCAGCAGCAAATCGATCTGTACCCCAATCGACCAATGTGGATGACAGGACATAGTTTAGGTGGGGCCCTGGCCAGTTTATGTTTTGCTAAAACTAAGCGGGCTACAGGCTTGTATATATATGGTGCCCCAAGAGTTGGTGATAAAGCGTTTAACGGCCTAATAGACAATCGTCCAGCATGGCGAATAGAGCACGCCAGAGATCCGATCCCGATGTTGCCACCGAATTTACCCGCGCTAAAGTTTTGCTTCGAAAGTACCGGTGAGTTGGTTTATATTCACAGCGACCAAACCCTTGAATATCAGCGACCAGAGAAGAGTTCTGAGCAATATAAGCAGTTAGTGCTTAGCACCTTTAAATCGCAGGAAGCTCGCCGTAAAAGCCTCAACATGGATTTAAATGAGATAAACCAGCACCTGTTAGAGTCATTTAAAGAATGGCGCGATAATTTAAAGCAGTGGCAAGCAGACACTTCGATCAGTTTTACCGACCATATGCCCGTTTACTATAGTCTCAAGCTTTGGAATAACTTACCGCAACAGTCTGTTAATCGCTAATTATTAGCCGATATATCAGAAGCGAAAGGCGGGTTATCTAACTATAATTAAACACGAACAGAGTATTTTATCGATAATACAGGGCTGTTAGTAAATTAAAGAGTGAGGGTACTATGAATAGTCGAGTAACTTCCTTTATGGAAAGCAACGTGATTAGTGTAGAGCTTGATGATTCGGCTGAAAAAGTCTGTGAAGTTCTAGATGCTAACAAGCTGCATTGTGTACCTGTGTTAACACCCGACGGCAAAATCTTCGGGGTGATAAGTGCTACCGACTTAGTGCATTTTAATACCTTGCACGTGAACCCCAAGTTAGAACATGCATGGGAGCTATGCACTCATAAGGTGATTGAAGTCGCTCCTGATATGTCTGTTCAGGAAGCGGGTGAGCTAATGGTGAAAGAGAAAGTTCACCACCTCGTGGTCATGGAAGGTACCATTTTTATAGGCATTGTCTCGGCGACGGATATCCTAAGAGCATACTTAAATAAGTAACGTTTTGTTTGGTCGCTTTCAAAGCCATTTTGTCCACTGGTAAGTGGGGCCTGTCTGACTTCGATTATTGAGTCTAATCTAGGCAGTGGCCATTGGCGTATGCGTTTTGGTGACTATGTATTGACATATACATATCGAGACAAGCCCATTTCTCAAGCCTTCCTGAAGAATCAAGCAATAATCTACAACATCACGAGAGAGTTGATCGTGTAGGCTAACTGTCAGCATTTTAGACTGTCACGTTCTCTATGATCATGCTGTTTCAGTTTTAGGATAATTACAATATTGTGATTTCTTGCTCTATCTAACTGAATTCCATATGAATTAGTGATAATTATTCTGGTGGTTTTTATGTGATGACAACACTTCTTAGCGCGGGTGTTTTTTACTCACTGAGTGTTTGAAAGGTTGACGGATGAGAGTGGCGCTGCCGTGAAGGGTTTTAACTTGAGGATAAATATGGACATTAATAACTACCAATTGAATTTTTCTAGCTTAGGCTGGTTTAGAAAGCTATTTCTGATTGTTCATTGGCTATCCGTTGCTGTGATTGTATTGGGGGCAGGTGTCTGGATATTTGTGCCAGAAATAATGAATCAAGAGTTGGGTTTTTCACCGTTTGTCTTGTATGCGATGGTCTTTTTCTCTCTGGCGTATGCATTCTGGATACAAAGAGCCATTTCAAAAAGAAGTCGAGGTCAATTGTTAGCTTTGACCGGTATTCAACTTTTCCCATTTTTTAATCCGATTACAGCGCTTTTATTTTTTGCTATGTATAGATTGAGTAAACAAGAAATAGAACTCAGCCAGCAATACCAGTTACTCAATCAACATACCGAATAGATGCTCCGCAGTGGTTACAGCAAACGAGGTATAGAATAAGACATCTAGCTAGCCTAAGGGATTACAGTTATTTTTAGCTTTCGCCGATATTTTCTTCATCCGAATACATACTTGTAGGGAATAGCCAATGTTTCGATGTGTAGTGTTAGTCCTTGCTGTCGTGCTTAGTTTGAGTGCCTTTGCTTCGAATAATGTAAGCTCTTTACAGGACAACGGTCTTAAGGATTGGGAGCATGAGGTTTTCTCAAGGGAAACCCAATACCGTGTATTACAGTATAAAAATCGCATTGCGATACAGGCAAAGAGTGATAATTCAGCCTCAGGTCTTTTGTTAAGAACGCAAATTGATTTGTTAGCAACGCCCTTTATCAATTGGAGCTGGTTAAGCGAAAGTAAGCTTCCATTATTGGATGAACAGAGTAAGCGGGGGGATGATTACGTAGCCAGAATCTATGTGCTTATCGACGGCGGGTTGTTGTTTTGGAACACTCAGTGTTTAAGCTATGTGTGGTCAAGCCGTCAGGATAAAGGACGAGTGTGGAACAATGCCTTTGCTGGGGCTAATGTCAAAATGCTATCAATACGCGGAAGGGATGACCTAATCAGCCAATGGTACAGTGAAAAACGCAATGTTTATGACGATCTCATTAAATATTTTGGTGATAAAGGAAGTGCCCAAGCAAATCTCCAGGCCTATCGTTATATTGATGTTATCGCCATTATGACCGACACCGATAATAGCGGTAGCAAAGCAGAATCCTACTATGGCGATATCATTTTTACGGCTAATTAGCGCATTATTGTTCTAATTTATTACAGAAATAACAAATAGAGGTCTCAACATTAATCCCTTTAACTGTGTTACTCTGGTCATGCCGCTTGCAGTTACTCGAGAATGCGGGCATGGTATTGACAGTGTTTGAGTGTTAACTCTGCCTTTAAGCTATAGCAGTACTTTTAGCGCAATCTAACAGTTTAGTTTTGTATTCGAACTGGTGAATTCGAATATAATTTTTATATTTCACCAACAGTATGAGTAAAAAAAATGAGTAAAGGTACAGTTAAGTGGTTCAACGCCGATAAAGGTTTCGGTTTCATTACACCTGAAGATGGCAGCAAAGATTTGTTTGTTCATCACTCAGAGATCCAAGCTGGCGGTGGTTACGCAACTTTGAATGATGGTCAAGCCGTTGAATTTGAAGTTGGCCAAGGCCAAAAAGGTCCATGTGCAAATAAAGTTGTTCCACTTTAAGCTGCATATTTAACCAATTAAACCGTATCGCCATGTATTGGTGTAACACGCTAAAGCGTGCAATGGTTTGAAGCGTTATACCTATAAAAAACCGCAGGCTAGCCTGCGGTTTTTGTTTTTATAGCATTAAAAAGCTAGTGTGCTGTTGGAGTGTTATTTCACTCTACACAGAAAACCTTTTAGGTAGTGGCCTTCAGGGTAAGGGCCGCCTACAGGGTGATCTTCAGCTTGCTCTAAGGTTTTTAAAAACTGCATTTCGCGCTTAGCGTCAATGGCGGCATCGGCTACGATTTTTTGAAATAAGCTAGTAGGCATGAGTCCAGAGCACGAATAAGTCAATAAAATGCCACCCGGACGCAACATTTGCATGGCTAACATGTTGATGTCTTTATAGCCGCGACTAGCGCGATTTAAGCTAGCTTTGCTGTCTACAAACTTCGGTGGGTCTAGCACTATCATGTCGAACTGCTCATCGCAGTCACGGTAGGCCCGTAGTTGCTTGAATACATCGGCATTTAGCTGGGTAATTTTACTGGCATCGAGGCCATTTAGCTCAACGTTTTTAGCTGCAATGTCCAGCGCAGCATCTGATACATCTATGTTAACCACTTTTTTAGCGCCGCCCGCTAAGGCGTATGTGCCAAAGCCGCCGGTGTAACAAAAACAGTTAAGGATTTTTTTGCCCTTGGCTAACTGGCCTACCAACTTGCGGTTATTGCGTTGGTCGAGGTAGTAACCGGTTTTATGGCCCGTTTCTACATTAATTAATAAACGTAGCCCGTTTTCTTCTATTTCCATCGGCTGTGCGGGCAGTTCACCGTGGATTAACCCTTGTGCAGGCGCTAGGCCTTCTTTTTTACGTACCGCTACGTCTGAGCGCTCGTAAATCACATCTTCAGGATAACAATGTTTCAATGCTTCTATTAAGTTAGCACGCTGGAAGTCGGCACCAGCACTTAGTAACTGTAATACCAGTACATTGGCATAACGATCGATAGTAATGCCTGGTAAGCCATCGTTTTCGCCTGCGACCAGACGGTAAGCGTTAGTATTAGCAAACTCAGACAAAATGCTGCGGGCAGCTTCTGCATCTTGCAAGCGTTCAATAAAATAGGCTTTATCAATCTGTTGCTCTTGATTGAAGCTCCAAACTCGCGCTCTAATTTGAGACTCTGGTGAATAGGCGGCAGTCGCTAAGTATTTACCCTCGGCGCTATAAACCTCAACCGTTTCGCCAGATAATGGTTTGCCAGATACTTTGTGAATACCGTTAGAGAAAATCCACGGGTGCCGGCGCAACAATGCTTTGTCGCGTTTGGCTTTAAGGGTGATGATACCGCTCATGATGCTTATCCTAGATTGTAATGTCGCGCATTATAGTCATCTACAGAGTCTTCACCAAGCAGAGACTGCGCTAATTATAGAATAAGCTTGGCCTTGGCTCACTAAAACCAAGGAGGGTGAGAGTTATAACTTACTCATCGCTTTACCATTGAGCTCTTTTTCCAAGCCTCGCTGTAAGGCTTCGCGTTGGCTAACATGTTTGCGATAGGCCATTAGTTTTTCTGGTAACTGTTGTTGAAAAGTAACCGCCCAGTTTAGTGTTTGGCATAACAAAATATCGGCTACGCTAAATTGTTCACCCATCAGATAGCCACTATCTGGCAGCCACATTTCTGCGATGGCTGCAGCTTTATTAAATTCCCACTCTGCTGTGGTTTGCATCTCGGGTAAGCGTAGTGCTTCAGGCAAGGCGAAGCGATGCTTGCCCATTGTCCAAAGGGCTTGTTCTAGCTCACTGATAATGAAACTCACCCATCGGTGATGCAGAGCTGCCTGCTTGCTGCCTGGTGTGGGTAAAAATTGAGGGCCATATTTTTCGGCTAAATATAAGCAGATAGCGGCCGATTCGCTAAATGCTAAGTCGCCATCGGTTAATGCTGGCACTTTGCCGCAGGGATTAAGTTTAAGAAACTCTTCACTGCGATGGTCGCCCGCTTGAAAATTAATGTAATGGTAATGCCAATCTATAGCTAGTTCTTCGAGCATCCAAGATACACGCAGTGAGCGAGAGCGTGGCGAACCGTAAAGAGTAATCATGCAGCAGTCCTTTGAGTTTTCGTTTGGTTCAGGTTCTTTAAAATAGACGCTTCTATTGCCGTTAGCGAGTGATTAAACCGTAACTAGCCAGCTTTGTTGATATCGACTAATTTAATCTTGTTGTAAATAGCGAATGAAAAAGCATGCTAGCCTGTAATATAACGAGTATTGAAGAGCGATTCCTCGCTAAAAGATCACATGGTGTTGTTAGTAAAATAATGGTGTAACTGGATAGTAAGACTAATATTTTGGTTTAGCCAATTTGCGCTAAGCTAGCCGCTTTAGGTTGTCGTTTAGGTAGCATTAGCTTCCTTCGCAGAATCAAGCCGATGTAACATGACTATGGCGACTAGGCCAAACGCTAGCTCCAGTAAAAAATAGCTAATAAGTAACCAATGCGCAGGCCCATCAACCACCAAGCTCACGGCTCTTCCTGCTGCCAGACCAAGCATAAAAACCACGAGGCTATATAAGGCTGCTTGGGTGTATTTGTGCTTAAAGGCACCAAGTAACCAAAACACCACCATGGCAAAATAAAGGCCCATAACAGCACGAAATATATGGGTGGCATTAGTACTATTTACGGATATATCGAATAACCAATTTAAGCTGGTTTGTGGTGCCAAACCGTAAGACAAAGCGATAGGGCTCAACCCAAAAGCAGCTAAGATTAAAAATTTCTGTGGCAGTGTCATAAATATCCTTTGTGCTCGTTCAGTAGTCGGTTTGACATACAGCAAATGAATTCATCAGCTTTGATTAATTAATAGCTGCTTTGGTGGTTATTGCAATCTAAGTGGCTAAGCATAGGGTTTTTGGCAACTGCTGAAGGTTAATAATCAGCTTGAATTGGCAAGCTGCGCTTAGGATTTTAGTTTTTCTCTAAGAGATTAAGGCAGACTTATACTATTCTTTGAGTGTGACGTGAGATTGAAACAGGCCTGTTCTTTTAACTTTAAGCGGCTTACAAAGCGGATTGAGTGGTCTAGTATCAATGGTTAAGCATTCTGTTGTTAGGGGCGTTTATGAGTCATCAACTAGCGTTAAACAAAGCCAATGCCATCGCATTTTACAAAATGGCTTATTTAGGTGAACCCGCTAAAGCCGTGGCGGCTTATGTGGGAGGGGATTACATTCAACACAACCCAGTGGTAGCCAATGGTAAGCAGGGTTTTATAGACTATTTTGACGAGATGCAGCGTGACTACCCAGACAAGCAAATAGAATTTCTTAGGTGCATTGCCGAAGGTGACACCGTGGCCCTACATACTCATCAAACTTGGCCTGGCAATGACCAATACGTCACTATGGATTTTTTTCGATTCGATGAAACAGGCAAAATTATCGAGCACTGGGATAGTATTCAAATGGTGCCGGAAGAAACCGCTAACGGTAACTCAATGCTTTAGTGTCTTTTAGCTTACACAACAACGCCGACGACTAAGTCGGCGTTGTTGGTGTTAAGATTTACGTGACAAACACCTACAGGTACTTAATCCATGCTTGGTTGCTGGTATGTTTATAGTTGGCAAACGCCCGAGTAGGGAAGTACAACACAACCGCTAATATCGCGCTTACACACCACACTTGCCATAGTGCTGCAAAACCAAAAATATCCCCTGCATTTGGCCCAAACGTTAGCATGGCTAGCTTGTAAGCAATTAATAATACGTACAGGTGAAATACATAAAAAAACATCGGTGCAGAGCCATAGGTTTTTAAGGCGCTTGTTGCCTTATTATTAAAGGTTTCAAATAGCGCTAATAATGCAAAAGCGATACCCAAGGTGAGCAAAATAAAATGCAACGACGGTGGGTATTTCGTGAAGTTTAAAAACGACATGATGGTTTCTATATGGCTAGAACCCAGTTGCCACGGTAAGGCTTCGCCATAGATATTAAAGCCTCGCAATACCGCTAAAAGTGTCAATACACTGGCTGATAGGGTTAATAAATCTCGCTGGCGCTGCTTAGGCTGTACTTTGTTGCTAAATAGCGGGCCAATAGCGTAGCCCAGTAAAATAACGCCTATCCATGGCAGAACAGGGTAAGAGGCAAATACGCTAAAGGTGTCGGAACTAAATAGCTGATTACGGTCATGTAGTATGGTCCATAAGCTATATCCCCATTCTCCTGGTGCAAACTGAATAGGCGCCAAGGCGTTGTGACCAAATACAATGAGTAAACCGATTATAGCAATGAGTTTGTTAGGTAAGCTGCTAAGCAGGGCTAATGCAATCATGCTAATGCCAATGGCCCAAATAACTTGCAGGTACAGCGCGTTGTAATTACCAAACCAAGAAAAATTAATCACGGTAACTTCTAGTAAAACTAAAAATAGCCCGCGTTTTAATAGAAACGCGCGTGGCGACCGGGGGGCCTTGTTACTCGGGTTGGCATATAGCCATGCTGATACACCAGTAAGAAATACAAAAATGGGGGCGCAGAGGTGAGCCAGTATTCGGGTAAAGAATAGCTCTGCTTCGGTATCTTCAATCGTAATGGGGTCGGTAATCCGGTGTTGGTAATAAAAGCGCTCGCGTACATGGTCGAGCAGCATAAATAGCATTACCAAGCCGCGCATTACATCAATAGATGCCAGCCTAGGTGATTTAACCATAGTGGCGGAGTGGGTGTTTTTTGTAATCGTAGTCATCAAATTCATTCGCTGTTTCTGCGGCTTCATTTACTATAAATAAGCTGTGTTCACTAAGCCATACTCTTGCGCTTTACAAGTTATAGCGGTAACCATTTACGCTCGTACTTAATCAGCGTGGCGTAAATATATACGTATGTTTAACGATAAGAGAATGGGGAGGCGGCGCGCGAATTAATTGGTGCTGGTTTGTAAAGGGTAAATAGGCTGTAGCCAATGGTTCTAGTATTGGGCTAAATGGCTTCGTTACGCGCCATGTAAAACTGCTGGTTAATAAGCTTGTTGCACAGTGTTGAATTAAAGACTGTGAAGCACAGTTATCATTTTGATGCTGCTCGTTAGTATCGGTACTTAAACTGCGTTGGGATCCGCTATGGTGTAACTGTTCGGCAAACGCCATTACGCTGGAGTACTGGCTTATCAGTAATGTCCATATAATGAGTGCACGCGCTATAAAACGGCCATTGGTCATAGTTGGAAGTTGATAACTCTAGTTCGTCGATAAAGAGTGGAGCTTTTTACCAATATATGTATTTTAACGCAATTTTAATTTGCGTGAGCGTGTTAAGGCTTCATCATATTTTGGTGAATTTTTAAGTTTTTTCTTGTGGGGGAGGCATCTTATAACCGGGCAGTTTACGCAATCCTTTGGCTTGGAATTTAGCTTTATTCGGCTTAGCGGGTAACTCGCTTAGAGTAAACGGTTTAGGTTGTTTGCCTTGTGATTGGTTTAAGGCCTCTATTAGTGCGTCGTGGTCGTGTAGATGGGGCGCCGAAAACAACATATCGTGGCTGCAGGCATAACTGGTTGCTGGAATAACAGTGAGCATTGCTACTAACAGATACTTTTTCATGGTTAGCCTATGGTTGATTTAGTATTAAAAAATAGAGCACCAATGGTGCTCTACATCATAACCAAGAGACGACTAGGCGATTAACGCAAAGTGATCTTTGGGTTTTCTGCTGGTTTGTCTAACAAGCCAAAGAATGCTGGAACGGTAGCTGCGTCACCATCTAAGGTGATAAAGCCCGCTTTAACTGCTTCAGAAAAATCTACCTTGCCCACAAGTAAACCAAGAAATACTGGTTTAGTGAGGTTAACCGTAGCTTTAGCTTCGCCAGTGTAGCTCTCATGGAATTGAGCAACACTGCGGCGTACTTCTAAAGCGTGAACTTCTTTACTATCAGAGAAGTTAAAAGCTATGGCGAAGTGCTGGTTGGCACTGCGTTCTGCATTTAGGCTAAAGCGCAAAGCGTTAACCAGTTGCGCAGGTTTAAACTCAGCCATTAAGTCTGGAGCTTGTAGATTGATTTTTTTAGAGTAATCAATGGTACCGTCTAGTTCTTGCGCCGAGGTTAAGTACCAGTTACGCCAGTTGTTATTGGTTTCACGGTAAGCTAGTTCACGTAGTGCTTCTGCTTTAAGTCGTCGCGGTTTCATGTCTTCAAGGTCTACTCGAATAACGTGAGTGCTTAGCTCAGCAGCCCATTGGTAATCACCCGAGTCAAACGCTTGCTTAGCAAGAGTCATCATCTTGTCTTTACCGCCAGCCATTGCAACATAACGGCTAGAGGCTTCAACAGAATAAGTGGGGTTTAGGGTTGTTGGGTCGCCATCAAACCAGCCCATTTCACCTACAAAGATTTGCTTAGCCGCATGGCGGATAGAGCCGTAGAAATCGCCCAACCAAGGATGGTTTTCTAAGTGTTTAGGCAATTTAATGTCGCGAATCAAATCTTCTTGGGTAGCGCCGTTGTTAATCGCTTTGATTGACTGGTCGTAAGTATATTGAATCGCATCACGGTAAGCCGTTAATGTGTTGTCTACGTGCTTAGCACCCACAACAGGTCGGCCGTGAGATACCATCATTACATCGGCGTTATATTCGCGAAGCGTATCTACACCAGGGAACCAAGTGCTTGGGTCACGGTATTGAGTGCCACGAATAGTGTGCAAGTTAGGAAAGCTTTCGCCTTGGATTACTTCAGAACCAAACAGTAAGTTAGCTTCTGGGAAGTAGGCAGTGATTTCGTCAGACGCTTCAGAAGGAACGTGTTTGAACTCTACCTTAACACCTTCAATTTCCATGTTTAGCTGGCCAAATTTACCTTCCACTAAGGTGTTTGGCGCAATAAGGCTGTGCTCACGGATTTCGAAATCTGGACCTAGGCCACCGTTAATTCGGCCGTCTTCTTCTACGTTAAGTAGGGTGCCCAGCGAGTAGTCAACGCGAAAACCAAGCGCTGGACCAGTGCCCCCCATAGAACCTTTTACTACATTAGCCATAAAGGTTTCGTGAGCAATAATAAGCGCGTCATCTGCGCCTTCAATACCACGTACGCCAGCGTAGTGGTCAGGGTGCCAGTGAGAATACATAACCGCAGCAACAGGCTTAGTATTGCCGGTTACTTTACGGAAGTCGCTCATAACCGCTTGCATTTTGTCTACAGACTCAACCGGATCGAAGATTAACAAACCTTTATCACCGTCAACAATCATTGGCGAGGTTAAACCATAACCGTAAACTTGGAAGAAGGTGTTTTGGTACGCAAAAATGCCTTTTTCCATTTTTTGTGAATGAGCAGTAAGTTGCGGATGTACTTTGTCTGACTTAGCGTCGAACGCATCGTTACCGCCGGTTGCTGTCCACTTCATGTTTTGGTTTTCACCATGCCAGTAGTGGGTCGCACCCGAGTCTTTGCCCAAGTAGTAATCGTGAGACAGGGTGGGAATTGTTACTTCAACATTGTCAAAGCGATGTTCCGTTCCAGCAGATGCAACGTTGGCAAGGCCAATAGCAAGTACCGCAGATAAAGCAATCGTTGTTTTTTTCATATCAAGCCAATGTCTTGTTTACGTTTGTGATGGCCGTAGGTTAAGGGAAAGCACTATTTGTTTGGCGATAACTGATATAAGATATCTAATAACACATGGCATTTATTGAGTTTGAAATAAATATGAAGCACTCCGACTACAGTCTAATTCCTACCTTTGTGGCAATAGTAGAGGAGCGAAACTACAGTAAAGCCGCCAAACGTTTAGGGATAAGCCAATCGGCGGTGAGTCAAAGTGTGACCCGTTTGCGTGATGTATTTAAAGACAACTTGTTTGTGCGAGGCAGCCATGGGGTAGAGCCAACACCTTATGCTATGGATATTTATCCGGCTTTAGCTAACTCTGTAGAGAGCATTGCGCACATGCTACCCGAGCAGCGTCACTTTAACCCAGCAAACTGTCAGCGCCAGTTCACCATTGCTGCCTTAAGTGTGTTTAGTTTTACCTTGTTCCCGCAATTAGCTAAGCGAATATTTGAACAAGCCCCAATGGCTTCGATTAAAACAGAGCCCTTATTTGGCCAAGATATGAATAGTTTGCTGAGTTCTCACCAAACGGATCTACTGATAGAGGCCGACTCTACTCGCTACCCTCATTTGCGATCTGAGGTGATCATGCAAGATGGCTTGGTGGTGGTATGTAGGCAGCAACATCCAAGATATAATGGCAACCAGCTAAACCTAGAGCAATACTTGAGTGAAAAACACGTGATTCACTCTCAGCCAGAGCAGCGAGCTGGCTACCTAGGAGACATGGGAATTGCCGGCTTAGCAGAGCGCCAAATAGCTTGGCAATCTAGCGGTATTATGGATATGTTGCCACTGATTGGCCAAAGTGACTGTATTGGCATATTGCCAGAACGTTTAGCTAAACAACATTGTGCTGCTTTTGGTTTAAAGTGCTTACAAGCCGATTTTTTACCAGAGTACATTGTAGTGAATATGTACTGGCATCCCTCACGCACTAATGAGCCAACCCACCGCTGGTTGCGTGAACAATGCTTGTTGTCTGGGCGAGACTAAATAGTTAAATAGTAGGGCGTGCGTTAAATACTCAATCACAATCGGCCCAGCTATTAAGTGGGTTTGTGAGATACAAAAAAGCAGCAATTACCTGCTGCTTTTTATTAACGCGCTTTACGCTAACGGGGACTAGCTATTGTCAATCGCTTCGGCAGTAACTTCGTTACCGCTGCGTTGGCCTTCGCTAAAGGCTTTGGCATTCACTAGCGTGGTATCTGCAATGCTTTGCAAGGCTTCTTGAGTTAAGAAGGCTTGGTGCCCAGTGAAAATAACATTGTGACATGCAGACAAGCGGCGGAATACGTCATCAAGAATTACCTCAGCGGATAAATCTTCAAAGAATAACTCTTGTTCGTGTTCGTATACATCTAAGGCTAAGCCGCCTAGGGTGCCGTCTTTTAGGGCTTCAATACAGGCGGTTGAATCGACTAATTTACCGCGGCTGGTATTAATTAATAAGGTGCCTTTTTGCATCTGGGTGAAGGCCGATTTACCAATGAGGTAGGTATTTTCAGGCGTTAGCGGGCAGTGCAAGGTAATAATTTGTGATTGCGCCAATAACTCTGGCATGCTGACGTATTCAATACCTAAATCTAAAGCAGCTTGGTTGGGGTAAGGGTCAAAAGCAATCAACTTACAGCCAAACCCCTTAAGAATACGCGCCGTGGCTAAGCCAATTTTTCCGGTGCCAATGACCCCCGCTGTTTTACCGAATATATTCATCCCGGTTAAACCTTCTAAGGAGAAATTGGCGTCACGGGTGCGTTGATACGCTTTGTGGATACGACGGTTTAGCGTCATCATCAAAGCTATGGCGTGTTCGGCTACCGCTTCAGGTGAATAGGCGGGTACGCGAGATACCGTTATGCCTAATTCTTCAGCACAGCTTATATCTAAATTGTTGAACCCCGCACAGCGCAACAATATCAGCTTAATGCCTTCTTTGTGTAACTCTTGTAAGGTACTTGCCGATAAGTCGTCATTCACAAAGGCACATACCGCATCAGCACCATGTGCTAAACGTGCCGTTTTGGCGGATAGAGTTATGTCAAAGTACTCAATGCTTACAGCTGAAGATGTATTTTGGGCATCGAAATGCTCGCGGTCATAGCGCTTAGCGCTGAAAAAACTGATCTTCATAGCGTCTCCTAAAACAATGTTAGCTAACGATAGCTTGTTTTGTAATTTTATTACATAATAGCGTCATTCAATAACAAAAGTCGACAAGTGTTATGAGAAAGTTTCAGAAATCAGTGTTACTAGAAATTTGCTCTGGTCTGTTAGTTATCTACGCAGCTTTGTGGCTTGGTCGTTGGCTAAGTGAAATAAGCGGACAGCTTCTCCCTGCAAGCATTATGGGTATGTTAGCCTTAACCATCGCCTTACAATTCCGTTGGATTCGCTTATCTTGGGTAGAGCGTACCGCTAATCAATTTGTACGTTGGATGTCACTTCTCTTTGTCCCCATCAGTATCGGTTTAGTCGATCATATTGAAACTTTATTACAAGCTTTACCGGCAATGTTACTGACTTGCGCTGTAGCTACCTTGGTGTTGCTGGTGGTGGTAGGCAAGCTTTACCAGCATTGGGAGCATACTTCAGAGCAGAAGGGCGCATTAAAAGGCGAGGCTAAACCATGATTAACTTCCTCTATTTACCTCTCACTATTGCCTTGTTTATTGCCGCTAAACACTTACAGCAACGCTTGTCGGTCACCTGGCTAAACCCAGTACTGATTACGCTCACTATTTTAGTTATCGCCTTATTAGCCTTAGATATTCCCTTTAACGACTACAACCAGTACAGCGGTTGGTTAAGTAAACTGCTAGAGCCTGCGGTGGTTGCGTTAGGCGTGCCACTTTACAAGCAGCTTCATGAGATAAAAAAAGAACTTCCAAGAATTATTATTACTATCATTGTGGCAGCGACAGTAGCCATTAGTACTACTGTCGCCATGGCCTTGTTGGTGGGCGCTACCCCCGAAATCGCCGCGTCACTGGCACCAAAATCTGTCACTACACCCATTGCCGTGTTGATCAGTGAACAAATTGCTGGTCAGCCAGCCTTAACCGCCATTGCTGTGGTCATCACCGGTTTGGTAGGGGCTGTGGTGGGGATCCCCGTGCTAAAACTGTGTGGTGTGCATTCAAGCAAAGCGCAAGGCATTGCCATGGGCACGGCTTGCCACGCCTTAGGCACTGCAAGAATCGCCGAAGAAGGCCACCAGCATGGCGCTTACGGCGCATTAGCCCTAGTGCTCAGTGCTACTTTTAGTGCAATGCTTTGTCCACTTATTGTGCCGTTGTTTGCCTGAACTTAATCTTGCTCTACCCTTAAAGCTTGATGCCTACACTAGCTCACTGAACACTTTATTCCCTATTAAGCCTCATAGCCCGGATGTTTCGGACTAACTTCCAGCAACTCACCTAGTTTCTAGCGCTAAGCTTACCTAATGTGCTAGTAAGTTTAGTTATAGTTTCAACCACCGCAGTTGCATAAGTTTTGGTCAAATAGTTGTGGGTTCTACGCTCTAATTGCTAACCACAAAGTAAAGAATTGTAAAGCTCTTGGCCCTTCCTACTTACTTTGGGTTAAAACTCTAATTAACCATTATTTTTATAAGGTTATCGCCGCTTATCGCTGCGATAGGTTATACAAATTGGCTTGCTCAACGATATGGCTATACGCTTAATTTCGAGTTGGAAATTAGTCTAAGGCTGCTCTTACAGCCGATATAAAAACAATATAAACGTGATATTTAAGGAGTGACTATGAAAGAGAATGATAATGGCTCTGGTGGTAAATGCCCTGTGATGCATGGCGGAGCAACCACCCCCCAAGCAGCAAATATGAATTGGTGGCCCAAGTCACTGAACCTAGATATTCTTCATCAGCATGATACTAAAACCAACCCTTTTGGTGAGGCGTTTAGTTATCGCGAAGCGCTCAAAACCCTTGATGTAGAAGCCTTAAAAAAAGACTTAAAAGCCTTAATGACCGACAACCAAGATTGGTGGCCAGCAGATTGGGGGCATTATGGTGGTTTGATGATTCGTATGGCTTGGCACTCGGCTGGTACCTATCGTGTTGCAGATGGCCGCGGGGGCGGTGCTAGTGGTAGCCAGCGTTTTGCACCGTTAAATTCTTGGCCAGATAATGCCAATTTAGATAAGGCGCGTCGCCTATTATGGCCAATCAAGAAGAAATACGGCAACAAACTTAGCTGGGCCGACTTAATGCTGTTAGCTGGTAATATGGCTTACGAATCAATGGGCTTAGAAACCTTTGGTTTTGCTTTTGGACGCGAAGATGTTTGGCACCCAGAAAAAGACATTTATTGGGGTGCTGAAAAAGAATGGCTAGCAGAAAGTGGCGGAGAAGGGTCACGTTACTCTGGTGAACGCGACTTAGAAAATCCATTGGCTGCAGTAATGATGGGCTTGATTTATGTAAACCCTGAAGGCGTAGATGGTAAGCCAGACCCACTTAAAACTGCTCAAGATATGCGTACTACCTTTGCACGTATGGCGATGAACGACGAAGAAACCGTTGCCTTAACTGCGGGTGGTCATACTGTAGGTAAGTGTCACGGTAATGGCGACGCTTCTTTATTGGGCGCAGAGCCAGAAGGCGCGGGCATTGAAGAACAAGGTTTAGGCTGGAATAACCATAGCAAGCGTGGCATCGGCAGAGATACCGTTACTAGTGGTATCGAAGGTGCTTGGACCACCCATCCAACCCAATGGGATAATGGTTATTTTGAATTGCTGTTTGGTTATGAATGGCAGCTATCAAAAAGCCCTGCAGGAGCTGTTCAATGGGAGCCTGTAGATATTAAAGAAGAAGATAAACCGGTTGACGTTGAAGATGCGAACATTCGCTACAACCCGGTGATGACCGACGCAGATATGGCGCTTAAAGTAGACCCAGAGTATCGCAAAATTTCTGAGCGCTTTAAGAATGACCCAGAGTACTTCTCTAAAACCTTTGCGCGAGCTTGGTTCAAATTAACCCATCGCGACATGGGGCCTAAGTCTGTTTATCTTGGTCCGGATATTCCAGCTGAAGACCTTATTTGGCAAGATCCTATTCCAGCAGGAGCAACATCTTATGATGTAGATGCAGTAAAACAACGCATTGCTGATAGCGGCCTAAGTGTAGCTGAATTGGTGACTACTGCTTGGGATAGCGCCCGTACTTATCGTGGCTCTGATAAACGTGGTGGAGCCAATGGGGCACGGATCCGCCTTGCTCCGCAAAAGGATTGGCAGGCTAACGAACCAGAAAAACTGGCTAAAGTATTAAGTGTGTTGGAAGCAATTGCTGCAGATACTGGTGCAAGTCTTGCTGATGTTATTGTACTTGCTGGTAATGTGGGTGTTGAGCACGCCGTTAAAGCAGCGGGTTTAAACTTGGCTGTACCGTTTACGGCTGGCCGAGGTGACGCGAGCCAAGAGATGACGGATGTGGAGTCCTTTGAAGTATTGGAGCCACAAGCAGACGGTTTTCGTAATTACTTGCCGAAGCACTATGTGGTTACCGCAGAAGAGTTACTGCTCGACCGCGCTCAATTAATGGGCTTAAGTGCGCCAGAAATGACCGTGCTAATTGGTGGTTTGCGAGTATTAGGCACCAATTATGCTGATTCTGAGGCGGGAGTGTTTACCGACAAGGTTGGCACACTGACTAATGATTTCTTCGTAAACCTTACCGATATGGCTAACACCTGGAAACCAACGGGCAGAAACTCTTACGATATTTGTGAGCGTGTTAGTGGAGAAGCTAAATGGACAGCAACACGGGTTGATTTGGTGTTTGGTTCTAACTCGGTATTACGCTCTTATGCTGAGTTTTATGCGCAAGACGACAATAAAGAAAGGTTCGCCAAAGACTTTATTACTGCTTGGACTAAAGTAATGAATGCCGATCGCTTCGATGTATAAGCTCAATCTATAATTAACTAACGGGCTCCTTATGGAGCCCTTTTTATTTAACTAGCAATAGTTGATATTTGCATTGAGCGCATCAATGGCTTTGTTACTCATACCCATAGAGCAGCTAGATTAAGTTTCGCTTCTTTAAGTTATTGAATAGAAATTACTAACTATTTTTGATATTTTTGTCCTTAGTTATTGATAAGGATGTTAAAAGAATGTTGTTGAGTAAGTGTTTGCGTAAAAGTTTAGTGTTGGGCTTGAGCGCACTAATGGGATTAAGTTGTTTTTCTGTACTGGCTGGACAAGCTAAAGATCATCCTGCTTTTAATCGTATTCCAGGTGCAACAATAAAGAAGTACGACAAAGTTGATTATGATGAAATTAATATTGTTCTAAGTGTACCCTACGAAGAAGCAGAACAGTGGAAAGCTGATGAGATTGAGCGTATTGGCGGAAATTACACATACATTTTCTACAAGCTGCCAACTAATATTTCCCAAGTGCAAGCCTTCCGTAATTATCAAAAGTTAGTTAAGCGTCAAGGTATGGACATTTTGTTTAGTTGTGAAAAGCCTTGTGGAGGAAAGTGGGCTTCTCTTTATGATTGGGAGCCAGTCATAAACGATGGGCGAGAAAATAGTTATTCTCTCGGTGAGCCTGTCTATTACTTAGCCGCTCGTAAGGGAAATTTGACGGTGACGTTTTTAGTGAGTCGTCAGAATAAAACAACCAAAGTGTTTCAGTATGTCATCGAAGAAGAGCAAGTTAACGACTCGCTCATCTCGCCCATCGCCCTTAGCCTAGTTGAAAGCGGTAAAATCGATTTGTACGGTATTCTATTTGATACCGGCAAGGCTGAGATTAAGCCTGATTCTGCCGGTGAATTGGCCGATTTAGCCCAAGTGCTTAGCGACTACCCCAAGCTTGAAATAGATATTGTTGGTCATACCGACAATGTGGGCGCTAAACGTGACAACCGTAAGCTGTCTGCAGCACGTGCTGAGGCAGTAATGGATTACTTAATTGACGAACATGGTATTAGTGAGGACCGCCTAAACACCATTGGCCGTGGTCAAACTCAGCCTGTCGCCGATAACGGCACTGACAAAGGCCGTGCGCTAAACCGTCGAGTTGAAATTAGTGCTTTGAACGCGCAAGTCATCGTAGAAGCACAGCAACAAGCGGCTCCGAAAATTGCGCACACTAAGCAAACGGACTCAACCAACAACAGCAAAGCGGAACAAGAGTCTAGCGGCATTGACCTCGATGATATTGGCAAAGCAGCCGATACTGCGGGCAAAATCTTTAAACTATTTTAGTGTTACGGCCTGTTTGGGCTGACAAATATCGTTTATTGGGCAAAAAGCCAGCTAAAACAGTCGCTGGCTTTTTTTTGGGGGCGAGTCAATCTAAGCATTATGTCCTCCAATATTTAGCGTTATTAGCTATGGCCCGAATAGCCGTTCCTTTCAAGGTGACTTTTGCTTGTTAGCCTTAGTGTCTCACCGTTTAACGAAGTGATGACTAGGGCTGAGTATATTGCGAAAAATATCAATTTATTTTTGTGGTTTTTACACTATGGTTAAATGGAGATTGTTGAACGGATTCAATTCTTAAGGGCGGAGATACTTATGAGGGCGATTTTTTATCGTTGGTCTATTGCAGCAAAACTGTATATCACTATGGTTATTGTTGGCCTGTCGCTACTTGCTATTACACTTAGTTTCACCTACAGCCATGAACAAACCTTAGTTCGTGAGATGGCTAACCAGCAAATAAAATCACTAAGTGATAGTTACTTTGAAGCCCTAAATACCTTGATGTTATCGGGGGCAATGGCTAATAAACAGCTGCTGCATAAGAAGATGCTAAGCCAAGATAATATCCTCGATATTCGTTTAATCCCCGCTACGCCTATTCAAAGTATGTTTCATCCCAACGATCCTTTACCCAGTTTAAATGTTAGTCAGCAACAGGCTTTTAAAGGGGAGCGTTTATCGATAGCGGGTATGGCCAATGGTCAGCCGATTATTACGGCGCTACAACCGGTGTTTATGAGTAAAGATCACGGCGGCATTGATTGCTTGTCGTGTCACCTTACCAGTAAAGAAGGAGACGTTGCGGCGGTGATTCAAGTGGAGTTTTCTTTAGCGAATGCCCAGCAAGCGATTTATAGCGCGTTGTTTAAGCAGGCCGGCTTGTTAGCTATCGTCTTTTTTGTTGGTATGTTGATGCTGGGGCTGATATTTCGCAGTGCGGTGGCCAAGCGGCTTAACCTATTGCGTAGTCGTTTGCTAGAGGCTTCCACCCATTCTGATTTACGCGTAGATTTCAGCGATGAGTGGCATGATGAAATAGGCGGGGTATACGCTTCTATTCACAGTTTAGTCGCCTCTTTTAGAAAAAATCTGATCCACATTTCTAGCAGTAGTGAAGAGTTGCATAATGCGGCTGAGCGAGTAAAAAGTGTGGCTGAGTCTACCGAGCAATCGGTGGTTAGCCTAAAATCAGGGACCGACTCAGTGGCAGCCACCTTATTGGAAATTGAAGCTTCATCCAATGAGGTTAAACAAAACGCTAAATACACTACAGAACGAACTCAAGGGGCCAATTTACAAGTTGAATCGGGGGCCAATAAGGCTCAGCAAATATTGACCCATATGCAAACTTTAGTGGGTATCGTTAATAAGGCCAATCAAAGCCTGGCAGAGTTGGGCGAGCGCAGCGAGAAAGTGAACCTGATGGTTGATACTATTTCTGCGATTGCAGAGCAAACTAATTTGTTAGCCTTAAATGCTGCGATTGAAGCCGCCCGTGCCGGAGAGCAAGGCAGAGGGTTTGCGGTGGTTGCCGATGAAGTGCGCTCGCTGGCGAGCAGAACCCGCCAATCTACCGACGAAATAAAAGCGATTAACGAGCAGTTGAGTGTGCAAAAGGATCGGGTGGTTGATGTCATGGGCGAAGCTAATCGCTCAGCGCTAGATTCAGAAAGCCATATTAATGAGTTGTGTGACATTTTAGATAATATTGCCAGCCATAGTGGCGAGATAGCCGAACTAAATTCACAAATGGCACTGTCTGCCGAACAGCAAAATCAAGCGGTTAGCGAAGTGAATATCCATGTTACTAATATTCAAGATATCGCTGAATTGACCGCCAAAGATGCCAGTGAAGATAACATTATCAGTGACCGTGTAGTGGCATTAGCCACCCAGCTAAGAACGATGGTCAATGACTATAAAGTATAACTGGTGCGGTATTACTATTCGTTTCTAAAACCGATTGTTCAGAGAATAAAGACCGCTAATTGTGGAAGTAGCATGGTGATTTACAATTTGTTTAGTCGGCATGCTACGCCAGATTAAAATATCAGCAGGGCAAGGTTGCGCCTGCTGGGTGAAACTAAGCGACAGTGCTACTTGTCTGCTGAGCATGAGAAATTGTTAGCGCGCCATCTAGATGAATATCGCGCTGTGGGAAAGCGATGATAATGTCGTGCTCAGCGAACAATTCATCAATTCTAAACCGAATCTCACTGCTCACCTGCCTAAGTTGTCCTTCCATTTGGGCTTCGACCCAAAAATACACCACAAAGGCTAGGGCATTATCACCGAAGTCGTTAAAAACGACTGTGGGGGCGGGTTGGCTTAATACTGCTTCTTGTTCTTTTACTGCCTGTTCAATTAACAACGCGACCTGGCGGCAAGGTGAGCCATAAGCCACGCCCACATTAATAGTGGTACGCGTTCGAGTATCAATTAACGTCCAGTTGATCACGGTGTTCTCAAGCAATTTACTATTTGGGATCAGTAAATGTACGCCATCAGTTCGGCGAATTCGGGTTGAGCGAGTATTAATGGCTTCAACATTGCCCTTCACTCCATCAACTTCTAAGAAATCACCGATTTTAATCGGGCGCTCCCACATCAAAATCCAGCCACTAATGAAATTGTTGATGATGTTCTGTGCACCAAAACCTACCCCGATAGCTATCGCACCGGAAAGAAATGCAAAAGCGGTAATGGGGATGTTGATCAGTTCTAGGGCCATTACTAACACTATTACTATGCCAAGTATGTAAGCGATGCGACTGACTAAATGAATCACATCCGGCGTTACGCCTTTGCGAGTCATACGCCTGACTAGTAATTTGATAATAGTTTTCAGAGTGAGGTAACTAAGCAGTAGTAAAAAGGGAATAAGCAAAATGTCGCCTAAACTGATGGCCTTATCTTGAATGGTGAAAACCGGTATCGCGAGCACTTCATTTATTTTGTCAATGTTCATTGAGCTTCCTTGATATGTATAAACAAGTCTAATTTTAATTAGAGTTTACCGCTAAATGTATGAGATGCGTGTATTTTTAGACATTGATTCACTTTACCTGAGCGATAAATAACAGCCACACCTTGGATTGTCTGAAGAAGCAATAGGTGCCAGTTAAGGAATGGCAAGTATTTTTTTTATAGTGTTTTTGTTTGTATGGCGAGAGACCTAAAGTTTTACACTGCGCCCTTTGCTATCAGTAAGTCTCCATGCAAGGCTACAAACTTATCGTACAGCTGTTCTTCGGTTTCATTATGAGCGGGGTCTACTGCTATGCAATCGATCGGGCATACGTCAATGCAAGTAGGGCGCTCGTAGTGGCCTTTACATTCTGTACAGCGTTCGGGGTCGATAACCGTAATCACGCCATCGTAAGAGATGGCTTGGTTAGGACACTCTGGCTCACACATGTCACAGTTGATGCATTTTTTACTAATTTTCAGGGCCATAAAACAATACTCGTAATATTTTCAATCAATACCGTCGATTACAAAACCCGATTATTTCTGTCATTGGGCAGAATAATACTAAGGCTTTATGAATGCTAATTGCTTATAACCAAATATGATTTGTTGTTATGAATCGATGACGCACAGGTCACTGTAGTTTTATTATGATCACGCTAGGTGCAAGCTGCGGGCGCATTCTACCATAATGCAGAAAAATGCCAACTGAGTCACATTGGTGATAATGGTCAGCTGTAAATTTGTGCTAAATATTAATGCTATGGACTAGCGATAGAGCTAGGTACCACGCCACGGCATCCTTGCTACAGCATGGTTTTTACACTGACAATTATTGTCTTTCCGGGCCGCCTTCTGGCATACATGCGAGTACAGCATCTTCTTCATGTGGTGGTGCACCACAAATACCACTCATTGCTTCATCTTCTCTACCTGAAAAACTACAGCTATCACCTTCTGACATCCCCTCACAAGCATCTAGGGCTTCTTGAGGTGGTTTACGCGGCCCTTTAGCTTGCACCGTCGTTAATGGAAGCGCCAGGCCAGCGACGATAAGTGCTGTTAGCAGTGATTTATGGGAAAGTTTGTTAAGCCACATGTCTAAATCCTATTATTTGATGAGTGACTACAGTTTAGTTGAGCATCATGCAAACATTGCGTAGTGATTATGCAGAAATAGCGAATTTTTGTTTTATTCAACTTTATAGCCAATACCATAGATAGAGTGAATGACTTCTTCACCATTGGCTGCCTCAGTTATTTTTTTGCGCAAGTTTTTAATGTGGCTGTTAATGGTTTGTTCACTCACAATTCGGTTGTCGGAATAACACTGCTGCATCAGCTGTTCACGCGAATATACGCGACCGGGGTGCTCTAGCAAGGTTTGTAATAGTTTGAACTCAACGGGGGTCAGTTCAAGGTCTTTGTCATTGACCAAACACTTAAATTCATCAGGCTTTAATTTGATATTGCGATACTGGATAGATGAATGACTATCTTCCATCGATATCGAACGCACCCGCCTTAAAATAGTGTGAACTCTGGCGACCACTTCTCTAGGTAAAAATGGCTTACACACATAATCATCAGCACCTAGCTCTAAACCCAGCAAACGACTAATTTCGTCGACTCGGGCAGTAATCATCATAATTGGCACGTCGCTAAACTGTCTAACCTGTTTGCAAATGGTTAAACCGTCCATACCTGGCAGCATCAAATCCAAGATGACAAAGGCCGGCTTAGACGCTTTAATCGCGCTCACTGCATGAGTGCCTTCGTGAAGGATGCTCACTTGAAAACCATCATTGCGTAGATAGTCGGCTAACAACTGGGCAATTTTCTCTTCATCCTCAACGATAAGAATTGTGCTGTTATTCATTGGTACCTCATTTAAAGGGAGGGGAAACGGATTTCAATGGCAATACCGCCAAGTTCGGCAGGTGCAGCGGTAATACTACCCTGATGGGCCTCAACAATGTTTTTGCAAATAGTTAGGCCTAAACCTGCTCCGGCGGTCCGTCTGCTACGTGAAGAATCTTGACGATATAGCGGCTCAAAGAGTTGCTCTGGCGGAGCATCACCCAAACCGGGCGCTGAATCTTTAACCGAAAGCAAAACCTCATGCGGGCCTTGCTTTAGCGCAATGTTAATAACGCCAGGGGAGTCAGTATAGGCGAGAGCATTATCCACAATGTTGGTCAGTAGTTGTTGTATGCGTACTGGGTCACCGTTGATGAGTGGTTGGGCATCACACGTCATATTTAGTGAAAGGCCTTGCTCGTTTGCTCGCCTCGCGGACTGCTGTGCCACTTGGCCTACATACTCGGCGAGATTGAGTGTTTCAAAATGATAATGTAGACCACCAATGTCAGATAGTGACAGTAAGTATAGGTCTTCAATGAGTCGTCTTAATCGAGACACTTCATTGTCTATTGAGTGTAACTGAGCCATGCATAAGGGGCGAATACCGTCTTTAATCGCTTCTATTTCTCCGGTTAATACGGTAACCGGAGTGCGTAATTCATGAGATATATCGGCCAGTGAGCGACGGCGAGCGCTGCGGTTATGTTCTAGTTGTAGGCCTAGTCTGTCTAAATCGCGGATCAGCGCGCCTAATTCGTCGTTGCGCCGTTCGCCTATGGGGTTTGAGTAATTACCTTTTGATAGCTCAGATATACCTGCCAATAGTCGTTTCACTGGGGCCAGTAACTTGCGGGCAAGTATGGCTGAAACAAACACCGAAATAGCCAAACAAATTAAGCCAATAATGATACTGGTGCGGGCTTGGTGTTGAGAAAACGCAGTTTCTTGAAGCGAATAGAACTTTCGTTTTGGTGCACTGTGAAGTTCACCAACCTTGCTGTTTTCAACATAAATATCAACCACTGTAAGCTCTGCAATGTCGCTGAGCATTGGCCCTGCGATGAGCGTTCCTGTTTCATCATAAAGAGAGGTAGGCACCGCCATCCTAGGAGGCGGAGGCGCTTGGTTGAAGTCAGGGGATCGAGGGGGTGGCGGGCGCCTATGGCCCGAAGGCTGACCAAGTTCTCTCGATGCTCCCTCAATTGACCTTTCAATGAGGTGATCAATGGTTCTACTAGGGATCGCCTGCCAATTATTGTTAGCTTTTTGGTATTCATCAGACAGTTCTGCTGAAAGGCTCTGAAGTCGTTGCTGCTCAAGCGCATTGACGTAGTCTAAAAAACCGCGCTCAAAGCTCCAACGCGCGAGTAGCAAAGTTGCCGCAAGGATAAATAAGGTGATACCGATAAAAGCGGTACTTAGTTTTTGAGTTAAGGTCATACTTTAGAGACGTTTATGGTTAATACCGTAGCGTTGGGTAAACGCTTAATCTGAGCCATGTTCAGAGTATCATAGTTTGGCGGATCGGAAGGCTGCGTTTGCTCAAGCCTTAGTCAGTGAGAACGTTGTCACTTCACTTCAGTATAACAAGCATTTTGTTCGCCAATTGTGCAGAAAAGATGAAGACTGACTTACGTGAATAGAGAAGCGTCGGCGAACGTGTTGACCACCTATTAGTGGCGGACTTCTGCGCCAAGGCAATTACTGCCAATTTCCCTTTTTTCTCCATCTCTTTTGCATATTCACTGTCAATAATCGAGGGATAAATAACGCGGGATAAGCTTTAGGATGGAGCCACAATGCAGCGAACACACCTACCTCAACGTTTAAGTATAGTCAGTTTAGGGATCGTCCTTTGTGGGTGTAATGGCATCGAAGGCATTATCGATAGCAGTGAAGAAGCCAACGATGTTTTGGATTTCAATTTGGCCGACACAGGGCAGGTAAATTGCTTAGGCAATGATGGCGCTGTCATTAATTGCCCCGTTGCTGGAGAGGACTATTTTGGTCAAGATGCTCAATATTCAGGAAATCCTTTTAGTTTCACCGATAACAACGATGGCACCGTAAGCGACAATATCACCGGCCTAATGTGGCAACAAATCCCCGACAATCGGGGGTTGAGTTATCAAGATGCGGTGGATTATTGTAATGACTTAGCGTTAGCTGGCTATAGTGATTGGCGGGTTCCTAGCACTAAAGAACTGTTTTCATTAAGCGACTTTTCAATAGGTTGGCCTTATTTGGATACAAGCTATTTTGGTTTAGCGGGCAGTGTCGTCAGCAAGGATGAGCAATATTGGACGGAGGTCTATGTTGGGAGCACCATAGCAGGACCTGACTCAGCCGCCTTTGGGGTAAACCACGGTTCTGGTCACATAAAAGCTTATGCCGCTGATGTCTCTGGCCAAATGGGTAACTATGTACGCGCTGTGCGCGGAGATCGTTACGGCGTGAATCAGTTTGTCAACAATGATGATGGCACCATTACTGACAGAGCAACAGGCTTAATGTGGGCACAACAAGACAGCGGCTATGGTATGAACTGGCAGGAAGCGCTGGCCTATGCAACAGACTCAACGCTGGCAAGTTACACTGATTGGCGGGTGCCTAATATTAAAGAGTTGCACAGCATTGTTGATTACACTCACTCTCCTAGTACGCAAAATGAGGTAGACCTAGGGCCTGCTATTGATACCGATTTTTTTGATATTACAGAATTGAGAGATGACGAGACCGTGTATGACAAGGATTATGGTTATTTTTGGTCTAGTACTAGCGCCTATTTTGGTAGTGATAGCCAAGAATATTATTACGCATGGTATGTGGCATTTGGAACGGCAAGCGACGGCGAGGGAAATGACTTCCACGGTGCGGGTGGTGTGCGATTTGATACTAAATATCAAGGTGGCGCCTTGGGCGAAGGAGGAGAACGTTATTATAACTATGTGCGTTTAGTCAGAGATGCACCTTAGTTAAGGGGGTTATAGGCACTAAAAAGCCGATAGCAATGAGTTATCGGCGGGTAAGTGCTAATGGGTAAACAAACTGATTAGCCTAGACAGGCAATGCTTATTTACACTTTAGTTTCAGTCTCTTGGTGTGGGTTTCGGGTGTTTTGTCCTGTTTGTAGATTGCGCATGATGAGTGCATGCTCTAAATCTACATGTTCGGGTACGGGTAAGAATACCGTATGACCACTGCCTTTAGCGTCATCAATCAGCTCACCCTTTTTGTTTTCAAGGTGCTCCAATTTGAAGTTGAGGTTACCTTGTGGAGTCATTAACTCTAAGGTGTCGCCTAACAAAAATTTGTTTTTAACCGTCACTTCGGCAAGGCCCGCCGCATTGCGGCCTGCTACTTCACCCACAAACTGTTGGGTGTCGCTAATTGAATAGCCGTAGTCGTAGTTTTGGTATTCATCATGCGTATGGCGACGTAAGAAACCTTCGGTGTAGCCACGGTGCGCTAGGTTTTCTAGGGTACCCATTAGGCTTGGGTCGAAAGGCTTACCCGCTACTGCATCGTTAATCGCTTGGCGATAAACTTGTGCAGTACGGGCGCAGTAATAAAATGACTTAGTACGGCCTTCAATTTTAAGCGAATGCACACCCATTTTAGTCAAACGCTCTACGTGTTGAATAGCACGTAAATCCTTCGAATTCATAATGTAGGTACCATGCTCGTCTTCAAAGGCTGGCATATACTCATTAGGTCGACCTTGCTCTTGCAACAAGAATACTTGGTCGCTAGGGGCTCCTGCGCCTAAGGTGGGTTCTACAATTTGCGGTTGTGCCGCAATAATGTCGCCGACTTCGTTTTCTTTGGCTTCGTGGGCGTTGTACTTCCAACGGCACGAGTTGGTGCAAGTACCTTGGTTTGGGTCACGTTTATTGATGTAACCAGACAGCAAACATCGGCCAGAGTAGGCCATACACAATGCGCCATGTACAAATACTTCAAGTTCCATTTCAGGCACTTGCATACGGATTTCTTCGATCTCATCTAGCGATAATTCGCGCGACAAAATCACCCGTTCTACACCTTGTTGATGCCAGAACTTAACGGTAGCCCAGTTAATGGCATTGGCTTGAACCGAAAGATGAATAGTTTGATCAGGGAACGCTTCACGCACCATCATTATCATGCCTGGGTCAGACATAATAAGTGCATCAGGTTTCATCGCAATGATGGGCTCAATGTCTCGCAGGTAAGTTTTCAACTTGGCGTTATGCGGGGCAATGTTACTGACCATGTACAGCTTTTTGTTTTGTGCGTGTGCTTCGTTAATCGCTAGCTGCAAGTTTTCAGCATTAAATTCGTTATTTCTTACACGTAAGGAATAGCGAGGTTGGCCAGCATAAACCGCATCTGCCCCGTAGGCAAAAGCGTAACGCATGTTTTTAAGGCTGCCAGCAGGCGACAGTAATTCTGGTTTAAACATCAAAGCTCCGGGTCTGAGTCGAATCATTGAGAAGGGCTGCGTACAGCACAATAAGGGCGCGCATTTTACGCGTAGAGAAGAGGGCTTGCAATGCTTTTGATTAAAAATCCGCCAGCCAGTAACTAAGTACTTGAAACTATGTTAATGGCTGGTGAAATAGGTAAGTTTTATGGGGGTGTTTAGCTGGTTATTTCGCCACCTAAAGCGGCGATAAGATCAGGCACCATTTTACTCAGCTCGCCACTGGCGAGTGCGAAGTCGGCGTCAAAACGCGCGGCCACATCGCTTTTTTCGATATCTTCGTTTTGCTCGGTAATGGTATCGGTGAACTTAACTCCTTTTATACTCATATCTTCGCTTATCACAAAGCGAACCGATTCTGCCCAGGTTAGTTCTAGTTTGGTTACAAACTTATCGGCATCTAAGTGCACTTTAATTTCGTCGCTGAACAAGTCTTGTTCTTTACAACGAATAATACCGCCACCCTCTAGGGCACTGCGTAGCTCAGCTTCTTCGCCCAGTTCAAAGTTGGCTGGAATAGCTTTTTCATTGATCCAGTCGGTCATGGTTACATCGGCTTGGTTGGCTAAGTTAATGGGCGTAACCGGTAAGCTGCCTAAAGATTTACGTAATAGAGAAATAACTTCTTCAGCTTTTTTGGCGCTGCCAGCATCAACCGCGATTAAGTTATTGTCTGGGCTTATCCATGCGTAGGTTAAGCTGGTACGAGAAAAGGCACGCGGTAATAGCGTCATGACAATTTCTTCTTTTAACGCATCTTTCTCGGCTTTTTTAAGCGGGCGTTGTTGCTCTTGCTCGATTAGCTCAATTTTATCGGCTAAGGTATCGCGAATTACTGATGCGGGTAGCATCTTCTCTTCTTTCTTAGCGCATACTAAATACTCATTGCCCACAACATGGATCATGCTTTGACCAAATTTGCCCATTGGCGTTACCCAACCAAATTTGCTTAGGTCTTGGCTTCCGCAAGGGGTAAAGCTTAGCTCTTCTAAGGTGGCGTCTAGCTTTTCTGGTTCGAGTTCCAATTCTTTGGTAATTCGAAACAACATTAAATTTTTAAACCACATAACGGAATAACTCATTAATAAATTAGGGGCGCTATTCTAACAAAACTACTTGGCTTGTCAGTGCTGATTTACGCTTTTTTTACATCGATGTGAACTTAGCGTTTATAGTTCATCGCAGTGCTTATGCGCCATAATCGTATTTTTTTCCGCATCGCATCACATGATTCATTTGGTTGCTCATACATAGGTAGAATTTTTTCACGGGGCCAGTGGCGCTTAAGCATTCTTGGGTCGAAATTTGATTCTTTGCCCCGCTGATTGCAACCTTGGCCTGGTCATAATCAGCTTGGCTTAAGTAGCCATCTTGTAGGTTCTTAAGGCTGACCGCTTGCATCGAGCTTAATTGGTCTTTGCTATTTACCACTGCGGCGGAGCAGTCAAGTTGTTGTGCATCACCGTGGTCGGTGAGTACAGCTTGCTGGAGACTTTCGGCAAACTCTTGTACTTCTTTACTCGCTTGTCGCTTGGGAGACACACTGATGTCTATATCCTGATATTTATCATGTGCGGGGCGCTGCGAGCTAAAGTGAGTGGTTCCATTTTCATCTACCCACTTATAAACTTGCGCATTGCTTGTCATTGTGGCCATGAGAGTGATAGTTAAACTGAAGAGTTTTAAGATGTTAGTTAAGCTCATTATCATCCTTAATATTGAGTTTTCTCTTATAATGTTGAAGCATTATATCGGCATTTAGTTTTGCTTTCTCAGTTAGTTTTAATATTTCTTAGTTTATTTGGCGCGGGTCACTTTGGTGCTGATGAAACAGCCTTTCATTGTAAACTGCGATCTACATCTTCTATCAGCCTAGGAAATTCGATCTGTTTCACACCATGTTTAATAGATGGCTACCATAATCAGCAAACATTGATCATTTCTTGATGAAAAACACATTGAACTCTTTCACTACTGCCCAAGGTTTAACTTTGCGACAAGCAAAAAACACGGATTATGACGATATTAGTGAAATATGGTTATCGGCTAGCTTACGAGCTCATGATTTTTTGCCTGGAAAATATTGGTGGGAGCGACAAGAGGCTTTACAGCGCTTATATCAGTTTAAATCTGAAGTATGGGTAGCTGAAGTATCAAAACAAATTTGCGGCTTTCTAGCCTTAGTCGACCATAAACTGATCGCGCTATTTGTAGCGCCTAACTGGCAAAGAAGGGGCATTGGTTCGCAATTATTAGAGTTGGCAAAAAGTTTACGATCTCGCTTAGAATTACATTTGTTTGCCGATAATTCAGAGGCATTTAGTTTCTACTTGCGTCATCGCTTCGAAGTCCTTTGGAAGCGCCCAGAGCGTTACACCGGGTATCCTTTGGTACATATGGGCTTCGATCCTTACCCCAGTAAGCAATTGATACACCAGTAATACTTATCACTGGCGTATCGATGTAAGCGCTATTTGCCGTATAAGTTTTCAAAACAGTAATTGGTGGCGTCAACAAATCCTTCTACACTGCCGCAATCAAAACGTTTACCTTTAAATTTATAGGCCATGACACAACCGTTTTGAGCTTGGGTCAGTAAGGCATCGGTTAATTGTATTTCGCCATTTTTGCCCGGAGGGGTATCACGTAATAAGCTGAAAATATCTGGGGTCAGAATATAGCGGCCAATCACTGCTAAGTTAGAAGGCTCCTCTCCTAGCGGCGGTTTTTCAACCATCGACGTCACTCGAAATAGATCGTCACGTAAGGCTTCGCCTTCTATCACGCCATATTTGTGGGCTTCTTCTCTAGGGACTTCCATCACCGCAATGATTGAACAGCGAAACTGTTCATAAAGTTTTGCCATTTGTGCCAGTACGCCGCCATCATCACCAAAACATAAGTCGTCAGCTAACACAACGCCAAAGGGTTCTTGGCCAATGAGTGTTTCACCACACAGAACTGCGTGGCCTAGTCCCATCATTTTTTTCTGTCGAGTGTAAGTACAATTTACATTATCGACTAGGTGGCGAATTTCTTTTAGATACTCCTCTTTGCTGGTGCCGGCTATTTCATTTTCGAGTTCATAGCTAATGTCGAAGTGATCAGCAATAGCGCGTTTTCCGCGACCGGTAATAAAGGCCATATCGCTCATGTCGGCAGCAACCGCTTCTTCAACCCCATATTGAACCAGAGGCTTATTTACAATCGGTAACATCTCTTTCGGCATCGATTTAGTGGCAGGTAAAAACCGCGTACCGTAACCCGCTACAGGAAATAGACATTTTTTAATCATGGTCATACAAACTCCTTGGTACAGCTCTTTGCTGTGAGGTTGATTTGATATTAATACTATATTTAGTACAGCAAGAGCAGTGCCAGTACTCAACGTGAAGCATGTTAAGTAATTGTATTTGTTGGTTTAATTGTTATTGTCTCGATTGTTTGTCGATAGTGCTGTTGATATTTTTGCACCGTGTTGGTGCGCCGCCGGGGCTTGAACTATACCAATGCATCAAAAATGAACATAACGATTTGAAAAATGACTCAATAAATAAGCAATAAAACAACCGCTGTTTCTACTAAGTATTTAAATGTATATTTTACAATTGCTTAGCGTGTATTTTTTAAAATAGGTCGTTTACCTGAGGGTTGGCACGTTACTTGGAATCTTTTTGCCTAACAGTATTAGCTGATTGTTAAGGGCCGTGTATGCAGCAACTCGAACACCTGTTAAAACAAATTTTTGAACCCTCGTTAATTGAACCACTGAGTAAGCAGATATTCTCAAAAGTTGAAGCCGCCCAAGCTGGTTTTCCTCGTTACCAAGCGTGGTCTGAAAAAGACGTTATTCTCATTACCTATGGGGATAGCGTATTAAGTGGTGGTTTACCACCCTTACAAAGTTTGCATCAGTTTTTGCGGGAGTATTTAACCGGATTGATTAGCTCGGTTCATATACTGCCTTTTTTCCCGTTTAGTTCTGATGACGGTTTCTCGGTAATTGACTATAACCAAGTCAATTACAACTTGGGCGACTGGAAAGACATTGAGCAGCTGAACCAAGATTTTGAGTTAATGTTTGATTTGGTCATGAATCATTGCTCGAGACAAAGTTTATGGTTTAACGATTTTGTAAACGGTTCAGGTGAAGGTAAAGACTACTTTATAGAGTCAGATCCTAAGCTTGATTACAGCGCAGTGACACGACCTCGAACCAGCCCTCTGATCGTCGATGTTTATACACGAGAAGGGATAAAACATGTATGGGCGACCTTTAGTGATGATCAAATAGACCTCGATTTTTCTAATCCCAAAGTGCTATTGGCTTTTGTCGACATTTTTATCTTCTATCTGCAACAAGGCGCGCGCTTTGTGCGTTTAGACGCGGTAGCGTTTGTTTGGAAAGTTCTGGGCAGCAATTGTATTCACTTACCTCAAACGCATGCAGTAGTGAAACTGCTACGCTGGGTCATGGAGCAGTTGGATCCGAATTTAGTGTTGATTACTGAAACTAACGTGCCCCATCAGGAAAACATTAGTTACTTTGGCGATGGTGATGAAGCCCACTTAGTCTACCAGTTTGCCTTGCCACCGCTGTTGCTGCACGCCTTAAACCGAGGTAATGGCCACTACTTAACCGCTTGGGCTCGTGATTTAGTCGCGTTGCCAAAAGGGTGTAACTACTTCAATTTTGTCGCCTCTCATGACGGCATCGGGGTGAGAGCAGTAGAGCAGATTATTCCTAAGCACGAAATTGCCGATTTAGGCGAATCAGTTCATAACTTTGGTGGGTTTGTTAGCATGAAGTCTAACGGTGACGGTACCCAAAACCCCTATGAGCTCAATATCTCTTTATTTGATGCGCTGCAAGGTACCCGAACTGGATCAGATCAGTGGCAAGTAGAGCGCTTTTTGTGTAGTCAAAAGCTGTTACTGAGCTTGCAAGGCATCCCTGGCATTTATATTCACAGCTTAACGGCTACCGCTAACGATCAGTCTTTAGTAGAACAAACCGGTCGCACGCGTTCTATCAATCGCCACCGTTGGCAAAGAGAGGAATTTGAAACGCTATTGGCTCAAGAGCATAGCCCGCAAGCACAAGTCTTTCAGCGCTATCGTGCCTTGTTAGCATTACGTAAAACCATCACGGCCTTTCACCCTGAGTCAGCTCAGCGGGTTTACGATTGCGGCGATGCGGTATTTGTGATGCAGCGAGGCGATGCGCCAAGAGACAGTGATATTGATAAATTTCACTCGGTATTAGCGGTATTCAACCTGACTAAATACCCTCAACAATTGGAGCACTTAGCTCAGCTACCAAAGGCTTTTTTGGAACAATGTGACGACTTGCTGAGCGAAGAGAACGTCAGCTTAGCAGATTACAAATTGAAACCTTATCAAGTGTTGTGGTTAGCGCCGAAATAAAGCTTATTGGCTGTTTAAGCAAAGCTTGGATGACTAAATAAATTGAGTTTATTAAATACCGTTTCAAGGTATTTGTTAGATTCAAATTGAATGCCGACACGTACCTTATTATTGGCGCAGCGTTGTTGGCTTTTAACTTGTCCGTTTAACAATATTGGTTTGTCGGGGTTAAGCGGAAAACGAAGGAGTAGTTGTACAAATACCAATGATGATTTGTGTTGGCCTTGCGGGGCTGCTAATTCAACCCGACACCCATCTTCAGATAAATCGAGTACCACCCCTTCCAAACGATCACTTGGATCGATGGATGCAGTGTCGCTAGGCGCTTGTTGTTCCGTTAGCAATACCGGTAAATGGGTGTTTATTCGGTTTTTTTTACGTAAACGAATGAATTCAATTTGCTCAGGGTATTGAGTAAACAGCATAATTTGTGGTTTTTTATTTAAGGTGATTATTTGTGATTTAAAGGCAACACATAATCCAGACTCACCTTCAATGATCATTCTTACCACACAGCTTTTACCTTCAAATAAGCGGTCTTGATACTGATGATATACCTGCTTTGGTAGTGAAAATGCAAAATATCCACCTTCCTCATAGCCCACCAATTTGGCTTTTAGACGTAGCTTGTCACCAGCAGATAGCTGAATGTCTACCATTACGCCTGGGCTTAGCTTGGTAAGTGTACTGACAATTAATGCTCTGTCGTTGCTTATTTGATGTTTACTCAATACCAATCACCCCTAATATCCTGAGTCGTTATGTTATTGGTATGAAGTATGAATGAGTGAGTTGATCTAAAATTGACTTTTCACGAACGGCTGGTGTTTGTTAGCAACAAAAAAGTGCTCGGCAGGCTGGCTGCCGAGCGAAAGGATTATTCAGAAAAGTCTAGCAATTATCCGCTTCTACAGCTTCGTACAAACGCTCTAAGAAATCAGGAGCGGCACTTTGTACGCGGTTCCAACTTGGAATAAACGGTGTCGCTGAAGGGTTCTCTAAGAAAGTATCCCCAGCTGACATAACGGCTTTGGCAAAAAGTTCTACAGCATCTTCTTCGGCGTGTCGGTCTAAGGTGAGGCCGTTGATTAAGGCATCACTGTGGTAGTTTTCAATAAAATCTAATGCTATGCGGTAGTAGGTGGCTTTTAATGAGCGCAGTTTACCGGGGCTGAAGGTATGGCCTTGTGTCGCCAGTTTTCTAATAATAGCCTTACTAATATCGGTGGCCATCTTGGCTAAACCAGCATCCAAGTTATCTAAGCTTAAATCTTGGTGTTTGTGGTCATATACATCAGCAATGTCTACCTGACATATTCGGTTGGTAGAGTGATTTCGGTAAATTTCTGATAGTACGCCAATTTCAAGACCCCAATCTGATGGGATCCTTAAGTCATTCAATACATCTGATTGCATTGAAAATTCACCCGCGAGTGAATAGCGAAAGCTGTCTAAATACTCTAAGTAGTCATCGTAGCCTTCGATCTTTTTCAAGGCTTTTAACAAGGGCGTGACCAATAAACGGGCCACTCTGCCATTGAGTTTCCCATCGGCATGGCGGGCATAAAATCCTTTACAGAATTCATAGTTAAACAAGGGGTTGGCCACTGGGTACATTAGGCGCGCTAACATACTGCGGTCGTAAGTAATAATGTCGCAGTCGTGCAGGCCAATGGCTTTACTTTTACCAGAGGCTAACGCGTAACCAAAGCAATACCAAACATTACGGCCTTTACCCGCTTCTTTTGGGGCTAGATTATGCTCGGCAAGTTGCGCGTCTAGCGCTCTTAAGCGTGGACCGTCATTCCACAAAATTCGCACGTGCTGCGGTAAATCAGCAAAGTACTCTTTAGCATAATCAAACTGCTCTTTGGTGGCCGCATCAAGGCCAATAATGATTTCGTTAAGATAAGGAACCTTGGCCAGTTCTTTTACAATTTTCGCCAAAGCGGGACGTTCTAGTTCAGAGAATAAGGAGGGGAGCACTAAACTCATAGGTCTAACTTTAGAGAAAGCAATGAGCTCTTGCTCTAATTCTTCTAGTGGACGGTCTGTAAGGTTATGTAAGGTGGTAACAATGCCGTTTTGATAAAAGTCAGCCATGGTTATGCTCCGTTTAGAAAAGATTGTAAAACTTGTTGAACTACTTGGTTCCAGCCGTGCGGGCCAGAGTGAGGTGCTAAAGTGCAATGTGGGTGGTCGATAAATAGCGCAGCAGAATGCTTACGTGGGATCACCACCGAGACATCAGCTTTTTCAAGCATTGTTCTATCATTGTCACTATCACCTAAAGCCAGATTAATGAAGTCATGTTGAAAGTTGCTTTGATAAACTTGGTTTAGCCACATCATTGCATCTGCTTTGTCAAAGCGCGCTTTGATATGAAGAAAACGCCCTCCTTGAACAACCTCGAGGTTATGGTCCTCAAGTTTTTTAATAAAAATGCTTAGATTTTCTTGGCTATCGTTCCAAACTACTGGCTCGGAGGCCATCCGTTGTTTTGCTAATTGGGCATCGTATTTTGCTAAACCTGTGTGGAGTTGCACTTCCTCTACGTTCATGTCATTGAAGCCTTGAAAGCGAAAATGATGCTTTTGGCGAAGTACACTTAGGTATTGGCATATATCAGGGTAGCTGGGGCCAAATATTTTTATCTTCCAATGTCGTTTGCCAACAGAAAGCGAATCCATACCTTCTATGAGCAATGGGCTATTGAGTGGGATACAAATAGCTGAGCCATTTTCAACCGCAAATGGCTGTTCCATTGACAGTTTTTTCTGTATCTCTAACACTTCCATAAAGGTTTTGCTGGTATTGAAGATAACCGGGATATCCAGCAATTTGAGTTGGTTTAAGCTTGGTAAGGCAGCCTCTAGGCTATAAGAGTCGTGGTCGAGCAAGGTCCCGTCTAAATCAGTAAACACCAGCAAGTTACTGGATGTAATATGCAATTCGGCTGGCGAAAGTTGCTTGGCTATATGTTGCATGAGATTCCTTAATACTCTTTGACGAGTTTATATTTGGAGAAGCACGAGCAATGCCACAATTGCTAAGGTGATACTTGCTATAGATGTAAAGTTATTATTTATTAGTGCCTTACGCTTAGTTTTAAAATTATAAATAAAGTTTTGTTAGTGCTAACTTCGATTAATGTTGAGCCTTATTGGTGCAAATGAGCGGGTTCTTTAAAATGCGCACCACTATGGTGCTTTGTCGTAATGTGGTAATTTGCTGGCTATATTTAGCTAAGTGTTTGATTTACACTCTGCCTTGTCATAAATCTGTCATTAATACGTCGCATAATTGCCACAGTTTCTTAGATTGAGATAAACGGAATGCCTAGGAAGATCCTTGTAGTAGAAGATGAAGCGCCCATTCGTGAGATGTTGTGCTTTGTATTAGAGCAGCATGGCTATGAACCTATTGAAGCCGCTGACTATGATCAAGCTATTGAAAAACTCACTGAACCCTACCCAGAATTAGCCTTATTAGACTGGATGTTACCCGGTGGTAGTGGTATTTCGATTATTAAGCATATGCGTCGCCACGACCTTACCCGCCAAATACCGGTGATTATGCTTACCGCTAAAGGTGAAGAAGAAGATAAAGTTCAAGGCCTAGAAGCAGGAGCGGATGATTACTTAACCAAGCCGTTTTCTCCTAAGGAATTGATGGCCCGCGTTAAAGCGGTGATACGTCGAATTTCGCCAACCTCATTAGAAGAAACCATCGAGGTTCAGGGCTTGCGTTTAGATCCGGTATCTCATCGTGTTAGTGTTGAAAATGAACCCTTGGATATGGGGCCGACAGAGTTTAAGCTGTTACACTTCTTTATGACTCACCCTGAGCGTGTTTATAGCCGAGAGCAGCTACTAAATAACGTATGGGGTACTAACGTGTATGTAGAAGATCGTACTGTTGATGTTCATATTCGTCGTTTACGCAAGGCCATCGGCCATCAAGGATATGATCGACTCATTCAAACAGTACGTGGTTCTGGCTACCGTTTTTCAACTAGAGCGAAGTAAATACGGATGTTTGTGCCTTTTTCTTGGCAACGGGTAGTATGGCGAGTGGCATTAGTGTACTCGCCCTTGTTCGTTTTAGGTGCCTTAACGGGCTACTTATTAGAAATGTGCTTGTTAGCGGCGGTTAGCCATATCATTTGGATGTATAGCCAGCAGCACAAACTACTTAATTGGTTGTATAACCAGCGAAAACTTTCTCCTCCTCACGGTTCTGGCAGTTGGGAACCGGTATTTCACGGTATTTACAATATGCTAAAGCGGCGCTTAGGCCGCGAACGAGAACTTGCCCAATTGATGAAATACTTTCGTCTGGGCGCTGAAGCGTTGCCTGATGCTATTGTTGTGACCAACCAAGACGGCGCGATACTTTGGTGTAACCAGTTGGCGCAGAGCATTTTGGGCTTAAAGTGGCCAGCTGATGCAGGCCAGTATTTGACCAATTTAGTTCGAACCCCCAAGTTTGTCAGTTACTTACGCAAAGGAGACTTTGACCAGCCGCTAGAAATAATGAGCCCTGTTCAAGCCGATGTTTGGCTGGAGTTTAGGGCAATGCCGTATAGTCAGCAGCAACTCTTGTTGGTGGTTAGAGATGTGAGTCAACTGCGCAAATTGGAAAGAATGCGTAAGCGCTTTGTGTCTAACGTTAGCCACGAATTACGCACACCGTTAACCGTGTTGCGTGGCTATTTAGAAATGCTGGATCAAGACCAAGTGGATCCGATGATCTGGGGCAAAGCTCGCAACACCATGCTTGATCAAAGCAGCCGAATGGAAAATTTAGTTAACCAACTGCTTACACTGGCAAAAATTGAGTCGGCTTCAGTTGAGGATAGCCAAGAGTCGATAGATTTTTCGGCTATGGTAAGCAATTTAGAGGCAGACGTAGCAGGGCTGGCCAAAGATAAACAATTAACCTTCAGCTTTAACATTGAAGCGGGGGTTACCATTCAAGGCGAACGCGAGCAATTGCGCAGTGCTTGCGGCAATTTATTAGGCAATGCCATTAAGTATTGTACAGAGCCCGGAGAAATAACCGTAAGCTTATCCTTGATCCCTCAAGGAGCCTTATTCAAAGTAAAAGACTCTGGTCCAGGCATCGCGCCAAAGCACTTACAGCGACTTACAGAGCGTTTTTATCGAGTAGACAGAGCGCGTTCTCGTGATACTGGTGGGGCTGGCCTAGGTTTGTCTATCGTTAAACATGCATTGCAACATCACGATAGTCAATTGAAGATTAAAAGCACTTTGGATAAAGGCAGTACCTTTAGCTTTGTGTTACCACGAAAGTTGTTTACTAACGAGTCATAAGCCGCGTGAAGCTTGCCTAGCTTCACAGCTTTTTGCTTAACTACCATTTTTTGAAAAATTAAGCTTATACTGAACTATAAGTTTGATTTTAAATGGTATTCTTTTGCGATTAACTCTTCCCTACCGCCTGTCTAGATACCTAATATTGCTGACTAGCATACTGTCGCTTAGCCTTGGCCTAAGTCACGCTACAGAAGCTAAGTCTAGCGCCGCTGACACAGAGCAAGATTCAGACTTGCTGCATTTCCCTTATTATATTCAGCAGTCGTTTACTGGCGATTTAGCTGATATCAAGCAGCGTAAGATCGTTCGCGCTTTAGTGACGTACGGAAAATCTGACTTCCACCTAGCCGACGGGCGCCCCCTCGGTATTCAAATTGAGTTATTGCGCTTATATGAAGAATTTTTGAATAAAGGCATTCGCCGAGATGTAGAAAAAACCAAAGTTAAAATAGTGCCAGTTCATTTTGATCAGCTGATACCTGCCTTAGAAGCAGGCCGAGGCGATATAGTGGCAGCCTTTTTGACCGCCACTCCAGAGCGTAAAAAGCAACTGCGGTTTGCCTTAGGCAATGCTGAAGGTATTAGTGAGGTGCTGGTGAGTCATAAAGACACCGCTAAACCAGAACAATGGGCAGAGCTATCAGGTCAAAAAGTATATGTGATGGATGGCAGTAGTTACGTTGAGCATCTTGATCGATTGAACCTCACATTGAAACGCCAAGGCGTAAAGCCCATTAAGGTGGTTGAAGCCGATGGTAATTTACTCTCTGAGGATATTCTTGAGATGGTGAATGCAGGGGTGATGAAGTACACAGTAATAGATGACTACAAGGCGCATTTGTGGGAAAAAGTGTTCAAGGACATTCGAGTTGATAACCACTTAACCACCAGCGAAGGGCAAAGCCTAGGCTGGGCGGTACGTAAAACAAACCCTCAATTGCAGAAAAATTTACAGGAGTTCGTCAATAAGCAGGTGAAGCAGGGGAGTTTATTAGGGAATACGCTCCTAAATCGCTACTTTGACCATACGGCTTGGATCAATCGCCTCGCCAACTCTGAAGACCGTAATCGTTTTAATCGTTACGCCCCTCTATTTAAAAAGTATGCTAGTGAATATGAATTTGATTATTTAGCTATTGTGGCGCAGGGCTATCAAGAGTCGGGCTTAGACAACAGTAAAGTGAGCCACCGTGGCGCGAAGGGAATTATGCAATTATTGCCTTCAACGGCTAAAGAAATGGGCTACAACAATCTTGATGACCCAGAGCAAAACATTGCTGCAGGAATAAAGTACTTAGCGTGGCTACGAGAGCACTATATCAACCAGCACGACATTGAAGATAGTGAACGCATGGCGCTTATTTGGGCTGCTTACAATGCAGGCCCCAGCAAAATGAACAAAATGCGCCGTTTAACTAAAGAAATGAATTTAGATCCTAATGTTTGGTTTGGTAATGTTGAAATTGCAGCAGGAAAAATTATAGGTAAAGAAACAGTACGTTACGTATCTAACGTCTACAAATATTATATTGCTTATACGATGGCTTTAGAGCTTGAAGTTGAACGTGCTGAAGAATAAGACCGTTTTTTTACGAAATAATGAGACTGACACACAACTGTCACACTAGAGAAATATAATTGTCATCGAATTCACCAATACTACATGACGAAAATAACTTCACACGTCATTTATGGAGATAAAGATGACATTTAAAAAACTTGTTAGTGCAGTAGCGATTTCTGCTTCATTGCTTACAACTACCGTACTTGCAGCTGGCCTGGATGCCACTCTTCCTGAATACAAAAAAACTACAGGTATTTCAGGTAACCTTTCATCAGTCGGTTCAGATACTTTAGCCAACATGATGACTTTATGGGCCGAAGAGTTTAAACGTGAATATCCAAATGTAAATGTGCAAATTCAAGCCGCCGGTTCATCGACGGCTCCTCCAGCTTTAACCGAAGGAACTTCTCAGTTCGGCCCTATGAGCCGCCAAATGAAAAGTAAAGAAATTGAAGCCTTCGAAAAACGCTTTGGTTACAAGCCTACAGCAGTTCGCGTAGCAATTGATGCTTTGGCAGTATTTGTCCATAAAGATAACCCGATTGAAGGTTTAAACCTTGCTCAGGTAGATGCGATTTTTTCATCGACACTAAAATGTGGTGAGAATGGTGTAGCTGAACGCTGGAGTGATGTAGGGCTTGATGGGTCATGGGCGAATAAAGACATTCAGTTGTTTGGCCGTAACTCAGTATCTGGCACCTATGGTTACTTTAAGAAAAAAGCCCTATGTAAAGGTGATTTCAAGAACACTGTCAATGAGCAGCCAGGTTCGGCATCTGTAGTTCAATCAGTGTCTTCTTCGTTGAACGCGATTGGTTACTCTGGTATTGGTTATAAAACGTCAGGTGTTAAAGCTGTAGCATTAGCGAAGAAAGGCAATGACTACATCGCGGCTACATTAGACAACGCTGCTACCGGCAAATACCCTCTATCTCGCTTTCTATACGTTTACGTAAATAAGCACCCTAATAAGCCTTTAGCGCCAATGGATCGTGAGTTCCTTAAAATGATATTGTCCAAGAAAGGGCAGCAAATCGTGGCTAAAGACGGTTACGTACCACTACCTTCGAAAGTAGTTATGGCTGACCTCGAAAAATTAGGTATCTCTCTTTAAGAGACTGGCTTAATTGACAAACCCTCGCCTTGGCGGGGGTTTTTAGGTTTAGGGGTCTAAGCATAGCCATCATTTCATTAAAAACTAATTACGCTGATGGGGCGTAGTAATAACAAAACAATGAGATCAGGAATAAAAATGAAAGTCTTAATTGTATTACTACTAAGCCTCGTGTCTTTGCCTACTTTTTCTGCAGGCAGTGGCCGCTATGACTCTAGTGCTGACGAGAGTGCCTTAGCCTATGTTGAAAAAATGCTAGCTCAGCAACACTATGAGCGAGCTAGCACTTGGTTGGTCAAGTACGTTGACAGCTCAAAAGGCCGACGATCGGCTGATGCATGGAATTTATTAGGCTTTAGCCAAAGGAAGCAAGCGCATTATCCAGAAGCGCTTTATGCCTATCAGCAAGCGCTGGCAATCGATCCTTCCCACCTAGGGGCTTTAGAATACCTTGGCGAGTTGTATTTGAATCTTGGTCAAGTAGTCCGTGCCCAAGAGAATCTTGAACGACTTAAGTTGCTTTGTGAAAATTGTGTCGAGCAGCAACAGCTAACAGTGGCAATACAGCAGCATAAAATTAAGGAATGATGTTGTTCGTCCTTGAATGAAGTATTTTGCTGCTAGTGATTTATAGCGCTGGAAGACGTCTACTAGCTAAATATCACGCTGAGCAGGGCTTGAAAATCATTTCATTGGTAGATCTGAGTAAACATTAAATGTAATCAAATTGTCACTTGCAATGTGATCTATATCACACTAAATTGTAAGTGTGACTTGGATCACTATTGTTCCAAGACACTAATAATATTAAACACTTAGGAGAAATATTATGTTTGATTACTTTTTTGCTACCTACTCAGCGTATTACGTTACTAAAGCCGATGATTACAACTTCTATTGCGAAACTCGCAAAGATATTCACCGCTAGATTAAGCTGACAGGTGAATATATGGTTCTTCATCCGATCATTGGTTCAGCATTATTGACTTGTGTTCGTTTCGGGTGCTTAGGGCAAGGTAAACGACAACAGAGAAGAATGTAATGAATCAAATTAACCCCAGTGCCTGAACGAGCTCGCTCTTTCAGGCATTTTTTTATGCCTGCTTAGTTGACTCAGGTTCAGCTGGTATAGAAAAATTTCTGCTTGAAGCAAAATTAGACTTGCAATGTGACCTATGTCACATTAATATCTAAGTTGTGACTTGGGTCACACTTTATTTTCATTAGGAGCAACACTATGTTTGATTACTTTGGTTCTTTATACACAACCTATTATTTCACTAAAGCTGATGGTTACAACAAGGCGACTGATTCTAAAAACATCCACCGTTAATCCTCACATTTGAACATGTGAGCTTAGCACTTAGCGCTCTACTTTTATTAGTCGAGATAGCAATAGTCAACTGAGCGAGAATAAACCATGAGTCAAATGTTCTAAAATCCCTGATTGCATCAACGCATCAGGGATTTTTTCTTTTTTCGCTAATCAGTTAGCGGCCTCCTTTAGTTAATCTATTATTTTACGCTTAATCAAATAACTACTTCTCAAAATTAATTATACTGCTAGGTAATAATTGATGAATGAGAGTTTCTTATGTCGTGTATTCAACCGCAAATTCTTAAGCCTGTCTCCAGTTACGCCTGCTTTCTGCGTTTTAGCTTGGTAGATAATCAACAGCTAGCGTCATGTATACAAGCGTTTAGCGCGCTATACTCTTGCCAAGATAGTTTAGTGGGTTTTGGTGCTCCGCTAATCGCTCAATTAGGCAAAACTATCCCTGAATTCAAGTCTGCTAACAGCATTGTTGGTGTTAATCGCACTAGCCCAGCCAACCAGGACGATCTTTGGTTGCGCTTAAGTGGTGGCGATCCTGGTCAAGTGATGCTGCGTGTACAGCAGTGGTTAGATGTATTGTGTCCAACATTTAGTATCAATGAGCAATTAGACGGTTTTTGTCATCAAGGTGGCAAAGACTTAACAGGTTATGAAGATGGCACTGAAAACCCTGAAGATAATGCTGAGTCCGTGGTGAGCTTAATGGGTGATAAGGGCATGGCTGGTTCATCCATGCTAGCGGTACAAAAATGGCAACATCAACTAAAACACTTCAATATGCTACCAAGCAAACATCAAGACAATATTATTGGTCGTCGTAAAAGTGATAATGTAGAGTTTGCTGAATCGCCTCCTTCTGCCCACGTGCGGCGCACTGCTCAGGAGAGTTTTACTCCAGAAGCCTTCATGTTACGTAGAAGTTTACCCTGGGTAAAAGATCAGCAATGCGGCCTAAATTTTGTGTGTTTTGCAAACAGTCTTTACCCTTTTGAAGCACAGTTAAAGCGAATGTTGGGTTGCGAAGATGGCATTGAAGATGGGTTGTTTGAGTTTAGCAGACCTTTAAGCACGGCTTATTATTGGTGCCCACCGGTTAATGGTGAGCAATTAGACCTTAGCTACTTGCAACGTTAATCTTCTAATGCTGTTTTATATAATGTCATTCCACGCGCTTGGTAGTTAGCCAGCGCGCTGGGATGGTCTAAATCACACGTATGTACCCATACTCGTTTTGCTTGCCATTGCCAGGCGGTTTCTATGCACCGAGTCAGTAAGCTGCCTCCTAAACCTTGTCCTAAATATGGCTTAGCCAAGCCAAAGTAGGCAATTTCTACGCTTGCATCTTGCTGCTTGTATAGCTCGAAATAGCCGACAAATTGCCCTTCAAAAAAAGCGCCAAAAGTACGTAAGCTTTGATCGTCAGTATAGTGCTGCCACTGCAACGCTGACCAAATTAGTTTATCGGTCCACTGCCAATATTGACCCACTTCACGGTAAAACTGTTCGCTTCGAAGTGCTTGGTTTTCGATGACTTCGCACACCTGTATAGAAGTGGGGAGTGGTTTAGCTTTTAGTTGTTGCAGGGTGGTCTGCTCAAGGTAGTAAACGGTGCTGGTCATTAAGAGGCCATTGTTAGTATTTTGCGTGAATTATAGCAAGTGCTCAGCCTTGGCACTATTCGTAAAGCTACTAATAAGTTATTGATTAATAGATGATTCTATCAGTGTAATAAATCTTATACACTTGTCGGTTTTATTTACAAGTTGTTAACTTGACTTCGTTGATACAAAAATCAACTTGTTGATATGTAATCGTTATGTGAGGGTGGCGTAAATTATGCTTTGTTAGCGTATAAGACAGTATTTGGTTTAACTTAGATAGGCGCTTAAACCTAATGGCAGTAACCGAGGGCTTTATGAGTACTAAAATTTTTAATGCGTTGAGTGTTTCTTTGGCTTTGATGTTTTCGATAAACACTTGGGCGACACCAGTGACCGCCTTTGTGCCCGATGGTGTATGTAACACCGACAATGTTCAGTTAACGTCGATCATGGAGTCAGGACAGTTTAACGAATTATTGGGGGGAGCATCTCCTGCTTATTCCGCTTCTTCTTGTTTGGTGTTTGATGGCAATGATGATGGTAGCGCTAATGCGCCAGTGGTGAACATTGGCCAAAAAGACGATGGTTTGTTGAACACCAAATACGGGCCTGATGATTCCTTGTTTTTTATTGAGCCTTCCGAGCTACAAAATTTAGACAATTTCCCTGTGGGCATTGCCGATGACCCTGGTTGGATTCATTTAGCCAGTGTCGGCGGAGAGGTTGGCAGTGATAACAAGTTGGCTGTGGATTATAACCAAGCCGGTCCCATCGTTGACGGTGGCTCCTTTTTAGATATTGATGCTTTGTTAGATATGACCTTCACCTGTGTTGAGAGTGATGATGGAGAATGTACCGCGCTAAATTGGGTGATTGAAACTGACCCTACCATTATTGATCAAGTCTCACAGCTGTTGGGAGAGGCTACCTTTGACCACTTGGCTATTTCAATTAAGGCGGGTAACGGTTTCGTTATTTATGATTTTGACTTCATCGATATTTTTGCTGCAGAACTCCTCGCTTACCCTGCATCGAGCTTAGACTTCAACACGCCTTACAAATTATCAGGCACGCTAGATACCGACGATTTCCCTAATCAGAGGGGAAATGCCCAAGCGATATCGCATTTAAACGTATGGGCCCGAGACCCTTCAGACCCCACCACTATTACTCGGATTAATGAACCAAGTACCTTTGGTATCTTTGTGTTGGCTGTGCTGGGTTTTATTAGTACCCGTTTGGGTCGCCTGAAAGCTCAATAAATGCATTTCAGCCTCCTCAATGGGTAACAGGAGGCTGTATGTTAGGGCATTGCTCGAAGTTCTCCTCAATACCTATTCTCGCCACTCCTCGTTTCTTGCGTTTATATAAGCCTTTCTGTCGTTAGCGTCTAAGTTTATTAACAAAGGCAGGACCGTAGGCTTACTATTGACGTAGTTTTCTTTATTTCACATCCACACTGCAATGCTGAGCTTTGATCAAGTTTGCTTTAAGGCTGCTAGCCGTCGCTTGTTTTGTAAATTCGAGTTTAGCTGAGTAATTCAAGTGTAAACGTTTTCCCGCTTTCGTGATTAGGTTCTCATTATCAGGTGGGCAGGCCAACTAAAATCATTCCATAATGATAAATGCACTCGACATTTAGCCTATATGGTTTGGACAATGGAGAAAGGAATGACGCCCTTAAGCGCCACATTATTAGCCCACCGAGATTGGGAAAACCCTGCAGTTACAGAGCGCAATCGTTTAGCGTCTCACGTGCCATTGCGGTCTTGGCCAAACCTAAAGCAGGCTTTAGATAAGCAAGATCCCGTTCATTGTTTGAATCTTAACGGCGAATGGCAGTTTTGTTTACTGGCTAAGCCCGAAATACTCAATGACCAGTTGTTAGCCGGTGCTAAGGGGCAATGGCAAAGCTTGATAGTGCCGAGCAATTGGCAGCTACATGGTTATGACAAAGCGATATATACCAATGTTATTTATCCCTTTGAAGTAACGCCACCCTTAGTGCCTAGCGATAACCCTACCGGGGTGTACCGCACTAGCTTTAACTATCAAGGTGACTGGCAAGGTAAGCAGGTACGCTTGCGATTTGATGGTGTGAACTCGGCGTTTCATGTATTGCTAAATGGACAGATGGTCGGTTACGGCCAAGATAGTCGTTTAGCGAGCGAGTTTGATATTAGTGAGTACTTAATACAGGGCGAAAATCAACTGTCTGTGGTGGTGTATCGCTGGAGCGATGGCAGTTATTTAGAAGACCAAGATATGTGGTGGCTAAGTGGCATTTTTCGCGATGTGACTATTTACGCAAAACCTCAAATACATATTGCAGATTTTTCAATTCAAACCCAATTAGATGCCTGTTATCGCGATGCACGGCTTGAGGTGGAAGTGCTGTTAGCGGGAGGGGCGCTGAACGAGCTTGATAGCTATTATGTCGAGCTACAAGTCTATGACGGTGACACCCCCCTGTTTGGCTCCGCACTGGTGGGGCATACTAACAATAAGCTCATCGATGAGAAGGGGGGATTTGCAGATCGGATAGTTTTGAGCAAGCCGGTGGCTCAGCCTAAGCTGTGGAGTGATGAACAACCGCATTTATATCGAGCAGTAATTGGCTTATTTAATGCGAGCGGAGAATTGCTAGAAGTTGAACAAAGCTCGTTAGGCTTTCGTTGTGTAGAAGTGAATAAGGGCTTGTTAACACTAAACGGCAAGCCGCTCTTAATTCGCGGAGTAAATCGCCATGAGCATGACCCTGAATTAGGGCATGTCATGACCGAACAAAGGATGGTGCAAGACATTAAACTGCTTAAGCAGAATAACTTTAATGCGGTGCGCACCGCCCATTACCCTAATCATCCTCGCTGGTATGAACTGTGTGATGAATACGGGCTATTGCTGGTGGATGAAAGCAACCTAGAAACCCATGGCATGTTCCCTATGTGTCGTTTATCTGACGATCCGCAATGGATGCATGCCTATATGCAGCGGCTTACTAGAATGGTGGCTAGGGACAAAAATCACTCTTCGATTATTGTCTGGTCTCTGGGGAACGAATCTGGCTATGGCAGCAATCACGATGCGATGTACGGGTGGTTGAAACAAGCTGATCCCAGCCGACCTATCCAGTATGAAGGTGGGGGTGCTAATACCCCTGCAACTGACATACTTTGTCCGATGTATGCTCGAGTCGATTGGGATACTGGCGGTGAAGGGATACCCAAGCGTGCTATTACCGCCCATATCGGCGACCCTCATGAGCAACGACCATTAATTTTGTGTGAATACGCCCACGCCATGGGCAATAGTTTAGGCAGTATTGAAGAGTACTGGAGAGCATTTCGTTTACACCCTCGCTTGCAGGGGGGCTTTATTTGGGATTGGGTTGACCAAGGTATTACCAAATACACCGAGTCTGGCGAAGCTTACTGGGCTTATGGTGGAGACTTTGGTGACAAGCCCAATGATCGACAGTTTTGCATTAATGGCTTGGTTTTTCCTGATCGAACAGCACACCCAAGTTTGGCTGAAATTAAATACTTACAGCAATATTGGCAAATACAAGCCGATGATTTAGCACTAGGACGATTTAGCGTTAGCAATGAGTATTTGTTTACCGATAGCCGCGATGTGAGTCTATTCTGGCGGATTGAGCAGCAAGGTGAATTGTTTACTCAAGGAGAGTTGGAGCTAAGGCTGGCTCCTCAACAGCAGCAATATCTGCAGCTTCCTGCTGAAGCCTTGTTGGCGGTATCCAAGCAACTCAGTGGAGAATTATGGCTAAGCATTGAAGTAAAACTTAGAGAAGATAAGCACTGGGCGAAAGCTGGTTACTGTGTGGCTCACCAGCAGTTTAAGCTGCCGGTGGGCGGTTTAATCAGGCAAGGGGCGTTAAGCAAAGCAAAGGTCAAGTGTCAGCAGCAAGACTCACTAATTAGCTTTGTTAGCGCGCAGCAAACGGTAGTATTTGATGGTGTTTCCGCTCAGTGGCTATCATGGGTATCCGCTGGCAGCGAATTATTTAGCGCCGCTTTAACCGATAATTTCTATCGTGCACCGCTAGATAACGATATTGGGGTCAGCGAAGCGAGCCAAATGGACCCTAACTCTTGGATAGCTTGTTGGCAGAATGCCGGTTTAGACCAACTGCAGCGTAACAATGTAGGCTTTGAGTTTTCCCAATTAAGCAATGGTTGCTGGCTGGTAGAGTGTAACAGTGATTATAGCTTTGAACAGCGCTTGGCCTTTTCGGTACAACATCGCTTTGTTATCAGTGCCGATAAAGTAAAGCTGGCTGTGACTATTAATGCTGCGCCTTATTTGCCACCGTTACCCCGGGTAGGCTTAGAACTCAGCTTAGATAAACAATTTAGTCAAGTGAGTTGGTTTGGCTTGGGCCCACATGAAAACTACCGTGATCGCTTGGCGTCAGCCATGGTTGGACGTTATCAATCGAGCGTTGATGATCTACATACACCTTATATTTATCCTAGTGAAAACGGAGGAAGGGGGGCCGTTCGCCAGCTGGAGTTAAACCACGATAAGGGCGTAATGGTGCTAATAGAGTGTCAACCAAGCTTGCAGTTTGCTGCTCGACGATACAGCCAGCAACAGTTGAGTGAAGCGACGCACAACTATCAATTAAGTGATAGTGGAACGGTGTATGTGCAGCTTGATGTCGCGCATCAAGGAGTGGGTGGCGATGATTCCTGGAGTCCATCGGTTCACCCTAAACACCAAGTACACGCTGAGTTTTATCATTATCAAATAGAATTTGCTGTTAAAGGGTCAGAGCAATGAGCATTTATCATTTATACGGACAAAGCAGCAGTGTGGTTATGAGAGAAACCAGTAGCTTACCAGAAATAATTTATTGGGGGGCTAAGCTAAACCACCCTTTAGATGATAACTTATTAAGTGCTATTTCTCGGCCCGTTGGCGAAGCGAGTTTAGATGAAGATGTCGCATTAACAGTTTGTCCAGAAGCGAGCGAGGGTTGGTTTGCTAGCCCCGGCTTAGAGGGGAACCGGGCAGGTAAAGATTGGTGCCCAAGCTTTACTGCTAGCTGCAGCTTAAGTGGGCATAGTCATCTCACCATCAAGGCGCAAGACACGCGTGCACAATTAGCGCTGCAACTCAGTGTGAATCTAGATGAAGCAAGTGATGTACTGACCTTGCAAACTACGTTGAGCAACTTAGGGGCTAAACGTTATAACTTGCAGCGTTTAGCGTTAACCTTGCCTCTTTCTCAACAATGTAATGAATTATTATCACTGCACGGTCGCTGGACAAAAGAGTTTCAGCAGTATCGTCAGCCTCTAGAGCGTGGGATCATCGCTCAAGAAAATCGTCGTGGTCGTACTTCTCATCAGTACTTCCCAGGTGCAATGATTGGCAGCCAAGGTTTTAATCATCAGCAAGGCGAGGTATATGGGTTTCATTTAGCGTGGAGCGGCAACCATCGGCTACAAAGCGGCGTGAAAACCGATGGCAGGCGCTGGTTACAAGCTGAAGAGTTATTATTAAGTGGCGAAGTCGGTTTAGAGCAAGGCGAGACTTATCAAACACCGATTTTGTATGCCAGTTATTCGGCCAATGGCCTTAATCAAATGAGCGCAAACTTTCACCGTTTTGTCCGTCAACATATCCTACGGTTTCCCAAAACTAAAGCTCGGCCAGTTCATCTAAATACCTGGGAAGGGATCTACTTCGACCATGACCCTGTTTATATCAAAAAAATGGCCAGCTTAGCTGCAGATATGGGGGTTGAGCGCTTTATTATTGATGATGGTTGGTTTCCTGGGCGAGATCACGATAAGGCCGGCTTAGGGGATTGGTATCTTGATACGCAAAAATATCCGAACGGCTTGGAGGAGGTGATTGACCACGTTCTTGCGCTTGGCATGGAGTTTGGTCTGTGGTTTGAGCCTGAAATGGTTAATCCTGATTCCGATTTGTTCCGTCAACATCCTGATTGGATCCTTGGTCAAGCGGGTTACCAGCAAAAAACAGGACGCTATCAATATGTATTGGATTTACAGCATCCCCAAGTATTTGATTATTTATTAGCGCGACTAGATAGCCTACTTAGCCAGTATACTATTTCTTATATCAAGTGGGATATGAACCGAGAATTAGTGCAACCCAGTCACTTAGGTGAAGCCGCGGTGCATGGTCAAACTAAGGCGTTTTATGCGTTGCTTGATGAGTTAGCTCAGCGCCACCCTGATTTGGAAATTGAAAGTTGTTCGTCAGGCGGAGGGCGTATCGATTATGAGGTGCTCAAACGCAGTCAGCGTTTTTGGTTATCTGACAGCAATGATGCTTTAGAGCGGCAGATAATGCAGCCAGCCATGTTGTATTTCTTCCCGCCTGAAGTGATGGGGTCGCACATTGGTCCAGCGCATAGCCATACTACCTATCGGCAACATAGCATTGGCTTTAGAGGCCTTACCGCTTTGTTGGGGCATATGGGGGTGGAGTTGGATCCAGTCGCTGTAGAAGAGCAAGAACGGCAACAATTTGCTCACTATATCGCCTTGCATAAAACCCTACGCCCGTTGTTACACAGTGGTACTTGGCAGCAGTTACCGCAATGTGATGCCAGTTGGCAAGCCTATGGTGTGCAAGATCAGCGAACGGGAGAAGGGGTATATTGGGCGGTGCAGTTAACGATGCCAAGCTACAGTTTACCGGGGGCACTAAAATTACTAAACCTAGATCCTAAAGCACGGTATTGGGTAGAGGTATTAGATAAACCCGACTTTAAACACATTATGAAGCAACGACCAAGTTGGATAAATCAAGCGACTGACTTTAGCGGTGATAGCTTGATGAAGTTGGGTTTACAGCTGCCAATTATGGATCCCGAATCAGCATTATTGATTAAAGTTACTCGCCAACTGTAATCTAAAGACAAGGGGGCGCTTAGCGCACCCTTTATTAGGTGTTGCTAATTTAGCGAGCTTAATATCTCATCTAATCGAGCATATTGTTCGGCGAGTTGCTGTTCTGTGTTTTGGTTATAGGATTCCGCAAGTAATGCTATTTCTTTGCTTTGAATATCACGCCACAGCTTTAATACGCTCAATTGTTGCTCTGCGGGCAGTTCTTCTAATATATTAACTTTGACAACGTCTATTTTCGCCTCATAAAACAGCTGTTCAAGTTGTTGGTATAAAGCATTAAAACTTACTTCAAGGCGTAAATGCTGATTAGCTGTTTCTTGGCTTAACTGACTCTCTAAGCCAAGTAATTGCTTGCGCCACTCTCTTGCTTGTTGTTGATATTCACTGGGTAGCCGGGTAATTGAGGCGTCATAATCTATCACCACAAAAGGATCTTCCAACTCACTGAAAGATTCAGCTTGTGCGCCACCTAAATAGAAAGCTAGTGCCAGTATAGGGGCAATCACCCGTAGGTTTTGTTTAAGTCTATTTATCATGCTAACGTCCTGATGAACTGGCATTTTATTTTATGTTAAGCCCGTCAGTTTCGGGGGCATCCTGATCTGGTTGGTATTCTAATAAATCACCGGGTTGGCAGTCTAACACCTGACAAATTGCGTTGAGTGTCGAAAAGCGAATCGCCTTTGCTCTACCTGTTTTCAATACCGACAAATTTTGAATCGAAATTCCCACTGCTTCAGATAAGTGGTTTAAGCGCATCTTGCGTTTCGCTAGCATCACATCCAAATTAATCACGATCGCCATGGGCAACTCCTATTAAATAGTGGCGTCTACATCGGCCTGTATTTGCACACCAAGTTGCATGACGTATGCAACAACAACCATAAATAAACCTGCTAGCAATAATGGGAAATCTAAGCTGATGTATTGAATGGCCGTCCACTCCATATCGGGAGGCATTACGTCATATAAATTATCAGGTGGACCTTTATGAAAGGGTCGCTTAAGCGGCAGTACTATTTGTTCAATGAAATAATTTGAAATACTGTTTACTGGAAACAAAGCGACTAAAAACCACCCAATTGAGCGAAAATATTTGGCGGTTTCTACCGTAAATACCTTGCCAGCACTATAGGCTTTAAATAAGCGGTCTATTTGCCATATTAGTGAGGCAATTAGCACACTAGTGGCAAAAAAAATGGCAACGGTAATAATCCGATGAGAAATGGATAAGGGCAGATGAGGAGGCTTCAGCGTTTTAGGCCTGAAATGAGGCGGCAGATTTTTCAATTCGTCAACGGGGGGGCCCGTTACCATGTCCGTGACGGTATAAAAACTAAACACCCACGGACTTTTTTTCATCGGTTCAATATCAATGCCCAACTCGCTGGGAAATCCCACTAAGCATAACAGCACGAAAAATACCAAGCCCCATAATACGCGCCGCATGTGTTTTCCTACTGCGCTTATGGCCTGAATTGATTGCATATTGTTGTTCTTCCTTGCCGACCAATATTACTAAAAATGACATTTATTTATCGTTTATCATTAAATAATGAATGAATTTAGTCTTTTTGTAAACCAGGAATTTATCCTTTTTGGATTGTTTGCTGGCGCTACTGAAGGGTATTTACGTTAATTGAGATTCTATGAGGTCGATGAAACCCCGCCATCATTGCTACGCCTAATTTGCTGGGTATATGAGCCAATACCGAACAAAAACGATAGTAAAGAGCATGTTGTACTGTCTTAACAACCACTGCCATGAGGCCAATATTAGCGCAGGCGAACAGCGAGTTTATGGGATAAAGAAAACACCGTTGATGCCCTTAGGGAGGGGAATGATACCTTAGTTGGGAATATTCTTGATGGCTGAGTGTTGCGCTATCAATTAGGGTATTTTTCGCCGCCATATTTAGCGGGTCAGAGTCATTATTTGCCATTTCCAAGAGAGTAATTTTTACGTTGTCCGATACACTTATACTGCCTGCGCTTATATTTTCTAATACAGCCATTCGCAGTGATTCAGAGTTATCGTAAGACAGCATATCGGTTGCCATAGCTGTTCGCTGTTCGTCAATGGCAAAGCGCATCAATTGTGGTAACAGCAACTCAGCGTCTGAAGCATTGCTTTTATATATAAGGCTTTCAATTTCAGTGACCAGCAAGTTTTTCTCAGCAGTCTCAATCTGGAAGGGTTTAAGTAAACTGAGTGCCTCTAATCGGGTGTTGCTATCGGTGTGTTCCATCACGGATAAATCAACTAAACCTTGTACGATCTCTTCAGAGTCAATCGTTGAAGTTGTACTGGCCAATAAGGTCACAAATTTTTGTTGTGATTCTGGGTCAGAATACATTCCATATTGTTTTGCTAGTGAAAATAAAGCTTCATCGGCAGTGTTGTTGGGCATGTTTTGTATTACCGACATGAGCAGTTTGAATTTAGGGTCATCAATAGAGTAGTCATCGAGCTGAGCGACGGTATAAGCTAACTGTTCAGGTCTACTTATTAACATTTGTTTAAGTAAATCGAACTGATTGGCAATAATCTGGCCTTTATCGTCTTGCTCGTTAATGTTGTCTATGCTCGACAGAATACTGTCTAATTCGTCGATAGTACGCTGATCCGGCGTATTAGGCTTAGCTCGATTCAGGTCAGGTTCAGCTTGCCAGTCACTTGGGGCCTTAAAAGCGCTATCTTGCGTATAGCTACCATCTGGTATGTTTGCACTTGTTGCACGGCTTTCAACAAAGCTTGATACGCTAGCGTCTTGTTGGTGTTGTGAATAATTCGACGGCCCTGAATGCCTAAAAAGTGCATATTGATATCCGCCAGCAAAACATAAAGTAGCGACTGACAGCAGCGCGATGACAGGTTTCATTACTCAACCTCTATGGTTTATTCACTGAAAAATAGTACGTTATTCTAAATACTAATTGAATACGTGTTGCTAGAAAGAGATTAAATTGAGCGGGCTAATTCAATCTCTTTGGTTGCTTTATTTATTCATTATCTTAACCACAGCGATACATCGACCGCACCTTTGTGATTAGTGTTAGCATCGCCGAATATTTCAATGGCCAAAATTTGATATCCGTTTGCTAAGCCATCACGCTTAAAGCCCAAATCTGAGTTGTCCCACCGATTGACGTGAGGGCCAAAGTTCAAATTATGGTTGTCACCTGTCTTGGTAGGTGAGCGGCGAACACTCCAATATTGTTTAAATTTACGACTGTCTCCACTGCCACAAAATTGTGCGCCATCACGGTCAACCAGATACACATCGTAGGTGGCACCATTAGCATTTACTGTTCCTTTAGAGCTAGCAGGAGCGCCTGCTGTTTCATCCCAAGGGACAAACTGGCCTGGGCCTTTCCAAGTATCGACCACATAATACTCTTGAGAGGTACTGCCACTACAAGACCAACCATAAAGGGCTATCAATGCTTTTTGAATGCTGGAATTACTGGTTAATTCACCCACGTTATAACCAATTTTTCGGTATCTAGCCCCTTTGCTCCAACCTAAGCCGCCAATGGCATCTTCGCCCCATGATTTGGCCATGTTCCATTCGGCTCGATAATGGCGACCAGCATCGTTATAAAAACCAATCTTGACATCACAGGTTTTTATATTATTTTGGCTTAGCTCAAACCACGAGTAAAAATGTCCACGATAAGTGCCTGAGCCGTAACCATTATCAGAGTCTCCAGCTGGATCACAAATCGTTTTGGTGATGCTTGCAGCATAACTGGTGCTTGGGGTAATGGTGAGTAATCCGCCTAAAGCGAGTGACAAGGCTAAAAGTTGTGTCTTCATTAAAGTGTCCTAATTTCGTTAAAAGTACCAACGAACTAGTCATACATGGCTTATGTATTGCGACTATACAACTCGTCAAAAGAGCGTTCGAAAACGCGGTTATAATGTGAATTTTTTGTTGCCATTTAGTATTGTTTTTTTGTCTTTTTTAGGTCAATTCAAAAGATCAAAAGGCGCGGCGGCGTCATGATAAACAATGAAAGGTAGGTGATAACTAAATAACGAAAAGGGAATGGCAGAAAAAACAATGCAATATATTGAATAAATTGGTAGGGCTGTGTGATTATACTTTTTAATGCGCGAGTTCACGCTTTTTAACGATATATTGTACTTTACTCAACAATCACCAAAATAAACAGGCTAAATACGTAATTAGTCAAAATGATGTCGACTGCCAGGATGATAGTTGTATACCAAACGCCTTAACTAAGTCGTCGTTTCTTCACCTAAGCAAGATAACGCTAAAGCCGCTGTAATAAGCGACGCTGTTTTCATCTCCTTTTAAAGCGCTTTGACAGTGGGTGATATTATGGTTAGCGTGGCGCCAATAAAAAATGTATAAGGGGATGTGGTGTTAGCTGACTTAGAGCAACAATGCGCGCTGTTCGTTTGCGATCTTGAGCATAGTGATAGTGCCCATAACATCGATCATGTTCGCCGAGTGGTCGCTTTAGCCAAGCACCTGGCGAAGCAAGAACACGCTCAACTAGAGGTCGTAGTGCCAGCGGCTTGGTTACACGATTGTGTATCTTTGGCTAAAAACCACCCTCAACGTCATTTAGCTTCGCAAATGGCTGCCGATAAAGCGCTCGAATTTCTAAGCCGTATACGCTATCCGCAGGCCTACTTTGCAGCCATTCACCATGCGATTGTGGCTCATAGTTATAGCGCGGATGTAAAACCTAATAGTATAGAGGCGGAAGTCGTCCAAGATGCTGACCGGCTTGATGCTTTAGGTGCGATAGGACTTAGTCGTTGTTTACAGGTAGGCACCAGCTTAAACCGACCACTATATAACCAACACGATCCCTTTTGCCTGCAAAGATGTCCCGACGATCGAGAATATACCCTCGATCATTTTTATAGCAAGCTACTGCACATCAGTGAATCGGTTTGTACCCCGTCAGCTCGTTGCGAAGCTCAGTTACGCACCCAGTTTATGCTGAACTACCTACAGCAACTTAAGCACGAGTTAAGACCTAGCTAAAATTATAGACTTAATGGAAGGAGCTTGATTTCAGTGATACAACTGATTGCGATGACCGAACAGCAGTTCTCTACCTATTTGGCTGCTGCAATTGTCAGCTATGCGAAGGACAATGTTCAAGCTGGGCGCTGCTCAGATGAAGAGTCTTTGGAAGATTCTAAAGGTGCTCATCAAAAACTATTGCCACAAGGTATAGCGACGCCAAATCATTATTTATTGCAGATTGTGCATCATAAACAAACAGTAGGGCACCTCTGGTTAATGTTTGATAGGCATAAACCAAGGGCTGGTGCGTTTGTTTACGATCTTGAAATTTATGCTCTTTTTCAAAGATGCGGCTATGCTAAGGCGGCGCTGCTAGAGGCTGAAAAATGTGTCTTACAACTGGGCGGGGATAAAATCTCGTTGCACGTATTTTCGCACAATACTAAGGCGCAACATTTATACCAGCAACTGGATTATCAAGTTACTGGTATAAATATGAGTAAGTCTTTTTAGTTTAATCGCCTTTATTGGGCTGGATGGCCTTAGTGGGTTCTACCGGTTTTAGTGGTCGAGATTCAATCGCCTTTAGGTAGTCATGAGTCCAAATTTGTGAGCGGATTTTACGGCGGTTTCCTCTTGGTACGTATTTGTTTTGCTGCTGGGCATCAATGATCCTAGCTTTAGTGGTATCGGCAAACTGTAAATCAAGTAAGTCGATCACTCGGCGCTTGAGTTCCTCGTTGTAGATCGGAACCCCCACCTCTACTCGCTCTTCAATATTTCGAGTCATCCAATCGAAAGAAGCGATATACACTTGCTCTTCGCCGGCATGGTGGAAGTGAAAAACCCGTGGGTGTTCTAAAAAACGGTCTACAATACTAATGATTTTTATGTTGTCACTAATACCTTCTAGCCCTGGTACCAAAGAACACATCCCCCGAATGATCATACGTATTTTTACCCCAGCTTTACTGGCTGCGTAAAGTCGAGTAATGATGCCTTTATCAACCAGATTGTTAACCTTAATGGTAATTGCTGCTCGATTACCGGCATTGGCTTGGTTTATTTCATAGTCAATAAGGCTAAATAGGCGTCTACGCGTTTCGTTGGGGGAAACAATTAAGTGTTGGAACTTAAAACGGCGATAAGGTTGATGAATGAAACGAAAGACATTTTCAACTTCTTGGCCTATTTCTTGGCTTTTGGTAAACAGAGCAAAGTCGGTATATATTTTTGCTGTTTTTTCATGGAAGTTACCAGTACCAATGTGGCTATAGAACACCCGTTGGTTGTTTTCCTTTCGAGTAATCAACAGCAGTTTGGAGTGTACCTTTAAAGACGGAACGCCAAATACCACTTTAACACCTGCATCAGTAAGTACCTGTGCCCATCCAATATTCGCGCCTTCATCAAAACGGGCGCGCAATTCAATCACCACGGTTACGCGCTTACCATTATTCGCCGCATCGATTAACGAATTCATTAGATGTGATTTCTTCGCTACCCGGTAAATATTTATCTTAATACTGCTAACTTTTGGATCGAAAGAGGCTTGGCGGACAAATTCAGAGATATAACGGAATTTATGGTAGGGGTAATAAAGCAGAATATCCCGCTGGCTAATGGCGTCAAATACGGTATCAAACTGGTCAAAATCGTTACAGTTTAAGGCCGATAACTTGGCGTTTTCTAGATATTTCCTTCCCACATTAGGGAAACCAATGAAGTCTTTAAAATTATGGTAACGGCTGCCGCTAACACTGTGATCTAACTTAGAAATGTGTAGCATTTTGCTAAGCCGCTTGATCATGCTATTTGGCATTTCCCGATCGTAAACAAAGCGAACCGGTTCGGCGGTTAAGCGTTGTTTAATGCCTTCAGACATCTTTTCCAACAAACTTTGGTCAACTTCATCAGTCAGATCGTATTCTGCATCGCGGGTCATTTTAATTGAGTAGGCAGCTAAGGAATCGTATTTATAAAATCCTCTGAGTAAATCGTCTAAGCAAAAACGAATGATATTATCGAGAATTATCATGGTTTTTCGGGTCTTAGAGCCATCTGGTGGTAGCACGACAAATCGCGGTAAGTCATCGGTAGGTATTTCTATTAATAGGTGGTCTTCTTTTTCACCTTTTTTTACTTCTACCGCTAGATAAGTGTATTCATCTTTCAAGAAGCGAACCAAATCAGTACGTTTGGTAATAACAATCGGGGTGATATGGCGTAATACTTTGTCTTTGAAATATTTTCTCACCCAGTTTTGATGGTTGCTACTCAATTGGTCTTCGTTGATTAAGAAGATATTACGGCGAGCCAAAGTCAGGATGATTTCCCGATAGGTGTCATCAAAATCTTGCTGTAGTTGGGCGAGTTTCGCTTGTACATCATTGAGTAACTTAATAGAGCCGTCATCGGTTTGTTTAAGCTCATTTAAGATAATTCGGCGCTTGAGAGCTGCCACCCTAACTTTATAAAACTCATCTTGGTTATTGGAAAAAATACCGAGAAACCTGACTCGTTCTATGATTGGCACTGAATGATCTTGTGCTTCTTGCAAAACCCGTTGGTTAAACGATAGCCAACTTAGCTCTTTCTCAATATAAAGACTGTCGCTCATTTTACACCTATCTTATCTAAAACTTTTCCATTGCCACTTGTACGTATTATTCGTCTGAGAAGTCGACCATTAAATCGTCAGCTAAGGATTCTAAAGAATCTTGAATCAGGTTGCGTTGGTCATCGCTAGCACAGGGAACCAATAACTGAGCGGTAAAAATAAGTCCTCCCCAATTGGGCGCGCTGCCCACATGCGTATTAATTTCGCTTAAGCTAATGCCTAATGAATTTAGCACCTGAGTGACTTCTTGAACAATTCCTACGCGGTCGTTGGCGGTAACCGTAATCATCACCTGTTCATCGGCGGTGTTATCGCTGTCGCTGCCTTCGGCTATATTAATGAGTAGCTGTGGCTGATTGAGTAATTCTTCACTTAAGGCTGCAACGTTTTCTTCGGCGACTTCTATGTGCAAGATACCAGCAAATTGCCCTGCTAATTCTGTAAGACTACTGGCTAACCAACTTCCATGATGCTTTACGACTAACGAGGATAACTGGTCAACAATACCGGGACGGTCTTTGCCTAAAACGCTGATAACCAATTGTTTCATAAAATACTCCTTGAATGGTAAGACTAGTCGGATAAATTCAGAGTATTGTTGTGTCTACCCAGAATCTAAAGTATGCATAGCTTTTATGCTTTAGGGAAGCCACTCTGTGCGTTATAACCCCTTAATATTCTAAGCTTAGCTGATTTTTTTATCTTTAATATTAGATACATATTATTGTCATATTGAGTTGCTAAAGATAGTGTTATCGCCGCATTTTCGGCTGTTATAAGTGACTTTTTTTTTAGTATTTCACTCTGTAACAATAGTGTCATAAAACTGCCATATACTTTCGCCAGACCTATTAAATTGTGAGGGATATATGACGCAGTCAGTGTCATTTAATAGCAGTGCCCAGCGGCAAATTAAGGATCGACTAACCCGCTGGGGCGTAAGTGCTGGCGGAATAGTGGTGCTTTTGGCGCTAATCTTAATCTTCTTCTACTTATTATATGTTGTTGCGCCTATTTTTTATGGGGCCAGCCTAGAAAAATTGAAGACTATTCCACTGCATGACAACAGTAGTACCATTGCTATCGGCGTGGAAGAACAAAATGAAATTGCTTATCGCTTCAATGCTGATGGGCGTTTACGTTTTTTCAATTTAACCGATGGACAGCGCGAGTTTGACGACTATCAGCTAGAGGCCAACATTACCGCCGCTGACCGTACAGTACCTAATCAGGGTTTAGTGGCTTATGCGACAGAACAAGGTGAAGCCTATGTGGTGGCTCCTAAGTTCAGTGTGAGCTACCCCAATGATAAGCGCCTAATAACGCCAAGTTTAGCCTACCCAATGGGAGATGCCCCTTTAAGCATTGACGATCAAGGGCATGCGATTACTAAATTGGCTTTTGAGCGTGAAGAAGAGTCTGCGGTTTTTGCTGCCATTACTGATGATGGGCGTGGCTTACTGGTTCGATTGGAAGCTGAAGAAGACATGTTCAGCGAGTCTTTAGAATGGGTGGCGTCGCGTGCTACGATTCCTAGCTTGTCAAAAACCGTAGATCAAATGCTGGTGACGCCTGATTTACGCCGCTTATATATTCGAAGTGGTAATCAGTTAGCCAACTACAACATTTCAGATATTGATGATGTAAAACTCACCTCGGTAGACTTTATTAATAGTAGTAATGCCAATGTCACTAACGTGGCGTTGTTAACTGGCGCGAGCTCGTTAATTGTTGCTAACGACAACGGTAAAGTGTCTCAATGGTTTGATGTAGCGAAAAATGGCGCGCGAAAACTGACCCAAATTCGGGAGTTTGATGCGGGCGCTAACATTCTCGATATAGGTGTTGAGTACTTCCGTAAAGGGTTTGCTGTTGGCACCGAAGATGGCGCTATTTCGATATTTCATACCACTGGCGGCGGTCGCTTAGTTCGCGAAGATACCAATAGTGGTAACAGTTTAAGTTTGGCCTTTTCACCGCGCGCTAGTGGGCTTTTGAGTGAAACGGCTGCCGGGTTAGAGTTTTATCACGTTGATAATGAGCACCCAGAGGTAACCTGGCGTGCCTTATGGAGTAAAATTTGGTACGAAGGCTACCCAGAACCCCAGTATGTTTGGCAGTCGACGTCAGCCAGTGATGACTTTGAACCTAAGCTTAGCTTGGTACCAATATCGTTTGGTACGATAAAAGCGGCGCTTTATGCGATGTTATTTGCCGCACCTATTGCGCTCGCAGGCGCGATTTACACTGCCTACTTTATGTCCCCTTCATTACGCAAAGTGGTCAAGCCTACCGTCGAAATTATGGAAGCCTTACCTACGGTAATTTTGGGCTTTTTGGCTGGTTTGTGGCTAGCGCCACTGATTGAAGACAATCTACCCGGTGTTATAGCCATCATGCTGTTGTTGCCTATTGGATTTTTAGCCACTGCGTTTGCGTGGTCAAAATTACCTAAGAAACTGCGACAGATGATGCCCGAAGGCTGTGATGTGTTGGTGCTAATTCCGGTAGTAATATTTATTGGCTGGGGCTGTATTCAGCTTAGCCCAATGCTAGAAGCTTGGATGTTTGATGGAGACGCGCGTCTTTACCTAACCAATGAGTTAGGCATTAACTTCGACCAGCGTAATTCTATGGTAGTGGGCTTAGCAATGGGGTTCGCGGTTATCCCTACGATTTTCTCGATTGCTGAAGATGCTATTTTCTCTGTGCCTAAGCACTTGAGTAATGGTTCCTTGGCGCTAGGCGCTACGCCATGGCAAACCTTAACTAAGGTGGTCATTCTGACCGCAAGCCCTGGTATCTTCTCTGCCGTGATGATGGGCTTAGGCCGTGCGGTTGGTGAAACTATGATCGTATTAATGGCGACGGGTAACACGCCAGTGATGGATTGGAGTATTTTCCAAGGGATGCGTACTTTAGCGGCAAACATTGCGGTAGAAATGCCAGAGTCAGAAGTTGGAAGCTCACACTATCGAGTGCTGTTTTTAGCCGCGTTCGTATTGTTTGTGTTTACCTTCATATTTAACACGATTGCTGAATTTGTTCGTCAGCGTCTTCGCGAAAAATACAGCTCGCTGTAAATAGGGATATGGGAAATAACCGATGAATAAGTGGTTTAAATCAGGTAACCCGTGGATTTGGATGACAGCCGGTGCAGTAAGCATTAGCTTGGTAGCAGTAATAGGTTTGCTGCTATTAATCGCTGCCCGCGGTTTAGTTTATTTCTGGCCAAGCCCAGTGCTTGAAATGGAAGTTAATCAGTATGGTAAAAATGAAACGGTCATTGGTGAGCTTTATGAAACCGAATTGGTGCCAATTGAGCGTTTACATGCGTCTGGTGCTAATACTGAAGGCCTAAAAGGTGATTTTGTTGAAAGGATACTGATTAAGACCGGTAACCGTGAATACGTAAATTTGGATTTTCGCTGGTTAACCGAAAATGAAATCTTGTCTAAACGTGTTCCCTCCAATGTGGCCGTGGTTGAACGTAGAACCAACGGTAACTTTTATGGTTATGTAGAAGGTATTGTAAAGGGTAGTGACACCATAGATGCCGCCGCTGATAGCGAGCATGCTCAGCTATTTGAATTGCTAGAACGTTCTAATGGCATCATTAAACAAGCGGATTCTTTGCAGCGTCATGATATTGGTAGCATCAACTACAAGCTTGAGCGCCTGCGTTTAAAGCAACGTAAGCTTGAAATGAATGGTGAGCTTAACGACACGCTATTAGCCAGTATCGAAGCCGATGCCGAGCAATTGCATCAAGACTACTTAGTGTTAGAGAAGCAATTGTTTGCTTATCGCGATGATGCACGACGTGACCAGTTAATTATTCGTGATATGCGCGGAGAGTTAGTCACGATTCCTATGGATAACGTGTTGGACGTGTTCTTCCCTAATGAGATGAACTGGTTCCAAAAAGCTGGCCATTGGGTTCACCAAGCGGGCAAGTTTATTGTCGATGAGCCTCGTGAAGCGAATACTGAGGGTGGGGTATTTCCTGCCATTTTTGGTACGGTATTCATGGTTATGCTAATGGCGGTGATTGTGACCCCGCTGGGTGTTGTAGCCGCTATCTATTTGCACGAATACGCTGGCAATAACAGCTTTACCCGTTTGATTCGAATCGCAGTGATTAACTTAGCGGGTGTTCCTTCGATTGTGTATGGCGTATTTGGCTTAGGTTTCTTCGTGTATATGCTGGGTGGGAGTATCGATTCATTGTTCTACACCGAGTCATTACCAACACCTACTTTTGGCTCGCCAGGTGTGATGTGGTCGGCGTTAACCTTAGCCATTTTGACTTTGCCTGTGGTGATTGTTTCCACGGAAGAGGGTTTATCACGGATCCCTAGTGCAGTGCGCCAAGGCTCATTAGCCTTAGGTGCAACCAAGGCTGAAACCCTATGGCGAATTGTTATTCCCATGGCCAGCCCAGCCATTATGACCGGTTTAATCTTGGCGGTAGCGCGGGCGGCCGGTGAAGTAGCACCTTTGATGCTAGTAGGGGTGGTGAAGTTAGCGCCCACCTTACCATTAGATGGAAACTTCCCGTTTGTTCACCTAGAGCGTAAATTTATGCACTTAGGTTTTCATATCTATGATGTGGGTTTCCAAAGTCCAAATGTAGAGGCCGCTCGACCACTGGTTTATGCGACAGCCTTCTTGTTAGTCACGGTTATCATAGGTTTAAACCTAGCTGCGATTCAGATCCGTAACCGTTTACGTGAAAAGTTTAAAACGTTAGACCAATAAGCTAACGGCAAATTTGTAGGAAAAATAATGATTTCTTTGAATACAGAAAACAGTCGAGATACAAAAATAGACTTGGCTAACTTAAGTGCAGAACAAACAGCCTTAGAAGTAAAAAACTTGAATCTACATTACGGGAATAAGCAGGCCTTATTTGACGTATCGATGAAGATTCCTAAGGGGCAAGTTACCGCGTTTATTGGCCCTTCAGGCTGCGGTAAGTCAACCTTGTTACGTTGTATCAACCGCATGAACGACTTAGTCGATATTTGTAAAATCAGTGGCGAAATCTTGCTGCATGGGCAAAATATCTACGATAAGAGTGTCGATGTAGCGGCTTTGCGCCGTAATGTGGGGATGGTATTTCAACGTCCTAATCCCTTTCCTAAGTCTATCTACGAAAATGTGGTGTATGGATTGCGCCTGCAAGGTGTGAAAGATCGCCGGGTATTAGATGAAGCAGTAGAACGTTCGCTGCGCGGCGCTGCATTGTGGGAAGAAGTAAAAGACCGCTTGCATGAAAATGCATTTGGTTTATCTGGTGGACAGCAGCAACGTTTGGTCATTGCTCGTGCTATTGCCATTGAACCCGAAGTGCTGTTATTGGATGAGCCAACATCTGCACTTGATCCCATTTCGACTCTAACTATCGAAGAATTAATCAACGACTTGAAGAGTCGTTATACGGTAGTGATAGTTACCCACAACATGCAACAAGCGGCGCGTGTATCAGATCAAACCGCCTTTATGTATATGGGCGATATGGTGGAGTATGCTGATACTAATACCTTGTTTACAACACCCGCGAAGAAACAAACTGAAGATTACATTACTGGCCGTTACGGTTAATAAAGTCCGTAGCTGAGGAATAATTATGGATAAGTTGAACATGAACAAACACATATCTGGTCAGTTTAATGCTGAACTCGATCATGTGCGCAATCAAATTATGGCAATGGGGGGCTTAGTTGAACAGCAACTCAATGACGCCTTGAGTTTGTTAAACCGTCCCGATGCCGAGTTAGTCAATAAGGTTATTTCTACCGATAGCAAAGTCAATTCTTACGAAGTGGCTATTGATGAAGAATGTACCCGTATCATTGCTAAACGCCAACCGGCAGCGAGTGACCTACGGGTGATTATGGCAATCATTAAAACCATTGCCGACCTAGAGCGAATTGGCGATGCTGCTGAAAGTATTGCTCGAATGGTTGAGCGCAATATGGATAAACCCTTTAAAGCGTCGTTAACCAGCTTGGAGCATTTAGGCCAGCATACCGCTAAGATGCTGCACGATGTACTCGATGGCTTTGCCCGTATGGATGTTGATATGGCGTGGAGGGTTCACCAAGAAGATAAGAAGGTGGATAAAGAGTATGAGCGATTGATTCGTGAGCTAATGACTTACATGATGGAAGATCCTCGTTCAATCCCTCAGGTGCTTGACGCCTTAAGTGCTGCTCGTGCCATAGAGCGAGTAGGGGACCGTTGTCAAAACATTGCAGAGTACATTATTTATTTTGTACGAGGTAAAGACGTACGGCATTTAGCCGGTGATGAAGTAGAAAAACTGCTTTAGTCTTAAAACTAGCCTGAAAAAAGCTGACTTAATGTCAGCTTTTTTACTTTAAGTAAAATTTATTTTATTTTATTTTCAATTTTCTGGTCTGAGCAGTGAACACAAAAACTTTTGTATTATAACGATCTGTGGGGCCTTCAGCTTCTTTGTAAATTTATTCTGATAAATATCCTACCTACTAATATTTTAAACGACCGTTTAAAATGACGTGTAAGCACATGCTTTATTTGAATAATTAGCTATTCAATTGTTCTTATTTGTAAATGCAATATACCCATTACCTTTACGTAAACGTAAAGGTCGTTGCAGTGTTTTCTTTATCACCCCTTGATTTGTAATTAATTTCCGTAATTTTATAACCATTTGAGACCTTAGTGGTAAACGGTATGTTAATGCCTTGTTGGCTAATTAGAGTTAATACTTTAAAAAAAGCTTTGCGTTTTGTTTATTGGGTGGTATAAAAAACAGGCTCTTGAAGTGGTTTTGAAACAAGTGTTTTAAAATATGAGCCTGTAATACTTTAGTTTTAACAGTGTTGGAATTACTTTGTTTTTTATGTAAGTTTTCTGGCAGATACAAGATGATTACAGTTTTTGGCCTGTATAAGCCAATAAACAGGGCCCTAGTCAGGGCCGAGCTGGAATGAGTATGTAGTCGACCAATTTGATGTGATAAACGCAGTAAAAAAAAGCGTTCACATCATTAACGCTAGAAACGGGGGTAAAGGCCTCAGCCAATAGCAATAATAAGGCTGAATAGAGCTCCCCAAACTTTGGCTTAGTATTTTTAGATAAAACAACAATAACTAAAAGTACTCAGCCATATTTTATCGGTCAATTGACCCATAGCCATAAGGCAATCCGCAATCATAAGCGGCCTTAAATAACCTACGTGAATATGCAGTACAGCTTGCTGTACTTAGGAATAGAAGTCTAAGAGGGATTGAACATGACATTAACAAGAGAACAGCAAATTCAAGCATTAGAAAAAGACTGGGCCGAAAACCCTCGCTGGAAAGGAGTTAAGCGTCCTTATAGCGCTGAAGAAGTGGTTAAATTGCGCGGTTCAGTCATTCCAGAAAATACCATTGCCCGTCACGGTGCTGAAAAACTATGGTCTTTAGTCAATGGTCAAGCCAAAAAAGGTTACGTAAATTGCCTAGGCGCTCTTACTGGCGGCCAAGCTGTGCAGCAAGCTAAAGCAGGTATTGAAGCTATTTACTTGTCTGGTTGGCAGGTAGCGGCGGATAACAACTCAGCATCAAGCATGTATCCCGATCAGTCTTTGTATCCGGTAGACTCTGTGCCAAAAGTCGTCGAGCGTATTAATAATTCTTTCCAACGAGCTGACCAAATTCAATGGGCAAATGGATTATCACCTGCAAATGGTGGCTTAGATTACTTCTTACCTATTGTGGCCGATGCGGAAGCTGGCTTTGGTGGCGTATTAAATGCGTTCGAATTAATGAAAAATATGATCAAGGCGGGCGCGGCAGGTGTCCACTTTGAAGATCAGCTCGCGTCAGTGAAAAAATGTGGCCATATGGGCGGTAAAGTATTGGTTCCCACCCAAGAAGCAGTACAAAAACTAGTGGCGGCTCGCTTTGCAGCTGACGTTGCTGGAGTTCCCACCTTGGTGATTGCACGTACTGATGCCAATGCCGCAGACTTACTCACCTCTGATGTTGATCCCTATGATGCAGAGTTTGTTCAAGGCGAACGCACCGCTGAAGGCTTTTACAAAGTAAATGCCGGTATAGACCAAGCGATTAGTCGCGGTCTTGCGTATGCCGAGTATGCTGATTTGATTTGGTGTGAAACGGCTACTCCGTGCTTAGAAGAAGCCCGTAAGTTTGCTGAAGCCATCCATGCTAAATACCCAGACCAGCTATTAGCCTATAACTGTTCTCCTTCTTTCAACTGGCGTAAAAACCTTGATGACGAAACAATTGCTAAGTTCCAACAAGAACTGAGTGACATGGGCTACAAGTACCAGTTCATCACTTTAGCCGGTATCCATAACATGTGGTACAACATGTTCGACCTCGCGCATAATTACGCTCAAGGTGAAGGCATGAAGCACTATGTGAACATGGTTCAAGAGAAAGAGTTCCAGGCCGCTGACCGTGGTTATACCTTTGTCGCGCACCAACAAGAAGTAGGTACCGGATATTTTGACCAAGTAACTAACGTGATTCAAGGTGGTCAGTCTTCAGTCACCGCGTTAACTGGCTCTACCGAAGAAGAGCAATTTAGCTAAACGCTTAGTTAAGCTAAGTATAAAACCAATAATAAAAAGCTAAGTTAATACCCTTTGAGCAGCTCTTGAGCTGCTCTTTATTTTTGTCAATGTAGCTTACCTTGTAAGCGCTCACTTAGCTAAGCGACGAGCCCAGTTATAGGCTTTGTTGTTTAACAAACTGCTCAGCCCTATAAAGTACTTGCGGATAAAGCCTGATAAATACGGCTTCAATGACTGCTTCATGCTTATCAATATCATCCATCAGTAAGTCTAATCGTACTGGGCGACGTAAGCGTTTACTTATCGCTTGTAGCGTAAGCTTAATGTTGTCTCTGGTTTGATATTGTTTTAACCAATTATATTCACGCATATGGTTTGCCGTGACTAAGGCTCGGTCATTTAAGGGGGATGTCTTTAGTTGCTGGTAACAATGCTTTATGAACGTGTTGAGCGGGAGTGACGCGTAGTTTTCCCATTGCTGAGTGAGCAAGTGGTCAAAGTAAACATCTAAGGCTATTCCACTGTAGCGACGCAGGGCAGGTTGAAAACACAGGCTTATTTTCTCGGCAGCGATGTGTTGATCGGTAAAGCTATCTACTTGCCGATGTAGCAAGATCCCAAGTTGAGTGACGGGTGGGTAGTCTTGCCATTGATTACCCTTTACGAAGTCACCCAGTAAAGCGCCAGAAATGGAGGTTGAGGTATGCTGGGCGATATGGAAATGCGCAAGATAGTTCATCGCTTAAGCATATATTAGTGGACTGTTCTGTGCAGTGATTTATTTCGCTATCTATTCTTCAGTAAATGGGGGGTCACTGACCATACCTGTTTGTTGTAAAAACTGGTTAAAGCCATATAACCACAAATCGGCATGTTTATAAAAAATTTCGTGGCCGTTTACTTCGTTACCTAATTGGTAAAATTGAAAGTCCACTTGCCCACCGTCTTTTTTAAATGCGCTTATATAGCTTTGAATCGCCTCATCAGAGTAATAAGCATCATTATGCCCATATATAAATAAGTGAGGCAGAGGGCTAGTTTTACCCGCGTTGGTGAACAAGCCTACGTTGCTAGCACTGGGGGCATTTATTTGGCACTGCTCGCCCATCCAACCACCTGAGAAATTGACTACACCTTTAAATAATTCAGCATGTTTTGCGGCGTAAATAACCGAAAGCAGACCGCCCCGTGAATTGCCACTAATTACTATTCTATTTGGGTCAACCCAAGGTTGTTCTTTGATAAAAGCAAAAGCGGCATCTAAGCTTTGTGACGCGTAACGTAAGCCAGCTTCTACGCTATTAACACTGCAGTTATATGATTCATTGTAATCGCCTTCTGATAACCCTCGCCCTCGGCGCATTGGTACCAATAACGCGATATTTTGTTGAGTCAATAAAGCCGCTAAACCCCAAGGCTTAATGCTTAGGTTTTCTTCAATAATACCTGGGCCAGTTGAGCCATGATTAAACACGACTAAGGGAAAAGGCCCTTCACCTTCGGGCTTATATAAGGTGGCCTCTAGCTTTATCTGGCTATCCCAGAATACCCCCGGGTCGGTCATTGGGATCCAAACTGTTTCGCCTATGTCGTCAGCTAAACTAGCTATGCTGACAGTTAACAAAAATAGTGCAAAGAAGCGGAAAACCAGGTGCATCGTTAGCTTACCCTTTAGCAGAGGTGATGGTGGTTACTCGCAGTGTATGTTTGAGTACACTGAGGTTGTTGAAGGTAAGCATATAACAGCAACCGGCCAAGCAGAAACGTTTTAAAGTTATTGAAAATGATGTGACTACGTTTGCAATTGGGTTAATGGTTTTTTATTGACTAGTGTTTGCGCGACAACCGCCTGCGTTCACCGTTAGGCAAAAAAAAATCCAGCGCGAGGCTGGACTAAAAAAACATAAGGAATGACTAATACATGCTATTGCAAAGGCAAATTAGCGGGCTATTAGTAAGCCCCATAAATCGACAATTTCAGTATCGGCTGAAAAGACGCTATAGGATGAGAGCACCTAGCGATTTATGTTTTGATAATAACGTGATGTCGCTCACAAAACAATCTCTTTATGTAATTTTTTTACTAAAATAGTAAAGTTTAGCCTGGCGATTGAGAACTACGTCACCTAATTTTCATTATATGTTGTAATGTTACTTAGTTATCAGGGCTAATAGGTTCTTGCTCTGCCAGCATTTCTAATAAGGAGATTGCCACTCCCACGAAGTCGGTATCAGTAATTATCCCGATGAGTTTTTTGCCCTCTACAACAGGTAAACAGCCTATTCGATACCGTTCTATATGCCTGGCTGCTTCTTCTACTCCGGCTGCTGGAGCAACGGTATGCAATTTAGTTAGCATAATATGTTTAAGCATGACTTGTTGTTCATGGGCGCGGCGTTGTGAAGCGGTGGTTTTGCTTAGCGATGATTCTTGCGCGGCAAGTAAAGTCCGCTCACTGACTAAACCGATCAAGTGTTCGTTTACATCAATAATCGGTAGATGACGGATCTTATGTTCTTTACACAAGCTAACGGCCTCTTCTAAGGTCGTCTGCTCAAAAACAGTGTGCGGATTAGTTGTCATGATGTCTGATACTTTAATCATAACGGTCGCCTCTTTTTAGTTACTCTCACCTTTAAATTTAGAAGCTTATGCTGAAAACGGCTTGATAAAAATCAACGAATTCGACGGTTTGGTTTTTAGTCAGTGAGAGTTGTCGAGTAGCTTGAAAAATCAGAAAAAAAGCAGCAGAAAATTTGCTTATTAAGCAAACTTATACTGCATTCTATGCTGTCTGTTGCCGTAAATAGAACTAAAGCGATTAAACGCAGTGTTGTATTTAGGGGCGCTTAGTCTGTGGTTGAGCTTATTAAAATAAGGTCTGGAATAGTCGATTAGCATAGTCATCGGTCATACCCGCAATATAGTCGGCAATAACTCTCGCGGGGTTCTCTTGGTCTTCACCAGCTTTTAACCAACGAACTCGAGTATTTAACGGCAATAAGCGCTCTGGGTCACTGGCAAATGCTTGAAATAACTCCATTACGACTTGCTGCCCCTTAAAGCGCACCATTTCAATCTCGGGCGTCTGGATAACGTAATGTAGTACAAAGCGCTTAAGCACCTCTAAGGCTTGCGCCATGGGAGGGTCCATCTGTGCTTTTAAATCGAGCAATGGCTCATCAAAGCGCTGCTGTGCTTGCAAGCTTATTGATGTGATAAACGCATTAACTAAGCTGCCAATAGCATCTTTTTGGTCATAATGGTGGCGGCTAAAGAGCTTTACTGATAGCGCGCCTATTTCATCGGCCAACCAGCATTGTTTAATATCGGCGATGGCCGAAGCCACTTGCTCTTGCCAGTCTTGTCGATTGACGATCCCCATTACAATGGCATCTTCTAAATCATGAACCCCATAGGCGATATCGTCAGCTAACTCCATGATCGAGCAATCTAAAGACTTATAAATGGATTTTTTATGGCGTAAAGGGTTTACTGTTTTGGATTGGGTGAAAAGATCGCGATCTTTAGCGCTTAAGCTAGCCAGAACCCAGTTATAAAGGCTCTGGTCGTCGTCATAAATCCCTTTAGCTGGGGTCCAATCTGCTACTTTAAGCTGTCTAAAGCTTTTAGCGACAGGTGGTAAGGGGTGGCGCTGTAATTGGCTTAGCAAACAAGGATACTTGATAATGCCTAATAGGGTGCGGCGGGTGAGATTCATCCCGTCATCTTTGGTATAGGGCTCTAATTTCGTTAATATTCTAAAGGTTTGAGCATTGCCTTCAAAACCACCATTGTCGCGCATCATATAGTTGAGAGCTACTTCACCGCCGTGACCGAAAGGGGGGTGACCAATGTCGTGGGCTAAACAAAGACTTTCAATGAGGTTTAACTCAGGAAGGTAGTTATTGAGGGTTTGGTTTTTGGCTTGCAGGTGCCCGACAATTCCGGTGCCAATTTGGGCAACTTCCAGAGAGTGAGTGAGTCGAGTTCGGTAAAAGTCATTGTTGCCTATGCTCAATACTTGAGTCTTGTTTTGTAAACGCCGAAATGCTGCTGAGTGAAGGATCCTTGCGCGGTCTCGTTGCCAAGGGGTTCTATGATCATTACGTCGTTGGCTTTGTTCTTCGGCGAAGCGCGCAGTGCCAGCTTGTTGGCTTAATTCGGTCATGATGATAGCTCCAGGCTAAAGCGTTTAATTTACATTACACTACCTTTTCTAAAAATTACATGACCTTATACTAAACAGCGCGGATAAAAAAAGGCGCTAGTGAGCGCCCTTTAGTCTTTTTAGGTATTTGCTTAATCTGCTTGGCGGTAACCTTCTAAGAAGTTGGCTATTTTGCCAATGGCTTCTCGCAACTCTTCTTCTCGTGGTAAAAACACGATACGGAAGTGATCGGGTTTAGACCAATTGAAGCCGGTACCTTGTACCACCAAGATTTTTTCTTGTTGGAGCAAGTCGAGGGCAAATTGTTGGTCGTCCTTAATGTTGAATTTTTTCACATCAAGTTTCGGAAATAAGTACATGGCACCTTGCGGCTTTACACAACTTACCCCTGGAATATCGTTAAGCAGTTGCCAAGCCAGGTTACGTTGCTCGTATAAACGCCCACCAGGCACAATCAACTCATTAATACTCTGATAGCCGCCTAATGCCGTTTGTATCGCATGTTGCACCGGTACATTGGCACATAGGCGCATAGAAGCTAGCATGTCTAAGCCGTCAATATAATCTTTGGCCCGATGCTTAGGCCCGCTAACGAGTAGCCAACCAGAACGAAAACCACATACTCGATAAGCTTTAGATAAGCCGTTAAAGGTGAGTGTTAGTACGTCATCTGACAAGGTCGACATTGGAATATGTAGGGCTTGATCGTATATCACTTTTGAATAGATTTCGTCAGCAAACAAAATCAAGTTATGTTCACGCGCCAGCTCTACCAACTCTAGCAATATTTCTTTGCTGTATACTGCACCGGTTGGATTATTCGGATTAATTACCACTAAGCCTTTGGTTCGCGGCGTGATTTTGCTGCGTATGTCTTCGATATCGGGGAACCAGCCCGCCTCTTCATCACATTGGTAATGAACGGGGTTGCCGCCTGACAGCGTTACGGCAGCTGTCCATAAAGGGTAATCAGGTGACGGTACCAGCATTTCGTCACCGTTGTTTAATAGCGCTTGCATGGCCATAACAATCAGCTCACTAACGCCGTTACCTAAATAAATATCTTCTAGGGTGGTTGTGCGCAACCCTTGCAGTTGGTAATGGTGCATCACCGCTTTGCGGGCGGAAAACAATCCTTTCGAGTCACAATAACCCTGAGCGGTAGGCAGGTTATGAATAACATCGACCAAAATTTCTTCTGGCGCTTCAAAATTAAATTCGGCGGTATTGCCTATATTTAATTTAAGAACTCTATGCCCCTCTTCTTCAAGGCGCTTGGCTTGTTTCAGTACTGGACCACGAATGTCATAACAGACGTTGTCGAGCTTATGTGATTTGACTATTTGATGCATGATTTTTACGACCGTTGGCGAATAGGGCTATTAACTTATTTTTTGCCGCTGCATGCAAGTATTTGCTAAGAGTATTTAGTTTTTTCTTGGTTTTTTGTTTAGTTAAACAGTGAGTACTAGCAACTTAATGATAAACTTAACTAAATTTTAGCCTTATATTGTGAGCCAATGTTAGAACTCAAACACCTAAAAACCTTACAAGCCCTCAGAGAAACAGGCTCTTTAGTGGTGGCTGCTCAACGTTTGTGTTTGACTCAATCGGCTTTGTCTCATCAGCTTAAAGATTTAGAATCGCGCATTGGCGCTAAGCTATTTGTGCGTAAAACTAAGCCCTTGCGTTTCACAATGGCTGGCTTACGAGTATTAGATTTAGCCGATAGTGTGATTGAACAAGTTCAGCATACCGAGCGAGAATTAGCCCGTTTAGTTGACGGTGGAGCAGGGCGCTTGCACCTTGCGATAGAGTGTCATAGCTGTTTTAACTGGTTAATGCCTGCTATCGACAACTACCGAGCGTTGTGGCCAGACGTAGAGCTAGATTTTAGTAGTGGCTTTAGCTTTGAACCATTACCCGAGTTGGCTCAGGGGCAATTGGATCTGGTGATTACCTCTGATCCCCAACCCAGTGAGGGAATTATTTTTTCCCCGCTTTTTTCTTATCAGCCCACCTTGGCGCTAAGTCCAAATCATCCCTTAGCCAAGAAGGCGCTGATCGAACCTGAAGATTTTGCCAAGCAAGTACTGATATCTTATCCGGTAGATAGCCATCGTTTAGATCTGTTTAATTTGTTTTTAGACCCTGCAGGGGTAGAACCTTTGGCTATTCGAAAAGTTGATATGACCATTATGATGATGCAGTTAGTGGCAAGTGGTAGGGGGGTTGCAGTGCTGCCTAACTGGGCCTTAACCGAGTATGTTAAAAAAGGTTATATCGTTACTCGGCCTTTGGGTGATGGAAAATTATGGCAAAACTTGTACGCAGCCAAACACCAAAGTCATCAAGATAGTGCTTATATCGATGCTTTCTTAAATATTGCCCGTGAACATTGCTTTAGCCATTTAGATGGCATTAAGAACATTGATGAGGAAGATGTATCGTGATTGGCAGGCTTAAATAGGGTCAATGGCGATAAGTTGATTGTCGAACATATTTTTAATCAAGCCGACAAACTCATCAATAAATTGCAGCTGTTGCTGAGTAGGGCTGCGCATCCATACCCCTGACAATACTTGTTCCAAGTCATTCACTACCGAATCAATCTCTCTAATCACGGTAAAGCGATGCTCACTGTCTAGGTGCTCATGTTGTCTGCAGACTAACATGACGCTTTCAGCCAGTTGCTCTGTCACGTAGTCGCATATAGTCAAAGGGTTTTGTTGCGTTCGAGTATGCTCAAACAACGCCAAGTTATCGGTTAAAAAACCTATAAGCTGAATGTATCCTTCACTATCTGTAACCATCGCGCAAAGTTCCTCTCGATATTCAAAATGCTCGCCTAGTGTATAACGATTAGGGTGTAAAAAAACCTGTCATAGAATAATTTTGTTGTCGATCACAAGGTTTGGGTTAATTCTGCCGAGTGGATATAGGCCTGATTACATGAACTCGGTATATTTAAACGCGGATTAGCCCGTTTTAAATCGCGCAAATGGTATTCCAGTAGTCGTTTATCTATCGGGGTACTGCTCTCGGTTTTGTTAAGCCAGCTTACCAAGCTTTCGGTATTTTTTTGAAATCCTTGTTCTAGATCTGCAATTTGCTGCTTGGTTTTAAGCATTTCTTCAACATTAAGTGGCGAGCGCTGTACCAAATTTATCAGATAAGGGGTTAGTTTATGAGCTTGCTTCATATAGCTATCTTCGACTGGCACCGGTGACAGTTTTAAGTCTTGTTGGCGCTCTAACTGCCCACAAATATGATTGGCTTTTACTAAGGCAACCGTTTGCTGAATCACTTGGTTGGTATCAAATCCTTCACCGTACATCTCATGAATGCCGGTGGCTAAGTCATGTTTCGCTAAGCGCACTTTCGGAAAGGTCAGTTGCTCTCGGGTAAATAACCTCACTCGGTTAGGCGCCGCTGCTCGAGGCACGATGATCGCTACTTGATGACGTTTCTGTTGGAAATAGAGGTTGGCGAGCGCTTGTTGTTGTTCGCTTATGCTAATCAATTGACCACTAATCTGGCAGCCAATCGATTTAGGCACATCACCGACTTGGCTAGCGCTAACATACTGGTGAGGGTAATCGGGCAGCGCTTGTATTTGGCCTAACTGGCGTTGCATAAAATGGGTGGCGATGGCCGCACGACAAATGGCGGTTTCGCCAATGGCGGGCGCGCTCATGACTTTCCAGCCAATAAGCACGGCGGTAATCAATAATAGGGAGCTACTAATCACAATCAGCGGTTGGCGTCGAATGATCATTACGGCCTCACAAGCAACACAAATAAAAAAGACGTATCTTTGTTATCTGTCATTAAGCGTAAAACTGAAGGTCTTATTCACAGTATAGCCCAAGCATTGCCAGCCATGCTCGCAATGTTTGGAGGGATTTAGGCTATTTTTTGTTTTACAGGGGGTAACTCTGCGAGCTCAACAGTGCCTTTGGGCTTGCTGCAACAACTGAGTATTTGGCCTTGCGGGATGTTCGCTAAAGGCGTGTGGCTGTATTCCACTTCGCCTTTCACTAAGGTGGTTCGGCAGGCGCCACAAACACCTTCACGACAGTGGTACTCTGGGGTAAAACCAGCTTGCTCGTAGGCCTCTAAAATGCTTTTGTGGTGGCCATCTACGACCACCTCAATACCACCTGCAATAACTCGCCCTTCTTGTTGAGACATTACAGTTCAAAGTCCTCAAAATCATCTACGTGGATACTAGAGTCAATTTGGCCCACTAGGTAAGAACTTATTTCAGCTTCTTGCGGTGCTACCTGTACGTTGTCAGAGACTAACCAAGAATTAATCCAAGGGATCGGATTGCTACGATCTTCGAAGCAAGGTAATAAGCCAACACCTTGCATACGACTATTAGTAATATATTCAACGTATTGGCACAGTATTTCTTCGTTCAGACCAATCATTGAACCATCTTTAAATAGATACTTGGCCCATTGTTTTTCTTGCTCTGCTGCATCGGTAAACATACGCCACGCTTCTACTTCACACTCGGCAGCAATTTCGGCCATTTCTGGATCGTCTTTACCTTCGCGCATTAAGTTGATCATGTGCTGGGTGCCGGTAAGGTGCAAGGCTTCGTCACGGGCAATCAGTTTGATGATTTTGGCATTGCCTTCCATGAGCTCTCGCTCGGCAAAAGCAAATGAACAAGCAAAGCTTACGTAGAAGCGTATCGCTTCTAAAACGTTTACCGACATCAAACATAGATAAAGCTTTTTCTTTAGCTCGCGAATAGTGATGTTGTGGATTGTGCCATCAACTTCATGCTGACCTTCACCGTGTAAATGGTAAATAGACGTGGCTTGAATCAGGTCATCATAGTAACCGGCAATATCGTTAGCGCGTTTGATAATTTCTTCATTTTGCATGATGTCATCAAACACTTCACCAGGATTACCCATTACATTACGAATAATATGGGTATATGAACGTGAGTGAATAGTTTCACTAAAGGCCCACGTTTCTATCCAGGTTTCTAGCTCTGGCAAACTCACCAAAGGCAGCAAGGCGACATTAGGCGAGCGCCCTTGAATGCTGTCTAATAGGGTTTGGTACTTTAAGTTACTGATAAAAATATGCTGCTCGTGAGCCGGTAACTTATTGTAATCAATTCGATCTCGGCTGACGTCTACTTCTTCTGGACGCCAGAAAAAAGACAGTTGTTTTTCGATTAGTTTTTCGAAAATTTCATGACGCTGTTGGTCATAACGGGCCACGTTTACCGGCTGCCCAAAGAACATTGGCTCTTTAGTGGCATCGTTGGCTTCTAGTGTGAAAATTGAGTAGCTCATCTACATTTTTCCTAAACATTCATGTTGCGCTAGAGCGCGTAAACTTGGCTTAAATCTTACATGCACCGCCAGCGCAATCATCGTCTTCTGGCTCTGGTTTCATGTTGTCATGTTGATCACTAGCACCGTCTCGGGTGTTATGGTAATACAGCGTTTTAACCCCGTATTTATAGGCGGTTAGCAAGTCGGCAATCAGCGTTTTCATTGGTACACGGTTGCCTTCAAAACGCGATGGGTCATAGTTTGTGTTGGCCGAGATGCTTTGGTCTACAAATTTTTGCATTAAACCAACGAGTTGTAAGTAACCGTCGTTATTGGGAATGTCCCACAATAACTCATAGTTGTCTTTAACGTTTTCAAAATCAGGAACCACTTGCTTAAGAATACCGTCTTTGCTGGCTTTAACACTAATGAAACCACGCGGTGGCTCAATGCCATTGGTTGCGTTAGAAATTTGGCTTGAAGTCTCTGATGGCATCAGCGCTGACAAGGTTGAATTGCGTAAGCCATGGGTGGTGATTTCGTTGCGCAGCTCTTCCCAGTCATAATGTAGCGGCTCGTTGCTCAGCGTATCCAATGACTTCTTATAAGTGTCGATAGGTAAAATACCCTGCGAATAAGTGGTCTCGTTGAACATTGGGCAAGCGCCTTGTTCTTTGGCTAAGCGCATAGAGGCTTTCAATAACCAGTATTGAATCGCTTCAAAAGTACGGTGGGTCAGGTTATTGGCACTACCATCACTGTACTTGGTGCCATTTTTAGCTAAGTAGTAGGCATAGTTAATCACACCAATACCAAGCGTACGGCGGCCATCAGAGCCTTTTTTAGCCGCTAATATTGGGTAATCTTGGTAATCTAATAAGCTGTCTAAAGCACGTACCGCTAAATCTGATAACTCTTCAAGCTCATCCAGGTTTTCAATCGCACCTAAATTAAAGGCTGAGAGGGTACACAAGGCAATTTCACCATTCTCATCGTGTACATGCTGTAATGGTTTAGTTGGCAGGGCGATTTCTAAACATAGGTTAGATTGGCGCACTGGCGCTTGTACTGGGTCAAATGGGCTGTGAGTATTACAGTGGTCGACGTTTTGAATGTAAATACGACCAGTAGAGGCGCGCTCTTGCATTAGCAGTGAGAATAGCTCAACCGCTTTAATCGACTGTTTACGAACGTTTGAGTCTTGTTCGTATTGCACATACAAACGTTCAAACTCGTCTTGGTCTTGGAAGAAGGCATCGTAAAGGCCAGGCGCATCACTTGGCGAGAATAGGGTGATGTTTTCACCTTTTACCAAGCGCTGGTACATCAATTTGTTTAGCTGCACACCGTAGTCCATGTGACGAACTCGGTTATCGTCTACACCACGGTTATTTTTAAGTACTAATAACGATTCTACTTCTAAATGCCAAAACGGGTAGAAGATAGTGGCTGCACCACCGCGAACGCCGCCTTGCGAACAACATTTTACTGCCGTTTGGAAGTATTTATAAAAAGGGATACAGCCGGTGTGGAAGGCTTCACCACCGCGTATTTCACTGCCCAAGGCGCGAATGCGACCAGCATTGATACCAATGCCTGCACGTTGCGACACGTAGGTAACAATAGAAGACGCCGTTGCGTTTATAGACTCTAAGCTATCGCCACATTCAATCAGTACACAAGAGCTGAATTGACGCGTAGGGGTACGTACACCTGACATAATCGGTGTAGGTAATGAAATTTTAAACTTCGAGGTCGCATCATAAAAACGACGAATGTACTGCAAGCGTACCGATTTGTCGTAATGGGCAAACAAACAAGCGGCTACCAGAATATAGAGAAATTGCGCACTCTCGTAAATTTCACCGCTTACTCGGTTCTGAACCAAGTATTTGCCTTCTAATTGCTTAACGGCACCGTAAGAGAAGTCCATATCACGCCAGTGATCGATAAAATCATCCATTTGGGCAAACTCTTCAGGCGTGTAGTCTTTCAGCAAGTGCATGTCGTAGCGACCTGCTTCACACTGTTTTACCACATGGTCGTACAGTTTCGGTGGCTCAAATTGGCCATAGGCTTTTTTACGCAAGTGGAATACCGCTAAACGCGCGGCTAAAAATTGGTAGTCTGGCGTTTCTTGCGAGATTAAATCGGCTGCAGATTTAATAATGGTTTCATGAATATCTTTAGTGGCCATCCCCGAATAGAACTGAATGTGTGACTTAAGCTCTACTTGCGATACCGATACATTATTAAGCCCTTTAGCGGCCCAAGTTATCACTCGGTGGATCTTGTCTAAGTTGATCGCTTCTTGTTTACCGCTTCGTTTGGTTACCAGTAGATCTTTATTCATGAAGGGGGGGCCTATTATCCTAATTTCGCTATTGCTTATCTAGTTGCTCTGTTTTTCTTTAGCCACTAGATATAGTGTTTTTTACATTTATGGATACAAGATAATGAGGTTTTGGCTTTTAAGCAAGATCTAGGAAAAGTGTAAAAATTGTGTATAACTTGCAGATAACTCATGAATGTTAGTGACCACTAACTAGCTATCGGTATGTGTTAAACAGCTGGCACCAATGCAAGGTTTTTTTCACGATTTTTTAGCCGAAAAAATTATTTTTATAAAACTTGAACTTGCTTACAAATCATTCAACCAGTCGCTTATTGTTTGCTCGAGTTGCTCACTTTTTTGACAATGTAAATCGGCCGCCCAGTCATCCGTTTTATCGTGCGCTGAAATGTAGCCCCATAAGGCTAATAGCGTTGTCATATTGGTGTTATTACCCGCTGCAATATCTCGTTCAGCGTCACCAACATACAAACAGTTGTTTGGCTCAACGGCGATGTTTTTACAAGCCAGCAGCATCGGTTCAGGATCCGGTTTGCGCTGAGCAATAGTGTCGCCACCGACCAATACGCCGCACTGCGCAAATTCAGGGAAATAAGCCAGCAATTGTTTACTTAAGCCTTCCGGCTTATTGGTGACCACGCCCCAAGGAATAGCGCGTTGATTGAGTAGTTGCAGTGCTTCTTTTATGCCGGGGAAGAAATCTGTGCCTTCACATATGTGCTGTTGATAGTAATCGAGCAGCTGTTGGCGCAATTCTGTTTGGGCTTGGCTAGCCCAATCGTCGCCAAAGCCGGCTTTTAATAAGCCAATGGCGCCATGAGAACTGAGTTCTCTCGCTTGCGCTAGGCTAAGAGGTGCTCGTTGGTATTGGGCTAACACATAGTTTGCCGCTGCGCCTAAATCAGGCGCGGTATCTAATAAAGTTCCATCTAAGTCAAACAACACCGCGGCTTGTTTATTCATGGTTTTGCTCCGGCTTGGCTAACTGCACCATATAATTCACATCAACATTGGTGCTTAAGCTAAAGCTTTCAATAATCGGCAAAAACTGTACCCCGCTAATGGCTTCTGAGCGCAATCCATTTTGATCAGCCCAAGCCAGTAATTCTGAAGGACGAATGAACTTGTCATGCTGGTGAGTACCATTAGGCACTATCTTCAATAGTTTCTCGGCCGCTAGAATCATATAAAGGTAGGCTTTGGGAGTACGGTTAATGGTTGAAACAAAGATTTTCCCGCCGGGTTTCACCAGTTGCGCACACGCCGCAATCACCGAGCCTGGATCGGGCACGTGTTCAATCATCTCCATACAAGTAATTACGTCATAAGTGGCCGCGTGAGTGTCGGCATGGGCTTCAGCCGTGGTTTGCAGATAACGTAACTGGGTGCCTGTTTCTAAGGCATGCAGTTTGGCCACTTCTATTTGTTCTTTCCCCATATCGATGGCTGTGACATCTGCGCCGCGTACCGCCATGCTCTCGGCTAAAATGCCGCCGCCACAACCAATGTCCAGCACTTTCTTGCCAAATAAGCCAACCGAACCACGTTCAATATAGTCAAGTCGTAGCGGATTGATTTGATGCAGGGTTTTGAATTCACCTTGCTTATCCCACCAACGCGAGGCTAAACCCGCAAAATGAGCAATCTCTTGGTGGTCAACATTTTCGCTTGTATTGCGCTGTTCCATTATTTTATCAATCCACGTCACTATTTATAGGCATTATATGAACTTGTGAATCGCAGTCACAAGCTTTTGTTCAATTCTGGTGTTTTTTCGTTTTTCTAATAGAAAAGAGCGACATCAGGCCTGTTAAGGTCGCTATTTTATGGTAAAGTTTGCGATTACGCTGAGTATTTGTAAAAAGCAATAAAACGAAGGATTTTGTCGTCTATGAGCGATCTTGCAAAAGAGATTACGCCGGTCAATATTGAGGATGAACTAAAGAGTTCATATCTTGATTATGCCATGAGCGTTATTGTGGGGCGTGCCTTGCCGGATGTACGTGATGGTTTAAAACCAGTACACCGTCGGGTGCTATTCGCAATGAACGTACTGGGAAATGATTGGAACAAACCCTATAAAAAGTCTGCCCGTGTGGTAGGTGATGTAATTGGTAAATATCACCCACATGGTGATAGTGCTGTTTACGATACGATTGTTCGCATGGCGCAGCCATTTTCGCTGCGATACATGTTAGTTGACGGTCAAGGTAACTTTGGTTCGGTTGATGGCGATTCTGCTGCGGCAATGCGTTATACCGAAATCCGTATGGATAAGTTAGCCCATTCATTACTGGCTGACTTAGAAAAAGAAACCGTTGATTTTGTACCAAACTACGATGGTACTGAGCAAATTCCTGAAGTATTGCCAACCCGAGTGCCTAATTTATTAGTTAACGGTTCTTCTGGTATTGCGGTAGGCATGGCGACTAACATCCCACCACACAACTTAACCGAAGTGGTTAATGGTTGTTTGGCGATGATAGAAAAACCAGATATTAGTATCGACGAGTTGATGGAGTATATTCCTGCTCCTGATTTCCCAACCGCCGGTATTATTAATGGTCGAGCTGGCATTATTCAGGCTTACCACACTGGTCGCGGTAAAGTATCTATTCGCTCAAAAGCAGAAGTGGTTACCGATAAAAACGGTAAAGAAACCATTATTGTTCACGAGATCCCCTACCAGGTGAACAAAGCTCGCTTAATCGAAAAAATGGCCGAGCTGGTAAAAGATAAGAAATTAGAAGGTATTTCAGCATTACGTGACGAGTCAGATAAAGACGGTATGCGTATTGTGGTTGAGCTTAAGCGCGACGCAGTGGGCGAAGTGGTACTAAATAACTTGTACTCACAAACCCAAATGCAGGTGTCTTTTGGTATGAATATGGTGGCGCTTGATAACGGCCAGCCTAAGATATTCAACCTGCAAGAGATGATCGAATGTTTCATTCGTCACCGCCGCGAAGTAGTGACACGCCGAACCGTATTTGAATTACGTAAGGCCCGTGACCGTGCCCACATCCTTGAAGGCCTAGCGATTGCACTGGCTAACATCGATGAAATTATTGAGCTAATTAAAACCTCTCCAACGCCCGCTGAAGCAAAAGCTGCCTTGGTCGCGAAGGGTTGGGACCTCGGTGCTGTATCGGCGATGCTAGAACGCGCCGGTGACGACGCCGCTCGCCCAGATTGGTTAGAAGCCGAGTTTGGTATTCGTGATGGTCAGTACTTCATTACGCCTACTCAAGCACAAGCTATTCTAGATTTACGTTTACACAAGTTAACCGGTCTAGAACACGAAAAAATCATCAGCGAATATAAAGAGCTGTTAGATCTTATCGCAGAATTACTGCACATCTTAAATACGCCTGAGCGTTTGATGGAAGTCATTCGAGATGAGCTAATTGCAGTTCGAGAACAATTTGGTGATGAGCGTCGCACTGAAATCTCAGCAAACAGCTCTGATTTATCAATTGAAGACTTAATTAACGAAGAAGACGTGGTAGTAACCCTCTCTCACGAAGGCTACGTTAAGTACCAACCGCTTACTGAGTACGAATCTCAGCGTCGTGGTGGTAAAGGTAAAGCCGCCACTAAGATGAAGAATGAAGACTTCATCGAGAAGTTATTAGTGGCGAATACTCACGATACAGTATTGTGTTTCTCTACTGTTGGTAAAGTGTACTGGATGAAGGTATATCAATTGCCTCTTGCTAGTCGCCAAGCCCGTGGCAAGCCAATTGTTAACTTACTACCGTTAACTGAAGATGAGCGTATTACCGCGATTCTGCCGGTACGTGAGTACGAAGAAGACAAGTTCATCTTGTTTGCAACCGCTAATGGCACGGTTAAGAAAACCCCACTTACCGCGTTCAAACGTCCATTATCAAGCGGTATCCGCGCGATTAACCTAAACGATGATGACCGATTAATTGGTGTAGACATTACTGACGGTAACAACGAAGTTATGTTGTTCTCTGACGCAGGTAAAGTGGTTCGCTTTAACGAGAAGCAACGCGATAGCGAAACCGGCGCCGTGAAACTTGACCCAGAAACTGGCGAAGAGTTATTGGCTTTACGCCCAATGGGACGTACTGCAGCAGGTGTTCGTGGTATTTCTCTCGACGCAGGTCAAAAAGTGGTGTCGCTAATTGTACCAAACGGTGATGGTGATATTCTAACCGCCACTGAAAATGGTTATGGTAAGCGTACGCGACTTGAAGAGTACCCAGCTAAGAGCCGTGCAACCAAAGGTGTGGTCTCTATCAAAGTGAGTGACCGCAACGGCTTGGTAGTCGGTGCTGTTCAGGTTACTGAAGCGCAAGAAATGATGCTGATTACCGACGCGGGCACCTTAGTGCGTACTCGAGTCAACGAAGTATCATTGGTAGGCCGTAATACTCAAGGTGTTACTTTAATTCGTACCTCTGAAGAAGAGAAAGTGGTGGGCTTACAGCGCATCGACGAGATTGAAGAGCCAGAGTTAGACGAACTAGCCGAAGGTGAAGTGGCCGACGCAGAAGGCACTGCAGAAGCAGAATCTAGCCCAAGCAGTGGTGAAGAGCCTGCAGCTGGCGGTGATGAAGCTGCTAGCAGTGACCCCGAACCAGAAGAATAGTAAAAAAGTAATAAAAACAACGGGCGGCTTTTAGCCGCTCGTTTTTGTTTTAAAAACAATATACGAACCACAAAAGTGGTCGCACACAACATATTAGTAAGAGATTTAACATGGATAAAATTTACAATTTTTGTGCAGGTCCTGCCATGTTACCTGAAGCTGTAATGCAACAAGCACAAGCAGAGTTTTGTGATTGGCAGGGGCTAGGTGTATCAGTAATGGAAGTCAGTCATCGCGGTAAAGAATATATCGCCATGGCCGCACAAGCCGAGCAAGACTTACGTGATTTACTCGATATCCCAGATAACTATAAAGTGTTGTTTTGCCAAGGTGGTGGGCGTGGTCAGTTTGCCGCAGCTCCACTCAATTTATTGGGTGAGAAAACATCTATTAGCTTTATTACTACCGGCCAGTGGTCTAAAAGCGCGGTAGCCGAAGGAGAAAAACACGCAGATGCCAAAGTGTTCGATGCCTTAAAGACTGACGAAAACGGTCAGGTAGCGGTTAAAGCAAGCGCTGAATGGCAACTAGATCAAGACGCCGCCTATGTGCATTATTGCCCCAATGAAACCATTGAAGGCATCGCTATTGATGAAATCCCAGACGTCGGTGACATGGTATTGGTAGGGGATTTCTCATCAACCATATTGTCGCAACCCATTGATGTAAGCAAATTTGGCCTTATTTACGCAGGGGCGCAAAAAAACATTGGCCCATCTGGCTTAGCCATTGCCATTGTGCGTGAAGACTTATTAGATAAAGCACACCCATTAACGCCAAATATCTTTAACTACAGCTTGTTGGCTGGCAGCGACTCTATGTTTAATACGCCGCCAACTTACTCATGGTATTTGGCGGGCTTAGTCTTTAAATGGTTAAAGGCACAGGGCGGATTAACCGCGATGGCCGAAAAGAACGCTGCCAAAGCAGAGCTACTGTATTCATTTATTGATGGTAGCGATTTCTACCAAAATAATGTTGCAGCTGAAAACCGTTCTAAAATGAATATTCCTTTCCGATTGGCTAACAGCGAGCTAGATGCTGCGTTTTTAGCTGAATCTGCGGCTGCAGGACTCGTCACGCTAAAAGGCCATCGTATTGTAGGCGGCATGCGCGCCAGTATATATAACGCGATGCCCATTGAAGGGGTACAAGCTTTAGTGGCCTTCATGGATGATTTTGCTAAGCGTAATAGCTAAGGATAAAACATGAGTTGTGATTTTCAGGCCTTAGCGAACGAGGGTATTCAAGGATTACGCCCTTACCAAGCAGGTAAACCTACTGATGAATTAGAGCGCGAGCTAGGCATTAGCGATATTGTTAAATTGGCCTCTAATGAAAACCCAACAGGGATGAGCCCAAAAGCAAGCGTGGCTATCGAACAAGCGGTGGCAGAATTAACGCGCTACCCAGACTCCAATGGTTTTTATTTAAAGCAAGCCTTGGCGGATAAATACCAGCTGTCGGCTGAGCAATTTACCTTAGGTAATGGCTCTAACGATGTATTAGATTTAATTGCTCGAGTATTTGTTAGCCCTGAGCACGAAGTGATTTTCTCACAGCATGCTTTTGTGGTGTATCCTATCGTTACTCAAGCGATTGGTGCTAAAGCGGTTGTGGTACCGGCTAAAAATTGGGGCCACGATTTAACCGCCATGACTGAGGCAATAAGCGACAAAACGCGTTTAATATTCATCGCGAACCCGAATAATCCAACCGGAACTTTTCTCACCAGTGAAGCGCTATATGGCTTTATGCAGCGTGTTCCCGAAAATGTAGTGGTGGTGCTTGATGAAGCATATTACGAGTATTTGTCGGTCGAAGAACAAGCGCCATCAACCGCTTGGCTGAGTGAATTTGCTAATTTGGTGATTACTCGTACATTTTCTAAAGCCTATGGCTTAGCTGGCTTGCGTGTGGGGTATGCAATTTCAACCCCACAGATAGCTGACTTACTTAATCGATTACGCCAACCTTTTAACGTTAATAGCTTGAGCTTAGTGGCGGCGGTCGCAGCCTTAGACGATCAGCAGTATTTGCAGCAGAGTGTCGATTTAAATCAGCAAGGTTTAGCTAAGTTAAGCGTCTTCTTTAGCGACAACAAGATTACTTTTATCCCGTCTAAAGGTAATTTTATCAGCTTTTTAGCGCCAGATGGCGATGCCGAAGCACTCTATCAGCAGTTGTTGCATAAGGGTGTGATTGTACGCCCTGTTGGGCCTTACCAAATGCCGGGTTATTTGCGGGTAAGTATTGGCACTGAGCAAGAAAATCAAACCTTTATTCAAGCATTAAGCCAGCTTATTGGCACTAAATAAGTAGAGAACTCGAAACATGGAACAACTAACCTTACAGCCTATTTCGCGTATTAATGGTGAAATTAATCTACCAGGCTCAAAGAGCGTATCAAACCGTGCTTTGTTGTTAGCCGCCTTAGCTGAAGGCGAAACAGTATTAAGTAACCTGCTTGATAGTGACGACATCCGTCACATGCTAAACGCGCTAAAGAAATTGGGTGTTAACTACCAATTGTCTGAAGACCGTAGTCGCTGCACAGTAAATGGCTTAGGCCGTGCATTTCAGCTTGAACAAGCCGCAGAGCTGTTTTTGGGTAACGCTGGTACAGCAATGCGCCCGCTATGTGCAGCCTTGTGCTTGAGCCAAGGCGAGTTCACTTTAACCGGTGAACCGCGCATGGAAGAGCGACCAATAGGCGCTTTAGTCGATGCATTACGTCAAGTAGGCGCAAAACTCACTTACTTAAAAAATGAGGGCTATCCGCCGCTTAAGATCAGTGGTACTGGCTTGCAGGGCGGTAAGGTTGATATCGATGGTTCGGTATCAAGTCAGTTTTTAACGGCCTTTCTTATGGCCGCACCTTACGCTAAGCAAGACATCGAGATTTCGATTGTCGGTGATTTGGTGTCTAAACCCTACATTGATATCACCTTAAAGATGATGGCAGCTTTTGGGGTTGAGGTTGAAAACGATAATTATCAGCGGTTTGTGGTTAAAGGTCAGCAAGTTTACCGTGGCGCGGGTGAGTTTTTAGTTGAAGGTGACGCCTCGTCGGCTTCTTACTTCTTGGCCGCTGGTGCGATTAAAGGCGGTGAAGTTAAAGTGACCGGCGTTGGCAAAAAGTCGATGCAAGGCGATGTATTGTTTGCTGATGTGCTAGCGGCGATGGGGGCAGACATCGAATGGGGAGACGACTATATTATCGCTCGCCGCGGTGAATTAAGTGCCGTAGATATGGACATGAACCATATCCCTGATGCGGCTATGACCATTGCCACTACAGCATTGTTTGCTAAGGGTACAACCTGTATCCGAAATGTGTACAACTGGCGTGTTAAAGAAACCGATCGTTTAGCGGCGATGGCGACAGAATTGAGAAAAGTGGGCGCGACAGTGGTTGAGGGGCATGACTTTATTGAAGTGACCGCACCACAGAAACTGAACCATGCGGCGATTGATACTTACGACGATCACCGTATGGCTATGTGTTTTTCTTTAGTGGCTTTAAGCGATACCGCGGTAACGATTAATGATCCGAAATGCACATCTAAAACTTTTCCCGATTATTTTGATCGCTTGCAACAACTTAGCGAATAAATAAGTCGATAATTACTAGTAACTTAGTTAATCTTAAAAGAGTCACAGTGTGACTCTTTTTTTTCATCCGTGTTTTGACCCAAGTATCACTGGGTTTAAAAATAAATAGGCAAAAAGCCAATACTAAAACACGGCAAAAACGGTAACTAATAACTATGAATGTATATACTGCGCGCCAAGCGATATTTGATCGCCGGCAGCGAGTTGTCGCCTATGAATTGCTTTTTAGAGATGGCCCAGAGAACGTATTTCCGGATATTGACCCTCATGAAGCGACCTCTAAGCTTATTGTTCGAACCCAGCTTAATGATGGCTTAAAGGCGATAACCCAAGGTAAGCCTGCTTTAATCAACTTTTCTGAAGAAAGCCTACACTCTGAGATCATCAAGTTACTGCCCTATAAACAGGTAGTGATTGAAATTCTTGAAACCGTCAAACCCAGTGAAAAATTGTACAAGCGCTGTCAATCGCTGTTTCATCGTGGCTACCGATTAGCATTCGACGACTTTGTCTACAAAGATGAATGGGAACCTTACCTAAAATTTATTCGCTTAATTAAAGTGGATATTCAACGAACGCCTTTCGAGCAGCTTGAGAGTTTATTTGCGGCGGTTAAAAAGCGAAAGAATATTAAATTATTAGCTGAAAAAGTTGAAACCCAACAAGAGTATTTAAAAGCGTCAGAGTTAGGTTTTAATTTCTTTCAAGGTTATTATTTTTGTAAGCCTGAGATGCAGTTGTCAAAGGATCTTGACGCTAGCTACCTGATGATTTCTCGTTTATTTTATGCCGCAACCAAAGAAGATGTTAATGTCAGCGAGGTGGTACGTTACTTTGAACGTGACACGGGCTTAACCTATAAGTTATTACGTTTTGTTAACTCCGGTAATTTACCTATTATTGACGATATAACGTCAATAAAACAAGCGGTTGTGTATATTGGTAATGCTCAGTTACGCAAGTTAGTCGCCTTGTTAGCCAGTGCTATGTCGGTGAGTCATAAACCGAGAGAGTTAGTACGAATGTCGGTGCATAGAGCGCGCTTTTGTGAGCTAGTGGCGATGCGTAAATCGCCAGCCATGCGTGAAGCTGCGTTCTTGTGTGGTTTGTTTTCTTTGCTCGATGCTATTTTAGATAAACCGCTTTATGACTTGTTGTACAGTTTACCTTTAGACCAAGAAATCAGAGATGCTTTGTGCAGTGAGCAGCCATCGATATTAAGGTCAATGTTGTTAACCATTAAGTCTTATGAGCAGGGGCATTGGTATTTAACTGAACGTTTAGCTGTGCAGTTGCGAATGGACTATAGCCAAGTTGAACAATTGAATTTGCAAGCGCTGCTATGGAGTGAGCAATACCAGTCGATGATCGCTTCCGGTTAGTGAAGAACGTGGGTTTTTGGACTGACCTGCCAGTTTTGTGAGTTGAATGCTCATTTACCTAAGTTTTAGTGTATTTTGTTGAGTTCAAATCAAATTAAGATACGAGTGAGTTTGTTAATATTTCTCTCGATAAATTGTACTTGGCCCGAAGAACGCCAAGACAGTGGTATTTTTTAGGAGCTAAATAGTTTGCGGTTGTGCCTCGTTAAAATTTTAACGTTGCTAGTGGTAGGTTGCTGTTGGTCATTGAGCGTTCATGCTTATATTGTCAATGCGAATGAATATCAATGGCTTGAAGATAATCCAAAGGTGAAAGTTGCGGTCATTGCCGACAGCCTACCTTTGGAATATGTCGACGATGCTGGCATTCCGCAAGGTTATGCAGTAGAAGTGCTAAATCAACTTGCTTTTCAAACCCGTTTAAAACTTGAATACAAAATCTTTGCTAGCGTATCTGAAGCTATTTTGGCTTTACAGCAAGGTAAAGTGGATATGCTTAGCAACGCCAGCAATCACCGACGGCTCAATCCTTTTGTTCGTTATACCCAAACCACTTGGAGTCAACCTCTAGCCTTATTCCAGCCTTTGGATAAAGCCCGTTTTTCTGATATGCAGCAGTTTTCTGGGCAAGCTGTGGCGGTGGTATCTGGAAGTAGCGCCCATGAAGCATTGTTAACGTTTTACCCCAGTGTAGAGCTTTTGTTATATCCCACTTTGATCGAGGCTATTCGCTCGGTGGCCGAACAACAAGCCGTTGCCTTAGTGGCTGGTAGCGATGAAGTTGCCGCGCATTTGCGCGCCATGCCGCAATGGCGGCTACAGCAAGCGGTCGAGTTGGCACCGTCATTGCCGCACCAATTTGCTATTCGCGATGACTGGGGACCTTTAGTTACCCTCTTCAATCGCAGTATTAATTCTCAAGAAGCTAATTTTACTGAGCAAAGCTATCATCGCTGGCAAGCTTATGCTGCACCTCATAAACAGGCTTCGTTGTTCTCCTATTGGTGGTTTTTGGGCGTGCTGTTAGTTGCGGCTATAACGGCGTCTATTACTCTGCTGGTTCGACAGCAGCTTAGCCGAGCAAGCCATAAAAACCTGCTACTACGAGAGCAATTAGATTATTGGAAAAACCATGATGAAGTCACCGGTTTACCTAATCGACGCCAAATCACGCGATTAATTACCAATTGGCTAGATGACGCAATGCCTTTGTCGGTGTTGATGTTCGATTTTCCGCGACAAAACGAAGTGTTTGAAAACTTTGGTCAGCGTTTAGGCGAGGTCACCAAAGAAGCCTATGCCAAGCGAGTACAAAAAAGCCTAAAGAAACACTATCCTGATGCGCAATTAGCCTACTGGTACCATCATTACTTTGTGGTGGTAGTGCCACAAATAAATAAAGATAAAGAGGTTATTGAGATTGCCAAGCAGATCGTTCAAAGCTGTCGGGGTTGGTTGCGCTTAGAACAACTGCAATTATTGACGCGTTGCCATGTTGGCTATAGCGCCTATCACCCTCGCCGAGAAGCCTTGCACAGCGACACGCTATTAGCTAATACCTTTACCGCCCTGAACCATGCCGTTAAGACAGGGGCGAGCATTTGTCGCTATCATCCAGATTTGAGTCAAGCGGGTTTGGTCAAATTGACCTTAGAGTCGAAATTGCGAAAAGCGATTGGTAATAACGAATTAGAGTTATATTTTCAGCCTCAATATTGCTTAAAAACAAACACTATCGTTGGCGCAGAAGTGCTGTTGCGTTGGTTTACTGCCGATGGCGCCATCTCTCCCGATGAATTTGTACCGGTAGCCGAAGAAACAGGCTTAGTGCTACAACTGGATAAATGGGTATTTCAAAACGCGATGCGCTTTATGGCGCGATACGCTAATCAGTTACCCGAGGGTTTTAAACTGTCAGTGAATTTTTCAGCGAGTACCGTGTCTTTGGGCCACGCAGAGAAAATCGCGATTAGTTATGCTCGCCAATGGCAAGTTAACCCCCAACGTATCTGCATCGAAATTACCGAATCCGCGATGATGGAGCAACCCTTAGAAGCAAAAGCCAGTATTCAACGAATGCGTGATGCTGGCTTTGGTATCGCGATTGACGATTTTGGTACGGGTTACTCATCAATGGCTTATCTAAAACATCTGCCCGTTACCATTTTGAAAATTGACCGTGCTTTTGTGGTTGGTTTAGAAGACAATCTATCTGATCAACATATTGTCAAAGCAATGGTTATGATAGCCCGTAGTATGAAGTATCAAGTGTTGATCGAAGGGATTGAAACCCAAACCCAAGCTAATCTAGCGTCGGTCATGGGCTGTGAGCAAGCGCAAGGTTATTTCTTCGCTAGACCTCAGCCAGAAAAAGATTTTGTTAATCATTACCTCCTAAAAACACGGGCCAAAGAGAACCTTCGACTCGTCGTTAACTAATCTTGGCGCGCCTTTTGCTTTTCCCTACATAACATAGACAAATGCCATTAATCTGGCGGTAGAGGGAAATCATGAGAATAGAGTCAGCAAACTTGTTTAGCGAACTCCAATCAATGGCCGGTGAAATGAAACCCGCTGGTATTGCTCAAGATATTGGCCAAGCAAATAGCCCCTTAGGTGTTTCTAAAGTAAACAGTGACTTTGGCAGCCTGTTAAGCGACGCGATTAATAACGTAAATAGCCATCAATCGAAGGCTAATGAGTTACGTACACGTTTTGATTTAGGCGATCACAGCGTGAGTATTGGTGATGTGATGATCGCCGCCCAAAAATCCAGCGTTGCTTTTGATGCAACGGTTCAGGTAAGAAATAAATTTGTTGATGCATACAAAGAAATCATGTCTATGCCGGTTTAATTTGGCTAGGAAATTAAGATGGCAAGCGAAGGAAGTAACGCAATGAGTCAAGAACCCGCACTATTAGGTTCAGGTGCAGAAGCTGATAGTTTAGAAGCAACAGAGCAGCAAAGTTCAGCATTGTCATTCTTGAGCAATGGCGACGTACTGCGCCAAATCATTATGATTTTGGCCTTAGCGATTTGTCTGGCCATGGCGGTATTTTTACTCATGTGGGCGAAAGAGCCAGAAATGCGTCCCTTGGGCAGTATGACGACCCCTGAGTTGGTCGAAACCTTAGACTTTTTAGATCTATCGAAAATCCCCTATACCATCGAAGGCAATACCGTATTGGTTAATGCCGAGCAATATCAAGATATTAAACTCAAACTACGTCGCTCTGGTTTAACTGAGTCAACCCCTGGCGGCGAACAAATCCTACTGAACGATATGGGCTTTGGTGTTAGCCAGCGTTTAGAAGGCGAGCGCTTAAAGCTTAGCCGTGAACGTCAATTAGCCACTGCCATCGAGCAAATGAACTCCGTGAGTAACGCTCAGGTGCTACTAGCGATACCTAAAAGCAACGTATTTGCCCGCCGGGAGCAAAAACCTTCGGCGACTGTGGTGGTTAATTTAAGAAGTAGTAACGGCTTAAAGCAGGAAGAAATTGACTCGATCGTAGATATTGTTGCTTCAGCAGTGCAGGGCTTAATACCAAGCCGAGTCACAGTTACAGACCAAAATGGTCGCCTACTAAACTCCGGTAGCCAAGACCCTCTATCCTCTCGTACCCGTAAAGAGTTTGAGATGGAGCGTAAGCGCGAGAGTGAATACAAAGACAAAATTGATTCGATTATGATTCCGGTGGTTGGCATTGGTAATTACACCGCGGAAGTGGATGTCACCTTAGATTTCACCTCGGTAGAGCAGACCCAAAAGCGTTTCAACCCTGATTTACCAGCGGTTCGCAGTGAATATACCATTGAAGATAATAATATTGGCGCTGGCGCTATTGGCATTCCAGGAGCATTAACCAATCAACCTCCTGTTGCCGCCGATATTCCTGAGCAAGCGGGAGGCGCAAATGCGCAAGCTCAAACGGGCAGTAGTCATAAAGAGTCAACGCGAAACTATGAATTAGATACCACCATTAGCCATACTCGTTCACAGGTGGGTGTAGTAAGGCGCTTAAGTGTTTCAGTGGCTTTAGATTACAACAGTCAAGTTTCTGACGCGGGAGAAACCACGCGTGAACCGCGTAACGCTGAGCAAATTGCCAGTATTCGTCGCTTGCTACAGGGTGGCGTTGGTTTCAACTTGAGTCGAGGTGATACTTTAGAAGTGGTCAGTGTACCGTTCTCAAGACCAGAGATTTTTACCGAAGCTGATTTGCCTGTTTGGGAGCAAGCTTGGTTTTGGCGGGCGATGCGTATAGCGGCTAGTGTATTAGTACTGATCGTATTGATTGTCGCGGTTGTTAGACCAATGCTTAATCGTATTTTGGCCAATGGTGAAGACTCTGAACATGCAGAAACCGATTTAGACGCTGCACTAGCCGCTTACGAAAATGATGATGACTTACAGTTAATTTCAGCTGACAATACCGAAGTAGATTTTGGTATACGCGATGGACAGCTGAAATTACCAGACTTACATAAAGATGAAGATATGCTGAAAGCCGTTCGTGCACTGGTGGCTAATGAGCCTGACCTAGCGGCAATGGTGATTAAAGATTGGGTAATTAACGATGCCAAATGATGACGAAATCAACCCAGAAGAAGTTTTGGGAGATATGAATGGTATTGAGCGCGCAGCGATTTTAATGCTGAGCCTCAATGAAGATGATGCGGCGACTATATTCCGCCATCTAGAGCCAAAACAAGTTCAACGCTTAGGTATGGCGATGGCCTCGTTAGAGGATTTTTCTCACGAGCGGGTGGTAGCAGTACACCGTTTGTTTATTGATGATATCCAAAAATACACCAACATCGGTATTGGTAGCCAAGACTTTGTGCGTAAAGCGCTTACCGCCGCCTTGGGTGAAGACCGAGCGTCTAGTTTGGTTGACCAAATTATCATGGGCAGTGGAGCCAAGGGTCTCGATTCATTAAAATGGATGGACGCTCGCCAAGTCGCCAACATTATTCAAAACGAACACCCTCAAATTCAAACCATCGTATTGTCTTACTTAGAAGCAGAGCAATCTGCCGAAATTATGTCGCAGTTCCAAGACAAAGTGCGTTTGGACTTGATGATGCGTATTGCTAACTTAGAAGAAGTTCAACCAGCAGCATTAACCGAATTGAACGAAATCATGGAGAAACAGTTCGCTGGCCAAGCTGGCGCTCAAGCAGCCAAAATGGGCGGCTTGAAAGCAGCGGCTAATATCATGAACTTCCTAGATACCAATATGGAAGGCATGTTAATGGACTCAATTCGCGAGAGCGATGAAGAAATGGCTCAACAAATTCAAGATCTTATGTTTGTCTTTGAGAATTTGGTGGACATTGATGACCGCGGCATTCAAACCTTGTTACGAGATGTTCCCGGCGAGCTATTGCAAAAAGCGCTTAAAGGGGCAGATGACGGACTTAAAGATAAGATCTTTAACAACATGTCTAAACGTGCAGCGGAAATGCTCAAGGACGATTTGGAAGCCATGGGGCCAATTAAAGTCAGTGAAGTTGAAACCGCCCAAAAAGAAATCTTATCTATTGCTCGCCGTCTCTCTGAAGCCGGAGAGATTATGATAGGCGGTGGTGGTGGGGATGAGTTCTTATAAACCATGACTGAACACGATAAACAAGACGATGCTGAGCCATCCTCATCCATTCCAGAGCAGCAAACAAATACTGCTAATGACTTAATGGACGATGACGATATTGCCGCGCTGTTAGAGCAAACTCAGCAACCACCCGCTGACCAAGCAGCAGCCGCTGACAATGATGCGGATACACCAGTATCCACTGATCAGCAAGCAGCCATCGATGACATGTTAGCCGATGTCGGCCAACAAGCTGCGCCAGCCAGTGAGCCTAGCCAAGAGGACGATATCGCCTGGCCTCTGCCAGATTTTACCGAGGTAAAACAAGAGGTCAAAGATCCCGCCAGTAACGCCTTCAATATGAAACCGGCTTGGTTCAGTGAAGAGCCTGTTGAGCAAGAGCCTGAAATCCACTTTGAGCCGATGACCATTGAAGAGTTAGAGGCGCTGCGCCAGTCGGCCTATGAAGAAGGTTTTGCAGAAGGCAAAGAAGAAGGACATAAGCAAGGTTTAGTCAGCGGTCACGAAGAGGGGTTAGCGCAAGGTATCCTTCAAGGTCAGCAAGAAGGCTTAAGCAAAGGCTTAAACGAGGGGCAGCAGCAAATTGATGAGTTGAGTGCAAATTGGTCTAGCCTGATTGGACAACTTCATCAACCGAATCGCCAAATAGACGATGAAGTTGAGCAACAAGTGCTTGATTTAGCCATGAAGCTGGCCGCAGAAATTGTCCAAGTCGAGTTAGTGACTAACCCCGACGTGATCATTAAAACGGTTAAACAAGCCGTTGAAGCATTGCCCCTGCAAAAACAGCATATTAGGATCCATCTTCATCCCGTTGATCTCGCTATTATCGAACAAGTATTTCCCGCTGATACTAGAGAGAAAAAACAATGGCAACTGTTAGCCGATGGCAGCCTTACCCAAGGTGATTGCCTCATTGAAAACGATCTTTCTTCGGTATCGGTCGACATGAATGAAGTGATCAAACAAAGCTTACAGTCTTTCATCCGTCAAAATGGCCAAAACGATGAAACTGAATCAACGACTTAAGCGGTATCAAACCCAGCATAGCCGCAATAAACCCACAGTGGCAGGCAAACTAACCCGTGTTGTGGGCCTAACGCTTGAAGCTGTAGGTTGTCGGGCTCCCTTAGGATCTTTGTGTTCGGTTGAAACCCTCGATGGCTTCTTAGAAGCTGAGGTAGTGGGCTTCTCTGGCGACAAATTATTTCTGATGCCTAGCGAGCAGTTAACCGGCGTTTTGCCGGGAGCCCGAGTCATCCCTATGCATGAAAATCATGGTGTACCGGTGGGTATGGAATTGCTCGGCAGGGTTATTGATGGGGTCGGAAAACCTTTAGATGGCTTAGGCGACATCGCCTGTAAACAAGTGACTAATTTAAGTTCTGTTCGGCTAAACCCGATGAGCAGAATGCCGATTAAAACGCCACTCGATGTGGGGGTACGCTCAATAAACTCGGTATTAACCGTTGGTCAAGGCCAGCGCATGGGCTTATTTGCCGGTTCAGGTGTCGGTAAAAGTGTTCTCATGGGCATGATGACTCGTGGCACGACAGCTGACGTGGTGGTGGTGGGCTTAATCGGTGAACGTGGCCGAGAAGTAAAAGAATTTATTGACGAAATCTTAGGTGAAGAAGGGCGCAAACGTGCCGTGGTGGTGGCGGCCCCAGCCGACGCATCACCGTTGATGCGCCTAAAAGGCTGTGATACCACATTGACCATTGCTGAGTATTTCCGCGACCAGGGACTCAATGTACTGTTGCTGATGGACTCGCTGACTCGTTATGCGCAAGCTCAACGTGAAATAGCCTTGGCTATTGGTGAACCGCCAGCGACAAAAGGCTATCCACCTTCGGTATTTGCTAAGTTACCTCGCTTGGTTGAACGCGCGGGTAATGGTGCTGAAGGGCAGGGATCAATCACTGCCTTCTTTACGGTGCTAACCGAGGGAGATGATTTACAAGATCCCATCGCCGATGCAGCCAGAGCGATTTTGGATGGCCACATTGTGTTATCACGAGAATTGGCAGATGCCGGCCATTATCCCGCGGTGGATATTGAAAAATCTATTAGTCGTGTCATGCCAGCGGTGACCAGCGACGGCCACCAACAATTGGCTCGCCAACTTAAATCACTCAATGCCTCCTACCAACAAAACCAAGACCTTATTGCCATTGGCGCTTATCAGCGCGGTGCCGATAAACGGATTGATTTAGCCATTGCCATGAAACCTCATATGGATCAGTTCTTGCAGCAAGAGATGAAAGAAGTGGTTGCATATGACGAAAGTCTGACGCGTATGGAACGAACCATGCAAATGGCAAATATCAACGCGCAAGGCCCGCTCAACTAACGGTTGGTTAAGGGGCGCTTGGCTTAGAATCATTTAGCTGTCTCAGGGTGTTATTTAGGAGTTGATCATGGCACGAAGAGCATTACATTTATTGGCCGAACGCCTACACGATCAAGAACAAGATGCGGCCAGAGAAATGGCCGAGGCGCAGCAACAGCTCGGTGAGTTTGAAGCGCAATTAGCCCACTTAGAACAATATCGACGCTCCTATCTTGATCAAGCTTTAGCTAAAGGTGTTGATGGATTTTATGCTGATAGCTTTCACCAATACCAAGTATTTATTCAAAAACTTGAACAAGCCAGTGTTCAGCAGGGTAAGAGCATTGAGCAGGTAAAGAAAAACGTGTTACTCAAGCGTAAACAATGGTTGGACTTGCAAGCAAAAAGGAAAGCCATGGAAATGCTGATAGCCAAACAAATAAAGTTACGAGAGCAACAACAAAGTCGCGAAGAACAAAAGCTACTGGACGAATACGCTTTGTATTCTCACTTGCGTGGTCAAGTGCAAGTTTAAGCTGCTGGCGCAAATATTGCTTTGTTTTGAAGCGAGCAGTTTAACTGCAGCTTCAATTAAAACTATAATGATAAATCGTAAAGGTAAGCAACAATATGGAATTATTGTTAACAGACACTGCAAATGCTAATCAATTCGGGTCACTTGATAGCACTTCCACTGCCTCTTCAGCAGAAGGAAAAGACTTTGCCAACATGGTCAAAGAGCTAGCGCTATTACCTAAAGCTGATAGCCCTTTACGTGCCGCAATAGAAAAACAATATAGCGCCGCTAACGCCAGTGATAGTAAGGCATCGCGCGTTTCTCCAAGGGCTCAAAGCCCTAGCGAATTGCTACAGCAGTTGGCTGAAGCAACGCAGATGGCCAAAGGTTTAGAGTCAGCCGAGCAAGCAGCAAACACAACCAGTGGCTTGGACCCTTTAGTCGATAGCATAGACATTGATGCAGACACCGGGCTTGAAGCGCAAGCTGATTCTGAAACCAAGCCAGAGCAAGCTTTGTTAGCGAGTAAAGCCGAGCTTAAAGCCGGTGAGGCAAGCGGCAGAGAATTGCCGCCAGTGGCTGCTGACAATAAACTAGCGCCCCATGTGCCGACGCAACAAGCGGAAATAGAGGCCAAAGCCAGCGCAAACAATCAAGTCACCGTCAACGCTGCTGAGGCAGACAATGGCCAGGTGCTTGAGGGGAAAGCTCTCGTTAAAGATGGTGCAATGCTTGAACAAGCTAGCGCGAATACCAGTGGCCAGGTGAGTCGTTCCAGTCAAGAAGCACAAGGTAATGGAGCACCTAGCCAATCATCAGAGGCTAAATCTGTTAGCGCAACAAGCGCGTTAATCCCCAATCACGCCAGCGTCACTAAAGATAGCGTAGAGACCAGTGGTAAAGCAGAACCCGGCCCAAACAGCGTACAGTTGGTGTCTAACAGTGTTTCCGCCGAAAATAAAAAGGGCGAAGGTTTGGCCGTGGCAGCAGAGCTTGTTACCACTAAACAGCACACTGACGCAGTGAAACGAGAGCAAGCTCCGTCTTTCACTAACGCTGAGCAGGTGGCGGTCAAAGGTGAAGATACACTAGAAACTAAAACAGGGCTGGGGCAAGACAGCTCAAAGTTAGCGGCTAATAAAGAAGCCTTACCCGTCGATGGACATCAAACGGGTAAATCGGCAGCGAATACTTTAGACGCTGACAAAACGCCTAAAAACGTCGATGGCGGTGAAGCCAATAAGCCAAAGGCTAGTGCCTTAGACGCTGAAAAATCACCCAAAACCGCCGATAACGCTAAGCAGCTAGAAGCTAATCAGAAGAAAGACATTGATGCTAGCCTTGCAAATAAAAGCCACTCAGAGAAGGCCAAACATAGTGCTGGTGACATATCAGGGAATAGCCAAACAACGGAGAACAAGCCTTCAGTGAGAGAGGGCGCTAATGAAAACAGAAGCCCAGCCAAAGTGGTCATCAACAATCCACCGTCTTCTGTAGAGCATAACGCTGCACAAACTGACGCAAAGACCGCTGCGACTAGCCAAACGCTTGAATCCAGCTCTGCCGTCACCAAAGAGCAAGTAGTGCTGTCGCAAGAGCCCAAATTAACGACTCAAGCCAATCACTCAAGTAGCCACAAAGCGAGCGCGGCTGAAGCAAACCAGTTTTCCGAAAAGTTAAGCAATATCTCGTCAGATGGCAGTAGCCCAGAGCAACATTCTAATCAGCAAGAAGGCAGCCATAGAGAACCCGGCCAACAAACTCAAGCTCAACCCGCTACTCTTGTCAATGCTTCTGAGGCGCCACGCCCGCAAGATCATCACAGCATTTTTCGGGCAGTATCTGGGGCCGACATCGCTAACCGAGCTGAGCTGTCAAATGAGGTCAGCTTAAAACAAGCACAGCAAGCTAATCAGGTGCTTGATAAAGATATTCAAATGAATCAGCGATTAAATCCAGCACACTATCAAGCCCCTGCAGAACTGAACCAACGGGTTCAATACATGCTTAGCCAAGGTATGCAAAAAGCGGAAATCCGCTTAGACCCAGCCGAACTTGGCAGTATGCACATTCGTTTACAAATGAATCAAGACCAACAAGTCTCAGTGCAAATTCAAGTACAAAACCCTCAAGCCAGAGAAGCGTTAGAGCAAACCATGCCTCGTTTACGAGAAATGTTGCAGCAACAGGGGATAGAATTAGGGCAGAGTCATGTTAATCAACAGCATCAAGGTGGCAGCTCTCAGCATGGGCAGGGTCAATCGGCCAGTGCCGGAATGGGCACAAATTTTGATGGAGTTGATGAATCAACTGAGCAAGACCTGAGCGCTTTGCTGGCAAACCAAGCAAATAGTGATGGGATTGACTTCTACGCTTAGATTATTTCATCGTGGCGCTGTTGAAGCGGCTCTTAACTATGTAATAATAAAAGCAGTTTAGCGGCAAGTTCACGGAAGCACAGATGGCTGAAGAATCAGAGTTACAAGTAGAAGACGGTGAGGGTGGCAGTAAGAAAAAGCTGTTTATCATCATTGGAATAGTAGTGGTATTACTTATTGGTGGTGTAGTTGGGTTTTTATTGATGAGCGGAGGTGATGATCAAGCCCCTGCAGCAGCAACCCCAGCAGCAGAAGCTACCTCAAGTGTTACCCATACGGCCTTATATGTAGGGATGCCTCGCCCTTTTGTGTTTAATATTGTGGGTGATAGCCGAGATCGATTAGTACAAATCAAAGTACAATTATTGGTGAGAGGCACCGACAATGAAGAAATGGCAAAATTACATATACCGCTAATTGAAGGTACATTACTGAGTGTCTTTAGCGCGGCATCGGTCGAAGACTTATCGACCCAAGAAGGTAAAGATACCTTACGTGAAAATTCACTCGTTGAAACACAAAAAGCATTAAAAGAAATTACCGGTAAAGTGGTGGTAGAGAAAATACTATTTACTGGCTTTGTAATGCAATAAAGGAACATTGTGAGCGATTTATTAAGCCAAGACGAAATCGATGCGCTGTTACATGGTGTCGATGACATAGAAGAAGACATCATTGAACCAGAAATGTCTGGCAGTGTGGTCGAATTTGACTTTTCTTCTCAGGACCGAATTGTTCGGGGCCGAATGCCAACCTTGGAGTTGGTCAATGAACGTTTTGCTCGTCACATGCGAATCAGCCTGTTTAACATGATGCGCCGCACTGCTGAAGTATCAATCAACGGCGTGCAAATGATTAAATTTGGCGAATACGTGCATACCTTATTTGTACCCACCAGTCTAAATATGGTTCGTTTTCGACCGCTAAAAGGCACTGCCTTGGTGACCATGGAGGCGCGTTTAGTCTTTATTTTGGTAGAAAACTTTTTCGGGGGTGACGGTCGTTATCACGCTAAGATCGAAGGCCGCGAGTTTACGCCCACCGAGCGTCGTATCATTCAAATGCTATTAAAAATTATTTTTGAAGATTACGTAGAGGCGTGGGCGCCAGTGATGGATGTCGGCTTTGATTACCTTGATTCAGAAGTAAACCCGGCAATGGCCAATATTGTAAGCCCCACAGAAGTGATCGTGGTAAGTTCATTTCATATTGAGCTAGACGGTGGCGGTGGTGACTTCCATATTGCTATGCCTTACTCAATGCTAGAACCCATAAGAGAGCTACTCGATGCCGGGGTTCAAAGTGATAAACAAGATACCGACCAGCGTTGGAGTTCTGCGCTGGGTGATGAAATCATGGATGTACCAGTAGGTTTGCATACCAAACTGTTAGAAACCGATGTAACCTTGCGGCAACTAATGGAGCTAAAAGCTGGCGATATTATACCCGTAGAAATGCCAGAAACAGCCATGCTTTATGTTGAAGACCTACCTAGCTACCGAGTTAAAATGGGTCAGCGTAACGAAAGAATGGCATTAAAAATTGATACTCAACTAAAACGCCCAGACACTGTAAAAAGTGACTTAGAAATGGTGGTCAGTAGCCGCCGACCTGCCGGTGATGAGTGATAGACAATAAGGAACAACTATGAGTGATCAAGATGATATGGCTGATGAGTGGGCAGCAGCGATGGCGGAAGCAGAGCCTGCGCCTTTAGAGGAGTTTGTCGACGAATCTAGGCCGATTAGCGAAGAGGAACAGCGTAAGCTCGATTCGATTATGGATATTCCGGTAACCATTTCTATGGAAGTGGGTCGCAGCAATATCAGTATTCGCAATTTACTCCAGCTCAACCAAGGTTCTGTCGTAGAGCTTGATCGCGTTGCCGGTGAGCCTCTGGATGTATTAGTTAACGGTACCTTAATTGCTCACGGTGAGGTAGTGGTAGTAAACGATAAGTTCGGTATTCGACTCACCGACGTTATTAGTCAAACAGAACGTATTAAAAAGCTTAAATAATGTTAATACGAACCTCATTGAGCCTAGTATTTAGCATAAGCCTACCGGTAGCAGCTGAAGAGGCTATGACCAAAGCGCCTAGCAGCCAAGTTGAGCTGTTGTCTTGGATTATGTCTTTAGCTGTGGTGCTGGTAACAATATTTGTTTGTGCTTGGGTATTAAAGAAAACGCGCTTAAGCCAGTTTGCCGGCGGCCAAGCAAAGGTGGTGGCAAACCTGGCTTTGGGTACGCGTGAGCGGGTGATGGTCGTGGAAGTGGGCGAGCAACAGTATCTGATCGGTGTGACTGCCCAATCAATTAACCTGCTTGATAAGCTAGAGCAACCACTGGTTGTGCAAACCAACAAAGTGACCAGTCAGTTTGCTAAACAGCTGCAAGGAATGTTGTCGAAAAATGAAAAATAAGCGCTGCTACTGGCTAGCTTTAATGCTTGCAATGTTTGCCCTGCCTAGTTACGCCCAAGATGGTATTCTTCCGGCCATAACCATGACAACAAATTCAGATGGCGGGCAAGAGTATTCGGTGACGCTGCAAGTTTTAGCCTTGATGACCGCGTTATCGTTCTTGCCTGCTTTAGTGATTATGATGACCTCCTTTACGCGAATTGTTGTCGTGATGTCTATCCTACGGCAAGCCATGGGCTTACAACAAAGCCCATCTAATCAGGTCATTATTGGTATTGCGCTATTTTTAACATTCTTCATTATGTCGCCGGTGATAGAAGAAGTGAATGCTAATGCGATACAGCCTTATTTGAGTGAAGAACTCACATCGATGCAGGCGTTTGAACAAGCTAAAGAGCCGATGAAAGAGTTTATGCTCGCCCAGACTCGGCTTACCGACTTAGAAACCTTTGTAAAAATAGCCAAAGTAGAAGTAGGTTCTCCTGAAGAAGTGCCATTTAACGTACTCATTCCTGCTTTTATCACCTCAGAATTAAAAACCGCCTTCCAGATTGGTTTTATGTTGTTTATTCCTTTCTTAGTGATTGATTTGGTCGTGGCGAGTATTCTGATGGCGATGGGGATGATGATGCTTTCCCCGATGATTGTATCGCTGCCTTTTAAACTGATGCTGTTTGTATTAGTCGACGGCTGGAGCCTCGTTATGGGCACCCTGGCTAATAGTTTTGGCGTATAGACATAAGGAGCCGCTAGATGGAACCGGAAGTCTTTGTTGATGTATTCCGCCTTGCGTTAGGTCAAGTGATGCTGTTGGTATCAGCAGCTATTATTCCCAGCCTTTTAGTGGGTTTAATGGTGGCTATTTTCCAAGCTGCCACCTCAATTAACGAGCAAACCTTAAGCTTTTTACCCCGTTTATTGGTCACCTTGGCCTCACTGATGTTTGCTGGCCATTGGTTTACCGCAAAACTCATGGAGCTATTCTTTACCATGGTGGATATGATCCCTCAGGTCGTGGGTTAATGGAATTTTCTGCCGATATTATATTGGCATGGATAGGCCAATACCTATGGGCGTTAACTAGAGTTGCCGCGCTATTAATGGTTTTGGCAAGCTTTGGGGGTAAATCTGTACCCACTAGAGTGCGTTTATTACTCGCCTTAGCGATCACCTTCGCGCTAGTACCGGTATTACCCGATGTTCAAGGCATCGAAGTGTTTTCTTTTCAAGCGATTATTGTGATCTTGCAGCAGGTGTTGATTGGTGCGGCAATTGGCTTTATTTCACAGCTACTGATGCAAACCTTTGTGGTCGGTGGACAAATCATTGCCATGCAAACCAGTTTAGGTTTTGCCTCGATGGTTGACCCTAATAATGGCCAAAGCACACCGGTTGTCGGCCAATTCTATTTATTGTTAGCCACCTTGTTGTTCCTCGCAATGGATGGCCATTTACAATTAATTACCCTAATAGCAATGAGCTTTGAAACCATCCCCATTGGCATGAACGGTTTAACAAGTATTGATTATCAGCAACTGGCGGGGTGGTATTCTCAGTTGTTTTTGGCGGCGTTAGCCTTATCTATTTCTTCTGTGGTGGCCATGTTATTGGTTAACTTCTCCTTTGGTATCATGACTCGGGCAGCGCCACAGCTGAATATCTTTAGTATTGGTTTTGCGGTCAGTATGTTATTTGGGCTATTTATTTTGTGGCTCACCATTGGTGGTTTTTTGGCGCATTTCGAACGACAGTGGGAGGTTGGCCGAAGCACAGCGTGTAGCTTGCTTCAAATAGGCTGTTAAGCCTTAGGCCGAGAATCTTATGGCGGATGACGATCAAGAAAAAACCGAAGACCCCACGGGGAAAAAACTCGATGATGCGCGAAATAAAGGCCAAGTAGCTCGTTCAAAAGAACTGGGTACCGCCGCGGTGTTGATTGTGGCAGCAATGTCCATCATGTTCTTTGGTGAGATGTTAGCCGAGGCAATGGTAAAGGTGTTTCAGCTGGCCTTCAGTTTAACTCGAGAGCAAGTGTTTGATGTAAACTTGATGCTAAAAATCATTGGTTCAATGGCGAGTTTGCTGGCAAGCCCATTAATTTGGATTATGAGCTTTATTATGCTGGCAGCTTTCATTGGCAATACTTTGCTCGGGGGGATTTCTTTCAGCTGGGAAGCTATGCGGCCGAAAGCCAGTAAAATGTCGCCAAAGCAAGGCATTAAGCGAATGGTGGGGGTTCAGGCCTTTGTTGAATTTATAAAAAGTGTCGCGAAAGTATTGGTGATAGCTGGGGTGGTATGGTTTGTACTGCGCTGGAAATTTGCTGATATCTTATCGTTAAGCATGCAGTCCATTCCTGGTTCAATTGTCAATGCATTAGATATGCTGCAGTGGATGCTGTTGGCCTTAGTATGTAGCCTTATTGTTATTGTGATTATTGATGTGCCTTATCAGATATGGAACCACACCAAACAGCTGAAAATGTCTAAGCAAGAGGTTAAAGACGAACACAAAAACATGGAAGGTAGCCCTGAGGTTAAAGGCCGGATTCGTCGTCTACAAATGGAGATGGCTGCGCGCAGAATGATGGCCGATGTGCCGCAAGCAGATGTGGTGGTGACTAACCCAAGCCATTATTCGGTCGCCTTAAAATATGACACCAATGGGACGGGCGCGCCAAAAGTGGTGGCTAAGGGCGTAGATGAAGTAGCAATGAAAATTCGTGAAGTTGCACGCCACTATGAAGTTCCCATCATGGAGGCACCCGCCTTAACGCGTTCATTGTTTCACACCACGAAATTAGGGCATGATATACCAGAAGGCTTATACATAGCGGTGGCCCAAATACTGGCTTTTGTTTTCCAGTTGGAGCAATACCGCAAAGGTAAAGGTAAGCGGCCTAAGCCGGTTGCCGATGACTTACCTATTCCAAACGAGTTGCGATATTGAACGCAATTTTATCCTTCCGCTTTCCCAAGCTTAGTTGTTGGCTCAGTTATTGCTTTTCTCATTCAATCAGTCGTTAAGAAGTCAGTATTTCGTCATTTATGGAAATCATCAATCGCCTCACCAGCTTTAAGCTTAAAGATCTAAAAAAAGTTGATGTAAATATCATAAAAGGATTTGGCACCCCAATGGTGGTGCTAGCCACTTTGGGTATGGTTGTATTACCCATGGCAGCTTGGCTGCTAGATATTTTATTCGCTTTTAACATTTCACTAGCGCTTATCGTGCTGCTAGTGGCGGTTTATACTAAACGACCATTAGATTTTGCTGTATTCCCCACCGTGTTGTTAATTGCCACCTTATTACGCTTGGCGTTAAACGTTGCCTCTACTCGAGTCGTATTACTGGAAGGTCACAACGGTGGCAACGCAGCGGGTAATGTTATTGAAGCATTTGGCTCGGTGGTGATCGGGGGTAACTACGCCGTAGGTCTAGTGGTGTTTTTAATCTTAATGATTATCAACTTTGTGGTGGTAACCAAAGGTGCTGGCCGGATTGCAGAAGTAAGCGCACGCTTCACCTTGGATGCCATGCCGGGTAAGCAAATGGCGATTGATGCCGACCTTAACGCTGGCATTATCGACCAAGAGCAAGCGCGAGAACGCCGAGCTGATGTCACCAACGAAGCCGACTTTTACGGTTCAATGGATGGTGCCAGTAAGTTTGTAAAAGGTGACGCCATCGCCGGGATATTGATTTTGTTCATCAACATTCTTGGCGGTTTTATCATTGGTGTCGCTCAGCATGACCTGACCTTCGGTGAGGCGGCTGAGGTCTACACACTACTGACCATTGGTGACGGATTGGTTGCACAAATCCCATCACTATTATTATCTATTGCTGCAGCCTTGATTGTGACTCGCCAAAATACCGAAGCCGATATGGGCGAGCAAGTCAGTCTGCAGATGTTTAAAGACCCTCGGGTCATGATCATTTGTGGGTCGATTCTATTTGTAATGGGTATCGTGCCAGGCATGCCGCATTTAGCATTTTTAACTTGTGCCGCGGTATGTTTAGGCGCAGCGTGGATGCGCCATAAAGCTGACGCGAAAAAAGTGGCCGATACCGCGCTACAACCATCCACAGCAAATACTGGGTCTAGCAGTGAGCCGAAAGAGCTAGGTTGGGACGATGTTCAACCGGTGGATGTTATTGGCTTAGAAGTGGGCTATCGCCTTATCCCATTAGTCGATAAGACTCAGGGTGGTGAATTACTCGCGCGCATTAAAGGCGTGCGTAAAAAATTATCTCAAGACCTAGGCTTTTTGGTGCCCGCAGTGCACATTAGAGACAACTTAGACTTAGGGCCAAACCAGTATCGCATTACCTTAATGGGGGTGACTTACGGCGAGTCTGAAGTATTCCATGACCGCGAAATGGCGATTAATCCTGGCCAAGTTTTTGGTAAGATAGAAGGGCAGGCGACGACCGATCCAGCGTTTGGTTTAGAAGCCGCCTGGGTTGCTACAGAACAACGTGAACATGCGCAAACACTTGGTTACACCGTGGTCGATTCGGCAACGGTTGTTGCTACCCATTTGAGCCAGTTACTGACCAATAATGCCTCGAGCCTACTGGGCCATGAAGAAGTTCAAAACTTGTTGGATATGCTAGGTAATAACTTACCTAAATTGGTCGAAGGCTTAGTACCAGATGTATTGAGCTTATCAACGGTGGTTAAGGTACTACAGAACTTGCTTAATGAAGGGGTGCCGGTGCGTGATGTGCGCAGCATCGTTCAGACCTTAGTGGAGTATGGTCCGAAGAGCCAAGATGCAGATATTCTTACCGCAGCATGCCGTATTTCCCTAAAACGCCTGATTGTCCAAGAGTTGATTGGCAGCGAAGCTGAATTACCCGTCATTACTTTATCGCCAGACTTGGAGCAAATATTGCATCAGTCTATGCAGGCAGCTGGAAATGATGGAGCAGGGATGGAGCCTGGTTTGGCTGAGAAACTTCAAGTGTCACTCACTGAAGCATGTCAAAACCAAGAGCTGGCTGGCCAACCTGCTATTTTATTAACCTCGGGAATATTGCGCTCAAGCATGTCTCGGTTTGTTAAAACAGCACTACCAGCGTTAAGAGTACTTTCTTATCAAGAAGTACCAGAAGACAAACAAATACGTATTGTGAGTTCAGTAGGGCAGTAGCCTCAGCGTACTGGCAAAAGGAAGGTGAACAGTGAAAATGAAACGCTTTTTTGCAAAAGACATGCGAACTGCACTTGCTGAAGTAAAAGAAACACTTGGCAGTGATGCGGTGATAATGTCTAACAAAAAGGTTACTGGTGGCATAGAGATCGTAGCTGCCATTGAACCTTCAAGCGCCGGCGAGGCAGCCAGTACCACAACGCGAGAGTTGGCTGAAGATAGTGTCAAATTATCGGCTGCTCCAAGTTCATCTGCACGAAAAACGCCAACAAACAGTCACCCTAGTCATGATTTTGACGAAAACGCTAGCCTAAAAGACAATCTCACTAATTTTATGCAGCGTCATCAAAAACGTCAGAAAGAAAATTTACAGCAATCTACTCGCGCCAAATCTCAGAGCCAAGCAGACAACCAGCGTCCTCGCACGGTTCAAGCTCCGCGCTCAATTGCGCAGCAACAAGGCTGGGTTCAGCAAGGTTCGTTATCAAGTAAAGCGCAACAACGAAGCCCTAATCCGGTGGCTCAAGACGCCAGTGCCAGCGAAGTCGGCGAGCTCAAGAAAGAAATGGCAGCCATGCGTAAGCTGCTAGAGCATCAAGTATCGGGTTTAATGTGGCAGGAAGTAGAGCGCCAAGAGCCTGTACGAGCAATGTTGATAAAGCAGTTACAAGTGGTTGGCTTTGATGAAGACATGGCAGACCAAATTGCCGGCTACATCCCTGAAGAGTTAGGGGTTCAAGAAGGTTGGCAGCATTTACGCGAGTTACTCGCCAATCAGTTACCGGTGGGTCAAGATGAAATCTTATTGAAAGGTGGCGCAATCGCTTTGCTGGGGCCTACTGGCGTGGGCAAAACCACCACTATTGCGAAGTTAGCGGCCCAATTTTCAATGCGCCATGGCCCCGACAGTGTGGCAATGATAACCACCGATACTTATCGGATTGGTGCTCACGAACAGTTAGCTACCTATGGAAAAATTATGGGGTGTGCTGTTCGCGTAGCCAATGACGAAGAAGAGTTATCGCAGCTACTCTATCAATTTAAAGACAAAAAATTGGTGCTAATTGATACAGCCGGAATGAGTCAGCGCGATCTGCGTCTGCATGAGCAATTAGACAAGTTGGTGAAAAATAGTCGCGTTAATATTCGCAACTACTTAGTCATGTCAGCCAATGCTCAGCGCCGAGTAATTGAAGAAACTGTGAACCAATTCCAACGCATTCCCTTAGCTGGTACCATACTTACCAAATTGGATGAAAGCTTAGCCTTAGGTGAAGTACTCAATGTCACTTTACGCCACGCTTTACCAATAAGTTACGTGACTAATGGTCAGCAAGTACCAGAAGATATAGCGGTGGCCGAGCCGAGTAAGTTGATAGAGCAAGCTTTATCAGTGATGGACTCCAATACCCAACAACATTTCTGGTTCAGTGAAACCGAGCAGCAGAAGGTTTCAGATGTATTCTAAAGATAATGAATTTGATCAAGCTAGCGGCCTCAGAATGATGCAACAAAAAAATAATGTAAAAGTTATCGCTGTCACCGGTGGTAAAGGTGGGGTAGGTAAAACCAACGTTACCCTAAACATGGGTATCGCCATGGCCGCACAAGGTAAACGCGTTATGGTATTAGACGCCGATTTGGGTCTAGCGAACGTAGATGTATTACTGGGTTTGCGGGTAACTAAAAACTTATCTCATGTCTTATCGGGAGAGTGCACCTTAGACGAAGTGCTCGTAGAAGGGCCTAACGGCATTCTGATTGCCCCTGCCACTTCTGGTACTCAGTCAATGGTCGAGTTAAGCCCGGCAGAACATGCAGGCTTGATTCGCGCATTTAGCAGCCTAAAAACGCCGATTGATGTTTTGTTGGTTGATACTGCTGCAGGTATCTCCGATATGGTGTTAAGTTTTGCTAAAGCCTCACAAGACATTGTTGTGGTTGTTTGTGACGAGCCCACCTCAATAACTGACGCTTACGCGCTGATTAAGCTACTCTCTAATAATCATGGTGTGTATAAGTTTAAAATTGTGGCCAATATGATACGTAGCCTAAGAGAAGGGCAAGAATTGTTTGCTAAGCTTACCCGAGTCACAGACCGGTTTCTCGATGCAACCTTAGAATTGGTGTCCTGTATCCCTTATGACAATAACGTTAGGTTGGCAGTAAGAAAGCAGCGGGTTGTTGTAGAAGCGTATCCAAAATCACCGGCCTCACTAGCGTTTCGCTCGTTAGCAAATAAAGCCACCACTTGGCCAATACCAGAGCAAGCGGGTGGACATTTAGAGTTTTTCATCGAGAATCTTCTCGAATTTGGTCAACGCAAAAATAGAGAACAGCTTAGTGAATAAAGTTGCCGCTTATGCCAGCGTGAACGACACTAATGTTTTAGTGGAGCGTCATGCGACTTTGGTTAAACGGATTGCCCACCACCTTATGGCTAGATTGCCAGCAAGCGTCATCGTTGACGACTTAATTCAGTCAGGCATGATTGGATTAATTGAAGCCGCCCGTAATTTCGATGGCTCTAAAGGGGCGAGTTTTGAAACGTATGCCGGGATCCGTATTCGCGGTTCTATGCTGGATGAGATTCGCCGAGGTGATTGGGTACCACGATCTGTACATAAAAACAGCCGCGCTATTAACGATGCGATTGCGGCGGTAGAAAGAGAAAAAAATGGTGATGCCAAAGACGCAGAAATAGCCGAAAAACTGGGAGTGAGTATTAATGAATACCACTCAATGCTGGCCGATGTTAATAGTGGCCGAATCCTCGGCATTGAAGACCTCGGCGTAAGTGAAGATGTTATCTCAAGCGAAGAAAGTCGCGAGCTTAATCGCCCCTTTGAAGGCTTTGCCAACCAACGTTTTCAGCAGTCTTTAGCAGAGTGCATTAAGGGGCTACCAGAGCGTGAAGCCCTCGTATTATCTTTGTATTACGACGAAGAATTAAACCTAAAAGAGATTGGTGAAGTATTGAGCGTAAGTGAGTCTCGTGTGAGCCAAATTCATAGTCAAGCACTGGCCAGAGTGAAAACTCGAATGCGAGATTGGACACAATAGCGAAATTCATCCTTACAAAACTAATAAAAGATGGACTAATATTGTGTTTATTAAGGCATAATATCTACATATTATAAATTTATGGCTCAGTTGTGAGCTAGCAAGCATCCTGTTGGGGGAAGTACCTTGGATAAAAATATGAAAATTCTGGTTGTTGACGATTTTTCAACAATGAGAAGGATTATTAAAAACCTATTGAGAGACCTTGGCTTTAATAACACACATGAAGCTGATGATGGCAATACGGCATTACCGATGCTTAAAGGTGGCGATTTCGAATTTGTAGTAACAGATTGGAACATGCCTGGCATGGAAGGCATCGATTTATTGAAAAATATTCGTGCCGATGAAAGCCTTGCTCATTTGCCGGTACTAATGGTAACGGCAGAAGCTAAGCGCGAACAAATTATCGAAGCTGCACAAGCTGGTGTAAATGGCTACATTGTGAAACCGTTCACTGCTGCTACATTAAAAGAGAAGCTAGATAAGATTTTCGAACGATTACAATAATAAAGGAAGATGCGTGAGCACCGATAATCCGATTATTTCGTTAGCTGATGCCAAACAATTGGTGTCGTTGCTTGAACAAGGCAATGTAGCAGAGGCCAATCAACTCGTTAGTGAGTTGTGCGCACCTAAAGCTAATCTGCTATTTGATAAAGTTGGGCAGCTCACTCGTCAACTCCACGATTCTTTAAATGATTTTAAGCTCGATATACGTATCAACGAGCTGGCGAATCAAGAAATTCCAGACGCTAAAGAGCGTTTAAATTACGTCATTGAAATGACCGACCAAGCAGCCAACAAAACCATGGACGCGGTAGAGTCTGGCTTACCCATTGCTGATAAATTAACCAGTGACATCAACGATATAATGCCGATTTGGCAGAGTTTGATGGAACGGCGAATTGAATTGGGCCAATTTAAGGCGCTGTGTCACCAAATCGATATTTTCCTTAATAGTTCTTCAACAAATGCAGATAAACTACGTAGCATGTTGACAGAGATATTGATGGCACAAGACTTTCAAGACCTCACCGGGCAAATGATCCGTAAAGTCATCACCTTAGTGCAAGAGGTAGAAGAAAGTTTGGTAGAAATGCTGACTTTATTCGGTGCTGAGAAAAGCGAATTAGCTAAAGCTGAGCCGGTCACCAAATCAGCGATAGAAGCTGAAGGTCCAATAATAAATAAAGAGCAAAGGGATGACGTAGTCAACGATCAAGATGATGTTGATGACCTGTTATCTAGTTTAGGATTTTAAGGGAGTAGCGCATGTCGTTTGATGTAGATGAAGACATCTTACAAGACTTTCTCGTAGAGGCGGCAGAGATTCTTGAACAGCTCTCTGAGCAGTTGGTTGATTTAGAAAAACGTCCTGATGATAGTGACCTATTGAATGCCATTTTCAGAGGTTTCCACACCGTAAAAGGCGGTGCGGGATTTTTGTCATTAACTGAACTGGTTGACGTATGTCACGGTGCTGAAAACGTTTTTGACACTCTCCGTAATGGCGGGCGAGGCGTATCTTCAGAGTTAATGGATGTAATCCTTGAAGCTCTCGACGCGGTCAACGATATGTTTGGTCAAGTGCAAGCTCGCGAGCCCTTAACCCCTGCTTCTCCTGAAATTATCGAGCGTTTACATCAACTCTCTAAACCAGAGTCCGCCGATGAGGTGGTTGCACCAGAACCAGAAGTGGTGGTAGAGCAGCCTGTTGAACCGGTTGCGCCTGCTGCTGATGTCGCCGCTGGTGGTGCCAGCATTGATGAAATCAGTGACGACGAATTTGAACGTTTGCTCGATGAACTACATGGTGGTGCTGCGCCCAATGCGCCCGCTACTCCGCCAGCCCCTGCTAGCCCTCCGAGTGCTGCCAGTGCAGGCGATATTTCAGATGACGAATTCGAGAAACTACTTGATGAGCTGCATGGCTCTAATGCGCCCACCGCAAAAACTCCCGCTGCTAAAGCGCCACCCGCTGCTGCTAGCTCGGCTAGTGATGGTGAAATAGGCGATGACGAATTTGAAAAACTGTTAGACCAATTACATGGTGCAGGAAAAGCGCCTGAGCCAAAAGCACCGGCTCCCGTCGCCAAAGCTGCGACACCGGCACCAAAAGCGCCGCCAAAACCGGCTGCTAAGCCCGCCGCTGCGGCTAAGCCCGCCGCTGCGGCTAAGCCTGCTGCGGCGGCTAAAGAGCCAGCGAAGGCCGCTAAACAAGCACCGCAAGGCGAAACCACGGTTCGTGTTGATACTCGTACTTTAGACGAAATAATGAACATGGTCGGTGAGCTAGTATTAGTGAGAAACCGCCTCGTCAGTTTAGGTTTAGTGAGTAACGACGAAGATATGTCTAAGGCCACCGCTAATTTAGACGTGGTGACCGCAGATTTGCAAGGCGCGGTGATGAAAACGCGTATGCAGCCGATCAAGAAAGTATTTGGTCGTTTTCCTCGGGTGGTACGTGATTTAGCGCGAAGCCTGAAGAAAGATATTAATTTGGAATTAGTGGGTGAAGAGACCGACCTCGATAAAAACTTGGTAGAAGCTCTCGCTGATCCTTTGGTCCACTTAGTCAGAAACTCAGTGGATCACGGTATCGAGATGCCTGATATTCGTGTCGCTGCAGGTAAACCTCGTACCGGTGTTATTCGTTTGTCTGCTTCTCAAGAAGGAGACCACATCTTATTGAAAATTGAAGATGATGGTGCCGGCATGAACGCTGACAAATTGAAAGGCATTGCCATTGAGCGCGGAGTGTTAGACGCTGATGCTGCGGCTCGCATGCCAGATAAAGACGCCTACAGTTTGATTTTTGCCCCTGGTTTTTCTACCAAAACTGAAATTTCAGACATTTCTGGGCGTGGTGTGGGTATGGACGTGGTGAAAACCAGCATCACCCAACTTAATGGATCGGTTGATATCGACTCTAAGTTAGGCGAAGGCACCATTCTGCAAATCAAAGTTCCGTTAACGCTGGCTATTTTACCTACCTTGATGGTAGATGTTGGCAAGCAAACATTTGCCTTACCGCTAACCAGTGTTAATGAAATCTTCCACCTTGATTTAACTAAAACCAACGTTGTCGACGGCCAAGAAACCGTTATTGTTCGAGATAAAGCGATTCCGCTATTTTATTTGCAGGATTGGTTAATTAAGAATATGCAGCCCGGTCAACGAAGTTCGCAAGGCCATGTTGTGATCGTGCAAATTGGTCCTCAGCAAGTGGGTTTTGTGGTTGATAACCTGATTGGCCAAGAAGAAGTCGTGATTAAAGCGCTTGACCAGTTACTGCAAGGTACTCCTGGTATGGCAGGAGCGACTATCACCAGTGATGGCCGTATCGCTCTAATACTCGATATCCCTAGTCTGTTAAAACGCTACGCTCGTAAAATGTAAGCGTTGCCTCCAAGAAGAATTGAGTATGGCTATAAAAGTTTTAGTAGTTGACGATTCAAGCTTTTTTCGACGTAGGGTAAGCGAAATAATTAACGCAGATCCTGCGTTAGAAGTGATTGAAACCGCCAAAAATGGTAAAGAAGCCATTGAAATGGTCGCTAGGCTTAAGCCCGATGTGATTACCATGGATATTGAAATGCCAGTGATGGACGGGATCACCGCTGTTAAAGAGATAATGGCTAAGTATCCTACACCGGTATTGATGTTTTCTTCTCTTACTCATGACGGCGCAAAAGCCACCTTAGAGGCCTTAGACGCAGGTGCCTTAGACTTTATTCCCAAAAAGTTTGAGGATATTGCCAGAGACCGCGAAGAAGCAGTTAGCTTACTGCAACAACGGGTAAAAGCAATCGCTCGGCGCCGTGTTATGGCGCGCCGTGCGCCAATTAGCCCGGCAAGCTCAACACCTTCAGCAAGGCGCGTTAGTCCATCAACGGGTCATTCTCCAGTAAATAAAACCACTGCAGCTACCTCAACCATTGAGAGGCCAAGCCCTGCTACTCGCTTTAAGCCTTCTGGTAAGCGCTATAAATTGGTTGCCATTGGCACATCCACTGGCGGCCCCGTAGCTTTGCAAATGATATTAACTCAAATCCCCGCGGGTTTTTCTAAGCCTATTCTGTTGGTTCAACATATGCCCGCGACCTTTACCGCTGCATTTGCCCAACGTTTAAACAGCTTATCTAAAATAAATGTCAAGCAAGCAGAAGACGGTGATGACTTAAGACCCGGCTGGGCCTACCTTGCACCTGGCGGCAAACAAATGCTGATTGAGTCGAGAGGTGCCCACGGTCGAATCCGTATCATTGAGGGCAATGACAAAGTAAATTACAAACCTTGTGTCGATATTACTTTTGCTTCTTTAGCAAAAAGTCATCAAGGCAACGTATTAGCCATGATTCTCACCGGGATGGGGGCAGACGGCAGAGACGGCTGTCGCCTGTTAAAAGCACAAGGCTCAACAATCTGGGCTCAAGATGAGGCTAGTTGTGTTGTTTACGGTATGCCACAAGCCGTCGCTAGCGCCGGTTTAGCCTCTAATCAACTGCCACTAGAGCGTTTTTCAGATGCGATAGTCGCGGAAATAGGGAATGGATAAACTTAGCGTCTTTGGTATATTTTTGGCGTTTTCTGCAGTTGGCTTCGGTCATATGTTGGCTGGCGGCGAGCTAAGTGATCTGATTAACCTACATGCTTTATTTATCGTTTTAGGCGGCACTATTGGGGCGGTGATGTTGCAAACGCCTTCAGCCCAGTTTCTGCAAGCGATTAAAGCCGCGCCAAGAGTTTGGCAAAATTCTAGCTACGATACCCAAGGCCAGATAAAGTTAATATTGAGCTGGTCTAATACTGTTCGAAAAGACGGTTATCTGGTTTTAGAAACTCAACAACAGCATGCCGATAGCTTCAGCCTACGAGGCCTAGAAATGCTGGTCGATGGCGCCGAGCCACAACAAGTAAAACAAGCCTTAGAAGACGTTATAGATCTTGAGCAGAGTCGGCTAGATCGTCAAGCCGGTGTGTTTGAAGCGATGGGGGGCTATTGCCCTACTGTAGGAATATTAGGCGCAGTGTTAGGGTTAATTCAAGCCATGGATTTTCTCAGCAGCCCAGAACAGTTAGGTCAGGGCATTGCCGTTGCATTTGTTGCGACCATCTATGGGGTGGGCTTCGCTAACTTTTTATTTCTTCCCATTGCAAATAAGTTACGTGCACAAGCCGGCGATCGCGCTATTTACCAAGAAATGACCTTAGCGGGCTTAGTGTCTATCGCCGAAGGTGCCAGTAGTTTAGATGTGCAACGACGTCTTAAAAGCTTTGTCGTGGATATCGACTGAGATGCGGCATCGTTACGCGGCACCCGCAAAGCGCAATGCCAACACAGAGCGCTGGTTAGTGTCTTATGCGGATTACATGACCTTGATGTTTGCGCTGTTTGTGGTGCTGTACTCAATGGCCATAGCCAATGAACAAGAATACCCAGAGTTACAACAGCGTCTACAACAGGCTATCGCGCTATTAGAAATTAGTGAACCGCCAGCGGTTGAAGACTCAAACCACTCAATCTTGGTGGGCGAAGGGGATACTATTTTAGAAAACAATAACCAAGCAGTTATTGAAGATGTGATTAAAAATCAGCCTGAATTAGAACCTTTGCCAATGTTGGCAGAGCAAATTGCGCTAGAGTTTAAAGATTATCTGCATACTGACGACATAATAGTGAGTTATGACGATCAATGGTTAAGTATTGAGTTAGATAGTCGATTGTTTTTTGCCAGTGGTAGCGCTTACCTGATTAAACCAGCCGAACAAATTATAATCCGGTTGGCAGGCAAACTAAAAACGGTGGATAACTATTTACGGGTGCGCGGATACACCGATGAAGACAGCATTGACAGTGCGCTTTACCCAAGTAACTGGGAGTTGTCAGCAGCTAGAGCTACCCGTGTATTAAGAGAACTAGAAGCGAATGGTGTGCAACCAGCACGCATGGCGATTGAAGCCTATGCACACTATTCCCCTCAAACCGATCAGTTAAGTCATAGTAAGAGCAGGCGAGTCGTCATCGCTTTGTCTAATAAGCGTTGGCAGCCACCAAGGGCGCCTATTGTCGAAGACGGGAAATCGACGATGACAACAGAAAAACCAAAGCCTAAGCCTGATAGTGATACTATGTTGGCTGTACCACTTGAAGGTGGTGGGGTTAGGTTTACAACAAGGCAGGATGATAAGTGAAAGTTTGGACAGTTGCTAACCAAAAGGGTGGGGTGGGTAAAACCACCACGGTGATATCGTTAGCCGGTTTGTTAGCGCAACAGGGCAAACGAGTATTACTACTCGACACTGACCCTCACGCCTCGTTAACCAGTTATTTGGGTTTTGATGTAGATAGTGTGCAAGGCACCTTGTATGAGCTTTATCAAAATGCTCAGCTTGACGATGCCATGGTCACTCATAGTATTCAGGCTACATCCTTCGACAATTTGGATATCATCCCTGCCAGTATGGCTTTAGCAACCTTAGATAAAGTGCTAGGTCAACGTGAAGGCATGGGGCTTATTTTAAAACGCATTCTAGCCAGAATCGAAGACAAGTACGATTATGTATTGATAGATTGTCCGCCGGTATTAGGTGTGATGATGGTCAATGCATTAGCCGCGAGCGACCGTGTGTTAGTCCCGGTACAAACAGAGTTTTTGGCCATTAAGGGTTTAGAGCGCATGGTGAAAACCTTGGCGATTATGCAACGTTCTTGTCCGGATCCCTTACGTTATACGGTTGTGCCTACTATGTACGATAAACGTACCCGAGCCTCATTAGCAGCCTTAAAAGACTTACAAGAAACCTACCCCAACAACATTTGGAACTCGGTTATCCCGATTGACACTAAGTTTCGTGATGCCAGCTTGCGTCATGCTCCGCCGTCTTACCATATTAAAAACTGTCGTGGTGTTTTTGCCTATCAAACTCTACTGGCCCATTTACTACAAATGACAGACGAGCAGGGCTTATTATGAACAGTGATAAATTAATGGAGCAAGCACTAGGCAGCTATTTTGATTCATTATTGAATGAAGAAAGCGCCCCAGTGATTAAACCTAGCGAAGCCACTGTAGAGAGACCATCGCTGGTTGCAGAACCTCAGGTTAAACCTTTAGCAACGCTATTTGCTGAAGCAGAAACGCGGGTTGCCGCAATGAGCGACGCTCCGCCTATTCTGTTGCCGATACAAGAGCTACCGGAGCAACAAGTGGAGCCAACCATGGTTGAACCCACCGTGGCTGAACCGGTAGTGCTAGATACTGTTGAGGCTGTAGTTGCGTCACCGCAAGCAGAAACCTTACAACAGACAGAGCCAGAGCTTGTTGAACAGCCGCAAGCCGCAGAGTGGCAAAACATTGAAACCGATGATGAGTTTCAGGCGCTCTTTTTTGAAGTGGCCGGCGTGACCTTTGGGGTGCCTTTAACAGAATTAGGTGGCATTCATCGAATCAGTGAGGTCAGTCCTTTATTTGGTAAGCCCGAATGGTTTGCTGGAATCATGATCGAGCGCGAGCAAAAATTGTCAGTGGTCGATACCGCAAAATGGGTGATGCCTAATCAACCTTTCGACCCAGAATATAAATATGTCGTTATGCTTGGAGAGAGCCCATGGGGTTTGAGCTGTGAAAAACTATTTGGTACCGAACGCTTAACACGCGATGATGTTAAGTGGCGTAAGGTACCTGGTCAGCGCCGCTGGTTAGCGGGCATGGTGAAGAAGAAAATGTGCGCATTAGTGCACGTAGAAGAACTACTAGCAATGCTTTCTCAAGGTGTGAATATCGAAGGACACTAAATTAATGAGAGCTTGGCGGGTTTCTTTAGTTGAAAGAGTAGGAAAATCCGTCATTTAGTTTTATAACTTATGATATATACTGAACAGATAAGAGTTGCGAGATCCTAACGGACTCATGAACAATAAAAAAGGGACATTCAGATGAGCGAGCAACGTAACATTGCAGAAAACGTAGCTGAAGACGAAGTACTTCAATGGGTGACATTTCAGTTAGAAAGTGAAACTTACGGTATTAACGTAATGCAAGTACAAGAAGTGCTGCGTTATACCGAAATTGCTCCCGTACCGGGCGCGCCAGATTACGTGTTAGGTATTATTAATTTGCGCGGTAATGTTGTTACCGTTATCGATACCCGTTCACGTTTTGGTTTACCGTCGTCCGACATTACTGAAAACTCGCGTATTGTGATTATCGAAGCAGAGTCTCAGGTAATTGGTATTTTGGTCGACAGTGTAGCCGAAGTGGTTTATTTACGTTCATCAGAGATTGACTCTGCCCCGAATGTTGGCACCGAAGAGAGCGCCAAGTTCATTCAAGGTGTGAGCAATAGAGATGGACAATTGTTGATTTTAGTAGACTTAAACAAGCTACTATCTGATGACGAATGGGATGAAGTAAGCTCACTGTAAATGGACTGGATTAATCTTACTGCCCTGCTCGCGACAATTATTTGCCTTATAGGTGGCTATTGGCTTACTTATAAGGCAAAACAACAAGTGGCTAGCAGTGACAAAAAAATGGCAAGTTTAGAAGTGGTGACAAAAAACCTGTTAGTGAGTCACCGCTCTGTTGAAAAGCAATTGCAAGAAATTCATCTTGCTAATGCTTCTTTAGTAAAAGAGCTGGAACGACAAAGTGAGCAAGTTGAACAAGCCTTTTTACGTACCTCAGAAATCCAATCGCAAGACCCTGATAGTAAGCTTTATACTAGAGCGGTAAAACTGGTTGAGTTAGGTGCTGACTTAGAAGAAGTGATGCGCGAATGTGAGCTACCCAAAGCCGAAGCTGAACTGCTACTCAGTTTGCGCAATAAAATAAAAGGGCAGGCTAGTTAGGCTGCTAACGCACCTAGAGTTCGGTATTTTCCGTTATGTTTAGCTGTGAAGACGGTATAACCTTAAAAAGCACACACTCGATTTAGGCTTGAGATTAACACGACTTGCATGTTCTGTTATTCTCGCCGCAGTTCTTCTTTACTAATCCCTTAAATCAGTCGCTTAAGCTAGATTTAAGGTTTAGCTGTGATAACATCCGAACAACCTACCAAACCAAGAATGAATGGAATGCTGCAAGTCAAACGCCTGTGTTGTGTTAGAGAAGACCGAGTGCTTTTTGACAATTTGTCATTCTCTCTAGAGCCAGGCCAAATATTGCAAATTGCCGGGCCAAATGGAGCAGGTAAAACCAGCTTATTACGGCTTATTGCCGGCTTATCAAGAGCCGAGCACGGTGATATTAGTTGGCAAGGGCAGGCTATCGCACAAACTTACGACCGTTACCACCAAGACTGTTTGTATTTAGGCCATCATGCGGGCGTAAAAGCAGAGTTAAGTGCTCTCGAAAATTTGCAGTTTTACCTCGGTTTAGCGGGGCAAACTCAGTCTTCGAATCAATTGTATGCCATTCTCGCTCGCGTCGGTTTAGCCGGGCTTGAAGACGAACCGGTAGGACACCTATCTGCCGGACAACAACGGCGTGTTGGTCTAGCGCGTTTATGGCTAGTAAAATGTAAGTTGTGGATATTGGATGAACCCTTTACTGCCATTGACAAGCAAGGCGTTGCCTATTTGGAAAAGGTTATTGTTGAGCATGCACAGTCGGGCGGCATGGTGTTGCTTACAACCCATCAAGAGTTAAGCTTAAGTAAAAACCTGTACCGCGTTTTAACCATTAAGCCTTCGTTTGAGGATGCCGTGTAATGCAGGCCTTTTTAGCTGTTATCAAGCGTGAGCTGCTGGCTGCATTTCGCCAAAAATCCGATGTATTAAATCCGCTTTGGTTTATTCTAATTGTTATCACCTTGTTTCCCATTGCCGTGGGCCCAGAACCGGCCCTGTTGGCGCGTATAGCACCTGGCATATTGTGGGTCGCAGCGCTGTTATCTTCATTGCTATCTTTAGAGCGCTTATTTCGCGACGATTATGCCGACGGCTCGCTGGAGCAGATGGTGATTAGTGGTTCGCCCTTACCGCTGATCGCATTAGCAAAAATCGTTGCCCATTGGTCTATAACCGGCCTACCTATTTTGTTGTTGTCTCCTTTGTTGGCGGTATTGCTATCCTTGGAGTGGCAAAGTTTTCAAGCGACCTTTTATACCCTGCTGTTAGGCACGCCGGTATTGAGCTTGATTGGCTCTGTAGGGGTGGCCTTAACAGTGGGCTTACGTAAAGGTGGGGTATTATTGAGCCTGCTTATCTTGCCTTTGTATATTCCAGTGCTGATTTTTGCAACATCGGCGATTGAAGCGGCATCTTTAAGCTTGCCCTATACGGGCCATTTAGCGATTATGGGGGCCATTAGTTTGGCAGCGTTAACCTTAGCCCCCTTTGCAACCGCTGCGGCTCTAAAAGTCAGTATTAACTAACGTTATAATTTGGACAGAGAGAACTTTCAATTATGTGGAAATGGCTACATCCCTATGCAAAACCAGAAGCAAGCTACCAGCTAGCGGGTAAGTTTATACCGTGGTTTAGTGTATTTGCTGCTGTCAGTTTTACAGTTGGTTTAATTTGGGGCTTGGCATTTGCCCCTGCTGATTATCAGCAGGGCGATAGTTTCCGCATCATTTATATTCATGTGCCATCTGCCATTATGTCTATGGGGGCCTACTCCTCAATGGCAATTGCAGCCTTTATTGGCCTAGTGTGGCAGATCAAACAAGCTGATATGTATGTAGCAGCCGTCGCCCCGGTGGGCGCGGTATTCACCTTTGTTGCCTTGTTCACTGGTGCCGCTTGGGGTAAACCCATGTGGGGAGCTTGGTGGGTGTGGGATGCGCGTTTAACCTCAGAGCTTATTTTGTTGTTTTTATATCTTGGGGTTATTGCCTTATACAATGCCTTCTCAGATAAAACCATGGCTGGCCGAGCGGCAGGTATTTTAAGTCTCGTTGGTGTGATAAATCTTCCCATCATTCATTACTCAGTAGAGTGGTGGAATACCCTCCACCAAGGTGCAACTATTACCAAGTTTGCTAAACCTTCTATCGATTCGCGAATGCTTTGGCCTTTGCTGATTAACGTGTTAGCGTTCGCTTTATTTTTAGGGGCGGTAAGTTTAATTCGCTTCAGAACTGAACTGTTACGCCGAGAGCAACGTAGGCCTTGGGTACAACAACTCATTAATAAACAGCTTGAAGCAAAGGGTAATTAGCATGCAATTTGAATCTTTAAGCGATTTTCTTGCTATGGGCGGCTACGGATTTTATGTGTGGCTAGCTTTTGGCGTTAGCGCCGCAGCGATGATTGCCGTTGTGGTCGACAGTATTGTAAAACGCAATGCTATTTTTAAATCTGTGGCTCGCCAGTCGGCGCGCCAGCAGCGAGCTCAAGCAGCAAAAGAGGTAACTGAACGCTTATGAACCCTAGACGTAAAAAACGCCTAACAATTATTTTATCTATTGTGGTTGGCTTAGGCGCATCAATCGGTTTGTTGCTTTTTGCTTTACAGCAAAATATAGACTTGTTTTATACACCTACTGAATTGGTAGAGGGTAAAGGGCCAAAGGCACTAAAGCCTGAATTGGGGCAGCGTCTCAGAATTGGCGGTTTAGTATTGCCGGGTACGGTAGAGCGTTCAGAGACCAGTTTAGCAGTGAGCTTTAAGCTCAGTGATGCAGGCGGCGGAATAGTCACCGTGACCTATGAAGGCATCTTGCCGGATCTATTTCGAGAGGGGCAGGGCATTGTTGCCCAAGGTGAACTTAGCGATCTGAATACCGTCGCGGCTTTTGAAGTATTAGCCAAGCATGATGAAGAGTACATGCCGTCAGAAGTGGCCGAAGCGTTAGTTGGCATGGAACACTTTAAACCAGAATATACAGAGGCCCAATTACAGGGCTCAACGCACTAGAGACGGTTAACTATGATCCCTGAACTTGGACATTACGCACTCATTCTTGCTACAACGTTAGCCATCTTACAAAGTATTTATCCTCTTTGGGGGGCGAGCAAAAACAGTGTGACATTAATGAAGCTGGCTCGGCCTTTGGCATTGGGGCAGTTTGCCTTTGTGACACTGTCTTTTGTTATCCTTAGTTACGCCTTTGCGATTAACGACTTCTCGGTGGCGTATGTTGCCAATAACTCTAATAGCCAGTTGCCCTTGCATTTTCGCTTGTCGGCAGTGTGGGGCGCCCATGAAGGCTCATTACTATTGTGGGCGCTTATCTTATCGGCTTGGGGGGCTGCGGTAGCCTTATTTAGCCGAGGCTTGCCATTATCGGCAGTGGCTCGGGTGGTGGCGGTAATGGGGATGATCTGTGTAGGTTTCTACTTATTCATTCTGCTCACGTCCAACCCTTTTGACAGAACCTTGCCGTTTTTCCCCGTCGACGGACAAGATCTTAACCCCTTGTTACAAGATGTAGGGCTTATTTTTCACCCGCCGTTGTTATACATGGGGTATGTGGGCTTCTCGGTCGCTTTTGCCTTTGCTATTGCAGCGCTCATCGAAGGCCGCTTAGACTCTACCTGGGCGCGATGGTCTCGACCTTGGACAATGGCAGCATGGGTATTTCTAACGGTAGGTATTGCCTTAGGGAGTTGGTGGGCTTACTACGAACTCGGTTGGGGCGGTTGGTGGTTCTGGGATCCGGTTGAAAATGCCTCGTTTATGCCTTGGTTAGTGGGCACCGCGCTATTGCACTCATTAGCGGTCACTGAAAAGCGCGGTGTATTTAAATCATGGACAGTGCTGTTAGCTATTTCTGCATTTTCTTTGAGCTTATTAGGTACTTTTCTGGTTCGTTCTGGCGTGTTGGTATCGGTGCATGCCTTTGCCAGTGACCCCGCTCGTGGCTTGTTTATTTTAGGCTTCTTGTTAGTGGTTATTGGCGGCTCGTTATTGTTATTTGCGATCCGTGGTTCACAGGTTAAAAGCCGTGGCACCTATAATCTATTTTCGCGAGAAACCTTTTTATTAATTAACAATATTCTGCTGGTCGCTGCATTAGTAGTGGTATTGCTAGGTACACTGTTACCACTTATTCATAAAGAGATTGGCCTAGGCAGTATTTCGATTGGCGAAGCGTTCTTTAACCGCATGTTCAGTTGGATGATTGTGCCGTTTGCGTTGGCTTTGGGCATTGGCCCACTACTGCGTTGGAAACGTCAAGATATCCGCCCTCTCACTAAACCTTTATTAGTGATAGCAGCGATAAGTTTGCTATTACCGCTGTTGTTACTGCAGCTATTGGCTCCGCAGTTTTACGCCTTAGCCTATATGGCATTGGTACTCGCTGTTTGGGTGGTGTGTTGTACCGCCTTAGAGGTGTACTTACGTGCCACCCATCGACATACCTTTAGCATCGGACTCACCAAGTTGAGTCGCTCTCATTGGGCCATGGTGCTAGGGCACATTGGTTTGGCGGTATCGGTAATTGGTATCTCTATGACTAGTCATTACAGCATTGAGCGAGACTTGCGCTTAGAAGCCGGTGATTCTGTTACCTTTGCCGCTTATCGTTTTCACTTTAAGCAGGTTGAGCCCTTGGTGGGCCCTAACTACGAAGGTCACGTAGGCGTGATTGACGTGTATAAAGGCGAGCAATTGGCCACTACCTTACGTGCTGAAAAACGTTTTTATCGAGTACAGCGTAATATGATGACAGAGGCGGCCATTGATGCTGGATTCTGGCGAGATTTGTACGCCGCTATGGGGGAGCAACTACCCGGCGGGGCTTGGGCTGTACGCTTATACTATAAACCCTTTATTCGCTGGATTTGGTTAGGCTCGCTGATTATGGCGCTGGGCGGTTGTTTTGCTATGGCTGACAAACGTTATCGGTTTAAAGTTAAGCAGCAGCAACTTAGCGGTAAAACGGCTAGCGAAGCCAAAGCTTTGGCCGAGGAGGTTTAGGTGAATAAGCGCTTAATGTACTTCATGCTGCCCTTGGTTGCTTTTCTGTTAGTGGCGATATTTTTGTACCGAGGTTTGTACAGTGACGCCACTGAACTAGAGTCGGTGTTAATTGGCAAGCCTGTCCCTGAATTCACCTTGCAAGATATCTATCAGCAAGATAAGCAACATGATGCCAAGATTTTCAAAGGGCAACCCTTATTGCTTAATGTATGGGCCACGTGGTGTCCTACTTGTCGTGCCGAGCATACCTTTTTAAACTCGCTGGCGGCACAAGGGGTTAAAATTGTGGGTCTTAATTATAAAGATGACCGTAATAAAGCTATCTCTTGGTTAGAGCAGTTAGGAAACCCTTATCAAGTAAACCTTTATGATGGTAAAGGTTTACTAGCCTTAGACTTGGGTGTTTATGGCGCGCCCGAAACCTATTTCATCGATAGTCAGGGGGTGATCCGTTACCGCCATGTGGGGGATGTTAATCAGCGTAACTGGCAGCAAACCCTTGGGCCTATTTTTGCAGGCTTGGAGTAAACATGAATAAACTTATTACCGGTTTGGTCGTCGGCCTAATGTTAACTTTTTCTCAACTAGCGATGGCCGCCATTGAAGCGCATCAGTTTGACTCTGCCGAGCAAGAGCAACTATTTCGCGAGTTGACCAGAGAGCTGCGTTGCCCGAAGTGTCAAAACAATAATATCTCTGATTCTAACGCGGGTTTGGCGCAAGATCTGAGAGAAAAAACCTATCAAATGGTCAAAGCGGGTAGCGATAAGCAACAAGTATTAGATTACATGGTGGCGCGTTACGGTAACTTTGTACGTTATGATCCTCCCTTAACACCCGCGGTGTTAACTCTGTGGCTAGCACCTATTGGCATTATTATAATTGGTGGTTTAACCATATTTCAGTTATCAAGGCGTAAAAAAGGCGCCAAGCCAGCGCTGGATGAGCAAGAGCAACAGCGCTTAGCTGAATTAATTAAAAAAACGGAGCAACATAAATAATGACAGCGTTTTGGTTGGCTGCGGCCGTGTTAACGTTGCTAGCAGTGGCGATAGTATTACTGCCGCTGCGTGCTTCAAAGAACAATACATCGGTATCTCAAACTGATTTGAATACGACCCTATACAAAGACCGCTTAGCTGAAATTGAGAAAGAAGACCAGCAAGGCTTAGCAGACGACAGCGAAGTGCTAGTCAGCGAGCTACAACACAACTTGTTAGATGACATACCTGCCGATAAGCCTAAGCAGAGCCTAAAGGTATCTACTTGGGTGGTGTTGCCAGGGGTGTTTTTCGTAGTGGCCAGTTCAATCGGCTTGTATATGAAGCTAGGCAGTAGTGAACAGGTTCAAGATTGGCAAGCCATTGTGCAAAACATGCCAGAGCTAAGTAATAAAGTGCTGCTGGGGCAAGGTGGTGAAGTCAGCGAGCAAGACTTAGCCGACTTCGCGCTTGGCTTGCGAACTAAATTACACCAAGACCCCTCTGATACTCGAGGTTGGTTTTTATTAGCAAAGGTTGGCCAAGCCTTAAATCGCTTAGACATTATGACTGATGCCGCTGAGCAGGCTTACCAGCGAGAGCCCAATAGCACCAACAATATTACCATTTACGCCCAAGCGCTTTTTTACAGTGGAGAGCCTGCTCAGCAAGCTCGAGCAGAGCGTTTGTTAGTGCTAGCCCTGCAACAAAACCCTAGTGAGTTAGAGTTGTGGTCTTTATACGCATTTATGGCGCTTGAACAACAACAGTTTCAGTTAGCCATCGATCGTTGGTCTCGCATGCTAGGCTTGGTAGAAAAAGGCTCAGAGCGCGAGCTGATGCTGCAACAAAGCATCGACTTTGCCAAAGGCCAATTGGCGCAAACAGCGCCCCCTAAAGACGCTACGACAGAGGCACCGCAAGCTCTTAGTGAAGAGCGGGTAGTTAGCAACGAGCCAGGCTACAACATTAGGGTGAGTATTAAAGAAGGGCTCTCGGTACCTGATTCAAGCTTCTTGTTTGTTTATGCTAAAGCGGTGAATGGGCCACCTATGCCGTTAGCCGCAAAAAAAATTGCCCACCCGCAATTTCCAGTTACGGTTAATCTTTCTGATAACGACAGTATGATGGAGGGACTAAAATTGTCTCAGCAGGGGGATTTTTACATCACCGCACGCTTATCCTATGACAATAATGTGCAAACTACTGACGGAGATTGGGAAGGTAAATCGGCCCCGGTAAGTCAAGAGGGCGAAGATGTGATAACCCTACTGATAGATACTCAGCTATAGCGTTACCTTATTAACTTTAAGCTTAATAATTTTTGCTATTCAGTTTCGTAACTAGATGCCATAATAAGCATAGAGGTTGCCATGCAGCCTCTTTTTATTTCCTAAAATAGAGCTTGTTAACACTCAACCAGCTCTGCTTGTAGTAATACTAATTGAGACAAATTGTTGTTCTGAAGCTTTCTCAGGTAGCGCGCGGTTATTGAAATAAGCATTACAGTAAGGGCTTATCCTCATTACTCGTTGCTAGGCATGGTGGCTGTTTTTCTCGCATCAGAATGGCTAATAATTTGTTTAGTTTGGTATTAAGTCGCCATGGAAGGGGTGTAAAGTGCCACATAGAGTTGTTTGGTTTTTTGCGTTGTTTACCACCGTTTTTTCAATGGTTTTGCCGACGCGTGCCCAAGAAATCCAAGACTTTTCAGACCCCTTTGAAGGGTTTAACCGCAGTATGTGGAATTTTAACTATCAGTATTTAGACAAACCTTTGTACCGACCGGTTACCCATGTTTACGCAGAATATTTGCCCTTCGGTCTTCGCGAAGCGGTCAATAACGTTATTCGTAATTTGGAAGAACCCGCCAGTTTTGCCAACCATTTACTGCAAGGTAAAGTAGAGCGAGCCTCGAATAACTTAGTGCGGTTTTTGTTTAATTCTAGCTTTGGGCTGTTTGGGATTTTTGATCTTATGGGGCGTTCTGGTGTTACCCGTGACATCGAAGAGTTTGGTGATGTAATGGGCTTTTATGGTGTACCAGAAGGCCCGTACGTTATGTTGCCTGTGTTGGGTCCTACCACTGTTCGTAAAGAAGTGGGAGACTGGATAGACGCTTTTGCGTCGCCGTTAACCGGTCTTACTTTAACAGAGCAAGCGATAAAGTGGGGCTTAGATGGCCTCTACAAGCGTGCTTCAGTGATTGAACAAGAACCTTTATTAGATAACTCCCTAGACAGTTACTCGTTTGTTAAAGATGCCTATTTGCAATATCGTTTGTACCGTTTCTACAACGGCAAGCCGCCAACGTCGTCAAAACAAGACGTAGACGATGCCCTAGAAGAATATTTAGACGAGATAGAAGAATATTAGCCGAGCTAGTCTATGCTTATGCAAATAGGCTCAAGTTCTATCATCGGCTAGCCATCTTCAATACTGCTGTATTAAATGCCTGCCTTGTGTGTTTATGAAAATGTTAGTTTTTTGTTGGTTATTTTTTACGGTTGCTTACTGGCGTTATCGCGTTTTTGCTTATATAGTCAACTGGATAGACCACGGTTTAATTAATAACGTATTAATAAATAAGGAAAAGGTGACTAAGGAATGTCGCTGCAAGCTGAAAATCCATTATATGGAATTTCTATATTAGTTGTTGAAGACGAAGTGGTATTTCGTCAGCAGTTACTTGCTTATCTCACTCAGCAAGGTGCGATGGTGTGCGCCGTAGAAAATGGCCAAGAAGCCTTAGATACCTTAGCTCAACAACATTACGACGTAATATTAATGGACTTAGTGATGCCTACCATGAATGGCGTCGAACTGCTGGAGCGCTTAGACAATTATAACGGCAGCATTATTGTCATTTCTGGCAAAAGTACCATGGCCGACTTGCGCAGGGTTCTGCAATTAGGAGCCAGTGACTTTTTGGTTAAACCTCTCACCGATTTTCAAGAATTAATCAGTACCATTTTGTCGAGCTTATCCATGGCAGAAGAGCAAGACTTGCAAATGGAATTTGCCGAATTTGATGAGCACAAAGCCCACTTCAGAGCCAATGACGCTCAAGCCAGTTTAGTATTGCGTGAAATTCTTCCTAAGGCGACCCAAGAAATAGTCGGCTTTTTTTGCCACTATCGGCTTAAAGGCCAAACCTTATTCCCAATTATTAAGCAAATCGATGAGCATCACGTTGGCTTTTTGGTGGTGGATATCTGCTTGCTTGGCGATGAAGGGGTAGTAGCAGCGGTTATCGTTAATGGCTTCTTTCAAGATATGTGGAACCGCTTTTTGGTTAACGACCCTACCGCGCTGCAACCCAGTGAAGCCTTAAAATCCTTAAACAACATTATTAAAGCCGCAGACCTACGCGCCCCCGCAGCATGTTTATACGGCATCATCGAGCATGACCAAGTTCGCTATGCTAATGCCGGCTTGATTGATGCGCCAAAACCTTTCGATGCCGCTCATCCAGGCCTTGCTTTAGGTCTTCGCGCAGATACCCGTTACCCCGAAGGGGTGGCTCAACTGGCTGATATCGGTTTCAGCCTTCGCTTTCGTAACTTGGTTGAAGATCGCATTAGCCTAAAATTGTTTCCTGTAGGCTAATTGAGAGAATTGTTTGTTTATTTCCTTCCTATTTTTGTCGATTTTGGGTTAATATGTCCGAGTCGGCGTTCACTGTTGTGATTTAGTAATTTACTGCCATAATCATAGTTGTTCATGTCGCCTAAAGCATTCATAAAGGCACAACATAGTGCTAATGGATAATTGCTCGCAATTTTGTATCTGCGACAATGGGTAGTTAACAAACGGATTTTTCGAAAGTATTAGGCTAAGGTTTTTCATGACATCTCTGATATTTTTACTGTTGGGAACCACAGTATTAACGTTTGTCGCTCTGGCTTTTTTAAAGCCATTCTCTGAGTTTATTGGCTTACACGATATTCCCGATAGCCGAAAAAACCACGACTGTCCCGTCCCTGCGGTGGGTGGTATTGCTGTTTTCTTTGGTTTAGCTGCCAGTACCCTCGTATTTGTTCCTTTTGATTCCGACAGTATTTCTTATTTTTCCGGCGCGCTGATGTGTGTATTGCTGGGAGTCATCGACGACCGTTCGGGTCTGTCGGCCAAGTTTAAGTTATTCATGCAGATCCTGATTACCCTATTTTTGTGTTTTCAAATGGAACACTTTCTATTTAATTTAGGTGATTTGGTGGGCATGGGAGATATTTACCTAGGCAGCGCAAGTTACCTACTCACCGCTTTAGCTGTAGTCGGCGCAATTAACGCTTTTAACATGTTAGATGGCCTCGATGGTTTAGTCGGAGGGGTGGCCATGGTCACCTTTGCCTCAATGGCACTATTGTTCTCTTTTAACGGCATCGGCTTTAACACTATGTTAGCCTTATCTCTTTCAGTGGCGCTTATCCCTTACTTGCTGATGAATTTAACCGTGCCGCCATTTAAAACCAAGGTGTTTCTTGGCGATGCAGGTGCCATGCTGTTAGGTTACAGTGTGGTTTGGCTACTGATTGGCGGTACTCAGAGTAGTACACCTAGCTTCACTTCCGCTACTGCGTTGTGGATGGTGGGTCTTCCCTTAATGGATATGGCCTCAGTAGTCATCCATCGCGTACAAGCTAACGAATCACCACTTAAAGCCGATCACCGCCACATTCACCACCGCCTGCTTAACGCCGGTTACAGTAAAAAGCAGGTGTTAGCGATTGTCTGTCTATTAGCCTTGGGCATGGCTTGTTTTGGGGTGGTGAGTTGCGTGTACAAAATGCCAGAACCTTTGCTGTTCGCTAGCTTCTTGTTCGCATTCTTTCTGTATAACGCTATAGTGGGTCAAATAAAGTCTAAGAGCCTTGTTTAGGTGCTTAAACTGTTAAACTTATAAATAAAGATAGTTGAACTAATGAGAATGTTTAAATGGATGTTAGTGTTTGGTGTGAGCGGCATAATGCTAGGCTGCGCTAAACCTATCGAACAACCTGTGGCGAGCCGCGAGTTGGTAGAAAATGTTATTGAGAAAGACAAAAACCTCATTCCCGAATCCTATTGGGTAGTGTTAGACACCGGTCAAACCTACGAGCAGCTGCAAGTATCAATTTATCAAATTACCCTTCTAGATTTATATCAATCAGCTAGTGGTAAATTGTGCCGTAGGTTTGAAGCGCAAGAAATCAACACTCAAGATTCACCTGAAATAAGAGTCGCCTGTAAACAACAAACAGATAATGCTTGGTACCTCTCGTCTCCAGCTGTTTCAGATTTAACCTATGACTTGAATTTAGGTAGTTAAGCTTGTGAAAAATCTCTTTAAAACTTTAACTTGTCGTTTTTTGTTGGCGGTAAGTACTACGTCTCTCAGTCTAAGTGTTGTTCAGGCTAATGAACTGATCCCAGCTTCTCAAGCAGAGGCTCTCGCTAGCCAATCTAGAGTGGCGTCTTCTAGTCAATCAATCAACCCTAGTCAATCTATCAACCCTAGTTCAGCGAATGTATTGCCGGTAGGCGAAGAAGGTCTGCCGCCGCCTTATGGCGCTAATTTGTTTACAGGTGGCTACGAGGCCGAGCGTAGCGATGGGCTAAATCCTGATTATATCGTTGCACCAGGCGATAAGATATCGATAGCAATATGGGGGGCGGTAAGCCATGCTGCTATTGTAACGGTAGATAATCAAGGCAACATTTTCATCCCTGAGATTGGTCCTATTAAGGTATCTGAGGTACCAGCAACAGAAGTAAATAATGTTGTTGCTGGTAAAATTAGAGCGGTATATACCAATAACGTTAACGTGTATGTCAACCTACTAAATGCCACACCGGTTAGTGTATTTGTAACCGGCCCGGTATTGCGCCCTGGTCAATACGCGGGCTTAGCGTCAGACAGCGTACTATATTATTTAAATCGCACTGGCGGGGTAGATTCAGAAAGAGGTAGCTACCGTAATATTACCATCATCAGAAATGGCAAACCATTACAAGTTATTGATCTTTATGACTTCTTAAGAAACGGAGTATTGCCAAAAGTTACTTTCAAAGATAACGACGTTATCTTGGTGGGAGAGCAAGGCCCTACTGTCACGGTAGAAGGAGGGGCTCGCTACCCATTTCGATTTGAATTGTTAGAACAAACATCTTTAGGCCAACGTTTAACTGACTATGCGCGCCCAATGGCTAAAATTAGCCATGTAGCAGTGGCGGGCAATAGAGACTCTGGCCCAGTATCGGTGTATTTACCGTTTAGGCAGTTTCAGTCTTATGAGCTTAAAGATGGCGATACAGTCACCTTTAACGATGATCTACGCCCGCAGGTTGTGGATGTTAAAATATCAGGTAGTTATTTAGGGCCGTCTTATTACACCGTAAATAAAGATGCGCGTTTATTAGAGCTACTTGATTATATTTCTGTCGAACCTGATCTGGCCGATACCCAATCAATTTATATTCAACGTGAAAGTGTCGCCTTAAAGCAAAAAGAACTGATTGAAGAATCGTTACGTCGTTTAGAACGAAGTGTATTTACCGCGCCGGCGTCGTCAGATGGCGAAGCCTTAATTCGCCAAAAAGAAGCAGAGTTAATTTTGCAGTTTGTTGAGCGAGCCCGTCAAATTGAACCACTTGGTAAGGTTATTTTGGCCTCAAACGGTAAAGTGGCTAATGTAAGGTTAGAGCAAGGCGACGAGATAATCATTCCGCCTAAAAGTGATCTTATTCAGGTGGCGGGCGAAGTATTGATGCCGCAAGCAATTGTGTTTAATGAAAATGCGGTGTTACTAGACTACATAGCCTGGGCGGGTGGATTTACCGAGCGTGCCGATATTGAGCGAATAGCGATAGTGCATGCTAATGGTATGATTGACTTCTCCCCTCAGCAAACCTTAGTGGCTGGTGATCAGATCTTGGTGATGCCAAAAGTTGATGCCAAAACGATGCAAACCGTTAAAGATATCACTCAGATTATCTATCAAATCGCTGTTGCTGCTAACGTAGTACTGCGAGACTAATATGCTACCCGCATACTCTGTAGCCATGTGCACCTTTAATGGTGCTCTATTTTTACAGCAGCAGTTAGAAAGCATCGCTAAGCAAAGTCACCCACCTCATGAGTTAGTGGTGTGTGACGATGGCTCAAGCGATAACTCGTTGGCGCTGGTCAGGTTGTTTGCAAAAAATCACCCATCTATCAAGCTTAAATTAGTTGAAAACCCGGTAAACCTAGGGTTTATTAAGAACTTTGAGCAAGCGCTCAGCCTGTGTACCCAAGAGTATATATTGCTCAGCGATCAAGATGACTATTGGCTAAGCAATAGGGCCGAAGTACAGCTAACATACTTGGTGTCACACCCTAATAAACAGATGGTATTTAGTGACGCTTACCGCACCGACGAAGCGCTCAATATCATTCAGCCAGACTTATGGCAGTGTGTGCACTTCTCGTCTTTAAATCAGCAGCGTTTTAATCAACAACAAGCTTTATCGGTATTACTTCGACATAACGTGGTGACCGGCGCAACAGTGGCGCTCACTAAGCAGTTTGTAAAGCAGCAGTTGCCGCTAAATAGTGAATACCCTCACGATGCCTGGTTGGCCTTGAAAGCGGCACAAAATGATGCCATTGGTCTAATACCTGAAAGATTAATTAAATATCGGCAACATCAGCAAAATGCCTTGGGTGCTCAATACCAAAGTACGGCTACGAAGATTAAAAAAGCGCTAAAAGGCTATTGGCGTAATCAATTTCCACCTGAGTTTTTTATGCGTTTGAAAGCTTACCAAGCTTTGCTTGACTCAGCGCATTGCTCAAATGAACAGCGCGCATTAATCTTACAAGTAAGGTCATTTCAAGAGTTTCGCTTGTCGATCATTCAAGGAAAACAAGCCCGTTTAGCTGGCTTTAAATGCTTGGCGCACTATTGGCGGGCCAATTACTATCACTACTATGCAGCAGCAAGTAGCTCATTGCTTAAAGACATACTACGATTAAGCTTCAGTAAAACAAAGTACGCGGGGCAAGGCCAACAGTGAAAGTAGCACATATCATTAATCGTATTGATGGAAACGGTGTGACTAAAGCTGTGTTCAATTTATGTCAAGAACTTGGCTCGCGCGGTATTGAATCAGAAATCATTGTCGCAAAACCCACCGATATCTTGCCCCCTGAAGGGGTTAAAATTAGCAGCCTAAACAGTAAAGGTTTGCTTAACAATAATAATAAGAAAACCGATTTAGTTAGGCGAATAGCCAAGTATAGCGTTGGTGGCTTGGTATTTTACAAGTTAAAAGCCAAGCGGAAAAGTGCCGAGCTAGAGCAATTACTGCTAGAAAAAGACATCGACGTGGCTTTTTTACATTGTCATTATTCTAAAGTGCTTTACTCACAAGTCAGCCAAATGCCTTGCTACATGGTGCTGCACAATAAAAAAAGTTTGCAGCTCAAGGCCAAATGGTGGCTGCCGAGTAAGGTCAATATGATGGTGATGGCAAGGTCGATAAAAAACCGACCCAAGCTAGCGGTATCTAAGTCAGTTAAAAATGATATTCGGCGTCGGCTTAAAGTCACCGATAACATGATTGAAGTGATCCCCAATATTATTGATGCTGAAGATATTCGCCTAAAAGCGGGAGAGCAGTTGCTGCCTTTAGCGTTGCAATTGCAGCCCAATAACTATCTTATTGCCGTAGGGCGCTTAGATAAGCAAAAACGCTTTGATAGATTATTAAGAGCCTATGCACAAGCCAAGGTTACCCAGCCTTTAGTGATAGCGGGTGAAGGGCGTTTACGCAAACGACTTGAGCGTTTAGCTTATGTGCTAAATATTAGCGATAAGGTGCATTTTGTTGGGCATGTGAGCAATCCCTACCCATTAATACAACAAGCCAAAGCATTGTTACTAACTTCTGACTACGAAGGTTTACCAACAGTACTTATCGAAGCCTTATTGCTAAACACGCCGGTTATAGCTACCGCTTGCAGTGGCGTGAGAGAGGCGGTAAGAGGTGCCGTGGGCGCAACCATTGTGCCAATAAGAAATATGCCGTGTTTAGTGGCTGCGATAGTGAGCACTTGCCAACAAGAGCATGTGTTAGTGCATTCGCAAGAGATGGAAAAATGTTTTGCTAAAGAACAAGTGGCTGAGCGTTACCTACACCTGGTGAAGAATGTCAAAGCCCGTTAAATTAGTCCATGTTTTGCCACATCTAAAAATTGGTGGAGTGGAAAACGCTGCATTGTATTTGCTAAGCAACTTACCTGAGCAAATCGAGTATCACCTTGTGTGCTTAGAACAGGCGGAACAAGGCTTGGTAGACAGCTTACCTAAAGAGTTACTAGGCCAACGGCTGCACATTATCAATGGCAAGCGCTTTAGCCCCATCACTTACTTTAAAGCCTATAAGCTAATGGTTAAACTACAGCCAGAGTGGGCGATGTTTTCTTTGTGGCGTAGCCAACCGTTGTTATGGGTGATTAGCTTATTCACTGGCATCTCAACCGCGTTCATATTTCACAATAATCGGTTTAAGCATTGGCTGGATAAGCTGAGTAGTCAGTTGTCACTAAGGTTATCTGACAAAGTGTGTACAGATTCTGAAGCCAGCCAAGCCTTTATCATGCCGCTAACGCAGAAAAACGTCTCTATAATCCACCACTTTATACCGCAAGCAAAGGTGCCGGCAGAAAAACACCCAAAATCAATGGTCTTCATCGGGCGTGTTGCCGCTAATAAAGGCTTAAATACAGCCCTGCAACTACTTAGCTTAATGCGTAAGCTAGACAATGGCTGGCGCTTAGATATATACGGCCCCGATGAAGGGGCTAAAGCCGAACTTATCGCTTTGGGTGAGCAGTTAAGCTTGGGTGAACATGTGCAGTTTCATCCGGCGCTGTTACCTAATCAAGTACCCAGTACGCTAGCCAACTTTAGTTACTTAGTGTTGCCTTCAAAAAATGAAGGCATGGCGATGATCGTATTAGAAGCGATGCAGCAAGGGCTTATTCCGTTAGTTAGGCCGGTCGGCCAAATACCGTTTTACACCAAAAACCTGCAATCTGCCTTGTGGTTACCCAATGAAATCGATACCAGTTTTGCACTGCAGTTACAAAAGCTGGATAATAACCCTCAATTAAAGCAGGACATGCAAAACAACATGCAGCAAGAGTTAAGTGAGATGCCTTCAATTATTAGTGATGTTCTCTCTGAGTTTTCTCTTTCAATTTCGCAACGCAGCCATGCTCAGCGAGTCGCCGTTAAACCTGAAAAGGGTGTTGGTTAATGGCCACAGTATTAAAACGCAGCCGTTTAGCTGTGTGGAAAGATGTAATCTTTGCCATTTTTATTCGCGAGATTAGGAGTAAATTTAGCGACAAACTAGGTATCAGTTGGGCAGTGATCGAGCCAGTTGTATTTATATTTTTGTTGTCATCTATTCGCGGCTTAGTGTCAGGGGGGCATACGCATACCGTTCCTACCTTTGTGTTTATGTTTTATGGGATGACCTTGGTTCAACTATTTTTGACCACTGTTTCTGCGTCTTCGGGAGCCATTTTACGCAATCGTTCACTATTTGCCTTTAGACAAGTTCAACCGATTAGTGCAGTTATTGCTGCATCATTGTTCGAGTTATTAGTAAAAGCGGCTGTTTTCTTAGGTATTTACGGGCTCATGTATCTGATTGGTATTGAAGTGCGCCTAGATAATCCTCTTCTACTGATAACGGTAGTGTGTACTGTTTGGCTTTTTGCTACTGCATTCGGTATGATTTTTGGCCTTTTACGTTGTTTTGTCATCGAAGTGAGTAAGGTTGAAAACTTGATAATGAAACCGGTATTTTTTATATCGGGCGTGTTTTTTAGCCTGCAAGACATAAATTCTATTTATTGGCCATATTTAAACTGGAACCCAGTCTTAAATGGCATAGAATTAGCTCGCGATGCTGCCTATACGACTTTTGGGGCTAAAGGCGTAAGCTTAGATTATTTACTATTTGTTACCTTAACTGCGGTGTGTTTGTCTCTGTGTTGTTACAGAGTTTTGTGGAAGCGAGCAATTAGCCGATGATTCAACTGGAAAACGTAACAAAATATTACCCGTCAAAATTGGGTAATCAGTATATTTTGCAAAACGTGAATTTCGCCATTCCTGCTGGTCATAATATTGGCATATTGGGTGCTAATGGCGCAGGTAAATCTACCTTGTTTCGTTTGCTCGCGGGCAGTGAATATCCGAATAAAGGCCGAATAACCACCGACTTGAATATCTCCTGGCCAGTCGCCCTAGCAACGGGTATTCACCCTGAAATGAGTGGGCGCGAAAACGCGCGATTTATTGGCAGAGTGAACGGGGTTATGGATTTAGACGAATTTGAAAGAAAGGTACAGTCTTTTGCGGCTTTAGCTGTAAAATTTGACTTGCCAGTGAAAGGCTATTCTAGCGGCATGCGTTCGCGCTTAGCATTTGCTTGCTGTATTTCTATTGATTTTGATATCTATTTGATAGACGAAGCAACGTCGGTAGGTGATCCCAAGTTTAAAAGAAAGGCAAGAAGTGCCCTAATTCAACGAAGTGAGGAAGCCAACGTAATAATGGTGAGTCACGATTTGGATGAAATAAGACAGTTTTGTGATAGCGCTATTATTCTCAATGATGGCTCGCTAACGTTTTACAATGATTTAGAACAAGCGATAGAGCGATATAATAATTTATGAAAAACCAACTGACTAGCGCTAGCACTATCGAGCAGATAGAAACACAGTTCTTAGCGCTAAAGCAATCTACAGATAAAGATAAATGGAATGACGCTATTTATCTAAAGCAAATCGCGCGTGATATGGCAGAAACAAACATTGGTTTAGCTTATCGTATTATTCAACGAGCCAAGCTTTTAAAAGGCAACGGCCCTGAAATTATCGGGTTGCATCGTCGCTTCCGTGACGAGTTAAGTAAAAGTCATCCTGAGTTGCTAGAGCCCTTAACAACAGAAAATATCGTTTCAATCACGCCAGAAAACCCTATCCCCCCGCTTATTAGTGAATCACAAACTAGCGAGGATAAGTCAAAGTATCGGCTGAATAGTAAGTTGGCGCTATTGATTGGATTTATGAAACGGCCCATTGTGTTATTGGTGTTAATGCCTTGGATGCTGTTTGCCGTTTATCAGCTTGTTATTGCTAGCCCTCGTTATGAAAGTCAAATGCAGCTCATTGTGCAACAACCCGACAGCATGGCGACGATGGACGCATCAATGGCAATATTAAGTGGCTTAGGTGTCAGTAGTGGTAACAGCGATCCGCTGTTAGTTAAAGCCTACATTTATTCTAATGATATGTTGCAATATTTAGAATCTGAACTCGCCATTAAAGCCCATTATAGTAGCTCAGATATTGACTGGTTTAGCAAACTGTCTGATTCTTCCTCTCAAGAAGACGCCTTCAAGTATTTTCAGAATCAAGTACAAGTAGATATCGATGATGCGTCGCAAATCGTTACTGTGTACGTAAGAGCTTTTGACCCTCAATTTTCTCTGTCTTTGAGTCAAGCCATAGCGAATAGAGCTGAATGGTATATTAATTCTATCGGCCATCAATTGGCTAATGCCCAGCTTACCTTTATAGAGGGTGAGCACCAGCTAGTTGAAGAACGCTTACAGCAAGCAAAAAAACGCTTATTAGGCTTTCAGCAGCAATACAACTTACTTGATCCTGAGGCCGAGGGAATGGCATTGTCGCAAATCGCCTATGCTATTGAGGGGCAAATTGCGACTACTCATGCAGAGCTTCGAGCTCTTAAATCTACTATGAGCAGTCAAGCCCCGCAGGTTGTTATGGCCCAAGCTAAATTAGATGCTTTATATGAACAACTGATTATCGAAAGAGAGCGCCTTACCGAACAACGTAGTGGAGAGCTAAGTAGTACTAACCCTGAAGGTTTGTCGGTTAGCCAATTGTTAGCCAGATTTACCGACTATAAAGTAGATTTAGAGCTCGCTTTAACGGCATATACCTCGTCGCAGATATCTTTAGAAAAGTCTCGTATCGAAGCTTATCGCCAACTTAAATACCTTATTAGAGTAGAAACACCGATTAAGCCAGAAGAGAATAAATACCCAAATGTTAATTATAATTTAGCGCTCATGGCGGTTGTATTGTTGCTGCTGTTTGGTGTGGGTAAGATTATTCATGCAACAATTAAAGAACTCAACTAGCATCACCCGACACTAGTGCTTAGTGTTTAAGCTGGCGGTTTTTTAGTACTTTATATGAAAATTAACGATGGGTACTATGGATATTCTTATTCGTGGTATCTAGCTAAAAATTAAGGCGTACGAAGTGAAAAGAAAAGGAATTATATTAGCGGGCGGCTCCGGTAGCCGACTTTATCCGTTAACTAAAGTAATTAGTAAACAGCTTATGCCTGTCTATGACAAGCCAATGATCTATTACCCGATTTCTACTCTGATGTTAGCGGGCATAACGGACATCTTAATCATTGCTACGCCTGAAGAGTTACCGCGTTTTAAAGAGTTACTCGGTAGTGGCGAGCAATGGGGGCTAACCTTTTCTTATGTCGCTCAGCCTTCACCCGATGGCTTAGCACAAGCCTTTATTTTAGGTGAAGAGTTTTTAGCTGGCTCTCCAGCTTGCCTAGTATTAGGCGATAATATTTTTTACGGCAATGATTTGAGTGTGTCGCTTAAAAAAGCGAATCAACAAACCTCTGGTGCCAGCGTATTCGGTTACCATGTACACGACCCCGAACGTTACGGCGTGGTTGACTTTGATGACAACGGCAAAGCAGTATCTATAGAAGAAAAGCCAGCAGAACCTAAATCAAATTATGCGGTAACAGGCTTGTATTTTTATGATCAACATGTGGTAGAAATGGCGAAAACAATTAAACCATCACCACGGGGCGAGCTAGAAATTACCGATCTCAATAACCTTTACTTACAAAAAGGTGAATTAAGCGTAGAACTAATGGGGCGTGGAAGCGCTTGGTTAGACACGGGCACCCACGATTCTCTGCTCGAAGCTGCACACTTCATATCGGTATTAGAAAAACGTCAAGGTTTAAAGGTATGTTGCCCTGAAGAGATTGCCTACCGACAAGGGTTAATTAGTGCCGAACAATTACAAGCCTTAGCCAAACCCATGCTTAAAAATGGTTACGGGCAGTACTTAATGGCCTTAACTAAAAACAAAGTGTTTAGTTAATTTACCGCTTGAGTGTTGATAAGCCCAAGGGCAATATTTGCGAAGCCCGAAGCCCGAAGCCCGAAGCCCGAAGCCCGAAGCCCGAAGCTCGAAGCCCGAAGCTAAAGTGAGACAGCAATGAAATTTGTAGAAACAGCAATACCTGATGTAAAAATTATCGAACCTACCGTATTTGGTGACGACCGTGGTTTTTTTATGGAAACCTTTCGCCAAAGCTTATTTGAACAACACTGTACTAAGCAGCCGTTTGTGCAAGATAACCACTCTAAGTCTAAGCAAGGTATTTTGCGTGGTTTACATTACCAAACACAGCATACCCAGGGCAAATTGGTAAGAGTAGTGAGCGGTGAGGTGTTTGATGTAGCGGTAGACATTCGCGCTAATTCACCCACTTATGGGCAGTGGGTTGGGGTGTTATTATCAGCCGAAAACAAACGTCAATTATGGGTGCCAGCAGGCTTTGCCCACGGTTTTTATGTCACCAGTGAAGAAGCCGAGTTTGTGTATAAGTGCACCGACTACTATGCGCCAGAATTTGATGTATCCATTAAGTGGAACGATCCCGCTATAGGTATCAAGTGGCCGCTGGTGAATGGGCTGGCGCCATTAATATCAGAGAAAGATGAAAACGGCTTGGCTTTTGACCTAGCGCCAAAGTTGTAAAAACAATAATAGTTACCATGGCGTACTTGCGATAAAAGCATCGTCGCCATTTAAACCTCAAGGATACTCATGAAAGTACTCGTAACCGGCAAGGGCGGCCAACTGGCTTGGGAACTCGAACAAACAAAGCCTGCTAATGTCGAGTTAATAAGCTTAGGCTTAGAAGAGCTAGACATTACTCAGCAAGTGGCTGTGCAAGCGGCTATCGGTTTGCATAAACCCGACATTGTGATAAATGCAGCGGCCTATACGGCGGTAGACAAAGCAGAAGCGGACCAAGCTACCGCTTTTGCGGTTAATGAGTTAGGTGCCAAATATATAGCCCAAGCCTGCAAGCAGCAGGGGGCGTACTTGATGCATATATCTACCGACTTTGTATTCTCGGGCGATCAAACCACGCCTTATCAGGTGGATGATCAAACTAAGCCGATAAACGTTTATGGCGCATCTAAGTTAGCGGGCGATATCGCGGTAAACGAGGCCTTAGCCGAGCAAGCGCTAATAGTACGTACCGCCTGGGTGTATTCGGTAAACGGCAATAACTTTGTAAAAACCATGTTGCGTTTAATGGCGGATAAACCAGAGCTAGGTATTATTTATGACCAAGTGGGCACCCCTACTTGGGCCAAAGGCTTAGCTTTATGGTTATGGGCAATGGTAGCTAAGCAAGCTAGCAATAGCGTAGCAGCAGACCCTCAATGGCAAGATCGCACGCCTATCTATCATTGGACAGATGCAGGTGTAGCCTCATGGTATGATTTTGCAGTCGCTATTCAAGAGTTAGCCATAGAAAAAGGCCTGCTAGGTAAAGCGATACCCATTAAAGCTATTGCGGCAGCGGCTTACCCATTACCCGCTGCTCGCCCTGCGTTCAGTGTTATTGATAAACAAACTGCCGAGCAGGCATCCGGGCAAAACACGGTGCACTGGCGTCAGCAATTAAGCAGCATGATGGACCAGTTAGTTTAGCTGAAAGTACTAAGCACTAAGCCCTAAGTGATAGGCTTTTTACGTAAAGTTTTACACTTATAGCGATTAACTTTTGGTTTTATATATTTTAGAGGAAACAATGAGAAATTTATTAGTGACCGGTGGAGCCGGCTTTATCGGGGTTAATTTTGTCCATTATTGGTTAAGTAATAACCCTCAAGATAAAGTGGTAGTGCTTGATGCGCTAACGTATGCAGGTAATAAAGCTAGTCTCGAACCAGTAGCGGCCAACCCTAACTTTAGCTTTGTAAAAGGGGATATCTGCGATACCGAGTTAGTAGAAAAACTACTAAACCAACACCATATAGATACTTTAGTGCACTTTGCGGCTGAATCTCATGTTGACCGCTCTATTACTGGGCCAGATGCCTTTATTGAAACGAATATTATGGGTACCTATAGCTTATTAAAAGCCGCCAAAAAAGTATGGATAGATCAGCCCGCAATAGATGGTAAACCAGCTGTAGCTCACCGCTTTCACCATGTTAGTACAGACGAAGTATACGGAACATTAAGCCCTACTGATCCTGCATTTACCGAAGATACCGCTTATGCGCCTAACTCGCCGTATTCGGCCTCTAAAGCCGCCAGTGATCATTTGGTTCGCGCTTATCATCACACCTACGGATTACAGGTTACCACCTCTAATTGTTCAAATAACTACGGGCCTTATCATTTCCCTGAAAAGTTAATCCCGCTAATTATCACCAACATTTTGCAAGACAAACCTCTGCCAGTGTATGGCGACGGTCAACAAATTCGTGACTGGTTATACGTAGAAGATCATGCGCGCGGTATTGAACTTGTTCTAAACAAAGGCCGTGTTGGCGAAAACTACAACATCGGCGGCAATAACGAATGGGCCAATATCGATATTGTTAAATTAGTGTGTAAGCAGATGAATAACAAGTTTATTCAGCAACCTCAGCTGGCAGAACAATTCCCTTTAGCGAAACAGGTTTTACATGGTAAAGCAGAACAACTGATTACCTATGTTGAAGATCGCGCAGGACATGACCGCCGCTACGCCATTGATGCTACCAAAACCAATCATGAATTAGGTTACGAGCCTAAAGAATCTTTTGACAGTGGCTTTGCAAAAACCTTAGATTGGTATTTAAGCAACGAATCTTGGTGGAAGCCATTACTTTAATTCTATTTTTTTTCTATTTTTGTAGGTAATCATTATGAATATTACTCCGGTAATCATGGCGGGTGGTACGGGCAGCCGTTTATGGCCAATGTCTCGCGCATTGCATCCTAAGCAATTTTTAAAATTAACGAGCGACAATAGCATGTTGCAAGAAACGGTAAAGCGCACCGAAGCCTTTACTCAGCAAAGAAACATTGTGATTTGTAATGATGAACATCGGTTTTTGGCCGCAGAGCAGTTAAGAGAAGTGGGCCAACTTGGCCAAATTATATTAGAGCCGGTAGGGCGTAATACTGCTCCGGCAATCGCTTTAGCCGCTTTTCAACTACTTAAACACGATCCCGAATCGATGATGCTGGTGTTAGCCGCTGACCATGTGATTAAAAACCAAAGTGCTTTTGAAGAGAGTGTTGCTAAAGCCTACGTTGAAGCGCAAAACGGTAAAATGGTAACCTTTGGCATTGTCCCCAGACACCCAGAAACCGGTTATGGTTATATTAAACGAGGTCAAGAGACCACACATGGTTTTAATGTTGATCAGTTTGTAGAAAAACCGGATGCAAAAACAGCGCAAAGCTATCTAGATAATGGTAACTACTATTGGAACAGCGGGATGTTTTTGTTTAAAGCGTCGCGCTATTTGGAAGAATTGAACGAGCATAGACCTGACATATATAAAGCCTGTGAAGCTGCCATGGATATTGCCGTTTCAGACATGGACTTTGTCCGGGTCGACAATGACATCTTTTCAGCCTGCCCTTCAGAATCGATTGACTATGCTGTAATGGAAAAAACCACCAGTGCAGTGGTTATTCCTTTAGATGCTGACTGGAGCGATGTGGGTGAATGGTCTGCCTTATGGGACATATCGGACAAGGACTCAAATAGCAATGTTATGCGCGGTGATGTATTAACGCATAATTCTACAAACAGCTATTTTAATGCAGAACAAAAAATGATTGCTGCAGTAGGTGTAGACAACATCGTGGTTATTGAAACTAAAGATGCAGTGTTAGTGGCGAATAAAGACCAAGTACAAGATGTTAAAGCCATTGTAGAGCAATTAAAGGCCAGTAATAGAACCGAACATCATATTCACCGAGAGGTTTATCGCCCCTGGGGCAAGTATGACTCAATAGATTTTGGCAAACGCGACCAAGTGAAGCGTATCTCTGTAAAACCGGGTGAAAAACTCTCCATTCAAAAACACCATCATCGCGCCGAGCATTGGATCGTTGTATCCGGTACCGCTAGCGTAACCAATGGTGATAAAACTATCATTGTTACTGAAGACCAATCTACCTATATTCCTTTGGGTACTATCCATGCCTTGGAGAATCCCGGTAAAATAATGCTAGAAATGATTGAAGTACAAACCGGTAGCTATTTGGGTGAAGATGATATCGTTCGATTTGAAGACCGTTATGGCCGAATCAAAGGTTAAGATATGACAACTGAAAAAAGTATTACAGACAAAGTGCTGGGTGATAGTAACGTTGCTTTTGGTACCAGTGGTGCTCGTGGCTTAGTGACAGACTTTACGCCAGAAGTTTGTGCAGCATTTACTCATGCTTTTATTGACGTAATGCGCCAAGCCTATCAATTTGATACGATTGCTTTAGCTATTGATAATCGTCCAAGCAGTTATGCAATGGCTCAAGCTTGCGCAGCAGCAGCCAAGCAAGCAAATGTGAATGTTGTTTATTGCGGAGTTATTCCCACCCCTGCATTAGCGTATTCAGCTATGCAACAGCATATTCCGTCAATTATGGTGACGGGGAGTCATATACCATTTGACCGAAATGGCTTAAAGTTTTACCGACCAGACGGCGAAATTGGCAAACAGGACGAATCATCAATACTAACGGCGAAAGTACAGTTTGAACTGCTCGCTGACTTTGCCGAATTGCCGATTGATAATGATGCTACACAACAATACATTCAGCGTTATACCTCACTTTATTCGCAGAATGGGCAAACGGTAAAGCCATTGGCGGGTAAGCGCATTGGTATATATGAGCATTCTAGTGCGGGGCGAGATTTGTATCCTGACATTTTTACAGCGTTGGGTGCCGAAGTTATTTCTTTAGAACGAACCAATACCTTTGTTCCCATCGATACAGAAGCGGTAAGTGATGAAGACAAAGTTAAAGCGCGAAATTGGTCTGAACAATATGGTTTTGATGCGATTTTTTCAACAGATGGCGACGGTGACCGCCCACTAGTCTCAGATGAAAACGGTGAGTGGTTACGTGGCGATATTCTAGGTTTACTCTGTGCAGATGCGTTACAACTTGACGCACTTGCTGTGCCTGTAAGCTGTAATACAGCGATTGAATTAAGTGGCAAGTTTTCGCATGTGAGCAGAACTAAAATTGGCTCTCCATATGTTATCGCAGAATTTGATAATTTAGCCACAAAATATCAGCGTATTGCCGGTTTTGAAGCTAATGGTGGTTTTTTATTAGGTAGTGATATTGATATTAACAATACCGCGCTTAAAAGCTTACCCACTCGCGATGCTGTTCTTCCATTTATCGCGTTACTTATCGCTGCCGCCGATAACGGGATTGCTGCTTTAGTGGCAAATTTACCACAGCGTTTTACCGCCAGTGACCGTATTCAAAACTTTGCCACAGCCCGTAGTGTATCTATTTTGCAACAAGGTGCTAAAGATCCCCAAAGTTTGCTATCTCATTTGGGTTTTACTGATGTACTGGTTGACGGTATAGATACCACAGACGGATTAAGAGTGAATTTAACTAACGGCGATGTTATTCATTTACGCCCTTCTGGCAATGCCCCTGAGTTGCGTTGTTACGCTGAAGCAAGTAACGAACAAACGGCCTCCAAATATATAAAGCAAGCACTGCAAGAAGTACAAAAACTATAATTGAAAAAACATAGAGGCAATAAATCCTCTATGTTTTATTTCGCTTAGCAGAATAACCAAGGAATAATAATGACATTGTTCGTTTTTTGTGGACTGAATAAGGCCCAAAACCAACAAGCCCTGCAAGATTACTTAGGCAAAAATGATTCAATTAAATATCTCGGCGCTCAGCAGAGCGATTTGCAACTTCAAACGTGTGCTGAACAAATAGTTGCAGAAACCAATGACGCTTCCGCTACTGCCTACGCGTGCATCTTTCAAGGCGAGTTGAGCACACTGGCTAATGCGGCAAACATTTATCAACATTGCCACTTTATTCATTTTTATTCTGCGCCAGAGTTTTCATGTATTGATGAAGAGGCCACAAAGGCCTGGGTAGGGGCGAGTAATCAGCTTCTAGATGTACATTTTTCAAACTTACCGCGTTCAACACTGTTTAACCAACATCAGGTGTTTAACAATACTCAGCAGTGGGGCGATATTTTTAGCCGTTTGTTTAATGTGTCTTTAGCTCATTTTTCACAGACAAGCGAAAGCGATTTTGAAGAGCTAATGACAGTGCTCTCGTGTTGTATCCGAATATATAGCAACCAAGAAGTGCAGGCTTTGTACGAACAGCTTGAAAGCGCCTCATGTTCGCTTAACAAGGCATTTGAGCCAAGCATTAACGCTAGGCAGCAGAACTACCTAACCGAGTTGCAACAGCTAAACGCGCTATCGCAAATAAAAGCAACGAAGTATTCAGCTCAAATTGAGGATGTAGAGTCTAGTCGAAATGAGCTAAAGGCCGAAAATGAACTTGCACTACTTCAAATCCACCAGCTTCAAGAAGAGCTAGAGCAAACTTATCTTAAAGAGCGGGACACTCACCAGAAACTTGGCGAAGACAATTACCAGCTGAAACTGGCCGCTGAAGCTAAAGAAGGCGACCTGCAGGGTGAAGTTAAGCGCCTAGAGTCTCAAATGGCTAGCTTGGAAAGCGAAAGAGAGCTTGCACTTCTGCAAATTCATCAGCTTCAAGAAGAGTTAGAGCAAGCACATCACAATGCTAGTGGTGTCAGCCAGCAAGCCAATGCAGAGAGTGTAAAACTGCAAAAAAATGCTGAAGTAAAAATATCTGAGTTATCGACGGAAGTAGCTAAATTAGCGGCCAATAAACGAGAGCTTGAAGCTGAAAATGAATTGGCATTGCTACAAATTCATCAGTTGCAAGAAGAGCTAGAATTTTACTATGTAAAGTGCCAGCAAGGCGCAGTTTGGACAGCTTTAAAGGGCGTAAAACCTAAAATAGTTCCAAACCATTTACAGCAAAGCATGACTATTATGAAATTAGTGCACTGAAATAATGGTTTCGCTGTCTAACAAATATTTGGTGGTACTCGACCCTGGTTTAAGAGAGCTAGGCGGGCACCACCCCGCGTCGATTAAATCGATAGCACAGGCCTCGCAACATTTAACCGATTGTCGCTTATTAGTATATTGTCATCAGCAATGTCCGGCTGGGTTTGCTCAACAATTAGAGGCTGAGAACGTAGAAGTATTACCGGTGTTTAAAACCGACTTTTATCAGTATTTTTATCATCAGCCCTCACCGCAAGATCTATTAGCGTACATACAGCGATTAGCGCAAGAGTATTATGATGCGATATCTGATGCTGTTGGCAAATTACCCGAAGCTGAAAAAATCACTTTTTGGTGTCATACCGTAGACTGGCCACACGCGCAAGCTATTAGCTTAGCGCTTAGCTTGTTAGAAAAAAAATGGGGTAAACCTTGTTTTCTAGATAAGGTGAACATCAATATTTGCCTTATGTACCACCCTTATCGCCAGTTGGTTGAAAGTGAAACCGCGATTATCAAACAAAAGATGCGCTTTGAAATACCCCTGCGCAGACTGGTTCAGTTTCCTAATGTTGCCTTATATGGCGCTGATGCCGAAATTATAGGTGTTGCTCAAGGGCTTGCTGGTGGTGAGGTGGGCTTACAACCATGCTTGCTGCTAGGTGATTTAAGTCGAGACCAGGTTAAATGTATTGATAACGTAAATAAACAAATTATTTTGTATGTTGGCGATGCAAAAGAAAACAAGGGGTTTTGTGAGCTACCAACCATGGTAGAGGGCATATCACAACGATACCCCAATTGGCAGATAGTGATACAATACTCGATAAATAAAGAAGCGGTACACTTAGTGACGATAGACCAACACTTACAACTGTTGAATACTCAGCGCGCCAATCTAACACTTATACGCGGTTTTATAGAGCATAAGCAACTGATGCGCTTGTTTAAGGACAGCTCAATCATAGCATTTAACTATAGTAACGACGTGTACCAATACCAAAGCTCAGGTGTTCTTTGGCTAGCTGCTTACTTTAAATTACAGATTATTTGTTTCACTGATACTTGGGTCACTAGAGAAGCAAAACGGCTCGGCTTAGCGGTTATTAAGTGGGCATTAAATGACAGATATGTTGGCAGTGCTCCCCAAATGGTTTCTGAACCCAATGAGAACCCATACAGCATACAACTGTATACGCCATTATCTCAATGGCTAAAAAAATGTTTGGACGTTTAATATTGAATAGTTAACAAGTAAAGTTTTCTAAAAGTACCATGCCTCTAAGTGCAATGGGGTGAACATAAATGTATAATTTATTCCTGATATTTTTGAAGATAAATAGACGACACAAGGGCTTTAACCAAGGTTGATTATGACTGAACAGCAAATAAAAACCACGGAGAAATCAGCAGCGTTAGATGTAATTGTTCATTTGGGGGCGGGCAGTGGCCAAATGTTAGACAAATATCTATCAAGTGGTGCTAAGCAAATATATTTGTATGAAGGCAACCCTGATACTTATGACTCTTTGCTTACAAAGTGCAGTGCTTATTCTAATGTAACAGTGTTCAACCAAATTATTACGCCTAACCAAGAAGCGACGACCTTCACTTGTATTAAGCCTGCCCAATTCAGCGGCGTTGATACCTCGTGGCTTGACGGAACGTTTAATCAGGCCGCTGAAGATAAAAGAATCCCCGCTGAAAAATTTACTATTACACAGTTACTTGAACAACACCCTGAATTAACACAAGAGGCGGTTCAGGCTAAGTTAGTGATAGAACTCAATGGTATAGAGTGCCAATTGTTAGCCTGTTCAAGCCATGAGCAGCTGAGCAATTTTCAATCTATAGACTTGTATGTTTTTAAACAAAGCCCAAGCGCTGAATATGAAGAGCAAAAAAACTTAGTGTTAAGCGGCTTATCATATAGCGGTTTTACACTATCAAATTTAAAGCAAGGCCCCTTCTTCAATTTATATCAATATACAAAAAGCACCACGGAATTAAGCCTTGGCTCGGCTTTTATCCAATCTTTACAGTCATTTTTTAGTGAGCCTAAGCAAAAAGAATTTGCTGAATATCAGCAGCAAGTTATGGAACAGTTTACTGAATTAGCATCTGAAATTGACCAATTAGAATTGGGTAAGCAACAAACCCTAGAGCGCGCTACTACCTTAGAGCAAGAGTGCAAACAGTTAACGGTGAAACAGGCCGAGCACAGTAAAGAGAAAGCTGACCTAAACAAACGCCTAGAACAACTGCAAGCCAGTGCACAAAGCGACAAGGAAAATCTTGAATCTCAGGCATCAGCCTTAGAGGCTGACAAGCAACAAGCGATAGAGCGAAATACTCACTTGGTTAAAGAGTGCGAACAGCTAACGGCGAAGCAAGCCGAGCTCAGTAAAGAGAAAGTTGAACTAAACAAACGCCTAGAACAACTGCAAGCCAGTGGACAAAGCGAAAAGGAAAAGCTTCAATCTCAAGTATCAGCCTTAGAGGCTGACAAGCAACAAGCACTAGAAAAAAGCACTCGCTTAGTTAAAGAGTGCGAACAGTTAACGGCGAAGCAGGCCGAGCTCAGTAAAGAGAAAGCTGACCTAAACAAACGCCTAGAACAACTTCAAGCCAGTGCACAAAGCGACAAGGAAAAGCTTGAATCTCAGGTATCAGCCTTAGAGGCTGACAAGCAACAATCGATAGAGCGAAATACTCACTTGGCTAAAGAGTGTGAACAATTAACGGCGAAGCAGGCCGAGCTCAGTAAAGAGAAAGCTGACCTAAACAAACGCCTAGAACAACTGCAAGCCAGTGCACAAAGCGACAAGGAAAAGCTTGAATCTCAGGTATCAGCCTTAGAGGCTGACAAGCAACAAGCACTAGAACGCGTCACTACTGTAGAGCAAGAGTGCGAACAGATAACGTTGAAGCAAGCTGTGCTCAGTGATGAAAAAGCTCAATTGAGTAGGCTATTTGAAGAGCTCAAGGCCGAGAATATAGCGCAAGAAAAAGAGCAACAACGCCATAATAGTGATTTCGAACAGCTTAAAAGTAGCAGCAAAGCCAAAGAGTCTGAGTTGGTGTCTAAAGTCTCAAAAATTGAGGCTAATATAGCAAGCTTAACGGCTGAGCATAGTGAACTAAAAACCGAAAACGCTGAACTTACTCGCTCGAGCCGTTTAGGCCAAAAAATGCTGACCAAATCGCATATTGATCTTGAGCACTTAAGAGAGAAATATGCAGAGAAGTTAGATTCTGAAGCAAATTTAATCGACCTTATAAAAGAACTACGCGCCAAGTTAACTGTTGCCTCCCAGTACTATTACCAACTGCAACAAGAGCACCCTGAGTTAATGAATAATGACCACTCTGAAAATGAGTAAGGGGTGCTGTGATGAGTAATAACTTTAATAAGTTTAAACAGCAAATAGATCAAGCTTTAGCACTGGTAGAAAGCGCGGCGGGAGTAGATATACCGCAATTACCACAAGAAGCTAACGAGCAGTTTGTGGATACGCAATCTTTGCTTGAAAGGTGTGAGCTTGTTTGTAAACAACATGAAGATAAAAAGCCAACGATAAGAATTATTCATCACTTAGCGTGCAGTGGCGGTACCTTAATATCTAAATGTATATCAGCAATGCCTAATGTATATTTATTGAGTGAGGTACATCCTTTTACAGAGCTTGCTGTTGGGACAGGACAACCCAAATACGCACCATCGGATATAATATCTTTATCAAAATATGCTGGAATTCCTAAGCAAAAAAAATTGGCGGCCAAACTATTCAAAAGTGCGATTAGTGAAGTATACAGTCATGTCGAGAGTATGGGGGGCGTTTTAGTATTGAGAGACCATACTCATGCAGATTTTACTACTAATGAACCTATACCTGAAAAAAGTGCGCTGTTAGCATTGCTTGAAGATGATTACCAAATTAAATCAGTATTGACTTTGCGTAATCCAATTGATTCTTATGCGTCGTTAGTAAAAAACGGTTGGGTGCATTTTGAACCAAAAAGTTTTGACGAATATTGTCGGCGACTATTGTTGTTATTAGAGCAGTTTGAACCAGAAAAAATATTTAAATATGAAGATTTTTTAAACGAGCCACAAGAGCAGATGCAAGCAATAGCTAACGTATTAAATTTGCCGTTTGATGAAAGTTTTGAAGACGTGTTTAGTATGTTTAAAGTTACTGGTGATAGTGGCCGGAGCTCTGCTGTGATTGGCAGTAGAGAAAGTTTGGCGGGTGACAGCTTAATGGCCGAAGCTAAAGAGTCACTTTATTATAATAAGTTTTTAATAAAAATTGGTAAGTGCAATGAAAATATCGATCGTAACACCATCATTTAAGCGCCTTGATTATTTTGAGGCGACAATTGATAGCATAGTAAATCAAGAAGGTGATTTTGAGCTAGAATATATAGTTCAGGATGGTGGAGGGGATGAGAGAATCGCTAGCTTCTTAGAAAGAAAAGCGACACAGATTAAGTTGAAAAATAAAAAAGTAGACTTTAAATACTTTATTGAAAAGGATGATGGAATGTATTCTGCAATCAATAGAGCATTTGCGAGATCTACAGGTGATATCTTAGCATGGCTTAATACAGATGATATGTATCATCCATTTGCACTTTCTACGGTACATGAAGTTTTTTCAAAGAATGAAGATGTTGATTGGATAACAGGGATTCCTAACTCTTATAATATGAGAGGACAACGTGTCGGATTTGACTCTTTTCCCAATAGTTACTCAAGAAAGTTTATACGCGCGGGTTACTATGACGTTCAGAACCTTGATTGTGGCTTAAATTGGATACAACAAGAGTCGACTTTCTGGAGAAGAAGTCTGTGGAATAAGGCAGGTCCATTAAATGAAAATTTAAAATTAGCAGCAGATTTTCACTTATGGCAACGCTTTGCTAAATATACTGATTTGGTAAAAGTATATTCTTTCCTTGGAGGCTTTAGAAATCATGATAATCAACTAACAAATGCCCCAGAAAAATATAAATCAGAGATGCCAATTGTACATGTGCCAGCCGGCCTTAGAGAGCTAAAAATGGCTCTAGACACAGAGCATAATGCGAAGGAGAAATATCTAGCATTTAGTGATGAGAGTATGCAGCGTCTTACTGAACGCTTTGGTCTACTTCGCAAAGATTTATGCGGTAGAATTGTAAAATGGTCTCATGAAAAAAATGAGTGGCAAGTATTTTGGGAAGTCATTCAATGAGTAAGCTAGTTAGTTCCTTTAAATATGTGACGTTTGACCTTTTCGATACGTTGATTGTGCGCCGATACCTTAAGCCTGCTAAGGTTTTTTCTGTAATGGAGAAGGAAGCATCTTTGGCTGGTATGAGTAGCGAAGGATTCGCTAAAAGAAGAATTGATGCAGAGTTCAAAGCTAGAGAAGTTCACCACTTCAACAAAGAAGTAACCTTTGATGAAATATATTTACACAATGAGCTTAGTTCAAACTACTCACCCGAACAATTAACTTGGTTTCGTAATAAAGAGCTTGAGTTAGAGCGAAATTCAATTTTTTCCAACTCGAAAGCTGTTAAACAACTAGATGAACTGAGGGATAAAGGGGCTGTAATAGTCTTTATTACCGATATCTATCTTCCTGAAAGCTTCATTAAAGAAACGATTGAGCGTTTAGGTATATTTAAACCTCAAGATAAGCTTTATGTATCTTCTAGCATAGGAGTGATGAAATCGAATGGAGAGTTGTTCAAACATGTCTTCGCAGATTTAGGTGCAAAGCCAACAGATTTTGCTCATTATGGAGATAACTTTAATAGTGATGTTGAACAGCCAGCAAAGTTAGGCATGACGTCCTTTCACTTTAAAGATACTTTTGCTACTAGGTACGAAAGCAATAATGAACAATCCGAGTCAGTGGAAATGTTACTCGGCGTTAGTCGTTGCAATCGTCTGGCTTATTCTTATGATGATGCTAACCAACAAGCTATACATGAGGTGACTTCTAATGTGTCAGCGCCTCTTATGTTCAATTTTACGCTTTGGACTATTCAGCAAGCATTAGCTAAGGGGATTAAAACCATTTTTTATTTTGCTCGAGATGGTCAAATATTATTCAACATGGCGAGTAAAATAATTGATAAGTTTTACAAAGGCAAAATTGAAGCTAAGTACCTTTATGTGTCGAGGCAGGCCTTACTATTTCCTGCTCTAAAAAGCTCAGTGGAGGAGGGCTTTGATTGGATTTTTGCTCCAACTTCCTTGTTGAGCGCAGATATAGTCTTAAAACGGATTAACTTTACAAGCGACGAGTTTAGAAATGAATTAAGGGCCTGTGGGTTAACCGACACTCATTCTCATCTAACCGAGCGTCAGCGAGATAAATTAAGAGATTTTCTAATACTGCACAATGAGTTGATTATTGAACGCGCTGAAGAATTTCGAGATAACTTAATTGGTTATCTTACCCAAGAAAGTTTTTTTAATGCAAAAAATGTCTCAATTGTTGATATTGGCTGGGGAGGGACACTTCAATATTCTATTTCTAAAATTGCTACGGAATTAAATAAAGAAGTCAACCTTCATGGCCATTACTTCGGTGTCAGAAAAAGAAAAGTTTACAAGATTTCAGACACTATGTCGGCTTGGTTTACTGATCACGATGATGAGATTAACCTGCTAGATAGACAGGCTTATATTGTTCCGATGACAGAGCTTTTTACAATGGCTGATCACGGCGGGGCAAACTTTTACAAAAACAATGGTGAAAAATTTATTCCGGTATTGCGAGAAAAAAATAATAACGTAGGTCTTCGCTGGGGAGTTAAAGTACAACACGCCTCTATGATGTCCTTTACCAATATGTTATTGGATGTTGTCCAATACGAACAATTAGCTAGCTTCCCTACAGATAATATCACTTTACTAGAGGAAAACTACCGTCGCTTCTTTTTAGCGCCTACGAAAGCAGAAGCTATCGCGTATTGTTCGTACAATGACTCCGAAGACCAATCAGAGTCTTACTACAGGTTAATGGGAAGGCCATATACTTATACAGAGCTTAAGGAATACTTTTCAAATGATTTTATGCACCATCATAATGAATGGCGGCAGGGCTCGTTAAAATTAACAAGTCAACCCCTTGTTAATTTTGTATTCAAGCGATTTCAACAGGTTTCTTCAGTATGAAAATTTCAGTAGTAAATAAATGGGATATTGGTGGAGGAGCTGCTCGTGCGGCTTGGAGACTAGCATCCAAGCTAAAGCAAAGTCATGACTTAATTTATTATGTTAATGTCAAAGAGTCGAATTTTGATTATGTGCATTTAGTTGATCAATTTATCGGTAAAGAAGAAGAAGAAGGACTTTGTCAATGGAAAAAAATTGATGAAAATAGAACAGACGTCTCTAGCACTTATTTTAGCTGTAGTCTTGTTACGTTAGATGATGAAGTTATAGCCGAAATCTGCGCTAGCGATGTAATAAATTTACATTGGATAGAAAAATTCATATCACCAGATACGCTAACAAAATTAGCGAATTCTGGTAAGCCTATTGTATGGACATTACATGATGAAAGACCTTTCACTGGAGGCTGTCATTATACAAATGGGTGTTACGAATTTTCGACAAACACTTGTCGAAACTGTATTCAGTTAAAAGATAACAGCCACCGGCTAGCACACAAAGTATTAAAAGATAAAATTACAGCCTTAAAAAATGCAGATCTTACGATCGTAACACCAAGTAAATGGCTTGGTGAGCAAGCAAAGAAAAGTGAATTATTTGGTAAGCATAGGGTTGAAGTGATACCAAACTCTTTAGAGATTGATATTTATAAGCCAACGGATAAAACTTTAGCGAAAAAGCAATTAGGTATTGACCCAAGCGAGTTTGTTATTTTATTTGGTGCTCAAAGTGCCAAAGAAAAGCGCAAAGGTTTTGATGAGCTTGTAAAAGCTACAGAATATTTCGACAAAATGAGACAAGAATTGAGTGCGAGGCCTGTTCGAATATTGACCTTTGGAGAGGCCGCCGTTGAAGATTGGGAGATCTCCACTCCTATCCAAAGCCTAGGCACAATCAGTGAAGATGAGAAGCTAGCGTTAGTGTATAGCGCTGCTGATGTGTTTGTTATTCCATCCAAAGAAGATAACCTCCCTAACACTATTTTAGAGTCCATGGCATGTGGAACGCCAGTGATTGGTTTTAATATAGGAGGCGTCGGTGATTTGGTAAGAAATAATGAAACCGGGTTTTTAGTTCCCATCATTTCTTCAGTCGGATTAGCGCATGCAATGTTGAACTCGTTAGTAGATGAAAGTCATCTCAATAAACTTTCAGCATATTGCGTCGATTTCGCTAGAATTGGTTACAATCAAAATGTTCAATCAAGAAATTATATTAAACTGTTTCATGAATTGCTTGCTTAGAAGATAATAGTTACTAGGAAATATTAATGAATAAAGTTATTGAAATATCCTCTTACCCTAAATGTGGTAATACATGGCTGAGATATATCATTGGCCAAATTTTTATGTTAGATCCTAATAAGGAAATACCTGACGTTCATCAACATAATTATAGAACTAAGGAGATTATGAAATCAGCGGTTTTAAAATACGATAGTTATTCGTTTTACAAGTCACATGTATTAGATAATCCTAATATGAAATGTGATAAGGTAGTGTTGATATATCGAAATCCACTGGATGTATTTTTCTCTAGTATGAACTATTTTCATTTGCATAAAATGACTGAGCAGTTTAAAGGTGGGATTGTTAAAAATGTAGATGAGCTAGTCTCCGCAGGAGAACTTGATTACTACTTTAATAAGTTTTGTGATGATGTTGGTAGCGGATATTTTAGTTCGATGTTAGGTGAAAGATCAAATTATAAAAAGTATCTACAAGATGCGTTCAATAATGACAAAGTCGTTTCGATACGTTATGAGGACTTAGTGGATGAACCGGTCGTAACGGTAAGAAATCTGTTGAACAAGTTGATGCCAAATGAAGCAATTGAATTAGACTTGGACATTTTTGTTGAAGTGGATGAAAAAACAAAATTTAGTAATAATTCTTTTTTCTGGAAGGCGAAAAAGAATACCCACCTAGACTATCTTTCAAAAGAACAAGTTGAATACTTCTATTCTAAAAATGGTTACTTTAATTCCTTAGGTTACGAATAGGAAAGGTCATTTGTTATTTTGTCAGTTGCTTCTTTGGAGGGTTTTTGTAAGGTTTTTTATCTTTAAACCCTTAAATTCAACGTTGTATCGTATTTTCTTTAAGGTAGCTGTGTTTTGAGGTTGAATTCGAGAATCAGGTTTTTATATTATTGAGTTGGAATAAGAATGAAAAAAGCACTTATCACCGGTGTAACCGGTCAAGACGGCTCTTATTTAGCCGAGTTTTTACTAGAAAAGGGTTATGAAGTACATGGCATTAAACGCCGCGCATCATTGTTTAACACCGCGCGAGTAGATCATATTTACCAAGACGTGCATGAAGAAAACCCGCGTTTCTTTTTGCATTATGGTGATTTAACCGACAGTTCAAACTTAACCCGTATTTTAAAAGAAGTTGAGCCAGATGAAGTATACAACTTAGGCGCACAGTCGCATGTTGCGGTATCATTTGAGGCACCAGAGTATACTGCAGATGTAGATGCCATGGGCACTTTGCGTTTGTTGGAGGCTATTCGCTTTTTAGGCTTAGAGAAAAAGACTAAGTTTTATCAAGCGTCGACTTCTGAGCTTTACGGTGAAGTGCAAGAGATCCCCCAAACTGAGACCACGCCATTTCACCCGCGCTCACCTTATGCAGTGGCTAAAATGTATGCTTATTGGATAGTGGTTAACTATCGCGAGTCTTATGGCATGCACGCCTGTAACGGTATTTTGTTTAACCATGAGTCACCACGCCGTGGTGAAACCTTTGTTACCCGTAAAATCACCCGTGCTATTGCCAATATCTCGCAGGGTTTAGAGCCTTGTTTGTATTTAGGTAATATGGATGCACTCCGTGATTGGGGCCATGCTAAAGATTACGTGCGCATGCAATGGATGATGCTTCAGCAAGATGTAGCCGAAGATTTTGTTATTGCCACGGGCAAACAAATTTCGGTGCGTGAATTTGTGCGCATGTCTGCCGCAGAAGCCGGCATCCAGTTGGAATTTAGCGGCGAAGGTGTAGATGAAATCGCGACTGTTGTGGCTATTTCGGGTAACGATGCGCCTGGTGTTAAGGTTGGCGATGTAATTGTAAAAGTTGACCCTCGCTATTTCCGCCCTGCAGAGGTAGAAACCTTATTGGGTAACCCAGCGAAAGCCAAAGCAAAATTGGGCTGGGTACCAGAGATTACCGTTGAAGAAATGTGTGCTGAAATGGTTGCCTATGATTTAAGTAAAGCTAAGCAACATGCCTTGCTTGAACAGCACGGTTTTGATGTTTCTGTAGCGAAAGAATAAATTTTACTCTTGGTTTGCTAAAAGCCCTAATCCTTGGGCTTTTTTATCTTGGGGAATGTTATGAAAGATACCGAAGTGGGTAGTATTGCCTCAGAACGTAAAGGCAGTGGTCCAAAGTCTTGGGCGGAGAGTTATTGGCATGTGGAAAATGCCACCGAATACCCACAGCTTAATCGAGTATTTGAAGATGTTAACAATTGTATAAAGGAGTATGTGGTTACTGGGCATACTCCAACTAAGCCTTTGTTAAACAATAATAGTAATGTTGTTACTATCGGCTCTTGTTTTGCTGCTGAACTAAGGCATTTCCTAACTTCAGCGGGATTGTCCTCAAATAGCTTTTGGATTCCCTCGGGCCTTAATAATACTTTCGCCTTGAGAGATTTTTTGAACTGGGTTATTACTGGTGAAGAAACGTCAAAAGGCTATCGCTACGAGCGAAATCTTGATGGTGTTGTTAGTGACTGGACGCCTGAATATGAGCGTGGTTTCTATCTGAGTCAGTTTAAATCGGCTTCCGCATTTGTCTTTACTTTGGGCTTAGCTGAAATTTGGGAAGACAGCCTAACCAATAAAGTGTTTTGGCGCGGCATCCCTGAATCTGTTTTCGAAAAAGGAAGGCATAACTTTAGGTTATCTAGTGTTTCAGAAAATACCGAAAACATTAACGCCATTATCAAATTGTTACAGCTGGTGAATAAAGATGCCCCTGTTATTTTAACTTTATCCCCTGTGCCTCTTAAAGCATCATTTCAGGGACAATCATGTGTTACTGCCGATTGTGTTTCTAAATCTACGCTAAGAGTAGCGTTACATGAAGCTTTGGCTACGGCCCCAGATAATACGTTTTATTGGCCATCATTTGAAATAGTAAAGTGGCTTGGCTGTCATCTACCTTATCCAGTATACGGTACTGATGACTCTGTGGTTCGTCATGTATCTAGGTATATGGTTTTGCAAATACTTAAAGCGTTTACTGAGACTTATTATGGTAAGGAAATTAGCGCTAAAGTGTTCAGCGATTTTTCGTCAACGCTTGAAGAGTTCGAGGGTAAAGAGGGCGAGCCTCCCATGATATATAAAGGTACGGTCACCTCAGGTTAGTTGTAAATAGAGAATATAATATGAATAAAGTATTTGTAGCCGGCCATCGCGGTATGGTGGGCTCTGCCATTGTTAGGCAGTTAGAACAACGTGCTGATGTTGAAGTCGTTACACGTAGCCGCAACGAGTTAGATTTAACCAACCAACAAGCGGTTGCCGATTTCTTTGCCAAAGAAAATATTGAGCAGGTTTATTTAGCGGCCGCTAAAGTAGGGGGTATCCATGCCAATAATACCTATCCTGCAGAGTTTATTTATCAAAACCTGATGATAGAGTGCAATATCATTCACTCGGCTTATAAAAGTGGTGTTAAGCATCTGCTGTTTTTGGGCTCGTCGTGTATTTATCCTAAAATGGCTGAACAGCCGATGAAAGAAACGGCGCTGTTAACTGGTACCCTAGAAGAAACCAACGAGCCTTATGCCATCGCTAAAATCGCCGGCATTAAGTTATGTGAATCGTACAACCGCCAATATGGGCTTGATTACCGTAGCGTAATGCCAACCAACTTGTACGGCCCGCACGATAACTTCCACCCAGAAAACTCGCATGTTATTCCTGCGTTGTTACGTCGTTTTCATGAGGCTACCCTACGCGGTGATAAACAGGTAGCGGCCTGGGGCAGCGGTAAACCAATGCGTGAGTTTTTGCATGTGGATGATATGGCTGCCGCGTCGATCCATGTTATGGAGTTAGACAAAGCCACTTACGATACGAATACCTCAGCAATGCTAAGCCATATTAACGTGGGTACAGGGGTAGACTGCACCATTCGCGAACTAGTAGAAACAGTAGCTAAGGTAACTGGCTTTAGCGGTGACATAGTATGGGACACCACTAAGCCAGATGGTGCACCAAGAAAACTCATGGACGTCAGTCGTTTAGCTGATTTAGGTTGGCGTTATAACTATAACCTTGAAGAGGGCCTAAAGGATGCTTATCAATGGTTTTTAGACAATCAAGATAACTTTAGAAGCTAGTATTTTAGGCCAAAGGCCAACACTGTAAACATAGTTCCTTAATATGAATCAGTATTTTGGGACATAACCTCTACCTTTAGTGTCGCATAAGGGTATAAAATGGAATATGGCTTAATCCATATCAGTTATAGGATCCGTTGAAGTAATGCTTAAAAGAAAACTTAAATCTGCCTTGGGTAAAAATACCCCCTCGCTCCAAGATCTTCAGTTTCATATCGATGTAGTTTCTGCTGAAGCGATATCAGGTTGGGCATTTAATAATTTGGAGCCGCAAAAAGCAGCTAAAGTTGAAGTGTTCAGCGGTGACGAATTGCTTTGGGAGGACAACGCCGATCATGCTCGAAGCGATCTTGTCGATGCGGGTTTGGGGGATTGCGCGTTTAACATCACCCCTGATATAGCGGTGTTGAAGAATGATATCGAATCGGTGGATATATTGATCAATGGGCATAAGGTAAACCCTGAACCGGTTGGGCTTGAGTTAACATCACTTAAAGCAGAAGACTACATTTGTCATTTTGATGCAGTAAGCCACAACGAGGTGCTAGGTTGGGCCCGTAACATTCATGCTGATACTAAACGCGTCACGGTTGAGTTGAAGCATGAAGATAAAGTGTTAGCGTTTGGGCTTGCAGACCAGCCTCGCGTCGACTTAGCTGATGCTGGCATTGGCGATGGCAATTACGGTTTTACATTAAAAGTAAATGCCGCTAACTTCCCCTCTACCTCGGTGGAGTGTCAGGTGTACCTAGATGGGCTAGCCACTTTGCTAAACCCCGTTGAGTTAAATACTACACAAGAAGCCATAGATAAAGCTAAGTTTGTTGAGGTGTTTTCAGAACAAATTGACAGTTTTGAGCAGTTACTCACTGCTGAGTCACAGCGCATTGCCAACCAAATTGTTGAGGCTACACCTGTTAATGAACAGGCCTCTCTAAATACTGTGGTTAATGTCGCTATAAATAATATTGCAGAAATCTCTACTCGTCTATCCGTTATCGAAAAGGTACTGACAAAGCATTTCAGTAAGTAATATCTAGTTCTATCTGGAGGCTCTTAAAGTCTCCGGTGTTCTACATACACTTTTTGAGTATTGATTTAAGGCAGTAGTTTGACGGCACATTCTTGCAATACAACCGCAAAGGGTCATATAGATAGCATAGACTCTGGGCGAATAAATGGTTGGTTTTACGACCCGCTCTGGGCTGATACGCCTGAGTTTTTTCTAGCAATAGAAGACCAAGTCATCAAAGCTGTGCCAGATATTTACCGGGCTGATCTCGCAGAGGCGGGTTTTGCCAACGGGGTATGTGCTTTTTCTGTGCTGCTTGAACAAACCTACCAAGAGTTGGCAGGCAAGGTTATTCGCCTACAAGACATTAGGCAAAACGCAGTGTCTGAAGCCTTAATCGACGATGATCGTTACGACGCCATAACCCTTCAGCTAGAAGGATTGGAGGCACACCAGCTAGTATTCAACTATGCGGGTGTAGAGCTAGGTGCTTATACCACGATACTTTATTGTAATGGAGCGCCTTTAGCTACAACAGAGCACAACATAAATGCCATTGATGGCACGTTTGTTATCTCACTACCGGCCCATTTTGTTAGACCAGATAAAGCGTTGTATCAGTTAGCAATTAAAGGCTTCCCTTGTTTTGTATGGCAATCAGACATTAGTGATAACACTAACAACCCTAATCGTGTCATACCAACGAAAATATTCGCCGCTACTGACATCGATATAACAGGGGATAGAATAAAAGGGCTCTCTAAGGCTTTACGTACAACGCAGTTATCTGACAAAAAAAAGCGCCTTATTCCTACTGCTTATTCTGTATTAACGGGGCACCAAAACTGTACCATTTGTTTACCAGCAGTATTAGAACCTAAAGTCACGCTTATCCTTCCGCCATTTATCAGTGCTGCCGACGCAAAGATGATGATTTCATCGGTAATACTAACGTTGCTAGAAGCGTCTTATGAAATAATTTGGATCACCAATACCCCTGAGGCCTTCTCTGTAAACAACTTAGTGACATTGAATTGTAACGACCAATATACAAGCGCTATGGCAAAGGCTATTAATGCGGCAAAGGGCGAATTGATACTCTTTTGCCCTTACGTTGTCGAGTTTGGCTTAGACGCCATACCGCAGCTGATCAGCACAATGGAAGCATCAAAGGATGCTTTTGTTTGTTGCAAGGTAGTCGATCGCAATGGTTTAACTCATGGTAATGATTTGCACTCACCAATACCCTCGGAACGCGTTATGAGTGCGAACCATCCTGCTGTAAATTTCACGCAAACCGTTCGCCAAGCGATTCATTCTTGCAGTATTTATCGCACCAAAGAACTTGCCCATATTATGGAAACCGCAGACCCTGTTTGTGCAGAGCTGCTTATACAGATGTGGCAAACTAAAGTAACTACCGATAAGCAGGTTGGTGTATATCTCGGTAATGCTTGTGTTTACTCAGCGATTGATTTTCATGACGATTCGTTTATGTCGAAAAAAATCGATGTTATGGATGCTGACGCTAATCCGCCCCCGTCTATAAAGCCGTTAACAGCACATTTTAAAAATGAAGTGTCGCTAGTCACAAAAAAGTTATCGCTCGGCACTATATTAATGTTAGACGTGCAAACGCCTTCTCCAGATAAAGACGCCGGCTCTTACGCTGCAATTCAAGAAATAGGTCTTATGCAGCGTTTAGGTTATCAGGTTATTTTTGTTCCCATTGATTTGAAGTATTCAAATGCCTATACAAAAAATTTGCAAAATAGTGGGGTAGAGGTATGTTACAGCCCTCATTATAACGCTATCGCAGACTTCATTGATGAGCGGCTTAAAGACATAAGTGCTTTTTATATCACGCGCTATAACGTAGCAGCGCACTTTATTGAATTTTTAAAGAAGGCTGCGCCAGCGATACCTATTATTTTCAATAATGCAGATTTACACTTTTTAAGAGAGGTTCGAGCAGCCCTGTCAACCCATCAAACCGACGGAGAGCGCCAAATCGCCCTGGCTAAGGCCCATCAAACTAAAACCGCAGAGTTAGAGGTGATGCGCAACGTAGATGCGATTCTTTCTTACAATGAAACAGAGCATGCGGTTATCTGCTCCCACCTGTTCGAGCAAAAAAACATTTTTAAGTGCCCGTGGGTTCTGGAACCGAAGCCTCAACCGCTGCCCTTTGATGACCGGGATGGCGTAGCCTTTTTAGGCGGATTTAAGCACACGCCTAATATTGAAGCGATAGAGTTCTTTATTGAACAGCTTATGCCTCTTTTTCTTGCGCGGTCCATCAATGTAAAACTGTATATATATGGCAGTCATATGCCTGAAAAATATAAAGATCTAGGCAGTTCGTTGCTTGAAGGTGTTGGCTATATCGAAAACTTAGACGATGTTTTTCAAAAACACCGGGTGTTTATCGCGCCGTTATTATCTGGAGCCGGAATTAAAGGTAAAGTACTCGAATCTGCCGCTTATGGCTTACCAAGTGTCTTGTCGCCGATTGCTGCTGAGAGTACCGGTTTGTCTCACAATGTTAGTACCCTTATTGCAGAAACCCCTGAGCAATGGGTAAACCATATTATGGCCCTGCATAATGAACGCGCCCTATGGGAGAGAATTTCGCAAAACGCTAGAGCGCTCGCAGAGGAACAATATTCTTCAAAGAGGGGCTTGGCACAAATGGCTAAAGTGTTCCACTTTTTAAATTTAACCACCACTTTTGATACGGAAAGCTAACACGATTTACAGAGTAAAATTATGAATAAAATAATCCTTACCGCTGCCATACGACTACTGCCTAATAAACTGCAATCGCGCGCGGTGTCAAAGGCTTTGAACTATGTTATTTCGGCTCAATCACTTGATTCTAGCAAAGTGACGAGCTTAGCCATTAACATCATTGACCTTAAAAAGTCGTGGCGTTTTTCAGTGTCTTCTCGTGGTTTTGAGCCTGTCAACGACAGTAGCACTCACTCAGGCTTAGTTACTGTAGCGGCGAGTCTGCTCACATTTCACTCGATTCAGACTAAACAAGACTTAATTAAGGCCTTAGATGTAGGGGAGCTCGTGGTCAGTGGGGAAACTGCAGAAAAAGAGTATGTTATTTCAGTGTTGAAAGCAGTAGACGCGCATAAAATAACCTCCCTAATTGGACACGGCTATTCTTTTCTTCGTATTAAACGACCAGAAAAGTGGACTATTCATAACGTGACCCTACAGGATATTAAGGGCCCAGCAGACGTTGGTTTCTTGAGAGATGAGGCGCTGAGGTTAGAATCAACCAACCTAGAACTCGCCTTAAAGCTAATGGAAATTGCCCACCAAGCACGGCCCAGGGGCCCTTTTATTCGGCGTAAAGTAGAAGAATATCGGGCTGCTTTAAAGGCTGAATGACGATATAATGCCTTTGCATTTTAGTTCAAACTCATACTTTCTAGACTCCCTCTATTGTTGTGTTGTCAAGGTTGTAGAATGGTTAACGTTCTAGATAAACGCATTTACTCATTTTTATATTGATTTTTTTTGGTATTACACTGGCTTTAATTTCTATGACGCAAATATTTTTGATTTTTTTCTTAGGGAACTTTAAATGGTAACCCAAAACTTTCGCCAGTTTGGTTCTAATTTCTTAGGCCCATTAGCGGTATATTTTTGCGAGCAGCTAAGTCAACAGAAAGTACCTTTCTACTTTCTCGCTCGCGAAGGCTATTTTTTACATAATATATATAATCGTTATCAGCAAGCACTGGGTATGCCTGATAATGGGCAATATTTATTAGCATCTCGCTCATTTATGTTCCGCTTATTGTTAGATGATGAACGAAGCTATGAGTTTTCGCTTAAAGGCGAATTCACGGGTACTTTTTACGAGTTATTACGCTCACGCTTTATGATCAGTAACAGCACGATTCAACGTCATTTTGATAAAAAAGTACAAACTACGATAATTAACTTACCTGATGATGATTCTAAAGTTCGTCAGTTGTTGCTTTCTCAGGCCAAACACTTAGCCGAGATTGTAGCACCAACAAAAACAGCCTATCTGGCTTACCTCAATAGTCTAGGTCTTAACGCCCCTAGTGTTTTGCATATTGTAGACCTTGGGTATTCAGGCACTATTCAAAAACTGATGAGCTTATTGCTAGAAAAACCGGTAACTGGGCATTATCTCATTTCCTCTAAGCCGGGCATGACGACTTTTCATGGTCAAGAAAACATAATGAAAGGTTATCTAAAACAATCGGTAACTATGGGAGATGGCTATGTGCCTCTCGATAGGTCGATGTTTTTAGAGGCGCTGTTAACCTCTCCCAATGGGCAATTTCAGGATGTTCGACTCAGCGAATTACCTGGGCGTGATTTTGATTTTTACTACGGTCGTAAGGTCAACGCTCAAAAACATATACATGAACTAGAACAGGTGATGGCGGGGGTTGTTGATTATGTCGTGCATGCCGCGAAGCACAACATTGGTTTTCGCCAGGAAGAGGTAGAGTCTAGCCTTATTCAACATATGGTAAAGCCTCATATGATTCCTCGTGCTTTATGGCATTTGTTCGCAATAGATGATGATGTTGCTGGTAATGGTACGGTAGACCCGCTTCAGTTTTTTGGATTACGATAATGAGTTATAAGTCAGTTATAAAGCACCAATATCCTTTGTTATACGCTTTTTTACGCTCAGTAAAAAAGCGTATTCGCAGCGTTAAGTATTATCTGAAAAGTATCCCAACTCGCATAAAATATCGCGGAGAGGCGGACTTAGGTTTGCTTACATTGGCTAAAAAGCACGGGCACTTCGATCTAGATTGGTATAATGATCACCAGCATTCTGCATTTACAAGCGATGAACAAGCGTTTGCCGATTACTTGCATAAATCGATGTTTTCTAATGTTAACCCTAGCCCCGCCTTTGATACCGAAATTTATCAAAAGTGTAACGTAGATATTTATCACGCAGGTATTAACCCTCTGGCGCATTATTTGAATTTTGGCCTCAATGAGGGGCGGATATCCATGCCTGCTTCTCCTAAATGGCGCCCCAGTGACAAACTGGAGCAACAACAGGCGATCAGTAAAAAAACTGATAAGAAAATTGCCTTATGCTTTCATATTTTTTATGAAGATTTTATCGACTACTATGCAGAATGCTTGGCTGACTTTCCTGGGCAAGTAGACATATTTATTAGTGTTAGCAAAGAAGGGATAGACACCAAGGCCCAACAACAGTTGTCTCAGTTAGCTACAGTTAACAAAGTGGTCACCGCTATAGTCCCTAATAGAGGGCGAAATTTTGGCCCTATGTTAGTTGAGTTTGGTAAGCAGTTGCTAAATTATGATTTGCTTTGCCATATGCACTCTAAAAAATCTTTGTATTCAGGCCGAGAGCAACGCCAGTGGGCGGATTATTTAGGCGAGTATTTGCTTAAAGACCAAGCCGTATTAAAACGAATGCTTGCCCATTTCGACAACGACCCAGACTGTGGGATTTATTACCCTACCTCTTTCTGGATGATGCCAAACTGGGTAAACCATTGGTTAAAAAACAAACCGCATAGTGGTCGTTGGGTAACGCAATGGGGCTTATCGCTAGACCGTGACTTTTTGGCTTACCCTGTGGGGGGGATGTTTTGGGCAAGGCCGCAGGCCTTAAAGCAGTTGTTCGACGCTGATTATAGTTATGATGACTTCCCTGCAGAACCTTTACCCAATGATGGGTCAGAGCTTCACGCCTTAGAGCGTTGCATTGGTTTATTAGCCGAAAAAAATGGCTACAAACAGCTCTTTTATTATCCGCCCTTAGGCGCTTTTACCCATGATCAATCTTTTGTTTTGGCTAACTATGTAAATAGTGCAGATGGGATTGCTAATCAATTAGCGCCATTTACGACTGTTTCTTTTGATGTGTTTGATACTCTGGTGCGACGTAAATATTTTGTGCCTGACTATGCCAAGCTAAAATTGGCTAATTACTTGTGCGAACAAGGTAAAATAAACAACCCAAATGATTTTGTGAAACAACGAAATAACGCCGAGTTTGAAGTAAGAAAAGCCAAACAGTTTATAGGCGATGTCGCTATCGATGAGACCTATCAGGCATTAGCCAGTACATTTAATTGGAGCGAACAGTTAGCGGCTGAGTATGCAGAACTTGAGTTTGCCTTTGATTTAGACATGATAGAATCAAAAGATGAAATGGTAGAAATAGCCAATAACTTGATTTTGTCAGGTAAGAAAGTACTCGTCGTATCAGATACTTATTACTCAGAACCGCAAATAACCCGCATGCTTAAAAAGGTAGGCCTGTCTCACGGTTACCACCTATACGTGTCTAGTGAGCTAGGGCTGCGTAAAGATAACGGCAGCATGTGGAAGAAACTTAAAACTCAGGTTGGTCCAGCTGATAGCTTTATCCACGTGGGAGACAACGTGGTAGCCGACGCCCAAATACCCGGTGACTTTGGTCTACAGAATATGCATATTTTAAACCCCTTGGATAAATGGCAAGCCGCTGGGTGGCAAAATCCATTTGTCGACGACGGTTTAGATGAACAACAGATTATGAAATGGGGCCCGTTAGTGAGTAACTTTGGCCGATTTCCGTTTTTAGGTGAATAATGAATAAACTATATTTACATGTTGGGCCTCATAAAACAGGTACAACCTTAATTCAAAAATTCTTACTAGATAATAAAAATACTCTATTTAGGAATAACCTTGTCTATCCTCAGCGCTTTATAAAGTTCTTTGGTCATCATCAGTTTCGAGATTTGGTTGCTAACAAGTCTTTGAGCAAAGATGATGTGAATTTTATCAATGACAAACCCCATGATTTTTTACTTTCCAGTGAAGATTTTATATCCCTAGGTAAGTCTGATTTTGAGTATATTAAGAGCTTGTTTGACAAGAAAGAAATTGTTGTCGTTTATACTTGGCGCCGTGCTAGCTACAAAATGTATTCGATTTGGCAAGAAGTAATAAAACACGGCGGTACGGATATTTTTTCTGACTATTTTCATGAGCACATTGCAAAGCCCGGTAGAAGCCAAATGTTATCTCCAGATCTGAAGATAAGCATGTTTTGTTCAGTGTTTGGCAAAAACAACGTGAAGATAATTGATTATGAACGTTCCTCTTCAGAAAACAGCTTGCTGCGTGATTTCCTGAGCGCTGTTTCAATCCCTTGGCGTGACGATTTTTTATTAGCTGATGACAATCCACATGCGGTAAACAAGTCACTGGATGTATTAGATGTGGAAATTATTCGAGCTTTAAACGAAGTCTTTTATCGAGAGTTTAACCTTCAAGGTAGTAAAGTAAGGGATTGCTATGGAAGGCTAAATACTCCTGACAACGCCCAGCTACATGAATTAAAGGGCATTATAGCTAGCTACCAATACGAAATAAATATCGGTGACTACCTTATTGATAGTCGTGCTGAGCAAGTTTTATCCAGTAAATTCTCAGCCAATATTCTTAATTATCAAGAGTGTTTAACCGTCAAAAAGTTGAAGTTAGTTAAGCCTACGTGGACGCTAAATCAAAAGGCTGTGGAACTGTTACGTCAAGCTGTTACAGCTATGAGGACCGATATGTGAGCCTATTACAGAATAGTAGCCCTAAACCTAAAGTTAAGATCATTGCTGTAGCAAAGGATGAGGCGGCTTACCTACCTGAGTGGGTGTTTCACCACCTGAATGTTGGTTTTGATGCCATTGATATATACATAAACAGAACATCAGATAATACTGACGCTATTGCTAAGAAAATCCAAGAATCTTTCTCAAATGTACGTTTCTTTAATGCTGACTGGGTTGACTTTTGCCCTGATCAAGTTAAAAAGAACATTCAATATGTTGTTTACTCTAAGGCTTTTTATGAAGAGGTGAAAGCCGATGAGTTCGATTACATTTTCTATTTAGATATAGATGAATTTTGGATGAGTAATGATTCTGTTTCATCAATCCAAGATTTCATTATAGCTAATGATTTCCCAGATACATTATCCTTTCAATGGATAAATGAATACGGTGGTCAGCAACCTTTTCAGACTCTAAAAGGTGAAATAAATGGCGCGCTTCACCCCCTAGTAAAAACAGCGGTTAAAATCAATTGTAATATGAAAGCTATGGGTTTTCATTTCCCATTGTTGCACTCAGGGCGTTCGGTGCTGTGTGATGGTACTAAGTTCCGTTCAGACCCTAAATTAAGAGAGTGTTTGCATAGTCGGCTTCATCAAGTCCGAGCTGCGATGGTGGTACACCGTATGTTTCGTTCTCCAATGGAGTATGTTTCTTTGCTAAATAGGGGACGCCCTTCTGATAAGCTTAATATTAAACTGAACCGTTCTGGGTATAACTTCTCGCTAGGAGAAGACGTTTCATTCGTAACTGAACAAGTAAATGCTAAAAGCTACTCGTCAAAACTTGATGCATTTATCAGCGATTTAGAACCTGAGCTTTCTATCAGCCGTGAGTTTGTTAAAAGCAGGTATAATAACTGTCTTTCCTCGATAAGTAGTGTGCCCCTCATTTACGCTTTAGATTTACTAAGAGTTTTTCGTGGATGCACAGAACGTGAGTTTTCCCACGTCATCAAAAGCATAACTAATGCTAGCAATTTGAAACAATGTAAATCAGCAGAAGCGTTAAGAGATTTGGCGGTAGCTTTAGAGAGTATAGATTTGGCAGCGTCTCTTCGCGTAATGGAACAGGCTTTAGTCGTTAGGCCCGGCGGGCCGATGATTATGAATAAAATTGCAAGTTATCGTAAAACTTTAAACCTATAGCGTACTCGGAACATTTAAATTGACAGATTATTGTATTGCTTCTCCGCATAAAAATGAGCTTTGGTATGACTACCGTTTGTATGACAACTTAAAAAGTGAGCTCAAGCTACTGGGGTTTAATTATCGAGCAGGCGCTAAGAATAGGATTTATTTACTTGGTGGGCGAGTGTTACATTTTTACCCTGAAGTCGGACCATTTGATGAAGCTGCGAACAATATAGCTTTATCCTATTGCCACTTCGATCAAGTTAAAGATTACGGAATATTTAACCACGTTTTTTTTTGTAGTCAGCGAGTGCAGTCGAAAATTTATGTAGATAAACGTTGCCGATTGCCTGCCGCTAACATTGGTATCATTCGACCTTTTTCTTCACTTACCCCTTCAACCACTATCGATACCAAGTATAGCTGCGACATTGCATTCATCGGAACGCCAAGGATTCGACCTATAGTTGAAGCAATATTGCCTATAGTTGAAAAGCATAAATTAGATTTTAAACTGTTCGGTCCTAATTGGGATAAATATAGTGGTAACAATAATGCGGTGAAATATTGGAGTGGAACCAGTATCCCTTATAAAGACATATCGGTCTTGGCACATAATGCCAAGTTGTGCCTTATAGACCATCATGAGTCGATGAATCAGGATGGTGCGGTTAGTCATAAATATGTCGACTTCTTAAGTGCGGGCTCTTTAGTTATTAGTGATAATAATAAAAATGCCAAGGGCTTTTATAAAGGACTTTGCTTTACATCGCCAGATGATTTAGAGCCGTTAGTATTGAAGTATCTAGCATCGAAGCAACTAAGAACAGAGCAAATAGCGCTGCAGCTTGAATTGCTTTCTAAGCAAACTACTGCGCTTGCTGCGAGAACCTTATCTGAACAGTTTATTTAAATTTTGGGATTGTTATGCGCGTTTTATTAAAAGGATGTTTAATCGTATCAGTTATTAGTCTGATGTCTTGTGGTTCAGAGCAGGAAGTTAAGAACAAGGATGTTGTAGCAAAGCCTAATATCATTCTTATAGTGACTGATGACCATGGATATGCCGATTTGGGTGTTCAAGGTCAAGCAGACTTCGTTAAAACCCCTAACATAGATCAAATAGCCATAAATGGTGTTAGGGCTACAAGCGCATACGCGACTGCACCGCAGTGCACCCCCTCTAGAGGAGCTTTAATTACCGGCCGTTATCAACAAAGGTTCGGCTTAGAAGACACTCGCTTTACTCCTTTACCTATTGAGCAAATTACCTTACCAGAGCGTCTTCAAGGTGCCGGTTATGTTACAGGCATGGTAGGGAAATGGCATTTGCAAGTTGACGCAGGCTCTAGGTATTGGAAGCAAAATGTTCTGGGCGATTCAAATATAGCAACCGCCGATATACCAGAGGAAACACTGGCGCCCTATTTTCCTGAAAATCGGGGGTTTGACGATGTATTTTTTGGTTTAGGCAACAAGTATTGGACTAATTTCGATTTAGAAGGGAACGATAAAGAACTATCATATCAAGAGTTCTCTAACTATCGTATTACAATCAAGAATGCGGCAGCTAAGGCCTTCGTACGCAGGCATGCTGAAGAACCGTTTTTTCTTTATCTTTCGTATCTAGCGCCTCATACCCCTTTGGCTGCTCTACAGAGTTATTTAAATAGGTTCCCTCAAGAGATGCCTGAACGCAGGCGGCATGCTTTGGCTATGCTACTGGCAATCGATGATGGCGTTGGAGCCCTAGTCAATATACTTAAAGAAAAAGGTATTTATGATAATACCTTGATCATGTTTGCTAGCGATAACGGGGCGCCGCTATTACTTGATATGCCAGATGTGGCCATTCCCTCCGGCGGCGCTGTTTGGGATGGCTCTTTGAATACCCCTTGGGTAGGTGAAAAAGGGATGCTCACAGAGGGCGGAATTCGAGTTCCAATGGTTATGCAGTGGCCAGATAAACTCGCTAAAGGGCTTGTTACAGATAAACCGTTGTTACTCACTGATCTTACCGTTACTGCTTTGGCCGCTGCTGGAGTGGATGTTGACGACAAAGATGTTGACGGACTCGATTTATTGCCCGTTATCAATGATGATCTTGATTTAAGTGAGCGCGAATTATTCTGGCGATTTTGGGGGCAATCAGCAATAAGAAAAGGTAAATGGAAGTATTTACGAGTCGCTGAAAATAGCGAATTTTTATTTGATTTGAGCCAGCCTGATCCTGAATCAACTAACTACATCAATTTAGAGGTGGCGGTCGCTGATGAATTAAGAGATAAATTGGATAATTGGCTAGCAGGCTTAGCTCGACCAGGCGAAGGAGACTTAACATTTAAAGCACAAGAAAAGGTATGGTATGACTTTTTCTTGAGTGACGATTAATCGCTTTTTGTGTGTTTCTCAAATACTTCGATTTTTTTCAAATCTCATCGCGTTTGTGATATATTTTCGCGGAAAATTTCTACGATGAAACAAAGAGAGTTTGCTATACCGTCTTCTATTAAAAAGTGTGTTTTTGCTGCTAACACCTCTTGGTATTTGTACAACTTTCATCAAGGCTTAATGCAGCGTTTAATGGACGAAGGTTGGTTGGTGCACGTGGTCTCTCCGGTCGATGCGCATACTGACAAGTTGCTGGCGATGGGCTTAGTTCACCACCCTCTTAAGTTAAGCCGTAGAGGCACCAATCCCCTAATTGATTTTTTATCGCTACGCGCTATTCGTGCGCTTTATCGGCAAATCAATCCTAAAGTGGTGTTTAATTATACGCCTAAGCTAAATGTTTACAGCACGGTTGCTGCGCATAGTTTAGGTATTCCGGTGGTGAATAATATCACGGGCCTTGGCACTAGCTTTAGCTCAGATAACCTATTAAACCGCATTGTGCGTAGCTTGTTAAAGTATAGCCAACCGAAGGCGCAGCATGTTTTATTTCAAAACGAAGATGACCGGAAAATTTTTGTAGATGGTGCTTATGTTAAGGCTGAAAATACCAGTCGTATTCCTGGCTCAGGGATAAATTTAGACAAGTTTCGCGCCGTGGAAGCGCCAAATGATGGGGTAGTGCGCTTTATTTTGGTGGCTAGGCTGCTTAATCAAAAAGGTATTCGCGAGTATGTGCAAGCCGCCGAGGCGGTGGCGCGACGACGTAGTGACGTAGAGTTTCAATTACTTGGTATACCTGAACCATCAAGTCCTAATTCGATAAATATTAATGATGTTAATCAATGGCATAAAAAAGGGCTGATTAATTATCTTGGTTCGTCTGATGACGTACCTAGTATTGTTGGTTTGTGTGACTGTGTGGTACTGCCGTCTTATTATCGCGAAGGCGTGCCGCGTAGTCTTTTAGAAGCGGCTGCCATGGCCAAGCCGATTATTACCACCGACAATGTGGGTTGCCGTGAAACCGTTGAAGACGGTGAAACGGGCCTACTGTGTCAACCGCAAAGTGTTGCTTCGTTAGCCTTGGCTATTAATGACATTGCCGATCTCACACATGCCCAGCGAATAAGCATGGGTGATAAAGGGCGGCTTAGAATGCAACGTTATTTCTGCGTCAATAAAGTTATAGCGCGTTATCTAGAGATATTGCAGAAAATCACGTAATCTGGTGTTGTAGTATTCTCTTTTAATGAAATATTGGAATTAAGAGCTCAAAATTAATGGAAAATTTTAATTTAACCCATCTCAAGGCCTTAGAGGCTGAGAGTATTCACATTATCCGCGAAGTGGCGGCTGAATTTGATAACCCTGTGATGCTTTATTCAGTTGGTAAAGATTCAGCGGTTATGTTGCATTTGGCACGTAAAGCATTTTACCCTGGTAAAATTCCCTTCCCACTAATGCATGTAGATACCAACTGGAAATTTAAAGAAATGATCCAGTTTCGCGATAAAATGGCCGAAAAGTATGGTTTTGAGCTAATTGTCCATAAAAACCCGGAAGGTATCGCCATGGGCATGGGGCCTTTTACCCATGGCAGCGCCGTGCATACTGATGTGATGAAAACTCAAGGTTTGAAGCAGGCCTTAGACAAGTATCAATTTGACGCAGCCTTTGGTGGTGCTCGCCGTGATGAAGAGAAGTCTCGCGCAAAAGAGCGTGTTTACTCTTTCCGCGATAAAAACCACCGCTGGGATCCTAAATCACAGCGCCCTGAGCTTTGGAATACTTATAACTCTAAAGTAAACAAAGGCGAGAGCATTCGTGTTTTCCCCTTATCTAACTGGACTGAGCTTGATATTTGGCAATACATCTACTTAGAGAATATCGATATTGTTCCTCTCTATCTAGCGGCGAAACGCCCTGTGGTTGAGCGCGACGGCACCTTAATAATGGTGGATGACGACCGTATGCCGGTTGATGAAAAAGACATTCAGCATAAAATGGTACGTTTCAGAACGTTGGGTTGTTACCCGCTAACAGGCGCGGTTGAATCTGAAGCAGATACCCTACAAGAAGTGATTCAAGAAATGCTGCTGACCAAGACGTCTGAGCGCCAAGGTCGAGTTATTGACCATGACAGCGCTGGCTCAATGGAAAAGAAAAAGATGGAAGGCTATTTCTAGATTTAGAAATAGCCATAAGCCTTAAGAAGTCAGCGATAAGAGCGAAGAGCATAGCTTTAAGTCAGAGAGACAGAATAACCTTGAATTTAGTTTGAGTTTGGATATTACATGGATTTTGAACGCTTAGTTGTTTGGCAACGCGCAGTAGATTTATCTGTTCACATTTATTCTCATTTTAGTGATTCAAAAGATTTCGGTTTTAAGGACCAAATTACCCGTTCTTCTTTGTCTATCCCCAGTAATATCGCTGAGGGCATGGTAAGACGCTCTGATAAAGAGAAGTTAAACTTTATCAATATCGCTCAAGGCTCTTGTGCGGAATTACGTACACAAGTTTTAATTGGTATCCGAATTAATTATATACCTAATGATTTAGGTGATGTTTGGATGCAAGAAACGCGCGAACTTGGTTCAATGCTATTTGGCTTGGCTAAAAGCATTTAGGCGTAGTCGTTATTAATTAGTAATTTTAGTCTTGGTTTCACTTATAGCTTTTAACATATAGCTTATAGCTTCAGAGCGAGCCCCGGCGAGTGAGGATGAAATGTCACATCAATCAGATTTAATAGCGTCAGATATTGAAGAATATCTGCAACAACATGAACAAAAACAACTGTTACGTTTGTTAACTTGCGGCAGTGTAGACGATGGTAAAAGTACCTTAATTGGTCGTTTACTGCATGATTCGAAAATGATTTTTGAAGATCAATTAGCCACGATTAAAAACGACTCAAAGCGTTTTAATACCACCGATGGCGAGTTTGATTTGGCTTTGTTAGTGGATGGTTTGCAATCAGAGCGTGAGCAGGGCATTACTATTGATGTAGCTTATCGTTATTTTTCTACTGATAAACGCAAATTCATTATTGCCGACACCCCAGGGCACGAGCAATACACCCGTAACATGGCGACCGGTGCGTCTAACTGTGAGCTAGCCATTGTGATGATTGATGCTCGTTACGGTGTGCAAGTGCAAACCCGTCGTCATAGCTTCATTGTATCGTCGCTGGGTATTAAGCAAGTGGTTGTTGCGATTAACAAAATGGATTTGGTTGATTTTGCTGAAGCCCGTTTTGAAGAAATTAAAGCCGAATACCAGAAGTTTGCTGAAAACTTAAACATCGACAGTATTAAGTTTGTGCCTATCTCTGCACTTAACGGTGATAACGTGGTTGAGCGCAGTGAATTAAGCCCTTGGTATCACGGCGATACGCTAATGGGAATGTTAGAAGTTGCGCCGATTACGTCTGGCTTAAACTTTGACGATTTCCGTTTCCCTGTGCAATACGTTAATCGACCTAACCTTGATTTCCGCGGCTTCTGTGGAACCATTAGCTCAGGCGTTGTCCGTAAAGGTGATGAAGTGATGTCTTTACCTTCAGGTAAAGTTTCAAAAGTTGCCTCTATCGTCACGTTTGATGGTGAAATAGAAGAAGCTTTTGCACCTATGGCGGTTACCCTGACCTTGGAAGACGAAATTGACGCTAGCCGCGGCAATATGTTGGTGCATACTAACAACCAACCTATTGTAGCCAGCAGTGTTGAAGCTACCGTTGTTTGGATGGCAGAAGAGCCATTAATTCCAAATAAACAGTATGACTTTAAGTTAGCGACTAAAACCACATCGGGTTCGGTAGATAGTATTGACTACCAAATTGATGTGAATACTTTAGAAAACAAAGACGCGGTTCGTTTAAACTTGAACGAAATTGGTCATTGCCAAGTCCAGTTTAGCCAGCAAGTCGCCTTTGACGCATACACTAAAGCACAAGGTACAGGTTCATTTATTATTATTGACCGTATAACTAATGTCACCGTAGGCGCGGGTATGATTACCGGTCAAGGCAAGCTAGATGAAACCAAGCCGAATGCTCACTTTTCTTCTTTTGAAGTAGAGTTAAATGCCCTCATTAGGAAGCATTTTCCACATTGGGATGCCAAGGACTTGCGTGAGTTTCTAAAATAATGTCATGGCAAGCTATAATAGTGCTGGCAGTTTTTGCCAGCACTATCGCGGCCTTAGTCCGCTATCAAAATAACCCGACCAAAATCTTTGGTGGGGTTATTTTGTTTTTATACTTTTGTAATTTAGTGTCTACAGAGCAGCTCATTGCTAGCGTGGCTAACCCCGGCTTATTGACTTTAGTATTGTTGATGTTGTGCTCGATTGCGTTAGAAAAAACACGGTTGCTGCGCTTAGTGGCGTCTTCAATCATTAAACCTTCATTGAAAGAAACGTGGATCAGGCTGTACAGTATTACAGTATTAGCCTCTGCGGCTTTGAACAATACAGCAGTGGTTGCCACTTTATTGGCACCTATTCGTAACAACCCCAACCATAGTGCAAGCAAGTTATTATTGCCCTTATCTTACGCGGCTATTTTGGGCGGCACTTTAACCCTTATTGGTACTTCAACTAATCTTATCGTAAATAGCCTATTGATTGACACCAGTGGAGTTTCTCTTGGCTTTTTCGATTTTACCTTGATTGGCTTAGTGGCGGTGATTGCTTGTGGCGTAACCCTGGCGTTTAGCTCGCGGTTTCTGCCTGATAATGACACCGAAGAAGTGGACTTTCATAGCTATTTTATCGATGCCAAGGTGCAAGCTGATTCAGGTTTGATAGGCAAGAGTGTAGAAGAAAATGGTTTACGCCATTTAGAATCACTGTTTTTAGTTGAGATAGTTCGCCATAACAAACTGATTAGCCCCGTAGCCCCTGATGAAGTGCTTGAAGCCGGTGACCGGTTGGTATTTAGTGGCGATATCACCAAGTTGATGCAACTTAACCAGTTTTCTGGCTTGCAAATGTTTGCCGATTCTAACGGGTTGCTTGGTTCTAATTTAACCGAAGTAGTGATACGCCCAGAAAGTATGCTGAACGGTAAAAGCCTTAAAAGTGCTGGTTTTAGAGCGCAGTTTGATGCTGCGGTTGTTGCTATACGCCGCGATGGTCAGCGAGTATCTGGGAAGTTAGGTGATGTGGTTTTGCAAGTCGGCGACTTCCTTGTGTTGGCGGTAGGTGGCGATTTTAAAAATCGTAACAACTTGAGTAAAAACTTTATTGTAGTGAGTGGAGTAGAAACGGAAAGCCGTTTGAGTGGTTTTAGAGAATGGATTGCCATTGGTGGTTTTTTTACAGCCGTTGCGCTAGCCGCTGTGGGTGTTGTCCCTTTATTTAAGGTGATGTTTATATTGCTCGGCATCTTACTCTTTTCTGGTTGCTTAAGCCCTAGCGAGTTGCTACGTCGTTTTCCTAAAGAAATTTGGTTAATTGTGGCCGCGGCACTGACGCTGTCTCAGGCTCTTCATAATTCAGGGCTAGTATTATTGTTAGAAAGTGGCTTTGGCCATATCACCGATCCGGAATGGATTATGCTGTCTTTACTCGTAATTTACGTTCTTACATGGTTATTAACCGAGCTAGTCACTAATAACGCGGCCGCAGCACTGATGTTTCCAATTGCCTATGGATTTGCCATTGCGGTTGATGCAAACCCAATGACCTTTACCATGATTGTAGCTTTTGCTGCCAGTGCTAGTTTTGTTAGCCCTTATGGTTACCAAACTAATTTAATGGTGTATAACGCGGGCCGTTATAAATTGATCGATTTCTTTAAAGTTGGCTTTCCTGTTGCTCTCGTTTATGCGGCGGTAGTGTTAACTTTAGTTCCTATGATGTTTCCGTTGAGCTAGTGTCGAGTGATTTATTAAAATTTAAGGCTAGCCTAGAGTTTGTTTTAATTTGTAGAGGTTGTTATGGATAATAAAAGCGAAAATGTTGTGTGGCATGCCCACAGTGTAAGCCGTGAAGCCCGTTCTGAGCATAAACAACATAAACCTTGTGTTTTATGGTTTACCGGTTTAAGTGGCTCGGGTAAATCAACCGTTGCTAATGCGGTTGACCACCTTTTACATAAACGTAATGTACATACCTATGTATTAGATGGTGATAATGTTCGCCACGGTTTAAATGGCGACTTAGGCTTTTCTGACAAAGACAGAGTTGAGAATATTCGACGCATTGGGGAAGTCGCCAAGTTATTTGTTGATGCGGGCTTAGTGGTTTCAACAGCCTTTATCTCTCCTTTTAAGGCCGACCGTGATTTAGTGCGCAATCAATTATCAGCCGGCGAGTTTTTAGAGGTGTTTATTGATACGCCATTAGCTGTGTGCGAACAACGCGACCCTAAAGGTTTGTATAAGAAAGCTCGCGCAGGCGAAATTAAACACTTTACCGGTATAGACTCAGCCTATGAGGTACCTACTAGTGCTGATATCCATGTTGAAACCGATGGTAAATCTGTTGAAGACTGTGCCAATGAGGTGATTTCAGCCTTAGAAAACGCTGGGATAATTAGCTAGCTACGAGCTACGAGCTACGAGCTACGAGTTACGAGCTACGAGTTACGAGCTACGAGCTACGAGTTACGAGCTACGAGTTATGAACTCCGAGTTACGAGCTACGAGCTACGAGCTACGAGTTACGAGCTACGAGTTATGAGCTACGAGTTATGAGCTACGAGCTATGAGCTACGAGTTACGAGCTATGAGCTACGAGTTATGAGCTACGAGCTACGAGCTACGAGCTATGAGTTACGAGTTACGAGTTATGAGCTACGCGTTATGAGCTCCGAGTTACGAGCTCCGAGCTCCGAGCTATGAGTATAGTGTTGGTAGCTTGCAGCTCGTGTATCGAAGTACCTTTATAGGATTGTGTTGTGAACTACATAGACATTTTTAACGGTGATGCCGATGGCATTATTGCCTTATTACAATTACGTTTAGCCGAGCCAAAAGATAGCCAATTGGTTACCGGTGTTAAGCGCGACATTCAGTTAATGAATAAGCTTGAATTTAGCGCCGAGTGCGAAGTAACCGTGTTAGATATTTCTATGGAGAAGAATATCGATGGCCTGACCAAAGCATTAAATGCCGGTGCTAAAGTTAGCTATTTTGACCACCATCGTCCTGGAACCATCCCTGAGCACGCTTCGCTGAACGCTACCATTGATATGGATCCTAACGTTTGTACTGCGCTGTTAGTGGATAAACACTTAAATGGGCAATTTCATTTATGGGCCATTACCGCAGCCTATGGTGACAACCTGCTGGCTAAAGCTGAGCAGTTAGCTGATGAGGCTAAACTTAATCTATCTCAAAGAGCCCAGCTGAAAGAGTTTGGTACACTGATTAACTATAACGGTTACGGTGCTACGCTAGACGATTTACATATTAAGCCGGTTGAGTTATTTCAGTCTTTATTGGCTTACGACAATCCATTTTCTGCTATTGCCGCTGATAATTCCCCCTTTGCTGTGCTACAGAACGCTTATAAAGCCGATATGGCGTTAGCAGAAGCCAGTGATTGTGCTGCAAGTACTGATGTGGCAGAGGTGTATTTGCTGCCTAATCAACAATGGAGCCGACGGGTAGGTGGCGTGTTTGGTAATCAACTGGCCAATAATAACCCTAACAAGGCGCACGCTGTCGTCAGTGATAATGGCGATGACACATACTTGATTAGTGTTCGGGCTCCGCTAAATAATAAAACCGGGGCCGATGAAGTGTGTAGCGAATTTGTGACAGGTGGTGGCAGAAAGGCAGCCGCAGGTATTAATCGGCTACCGCATGATCAACTTGATGCCTTTATTCGCCGCTTAAACGGTTTTTATGCATAGCAATATTGAATAGTCGCGATGGCTTGTAATTGCTATTATAAGTAATAATTTAAATTAACAATAAAGCTAGTTGCCTTAACTAGCTTTTATTGTTTAACGAAGTAACTATGAAATATTTGGTGACCGGCGCAGCCGGCTTTATTGGGTTTCATGTGGCTAGGCGCTTATGCGCAGAAGGCCATGAAGTGGTAGGCATTGACAATCTCAATAACTATTATGATGTTAATTTGAAGTTAGCCAGGCTCGAGCAGCTTAAAAATTACGACCATTTCAATTTTTATTCTATCGATCTTTTCGATCGAGAGGCTATTGATCAACTGTTTGCTGAGCAACAGTTTCAGCGGGTTATTCATTTAGGGGCTCAAGCTGGGGTTCGGTACTCTTTAGAAAACCCTCATCGCTATGCTGATGCTAACCTTGCTGGACATATCGATATTCTTGAAGGGTGCAGTAAATATAAAGTAGAACATTTGGTATATGCGTCTAGCAGCTCGGTGTACGGCATGAATAATAAAATGCCATTCTCCGTAAAAGATCCGGTTGACCATCCTGTGTCTTTATACGCTGCGACTAAACGTGCTAACGAACTGACCTCTCATACTTATTCCCATTTATTTGGCTTACCAACCACCGGGCTGCGTTTTTTTACCGTATACGGGCCGTGGGGTAGGCCGGATATGGCGCCGTTTAAGTTTACTAAAGCCATTTTGGATGGTGACACCATCGATATTTATAATAACGGTGACTTGTCTCGTGACTTCACCTATATAGACGACATTGTGGAAGGCGTTATGCGCATTCAAGCGTTAATACCTACTGATAGCCAGCATAGTGATTTCAGTTTTCCCAACCAAAGCACGGCTCCGTATGCTTTATATAACATTGGTAATGGTGCGCCAGTTAAGCTGATGGACTTTGTAAAAGCCATTGAAGATGCCACTGGCATACCCGCTAAAAAGAATTATTTGCCAATGCAAGCCGGTGATGTGTATCACACTTGGGCGGATACTTCAGAGCTTTACCAAGCTACAGGATATAAGCCTAAAGTTGCCATCAATGAGGGCGTTAGGCGTTTTGTTGATTGGTATAAAGACTATTATTCGGTACATTAAGTAATAGGTTATTAAAGCTTTGACGCTCTAGTACTAAAGATTATTAATATTTACGAGTTACAAGGAAAAATATGAAAATTGCAGTTGCAGGTACGGGGTACGTCGGTTTATCGAACGCTATGTTACTTTCTCAAAACCATGAAGTCGTTGCTGTCGACATTATTGAAGAAAAGGTCGAGCTACTTAATCGTAAATTATCACCGATTGTGGATGCAGAAATTGAGAGTTTTTTATCAAACAAAGAGTTAAATTTTACTGCTACTTTAGATAAAAAGCTGGCTTATGCAGGAGCGGATTACGTCATTATTTCAACTCCTACCGACTATGACCCTGAAACCAACTACTTTAATACAGGCTCGGTAGAAGCGGTCATCAAGGATGTATTAGCCATCAACCCTAATACAACGATGATTATCAAATCTACCGTACCAGTGGGTTATACCAAATCGGTTCGTGAAAAGTTTGACTGTGACAATATTATCTTTTCGCCTGAATTTTTACGAGAAGGGCGTGCTTTATACGATAACTTGCATCCCTCTCGCATTGTGGTGGGTGAGGAGTCTGAGCGTGCGCGGGTGTTTGCTAGCTTGTTAGTGGAAGGAGCAATTAAAGAAAACATTGATGTATTGCTTACTGATTCAACAGAAGCTGAAGCGATAAAATTGTTTGCCAATACCTATTTGGCGCTGCGTGTTGCCTATTTTAATGAGTTAGACACTTACGCTGAAACCCATGGGCTAGACAGTAAACATATAATCCAGGGGGTGGGTTTAGACCCTCGAATTGGCAGTCACTACAATAACCCTTCGTTTGGCTATGGCGGCTACTGTTTACCAAAAGATACCAAGCAGCTGTTAGCCAATTATAAAGATGTACCTAATAATATTATTGGCGCCATTGTTGACGCGAATACCACCCGCAAAGATTTTATTGCCGACTCTATTGTTAGGCGTAATCCTAAACGGGTAGGCGTATATCGCCTTATTATGAAGTCTGGCTCAGATAATTTCCGGGCCTCGAGTATTCAAGGCATTATGAAACGCATTAAAGCCAAAGGTATTGAAGTGGTAATTTACGAACCCGTGATGGAAGAAGACGAGTTTTACCGCTCAAAGGTGTATCGCGATCTCGCTGAATTTAAACAAAGCTGCGATGTGATTATTGCCAACCGTATGGTTGATGAAATTAAAGACGTAGCAGATAAGGTGTATACCCGCGATTTGTTTGGTAGTGATTAAGTCGTACAAACTACATTGGTTTTAACTAAAAGACGGCGCTAATTAGCGCCGTTTTTTGTGGGGTGATTAGCGCCTAGTTATTTGCAGCTAGGCGTTACAGCATAGTGGTCAGTGAGTACCAATGCTCTTTCTGCCTTTGGCTTTAGTCTCATCATACAGGCTATATTTACGAATAAGCTTTTGACCGCCATCGCGTGTGAGTGGCGTCCAATTAAAGGCAGCATATTTGGTACTGGAACGGGTCAGCATCATGTCGAAGGGGATTTTTATGTAGAAGCCTTTGTTAAAGCTACCTTCGCCATAGTCTTCAGCACTGACATCGGTTTTTGTGAAGAAGAAACCAGCAATGGTACCGTTATCAAACTCTCTTGATACATCAACGGTAAACCCTCGGTCACCAGAGAGGTATTGCCCTGCTGATAGCTCGGTATTAACTCCATACCATGGAGATTGCCAATAAAGCGCGGCGTGGCCGGTGGTGACTTCGTAATCTCTAAAACCAAAACCTCGGTCAAAATCACGCTGCTTAACGCGGTTTAGATCCACGCCAAAAGCCAGTGAACTATTGTAAGGTCGATACAATAGTTCGCCCCCCACACCGCCATACATAAACTCTAAATAGCCGCCGTAGTATTGCGCGTAGAAGTTTTTACCGTAGTTATCAAAGTAGGTGAGTTGTAGATTGGACAGGCCTATATCACTGGCGGTTAAATACTCCCGAATATAAGTGCGTGAACGCGGGATTGCACCGGTGGAATCATCAACCGTATAATTAAATTTGTCGTAGTTATTTGCAATTGTCCACGAAGCAATGCCATCGGCTTTTAACTTGTCGGTAAATTGGTACTCTCCTGCTAGGTGTAAAGATACCGCGTAGAAATAAAAGGTCTCTGCGCTGCCAATGCTTTGCGTTAAACCGGGGTACAGCGAGACATTATAAGGCGTTTTATCTACCTGAGTGCTGGTTTGGTTTGCCGCTGTACTGTCAGACTCTTGGTAGACTTGGCTGCTTACATAGGGGCTTTCTTGTTCTGGCTCAAGTTGGTTTTGTGCGTTATCTAAGAAAGCGGCTCGGTCTATTGTACTGCTATATAAAGGCAGGCCTTGTGCGGTTTCTACTATCTCAAATTCGCTCACAGTGTCAGGCAAACGGTTATGTAGTACGCGAGCAATGCGTTGGTCTGCGTCGCTGCGTTTTCGGTATTTAAGTTGCTCGCCGCTCACGCTTATACGGTTCTCGCTCAATACTAGGGTACTTGCTTGTAATCCGGCGTTATCGGCTAACGTGTCGACTAAGTCGTCGTAATCTACCTGGGCAGAGGTTTCGGTGTCGTTTAAAGCCTCTGGTGGTTCATCAAGCTTGATTTGATTGGGCACCGTTTGAAAGTTAGTACGAATGGTAATACCGGCCATCAGCGTATTACCGCGTTCGTAGCCAAGGTTTAGATTGACGTAGTCGCCCCAGGCATAAACGGCCCCAATATTAACCGGTAAGCTTTGATCGAATTGGTTGTCTAATGCTTCGTGCTGGTAATCGTTAGAATCGTATTCAAGCTTTAGACTTAAGCCCTCAATGGGCGTGTGGTATTCAAGGCCCGCTAAAAGGCCAGCATTTGGACCACGGAAGAAATCACCAGCCCCCAGTTTTCCTCCATTGTCTCCGGGTTTTCGCCCCGGGCGTTCACAGGCGCTGTCAGATATTTTACATAATGGATTATCTAGATCGCTGCCATTGGCTAGATAGCCCCAGCCCATGCCTAAGGTGAAGTCTAGGTTCCCCCAGCGTTTACTGGCGACCAAGTACTCGCTAGCAAATAAACCCGTGCCACCAATATCACGAAAGCCTAAAGCGATTTCAGGTACGTAGTAAGATTCTTGCCACAGCCTAAATTTGGCGTCAAAGCCTTTGTCTTTATAACTTTGGTCGCCACTGTATCCGGGGTAGGGGCTATATAAACGGTTCTCAACCGAGGTATAGCGTATCACGCCTTCAAACCATGGCACGGGGGTGATTGCTATCGCCCCTCTGATATAGGGGTCTACATAGTTTAGATTAAAGGCGAACTCACCCTCCGGGCTCATGCGGGCAGTGGGTATTTGTATTAAACCTACTCCGCCAAAGTCTGATTGGGAAGGCGCCGCCAAGCTGGCAGATAGGGGTAATAATGCCGAAATAGCCATTGCTAAAGGGGCTAAGGGCTTAATGTTTAAGGCTTGAAATTGACGTTTACTCACCTTGGGGGCTTCCTATTATCTGATTTTGCAGAAGCTCAAGGTAGAGCTGATTTATTTGTTGGTGTTGTTCGCTAAATATTTGTGTTTTAGCGGGCACAAAAATGATGCTGCCAGGCGCTAGGGTTTGCGTATTGAGCTTGTTCCAATAAGCAATCGGTAGCTGCAGGGTAGTGGTATCGGGTTTTATTAACCAAACGATGCTGTTATCTGCCATGGCTAACATTGTGGCGCTTTTCAAGTAATCGTTTAAGTCTTGGCTAGGCTGATGGTCGAGATTTAGTGATGTAGCAAAGCCTGTGATGCTTATGGTGCTAGGTCGAGCCGGAATAATGATTTTGTCTTGCGCGTGTAATAGATAATTACTCGTGCCGTCGGCATACACGCGGTCTGGGTGTACCGCAATGGTGAAGCGATCGGTAGGCACCAGTGCTGCGATCTGCTGTTTAACGGCGCGCCATTGCTCAGCATATTTATCTTGCTTAGCTATTTGCTGGTCTACCAGCGTGAGTAAGGTTGATTTTTTTTGTTGATGCTTAAGTGCCTGACCATGGCGCAACCATGCCGTGGCATACCAGTAATCGTTGTCACTTAAGCTGAGCTGGCTGATAAGCTGGCTGAGGCGTGAACCTTGCGCAACCGAATATTGCTGTATCGCTTGATGGGCTTGTTGTACCGCTACGCTTATGTGTGGTGTTTGGTTAGTGGCTGCGTCAGTTGCTGTTTCGGCAAGAGCGCTGTTTACACCGATATTCAACACTGACACCAGCAGGGTGGCTTTAGCAAATTTTACCCACAAGGCTAATGGCCGTTTGGCTAAGCTTGTCGCACTAGAGTAATGGGCCGCAGCGGCCCATAAAGACTTACGCATTACGCGCATAAACATTCTTCCTTGTTGAGTTAACACAGCTTGAGTTAATACCGGTTAACTAAATATCTTCAAAAAAAGGCATTAAGCTTTCTAAGAATACCATTGGCTGATTGGGGCCTAATTGTTGCTCTGTACGCCAAATAATTTGTTTGTTGTTGCGCTGTTCTACCCAATATTGATTGGTGGTGCTGAACTTAAGTGCTGGCACACTTAACTGCTCGCTTACCCTTTGTAGTTGTCGCTCGCTTCCGGCAATAACTGCTTGGCTAGTCTCATGCACAGTAAAGCTTGATTCGCTGGTTACCCCAAATAAGTCTTCAGATATGTAATCTCGGGTGGCGAGGTATGGGGTGTTTTCTTCTACCGAGAGTAACCCTTGAGCAAAGGGGTCTTGCTTGAGGTAATGCACGCCGCTGCTGGCAAACGGTAAGCCGTCACTGCGAATAATTTGGCCATTGCGAGTGACCACGGTGATACCATCACTGGCTGCCCATACTCTTTCATCGCCTTGTGCCTTCGCGAGTGCGATATAGGTCTTGGGATGTTCGCCATATTTGATGTAAACAGCGGCAAAATTAAGCGCTAAGCGCTCCTCTTCTGATAATTGAATATCAGGCAAGCCGTTTACTGCGATATCTACCAGTTCTTTGGCGCTTTTATAGTCTTGGGTACAGCCTAAAAGAGACGCAGCCAGTGCTGCCGAGATAACTACTTTACTGAATCGCATTTCCATTGCCTAAGCCTATAATTCAGCACTTAGCTTAGCATTAGAACGCATACCCTAAAAGTATTGAAACTAGATAAATATCTCTAAGCTTTATTGAAAGCGTTATTATTTTGCAATAACCATGAGGACGTTAATGACAGAGGGGTTCTTAGGTGGCGGATACTGGCTGAGAGTCGCTGATTACATTTCATGCTGAGCAGTCACTATCTTATACTAGCCCTACTCATCGTATGGTTCTTATCGTTGGCAGCAATGGGAATACATCGTTACCGCAATGCAAGCCTATTTCTCAGGTTTTCTTGGGTAATTAATAACTCAAACTGGTTGTAGATTTGTTATCATTTACGGCTAAACAATTCTAGGAAAAACCATGGCCAGCACCGCAGCAGCATTACACATTTTGGTGAAGCATAAAGAACAAGCCGAAGATATACTCACTCAGCTTAAAAAAGGCGCTAAGTTTCAAACCCTTGCTAGAAAATATTCAAGCTGCCCATCGGGTAAAAAGGGCGGTGATTTGGGCGAGTTTCGACGCGGTCAAATGGTGCCGCAGTTTGATAAAGTGTGCTTTAGTGGTGAGGTGCTAACGCCTCATTTAGTGAAAACCAAATTTGGCTGGCATGTGGTAAAAGTGCTTTACCGGACCTAGTTATCGCTCTTTAAATTTGTCGATGTGCATAGCGTGTTACCTCGCTTAAGCACATCGACAGGCCCTCACTAAGAACAGCTTTCTGGCAAGTTATGTTCTTTACGAATAGTTTTTAGCTTATCTAAAGCGTCACTTAAGCTTGATTGCGCCTCTAATACATTGGTCACTTTTTTGTCTAGCTTAATAATTTCAGCGTAACTACTGTTTAGCTTCTCTACATCTCCCGTTTCTGCATAGCTTAATGCTTGGACCCAAGTACCGGCTTCTTTATGGGTATTGTTGCTGGCACTTTTAGCTTGGTTGGCTAAATCTAGCGCGCTGGCGTAGTCACATTTGGCTAAAGCGCTTACGGCATTAAAAGCGGGTTCGCCAATTAGCTGGCGTAACTCTTCATCACTGGGTGGCTGGTTGGCTTGTTGCTGTTTTGCCGCGTCTTCGCTGGCTTGTTTGGTCGCGCTGGTTTGTTTGGCGTCTTGCACTGCGCCAACGGCTGCACCAGAGGCGGCCCCTACCGCTGCCCCTCTAGCGGCTGATTCGAGAGGGTCGCCTCCCCAAATAAGGCCAGACACCAGCCCGCCAGCGGCGCCTGCTAATGCGCCGGTACCCGCACCTTCGGCGGTATTCGCGCAGCCGGTATTAAGTGATAAGGCTGCTAGCAGCGATAAGGTGATTAAACTTTTGCCAATAATTGGCTTGTTAAGCAAGTTTTGCTGGCTTAAACGGGGCGTGATTCGCATTTTACATCCCTTGTAGTTGTCGATATCTGCTTTTAGTTATACAACAGACTCGCTTTTTTATCGGCTTTTATTTGACAATTTTATGACTAAGATGCTTTTACTGCTCAAGCTTACCGCCATACTTCGCCGCTCAATATTTAAGCCTAGCTTCAGCGGTGCTTTGATAACAGTGTTGTTATTTTGCGGTGGTGTAGGCTCGATATCGGCGCAACAACTTGGTAGCCAACAAGCCGACCATGTTTTGGGTGTAGAAGAAAGACATACTGCCTTGTTTGAATATCTAGCCGACCTTGAAACACTGAGCCAGCATCAGCGAACGTTGCTGGTTCAAGACGGTTATTTAAGCCCTTATTTGGCTGAGCTAGCAGGCTTAGAGTTACAGCGTTTTTGGCAACAGCTCCAGGCCAGAAATAATGGTGATGCGCCAGCAAGCTGGGCGAACTTGCAGAGCCAATCTTATAGTTTGGCGGGCATGAGTAACATTAGACAAAAACGGCGTTCTGCTTTTGCATTTTATAGCCTTATACACCCAGAGCATCGACGTATTAGTAAGCAAGATACCTTGTTACTCGATATTTTGGTGGCCGTTCACCCTAATCAGGGCCAAGGCGACACGGGGGCTGGGGCTAACCTAAGGTTTAGTTTGGATCTAGGTCTGAGCTTGCATCAGTTAGTGGAAATGAAGTCAAAGGAGTTGGTTTATCAACATGGCCGTTCGAATTGGTTGATGGTTCAGTGACCGCCCAAGATAAAATGTTTTTTATCATGGGCATTAATGCTAATTTGTTGGATTGAATGACTATTTTACACACTTTAAGGATAAAGCGTTGTTGCAGTTGCAAGGTATTACTGAGGTTTTCAGTTGAAAGTTAGCCACATCATATGGAATCTTGTTGGCTTAGGTTTCCCTTTAATTATTGCTGTTATTACCATCCCTCATCTGTTGGCTGTTATTGGACTTGAGCGCTTTGGTTTTTTAACCTTGGCTTGGGCCCTAATCGGTTACGCCAGTATTTTCGATTTAGGAGTGGGGAGGGCGGTAACCCATTACGTGTCAGTGAAGCTGGGGGCAAAAGATGTACAACTTATCCCCGCTATTGTTAACACTGCTGTGGTATTCACTTCTTTGCTAGGTAGTTTGGCGTTTTTACTGATTTGTTTATCTGTTTATTTAGGGGTAGAGCAATGGATACCCAAGCAGCAGGTTAGCTCATCCGAGATTAATCATTCATTACTGTTATTGGCGCTAGCTATTCCACTCCAAGCGATGAGCGCCACCTATAAAGGCTTAAACGAAGCTTTTCTTAGTTTTAGAGGGATCAGTATATTAAGAGTGTTTTTGGGAGTGGCAAATTTCGGTGGGCCTTTCTTAATTGCAGCTTATAGCCATAGCATGCCATTGCTCGTTAGCAGCTTGGTATTATCTCGGTTAATCGCCTTTTTTGTATACCGTTACTTGGCTAAGTCAAATTTAGTACAACTGGGCGTCACCAAAGGCGCTAGTTTCGCTACTGAACACTTAAAGCGATTGTTTGAGTTTTCATCTTGGGTCACCTTAAGCAGTATTATTAGTCCATTTTTGGTGCAAGCCGATCGTTTCTTTATTGGTCTAATGCTAACGGCCTCCGCTGTCACTTTGTATGTCATTCCTTATGAGATTACCGTGCAAGCGCTCATTGGAGTAGGGGCCATAAGCTCGGTGGCGTTTCCTGCGATATCGCGTTTATTGGCTAGTCAGCCCCAGCAGGCGAAAGCCTTGTTTCAACGTTGGTTGGTTATTGTCTCTGTGATGATGTTTGTCGCAATGGTTGGCATTGCTATGTTGATGCCGATTATTCTGTCTATTTGGGTGGGGGGGTATGTTGACCAAACGTCGGTTTGGGTTGGTCAAATACTGTGCTTGGGCGTATTTCTTAATGCGATAGGGGTTATGTATTACGCTTGGTTACATGCCAATGGTGATACCAAGTATACGGCGCTTTGCCATTGCGCAGAGCTGCCTCTTTTCGCTATGTTATTGTATTTCTTGGTGGGGGAGTTTGGCATTGTTGGCGCAGCCATTGCGTGGGTATTTCGAGTAGCCCTAGACTGTGCTTTGCTAATCTATAGATACTTGTCGATGCCAACCACAGAGGCTGAGTCTTCAGGGGCTAGCGATGTCGCTTAGTGTTGAGTCTTTGTTTGCGACCATTGTTGCCTTTGCAATGCTGACATTTAGCTTTGTGAGTTACAAAGACTTTAGACATCCGGCTGTGTTACATAGTTTGGTGTGGTCTTCAATTTTGTTTTTGCATAGTTTTATGCCTCACAGCTTAAATGCGGCAGGGGCGAATGTGTTGCTGGTGGTTGTTGGGGCGCTATTGTCTTTTGCCGCCGGCTGTCTGCTGGTCACCGCGCTTTATCAAACTAATGCTAATGCCCAAATTAAACCTAGCTATAACTTAAGAAAATATCGAGGGTTCTATAAGGTCTATATCGCTATAGCACTATTGGGAATACCTTTTGTTTTTCGTAAAGCGCAACAAATAGCCTCTCATGGAACCACTGGCTCATTTATGCTGAATTTGCGTCTTGGTTTAAATCATGAAGCCTTTGGTAATCAAAGCTTTGGTATCTTAGCGTATATCAGCCTCATCGCGTTTGCCGCTGTCTACTTAACGGCGCTTGATTATAAGTCTAAAAATGGCCGTTTAACCTTTTTACTGGCGATAGTTATTGCCTGCTTTTACGTGGTGATGAGCACCGGGCGAACCTATTTCTTCTTAGTGATTATTCCTATCTTATTTGTTTTTTCGTTTACTAACCCCAGTAAAATGGGGCTGAAAAGCTTTATTCTTGGCTTCGTGACCATTATTGGCTTTTTCTTTTTTATTGGTGTTGTAATGGGTAAGGTTGGAGAGAATGCAGGTGAAGCTATGTCTTCCTTCTCTTTGTATTTACTCGGTGGGGTATCTGCCTTTGACGTGGTATTGAGCCAACCCTATGATTTGCAATATGGGTCAAATACCTTAAGAACCTTCTTTGCTATTTTGGCTAAAATTGGCTTTGAGTTTGAGCCGGTTAAGCTGGTTAAACCCTATGTTTACATCCCGCAAGCGACCAATGTTTATACTGTTTTCTACCCTTATTATCTTGATTATGGCCTGACATACGTATTTGCCACCCAGTTTGGTTTTGGGGTATTACATACGGTGTTATATAAACGCGCATTGTTAGGTCAGTATGGTTTTGTTCTGGCTTACTCTTTAAGTGTCTACGCACTGTTTATTCAATGGTTTCAAGACCAGTATTTGTCGTTGCTCACTACTTGGGTCATTATTGGGTTTTTGTTGTCGACCCCTCTTTTACTTTCAAGAAAGCTTAATTAATAAGGATATTTTGTGCTGGTTGATGTGGTTATTGTAAATTGGAATTCTAAAGATCTTCTTAAATCTTGCGTAGACTCGGTGTTGCAACATAGTCATAAGCTGCTTGGGCAATTAGTGGTCGTTGATAATGCTTCTAGCGACACCTCTATTGATTTTCTTAGCGCTTACCCTTCAGTTACTTTATCGGCATTAAGCAGTAATGTGGGGTTTGCCAAAGCCTGTAATTTGGGAGCATCGCTGGGTGATTCTGACTATGTATTGTTTCTCAACCCCGACGCTGCATTAGATGCCGATACCTTGTCGCAGGTAAGCCAATTCATGAATGCTAGCGAAAACCAAGCCATCGGCATTTGCGGGGTTCCGCTACTTGATGAACATCAGCAGGTGGCCAGGAGTTGTTCGCGCAGGCCCACCGTTAAAGGGATAGCCGCCCATGCTTTGGGTATTGACCGTTTATGGCCCAGGTTTGGTCAAGCTATGCGCGATTGGGATCACAACAACGACGCCGAAGTAGATCAAGTTATAGGGGCGTTTTACTATGTGCGACGCACTCTTTTTCAGCAACTAAAGGGCTTTGATGAGCGCTTTTTTGTTTATTACGAAGAGGTTGATTTTGCAAAACGGGCTGCTGATTTGGGTTACAAAAGTTACTTTTTGAGCAAGACTCATGCTTTTCATGTGGGAGGAGGCACTTCAAGGCAAGTAAAAGGTTTGCGCATGTTTTATTCGATTCGAAGTCGGCTATTGTATTGCTTCAAACATTTTGGCCGTTTTACTGCCGTGGCTGTTGCTTTGTTAAGCTTAGTGATTGAGCCCTTGCTGCGCATGCTGCAATCTTTATTGCGCAGAGATATGGACGGCTGTAAAGAGTTGCTACTTGCCTATTCAAAACTTTGGAAATGGGCCATTTTTCGTGAGCAGGGCAAATAGCATGAAAGTGTTAGTATTGACTAAATACTCGCGTAATGGCGCAAGCTCTAGGTTAAGAACCTTTCAGTACCTCGATGCGTTGACAGACAGCGGGGCAAAGATAACCACAAGCAGTTTATACGATGCTGAGTATCTGCAAACACTGTATGAAACCGGGTCGAGAAAGCGGGTGTTGTACTATTACCTTAGGCGTTTGTTAGTGCTATTTACCGCTCGTAAGTACGACGTTCTGTGGATTGAAAAAGAGCTGTTTCCTTATTGCCCCGCGTTGATTGAACGCTGTCTTCGATTGTTCAAGATATCATTTATCGTCGATTACGATGATGCCATTTTTTACAACTATCAGCTCTCTTCTAATAGGCTGATTCGCAGAGTACTAAATAACAAAATATCTTCGGTTATGAATAAGGCTCAGTGGGTGGTAGCGGGCAATGCTTTTTTAGCTGCTGAGGCTAAAAAAGCCGGCGCTACTAGTGTATCTGTTATCCCTACGGTGCTCGATATAGATCGCTACAAAGTCACCCAGCGAGAGCAAACGGGGCCGCTGGTTATAGGTTGGATCGGCTCGCCGTCTACGGCAAAATATGTCGTTGAAATAGCCGAGCAACTGCGCGTTATTAGCGCTGAGTTTGATATTGAATTGCATTTAATGGGAGCCTCTTCTGCTACAAAGCAGCAACTTGATGGCTTATCCGTTAAGATTTTTGACTGGTCTGAAGCCACTGAAGTCGCTTTTATCCAATCTATCGATATCGGGATTATGCCCTTAATTGATGGGCCTTGGGAGAAAGGGAAATGTGGCTATAAGTTGATTCAATATATGGCTTGCGGAGTACCAGTAATAGCGAGTGCGGTAGGGGCCAATATCGAGATTGTTGAAGATAGCCAATCGGGCTTGCTAGTTAAGCCAGAGGAGCCATGGACTGAGGCTTTAACGCAATTGTTATCGTCTGTCGATCTGAGAAAAAAAATGGGTTTGGCGGGACGAGAGGCCGCGGAACAGCGTTACTCTTTGCAGGTTCAGTCAAAAAAATTAGTCACTATTTTGAAAAATGTAGCGGCTAAATAATGTTTAAATTGATGAGTGGAGCTTAGATTGAGTAGTTCAGTGCTGGTTATCGCCAGTTTCGCCGATTCTATTTTGACCTTTAGAGGTGATTTGCTGTTAGCGATGCAAGCAAATGGCCACCAAGTACATGTGGCTGCCCCTGATTTTAGCCAAGCGCAATTGGAACAGTTGTCGAGCATGGGGATTGTTGGTCACGCCTATCAATTGCAACGCACCGGGCTTAATCCGTTTAAAGACCTGTCGAGTGTGGTGTCATTATTTAAGCTGATTAAAACGCTACAGCCAAACACGGTATTAAGTTACACCATTAAGCCGGTCATTTATGGCTCATTGGCGGCAAGGCTGGCGGGAGTTCGCCAGATTTATTCGATGATAACCGGTTTGGGCTATGTGTTTAGCCATGCCATAAGCTTTAAGCAAAAGCTTTTACATGCCTTAGTGTGCACGATGTATAAACTGAGCTTGGCATTAAACCGTGCGGTATTTTTTCAAAACCCAGACGACCGTGAGCTATTTACTCAACAACATATTGTGCCATTGGCTAAAACCCAGCTGATTAATGGCTCTGGCATAAACTTAGGGCTGTTTGCCGCTAAGCCTTTGCCAGAACGCTTACCCACACTGCGCTTTCTACTCATAGCGCGATTACTTAAAGATAAAGGCATTTATGAGTATGTGGCAGCGGCTAAAATATTAAGAGAGAAGGGCTATCAGGCTGAGTTTCATTTAGCCGGCTGGTTGGATGACAACCCCAGCTGTGTTGATGAAGCCGATTTAAAGCAATGGATAGAGCAAGGTTTAGTGATTTTTCATGGTCGGGTAGATGACGTTAAACCCCTTTTGGAAAATTGCCACGTATATGTGCTGCCATCGTATCGTGAGGGCACTCCTCGTACGGTGTTAGAGGCGATGGCTACCGCAAGGCCGATTGTGACGACTGATGCCCCCGGTTGTCGTGAAACAGTGATAGATAAACAAAATGGCTTTTTAGTGGCGCCGCAAAATGGCCCAGCCTTAGCGGATGCGCTGATTTGCTATTTACAACAGCCTGAATTGCTTGAGCAGCATGGCCAGGCGAGTCGGCAATATGCTGAGCAGCGCTACGATGTAAAACGGGTTAATCAACAAATCTTAGATGTCATCAACGGAGTGAGTTAATTGCTAAAAGACAAGATGTTTAGTTTCTTTGAACGGCTGCTGGCTGCCATATTGTTACTGCTGCTAACACCGGTGTTGCTGATGGTGGCGGTACTTATCGCGTTCAAGTTGGGGCGGCCGGTCCTATTTACCCAGCAGCGGCCGGGTTTACACGGTAAAGCGTTTAAGATGATTAAGTTTCGCAGCATGCGAGATGATAAAGACAGTACTGGTCGGTTATTGTCAGATGAAGAGCGCTTAGGCGCGTTTGGCCGAGCCTTACGTGCCAGCAGTTTAGATGAGTTACCCGAGCTGTGGAATGTCGTTAAAGGTGAGATGAGCTTTGTTGGCCCCAGACCCTTGTTGATGGAGTATTTACCCCTTTATTCAGAGCAACAAGCAAAACGACATAATGTTAAACCCGGGGTAACCGGCTGGGCACAAATCAATGGCCGAAACTCGGTCACTTGGGAGCAAAAATTTCAGCTGGATGTTTGGTACGTTGAAAATCGCTCTGTTTGGCTAGACATTAAAATACTGTTTTTAACGGTGAAAAAAGTGATTAGTAAAGATGATGTTAACGCAGTTGGGCAGGCTACTATGAGCAAATTCACCGGGAGTAAGTCGTGAAAAGCATTGCGATTTATGGCGCTGGTGGCCATGCTAAGGTGGTGGTTGATATCGCCAAACAACTGGGTTACACCCACATTGTTTTGTTTGATGAACGTTGGCAGCAGCTAGGGTTGATAGAAGCTTGCTCGGTAAAAGGTGATTGGCAGGCTTTGCTTCGCTATTTGGCCGATAAGCCCAGCTCGGATGTGCATGTTGCTATTGGTAATAACCATACGCGTTTAGACAAAATTGCCCAGTTAGAACGCTTGGCTTATCAGCAACCCGTATTAGTTCATCCTAGGGCTTATGTTAGTGATTCTGCCAGCATTGGATTGGGCTCAGTGATTATGGCTAATGCCACGGTGAGTGTGAATTGCCGCATCGGTAGAGGGGTCATCATTAACCATAATAGCTCGGTTGATCATGATGGACATTGTGCCGATGGAGTGCATATTGCTCCCGGGGCTCACCTTGCCGGAGAGGTGAGTGTGGGACGGGCGAGTATGCTTGGAATTGGCAGTTGTATTATTCAGGGAATTATCATTAAAGCCGATGTAATTGTTGGTGCAGGTTCAGTGGTAGTAAAAGATGTGAAGCATGCTGTAAAAGTGTACGGAAATCCCGCTAAATAAGGCCTGAATGATTGTAGCTGGCGTCGCTTTGGTTCACTATAACGGCAGCATTTATAAAGGATTATAAGTAATAGTATTCATGGAAGAGTTACCTCGTTGGCCTAGTTTTACCGAGCAAGAAGCGCAAGCTGTTAGTGATGTTTTGTTATCTAATAAAGTTAATTATTGGACCGGCGAAAACGGTAAAGCGTTTGAGAAAGAATTTGCCGCTTGGTGTGGCAGCGAACACGCCGTAGCAGTAGCCAACGGCACCTTAGCTTTAGAGTTAGCGTTACGTGCCTTAGAGATAGGTGAGGGCGATGAAGTTATTGTTACCTCTCGTACGTTTATCGCCTCGGCCAGTTGCATCGTTAATGTAGGTGCAAAACCAGTATTTGCCGATGTGGCACTAGACAGTCAAAATATCAGCGTCGACACCGTTACCCCGCTTATTTCCGATAAAACCAAAGCCATAATTTGTGTGCACTTGGCCGGCTGGCCTTGTGAGATGAATGATTTCAAGCGCTTGGCAGAGCAACATCAATTGTATTTAATTGAAGATTGCGCTCAAGCCCATGGCGCCAAATATCATGGACAAGCCGTTGGCAGTTTGGGCGACATTGCGGCGTGGTCATTTTGCCAAGACAAAATTATGACCACCGGCGGTGAAGGCGGTATGGTCACCACCAACAATGCTTCGCTTTGGCAACGTATGTGGTCTTATAAAGACCACGGTAAATCATGGGAGGCGGTTTATCAGCGCCAACATCCACCCGGTTTTCGCTGGTTACATGAAAGCATTGGCAGCAATTGGCGTATGACCGAAATGCAAGCTGCGATTGGTCGCATTCAATTACAAAGAATGGGCGATTGGCACCAACGCCGAGTGGCTAATGCACAGAGGCTCACCGAGTGTTTAAGTGAGTTTAGTTTCATCAACATCCCTCGCGTTCCAGCGCATATCCAACATGCATTTTATAAGTTTTATGCCTTTGTTGATGAGTCACAGTTAGCGGGCATAACGAGAGATCAGATTGTCGAGCAGTTAAACCAGCATGGTGTGCCATGTATGCAAGGCACCTGCGGTGAAATCTACTTGGAGAAAGCCTTTAATGGTTTAGGCGTACAACCTAGCCAAGCGCTTCGCAATACTCAGCAGTTAAGCCGTAGTTCTTTGATGTTTATGGTGCACCCAAGCTTGTTGGCCGCAGACATGAGCAAGATATGCAGCGCTATACAAGCGACTTTGCAGCAACTTGTTGTTCACCAACACTTAGACAGCATGCAGGTAAAAGGAATTTAGATGCTCGCTCATCATACCTATCTCACTATTCTTAATTTGATTAGTCGCCGTCAAAAAGCCGCGCTAATGCTAGTACTAGACATTGTGTTTTTGAGCTTAGCGTTTTGGGGCGCTTTATGGGTAAGGTTTGCTGACGCTAACTACTTTAAAGATACCCCCACTTGGATCACCTTCTTTTCTGTGGCGCTAACCACCCTTATCGGTTTTTGGTACTTTGGTTTGTATCGCTCGGTATTGCGTTACATTAATGCCAAAAGTTTACAATGTATCTTGTTGAGCTTTTTGCTCGCAACGCTATTAATGATTGTGACTTCATTTTACTTTCAGGCCTTAATTCCCAGAACGGCTCCTTTTATTTATTTGGCATTTGGGGTGATGTTGTGTGGCGGGGTTCGGTTTGCCATTCGCTTGTTGTTTGTGTGGTTAGAGAATAGTGCCAAACAAAATGTCATTATTTTTGGGGCCGGCGAAAGTGGTAGGCAGTTATTACAGGCCATTAGCCAAGGTGATAATTTTCAAGCTGTGGCCTTTATTGACGATAAAGAAGAGCTACGTAACTCGCTAATTCATGGCTTAACGGTTTACCCGCCAAGTCAGTTAGCGAAACTGATCCACCGTTTTCAAGTATCTAAAGTATTATTGGCTATCCCTAATGCGGGTAAAAAAAGGCGCTCAGAAATTCTGATTGGTTTAGCTAATCTGAATACCGAAGTGTTAACGGTTCCCCGTTTAAATGACTTGGTCACCGGTGAAGCGAAAGTAGATCAGATCAAAGAGGTCGATATTGAAGATTTGCTGGGGCGCGAAGCAGTAAGCCCTGATGTACACCTTATGGAAAGCCAAATTCGCAATAAAACCGTGTTGGTGAGTGGTGCTGGCGGGTCTATTGGCTCTGAATTGTGTCGGCAAATACTGCAGTTTAGGCCGGCTAGACTATTATTGATTGAGCGCTCAGAAGTAGCCTTGTATCAAATAGAACGAGAGCTTAAGAGTCGCTGTGAAGCATTAGCACTTAACATTGAGCTAGTGCCTCTAATGACCTCTGTACAACACCTGCCTCGCTTAACGAGCATTATGCAAACTAACAATGTAGATACGGTGTATCACGCTGCCGCTTATAAACATGTGCCCTTAGTTGAACAAAATGTGGTGGAAGGGGTGTGTAACAATGTATTTGGCTCTTACAACATTGCTCAAGCAGCCATCAAAGCAAATGTAAGATCGTTTGTCCTGGTGTCTACAGACAAAGCGGTTCGCCCTACCAATGTGATGGGCGCCACTAAACGTTTAGCCGAGTTGGTTATGCAAAGCTTGGCCGACCATCAATCACAAACGACCATTAGCATGGTGCGTTTTGGTAATGTGCTGGGTTCTTCGGGTTCGGTTATCCCCTTATTTAAAGAGCAGATCCGTAAAGGAGAGGCGCTTACTATCACCCATCCGGATATTATTCGCTATTTTATGACCATACCAGAGGCCGCTCAGCTGGTTATTCAGGCTGGCTCTATGGCTAAAGGGGGTGAGGTATTTGTGCTGGATATGGGCGAACCAGTGAAAATCGCCGAACTGGCTAAGCGAATGGTGCATTTATCGGGCTTAGAAGTGCGCGATGAAAATAACCCTGACGGCGACATTGAACTTAAATATACAGGGCTTAGACCTGGCGAAAAACTCTATGAAGAGTTGCTGGTGGGCGATGATGAAAGGCCTACAGACCACCCACGGATCCTCACTGCCAATGAGAGTTTTATCCCTTGGGCAGAACTGATGGATTTGTTTAGCGATCTGAATGACGCTTGTGATGCGATGGACCAACATGCGGTGATTCGCTTATTGAAACAAGCGCCTTTGGCATACTGCCAAGAGCCGCGCCAGCCGCACTTAAAAGCGGTCTCTTAGGATTGCACAGTGGTTAAGCTCACGCTGATACGCGGCTTACCCGGGAGCGGTAAATCAACACTGGCTAATACTATTGATGCGGTTCATCTAGAGGCCGATATGTACTTTGTGAACCAACAGGGCGAGTACTGTTATCAGCCAGATAAAATTGCTCAGGCTCATCAATGGTGCCAGCAGCAAACCGAGCAACAATTGGCCTTAGGCCATGATGTAGTAGTGGCGAACACCTTTGTACAGCAATGGGAAATGCAAGCTTATCGTGACCTTGCCAATAAGTACCAGGCTGAGTTAGAGATAGTGTGTTGTAACGGGCAATACTCTAACGTTCATGGGGTCAGCGCACTGACTATCGCCAATATGCGGGCTAAGTGGCAAGATTAGCCAAGACAAAAAATAAAAAAGACGCTTTATGCGTCTTTTTTGTTTTTAGAGGCCTCGTTATGCCGTTCTAGTTTCGGCATACATGGCACTGATTTGCTCAGCAAAGCGACTTTCGATGACTGCGCGGCGCAACTTAAGTGTTGGCGTTAGTTCACCTTGTTTCATACAAAACTCGCGTGGCAACAGGGTAAATTGTTTCACCTGTTCAAAGCGCGCCAAATTGGTTTGTACTTGTTTAAGCCTCGCTTGGATAAGTTGTTTGATTTCGGCGTTTTCTAACAACTCATTGCGGTGTTGCCATTTTATACCTAACTGTTTGGCATGCAGTTCTAAGGCTTCAAAGGCGGGTACAATCAGCGCCGATACGAAGTGGCGAGCGTCAGCAATAATCGCGACTTGCTCAAACAAAGGCTCTCGAATCAACGCGCCTTCAACTCGCTGTGGGGCAATGTATTTACCGCCAGAGGTCTTCATTAACTCTTTAATACGCTCGGTCAGTACCAGATTACCTTGGGCATCAATATTTCCAGCGTCGCCGGTGTGTAGCCATCCATCGACGATGGTTTCGGCGGTAGCTTGTGGTTTATTAAAGTAACCACGCATGACGGTGTCACCTTTAACCAAAATTTCACCCTTATCAGATATTTTTATCTGTAGGGCTTCTAAGGGCTGACCTATAGTACTGATCGCTTTTTGTGTTTCGCTATAGCAAGACACCGTAGCGGTCGATTCTGTCATCCCGTAGCCGTAGTTAATCGGTACGTCTAAGCATTGAAAAAAGCTATTGATATCATCAGCTAATCTCGCGCCAGAGCAGGGTAGTAGTCTTGCTGGGCCGAACACGGCGCGGATCTTAGCTAATACCAGTTTGTTCGCTAGGGCGTAACGTAGCTTCAACCAAATAGAGGGTGTTTGCTGTTGCTGCTTAGCGTTTAAGCGCTGTTGAGCGACCGACATTGCCCAGTTAAACAGTGTTTGTTTTACCGCTGGAGCGGCTGATACTTTCTGTAGAATCGCCGAGTGGATTTTTTCATACAGGCGCGGCACACTGCACATCAGCGTAGGCTGACTGCGCGGTAAGGCTTGTTGTATTGTTGCCGGGTCTTCTAAGTAAATATTGGTCGCTCCGCGATACAATATGTAGTAAGTCCAAGCCCGTTCAAATACGTGACTTAGTGGCAAAAAGCTCAGCGATACATCATCACTATTTACCGCTAAACGTTGGTCATGCATAGCAAAGGCTGCGGCAAAATTGCGGTGATCAAGCATCACCCCTTTAGGCTCGCCGGTGGTACCAGAAGTATAAATAAGGGTGGCTAAGTCATCCATTTGCAGCTGTTTTTGGCGCTCTGAAAGTTCTGTGTCGTTGGCGCTTTCGCCTAATGTGAGAATTTGCTTCCAGCTAAGTACATTTTGCTGCTTAGTATGTTCGCTGTCTTCAAAGCAAATTAAGGTTTCCACATGGCCTGCAGCCAGTAGCTCTAAGCCTATTTCTACCTGCTCTGCTTGACCTACAAAAAGGATTTTGCAGTCAGCATCTTTTAGTATGTATTGGCTTTGCTCGAGGGTGTTGGTTGGGTATATCGGCACTACACAGCCGCGCGCTGCCAAAATGCCAAGATCGGCGATGGTCCATTCAGGCATGTTGGGGGACATAATCGCCACCCGCTGTTGTGGTTGATGGCCTAAGCGAACCAAACCTTTTGCGACTAGCGTCCATTGCTGAGAAAAATCGGTCCATGTAAAACACTGCCAGGCTTGATTACGCCAAATTTTCAGCGCCACTTGTTGGGCTTGCTGCTGAGCTTGTTGGCTAAGCAAGGTAACGATGTGCTGCATGTATTCTTACCTTTAAATGGATGAGGGCAAGTAGTTGCCACTTTGAGCGGGCTATTTTAGGGAGTTTTGATTGAGCGAACAAGTGTAAGCTCAGCAAAAATGAAATAATATTTCGTCACGTTATGGGAAGCGATAATTCATGCTGCTTAGCGGCTTTGAATTACCAACAACACACTCAATTACTCTGGTCTGTAGGCGACGCTTACAATGCCCCAATTGCTGAGCAAGTGGCAGGACGAGTTTAGTGCCGTTAGAATGATGGGTAAACGTTGCCATTTTAGCCGTGAATACAAATGTAATTCTTCATCCTTATTATCGGTTTTCAGACCAAATTAGAGGCTGAAGTATCTAAGGGGTTTACGCCTTTTGTTCAAGGTTTAGTGTATTTGCTAGTTAACTAAAGCCTCTATTTAGCAGTGTTTGTACCTGTTTATCATTTGATGCTAAGCAAACAGAATAATGCGCAGAGACACAAAAATAATGATTACTAGAAGTAAAGTTTACATAAAAGTGGAAACGTTTACCCTTTCGTGCTTCAATATAATTATTCAGGCTGTTATAAGCAGTGTTAGTTTGATGAGCGCTTAGCGATTGTTACAGCGTAAATGGAGAAAGGAATGAACAAGGTCTTGGTGACGGGCGGTATGGGTTACATTGGTAGTCATACCTGTGTACAAATGATTGAAGCTGGCTTAAGCCCCATTATTTTGGATAATTTGTGTAACAGTAAGCTTGAAGTATTGGCACGTATTGAATCTTTAACCGATAAGCAGCCAGCCTATTATCAAGGTGATGTGCGAGACCGCGCCATTCTGGAGCGCATTTTCGTTGAGCATAAAATCGATTCTGTGATCCACTTTGCGGGCTTAAAAGCGGTGGGCGAATCAGTACAAAAGCCTTATGAGTATTACGATAATAATGTCGTTGGTTCGCTGGTACTGATTGATGTTATGCGTAAAGCGGGGGTTAAAAGCATCGTATTTAGCTCATCAGCCACGGTATACGGTGAGCCAAGTGTGATGCCTATTGATGAAAGTAGCCCCACTGGCGATGTCACCAATCCTTACGGTCGCAGTAAATACATGGTGGAACAATGCTACCGAGACATTCAACTGGCGGCGCCAGACTTGAGTGTCACCCTGCTGCGCTACTTTAATCCGGTGGGAGCACATCCTAGTGGCTTGATGGGCGAAGACCCGCAAGGGATCCCTAATAATTTAATGCCATTTATCGCTCAAGTGGCGGTGGGGCGTAGAGACAGTTTATCGGTATTTGGCAATGATTATCCCACGCCAGATGGCACCGGTGTTCGAGATTATATTCACGTAATGGATTTAGCCGAGGGCCATATTGCTGCCTTGACCAAGGTGGGTAAACAAGCAGGTCTACATGTTTTTAACTTAGGTACTGGCACAGGTAGTTCGGTATTAGAGATGCTTAATGCCTTTGGCAAAGCTTGCGGTAAAGACATCACTTATAACATTTGCCCTCGCCGTAATGGTGATATTGCCGAATGCTGGGCCGCTACCGATAAGGCCAAGCAAGTCTTGGGCTGGAAGGCGACCCGGAGTGTTGAAGATATGGCAGCGGATACCTGGAACTGGCAGTCGAACAATCCCAATGGCTACGATAAGTAATCACTTTGAAATTAGAGAGCGTTTAAATGACGTTTTTGATGGAGTAATAAACCCATGGTAAACAATTTATTTGACCCCACTGAGCATCCTCATCGCCGCTATAACCCTCTAACAGGGCAGTGGATTTTGGTGTCGCCGCATCGCGCCAAGCGCCCTTGGAGTGGCCAAGACGAAGCCCCTGCAACGGCGACTTTGCCAAGTTATGACAAAGGCTGCTTTTTGTGTGCCGGTAATACCCGTATTTCGGGTGATAAAAACCCTCACTACCAAGGGACTTATGTATTTACCAACGACTTTGCGGCCTTAATGACCGATTCACCCGAGGTGCCAGCCTCAAGCGATCCCTTGTTTAGAAGTATGCAAGCGCGCGGTTTAAGTCGAGTGATTTGTTTCTCTCCCGACCACAGTAAAACCTTACCGGAGTTATCGCTTAATGCGATTCGCTGTGTGATTGATACCTGGAATCAACAAATTGAAGAGTTAGGTAAAGACTATCTATGGGTGCAGGCCTTTGAGAACAAAGGGGAAACCATGGGGTGTTCACAGCCGCATCCGCATGGACAAATTTGGGCGAATAGCTTTTTACCTAATGAGATTGAACGTAAAGACCAGCATTTACGTAGCTATTACCAACAGCATGGTAGTAACTTGCTGGTGGACTATGCGAGCAAAGAGCAAGCCGATGGTACGCGTACCGTTGTAGAAACCGAGCACTGGATCGCCGTGGTGCCTTACTGGGCGGCATGGCCCTTTGAAACCATGTTGTTGCCTAAAGCGCCTATTCGTCGTATTAGCGAGTTATCAAACCAGCAGCGAGATGATTTAGCCCTTGCGATTAAAAAGCTCACCAGTCGCTACGATAATTTATTTCAGTGTTCATTTCCTTATTCAATGGGCTGGCACTTTGCGCCCTTCTTTAAAGAAGGTGATAGCTCTACTGAACACTGGCAGTTACATGCCTTGTTCTACCCACCGCTATTGCGCTCTGCCAGTGTACGTAAATTTATGGTGGGGTATGAAATGCTAGCCGAAAGCCAGCGAGATTTAACGGCAGAACAGGCGGCTGAAAAATTACGCAATGTCAGCGACGTTCATTATAAAGAACAAGTTAAATAAGGGAGCAGCAAATGACTCAACGCCAAAAACAACTAATTGAAAAGGTAAGCACTGCCTTTACTACTATGACTGGCTCAGCCCCCGCCAAACTCATTCAGGCTCCTGGGCGGGTAAATTTAATCGGCGAGCATACTGATTACAACGATGGTTTTGTGCTGCCTTGTGCCATCGATTACCAAACTGTAGTCGCTGCCTCGCCTCGCGATGACAGCATCGTGCGGGTTGTATCGGTAGATTATGATAATCAAGTCAATCAATTTGATATTAGTCAGCCGCTAGAATTTGACGAAACCTGCATGTGGGTGAATTACATACGCGGTGTGATTGATTGTCTATTAACTAAAGGCTATCAACTAAAAGGTGTTGATCTTGCGGTCAGTGGTAATGTGCCACAAGGGGCAGGGCTTAGTTCTTCTGCTGCACTAGAGGTAGTGATAGGCCAAACCTTTAAAACACTGTTCAATTTAGAGGTTTCTCAGCAGCAATTGGCCTTAATTGGCCAAGAAGCTGAAAATAACTTTGTAGGTTGTAATTGCGGCATTATGGACCAATTGATCTCTGCCGAAGGAGAGGCCAATCATGCTCTGCTGATTGATTGCCGCTCACTAGACACTAAAGCAGTCGCCATGCCGGAAGAGATGGCCGTGGTGATTATTAACTCGAATAAAAAACGTGGCTTGGTAGACAGTGAATACAATACTCGCCGGCAACAGTGTGAAGCCGCAGCTAAAGGTTTAGGGCTTAGTTCTTTACGTGATGTTAGTGAAGCCTTGTTTGCCGAAAAAGCTGACACCTTAGACCCCGTTGTTGCTAAGCGGGCACGCCATGTTATTACTGAAAATGCGCGTACACTGGCAGCGGCTGAAGCGCTAAAAGCCAATGATATGGCAAGCTTGAGTGTATTGATGGAGCAATCACATGCTTCAATGCGAGATGATTTTGAGATTACCGTGCCCGAAGTTGATAGCTTGGTTGATATTGTTAAACAAGTCATTGGTGCCGAGGGTGGGGTACGTATGACTGGTGGTGGTTTTGGTGGTTGTATTGTGGCGTTAATGCCGCCGGCTTTAGTAGACAAAGTATGCCAAGCAGTAGAGCAGCAGTATCAAGCAAAAACTGGCTTAAAGGAAAGTATTTATGTGTGTAAGGCGATGGCGGGAGCTGGTGCTCTATAGTCATTAAGCTCGATTAACTTCACTTTACACTGGTAGGCCATAGCTTAAGTGTGTTTCAAAAACCTCGATGTTATTCGAGGTTTTTTGTATTTGGTGTGGCTGGTGATTATTGCCGTATGGGCTGGAATTATTGGCGTCCCCTGCGAGATTCGAACTCACGTCTAAGACTTAGGAGGGGGGTGTTGTTAATCATTTTTTGTAAAAATAATTCATATAAATCAAAGCAATATGTTTTATTGTGTTTTTCATAGTACCTTCTTTAGTACGTTTTTATGCTTGAAAATAGTAATTAGGGCTAATATTCGGCAAACTTTGTGGATTGATATACAAACGACAAAAAAGAAAGTGGCGTCCCCGGCAGGAGTCGAACCTGCGACCTTGTCCTTAGGAGGGACCTGCTCTATCCAACTGAGCTACGGAGACAACAAAGAAGAAGGTAGAGTCTATATCAATTCACGGTCTCATCCAATATCGAAACGAATAAGTGATGGAAAAACAGCCATATACACAAGTGACGTCATTATTAGTGTCCAAATACAAACTATGTGGGTTATCGTTTGGGTGCTGCTTATTATTCCAGTGAGAGTGTGACCGTAGATTTGGGCGGTTTTAGTGAACACTACGCAAGAAAGAACGTGAAAGTGACTAACGACTTTCAAGTTGACGTACTCAATCAAGGGTATGAGTTATCGTTATTAATTAACGGCTCCCTCACATGAAGGGGGATTCTAGATCAGGTCTCAGAAACCAGCAACGACTGCTCATTAGAGAGTACTTTAGTGAGTAAGGGCGTTTGGCTTACTACATGGAGCCTAGTTGGAACACTAAGAAGTTACCCGATAAGCGCGAGTAGCCTCAGGGGTGTAAATCAGAATTGCCCAGAATCTTCATTGGCTGAAATTTACTCGTGGAATTTTCTAGCTCGAAATTGTCCAAAAATATGTTAGCAGTGATCGTTATGATTGATGATAAGTCATGAGAACACCTCTAATTAGGTGGCCAAATTTATTGTGCCACTACACGGATCTGATTAGACGATACGGGGACCAAGCATAAAAGACTCTTTCTCTAAACTATGAGTGAGCTTAGTATTCAGTTTAGCAAGTTAAAAGTCAAACTTTGGTAAGGCCTGAGAGCATCCGACGCTTTTTATGGTAAAAATGTAACTTCACTATAAAAGGTAAAACCATGGATGAGCAGCAAAAGATAGAATTACGAAGACATTGGTGTAACCTTTCAAAAGACTTCAGAATTGACACATAACGGGCTATCAAGTCAACTTGTAATAAGAAGATAACGGATCAAGAGATTGCTATCAAAGGCGTATTTAAGACAGTATTTAGTGTTAATAATGAACGGTAAAAGCGAAAAAATGAAGGGATTAAGAACAGTTGCAGCTCTTCAATATATCCCAAGTGACCGTCAACCCACAAACGAGTCCGTCGCGGACTATGTTAAACATAGCGGCATATCAGCACTTACATAACGTAAGTAGCAACTATTGCTGATACAAAAAAATTATATATTCCGCTTTACACAAAATCAACCTCAAGGTAGCAGGGGCCTAATTAGTGAGTTTAATTGGGTCAAGCTCTTAGGTATCGGTTAGCTGTACTTCATTTTGGGGTTCAATCGCTATGGTAAGGTCAGTGAGCTACTGCGAGTGAGCCGATGACTATATTGTGCTAATTTAGGCATAACCATCAAGTTCAATATTTTTAATGTACTCGAGAACGTTATTAGCTCGTCCCGACTCACACAATTGCTTTGCGGTTAGATTAGCGCACGCAGGTAACGGTTCCAGCTTGAACCAGTTGTTTGCGACGCTGATGTCGCCTGACCATTTTAGGATAAACTCAAGTATGTAGTCTATTTCTTGCACTGAAAAGTACTTAGCGAGTTCTTGATTAAGTAACTCAAATTGCTTTCCATTGTCTTCCATTTTGCTTTTCCTTCTTAATATTACCTAGTGAAAATAGCCATATTAGCAATAAATAACAAATGGCTAGTTGTGTTCAGGATTATTGCTCAGCTGCCGCTAGGTCATCATCTCATATTGAAGTAACGAAAAATTCGCTAAATATAAGTGTTAGGAGGGGATACGGATTTCGTCAACGTTAATCTGGATGTGTTATTTAATTGTTTCTGCTCAGTAGAAATACGTAAGAACAGCGGGTTAATAGATTGAGGCATCAGAACGAGTTAAGTTTAATTATTGTCGTCTATATACAGAAGAATATGTTGAAAAATCAACATGGATAAAACGCAACGAGATAATAGCGATAGTGCAGAGGTGAAGTGCGACTGAAGGAGTCATGGGTATAGCGCAAAAAATTAACCTTGAAAAAAAGCTATTTGTTTTCAAACTGTTGTTTTATACCTCAGCCTCTGGCTGAGAATTAATCCAGATAGATGATGATGTTTGTAATTAAGTCAAATACGCTAGTAATCATGTGATTTGATGAACAATGATAGACAAAAATCTTAGGGGTTAAATTAAGACTAAAGGCTTTATTTGACGACAAATATAGTGTATCAAAACCAATTTTTTAAAGGAACCCATTGGCACTTAATTAAGTTTTATTAGGGTTTTTATATTCATTTAAATTCAGCGACTTGAACCGAGAATGACAAAGCTAACAAATTCTGTTTATGTGATCTGTGTCATTGACAGCTTTTTAGCTCACTTTGATCTTAAAATGGTGTTGTTGCTCAAACAAGATTGAACCTTCTTGCCTTTCAGCGATCTAGACGTTAAAACGAAACAGTCAGGTCGTATTATGGGCAAAGCGTCGGCATAAGTGTTGTTGGGCTTGCCATGAACGCTGTTGTAAATTCAGTTGTTGGTCTTGCTGGCATATCAGTAACTCTCTCGAAACTTTGGGCGCAAAGCGATATGCCCAGGCGGCTTCGATTAGTATTCGCTTTGCAAGGGTATTGCCACACTTTGTAATACCGCCTTGTTTTTGCCTGTTACCACTGGAGTATTCTGAGGGCGTTAAGCCCACAAAATTCATCAGTGAACTCGGGTTAGCAAAGCGTTAGCACTGATGAATCTTTGTAGCTTGAGCTCATTTCAGGACATTTACTGGCTTTAGCGTGACACTCGAGCTTTTTTCGGGGGGAACACTGGGAATGGCTATCTCCAAAAAAGGCGATTTCGCCTTTGCTTTGCTAATGCTACGAATGTCGCTGCTTCTGTTGAGTGTTCTTTGTAATTGATTTCACGTTTCATAATTGACTACAAAGTCCCGTATAGCGGAGAGAAGATGTTAAGCGATTTTATGCATTACACCTGTTCCGTAGCAGCCCTGGTAGCCGCATGCATGGCTGGTTTTACTTACAATGTCTGAAGATTTGATGTAGGTTTTAAAGTTCCAACCTTTTTGTTGTAGCTGCTTCATTACGAACGAACCGTCTCGAGTTCTTCCTTTTTGGCTAGCTAGTGCAAGTACTTCTCTCAGTTCCGTTTGTGCGTTAGTTTCGATATTCATTGTATTTGCCTTTTGCCCTGTGGGCTGTTGTTTTCATTGTGATGTAAAGAGTGTGGTGGTTACATACCGCTTCGTATGATTTGTCATTGTTAATTTCGTTTCGATTTAAATGGCAGTTTCTAATTTTTTGATAAGAAGGTTGTTTTTCTTTGCATTATTTGAACTCAGAGCTTTTGGTGCTTGAGTACGTGTTAGTTCTTCAAAATGTAGCGCTGTTCGAGAGTTAGAAGTAGGCATTTTGTGTCCCCCTTTTTTGTGTGCATTCTTTTTGAGATGCACTGTTATTTTGGGGTAGCATAGCAATCAAAATTATTTTGACCATACTAAAATGCTAATAAAACAACAGCTTAAATTCGCCCTTGCTAATATTCACGTCTATCTAACTGATTTTGAAAAGCTACATTTATTTAGGTTTTTCTGAAATTATTGAACAATCTGGCTATTTCATCGTAGTGCTTTCAATAGCGTCTAGAAGTGACCTTGATAAACGAATGGTGCTCGCAGTTTCTAAACTCAGCATTATCCAGACAGCGAGGAGGTGCTAGTGTTAGTTTTCACAGCATACTTTGTCTATTCAAATAATTTTACTTGGTTTTGTTGCGTAGAAACGCAATGACTACATTTGAAATCTCATGGTTGAAATGACTGAGTTACGCCGGTATTTTGGAGTATTATACTTTTTTTTGGGTTTCGTATAAAAACTTACTGTAAATTTCAGAAAAAGTGCACTCCTCTTATAATTGAGAACAAATAAAATGGATAAGAACGTCCATCTACTTCTTAAGCTCAATTTGTATTATTTGATCTTGACTGGTTTTTTTCTGCGAGGAACGAAGCAGGCCATGAACAAAACATTTTGACAGTGGCCTTGCCGCTGCGCAGCAAGTAGAAATCCAGTTAATAGTGAATTGCTAATTTTAACAATGAAAATTGCTTAATGAGTTAGGCCAACACTTTCATAGCATAATAGAATCAGTACCTCGATAACCTAGCTGGAACCCCAAAAAATTGGATAATTATAGTGGTAGGTTTTCTATAAAAAGGTGCGAATTGATCTGTTGAAACTCTTTTTTCATATAGTCTGGTTGTAAATGGGTAGCAATATGGATACTTATTTAGCGTAGCAATGTATTTTAATTCAACAATAACTTCGGCTACACAAAGAATTTTCTTAGTCCCTAGTTCTTTTTTATGTTTGATTTAGTTTGTTCTAGAGTGTGAAAGAGTCAAGAAGTTCATCTCTCGCACTAATGCTTTGCGAAACTACTTTCGATTGTTTATGTTAAAAATTAGTAGCATTAAAGCACTGCAAGATAATGCCAGCAGCTATGAGGTGCTAGCAGTTTGGTAAGGCCTGCGAACCATAGATACTTTCTAAGTTCTCAAAACGCAGCTGCTTGTCGGCAGGAGAATAGAGGTCATTTTAGTATGTAGATGCTTGGTATATCCAATGAATTTAGAGTGTTAAGCCCTTGATGGTTCTCGACTAACTTGTTTTTGTCCAATTGTGTTTTAGCGAGAATGATCCTACGAGACTCACCTTCACCATCGAAAGTATCTAGAGGTACTAGGCCTTACCACTTCCCATCTATAAAGAATCGGCAGTTACACTTGCTTCGCAATACCTCAGTTAAGCTTTGCAGCATGACTGTGAGTCAGGTTATTTAATATCACACCAGAAACATCGAAGACATGGTTATTTTCCATAACCTAGCAAAAGCGCAAAACAAACGTTGGTAACGCTATATGAGCGTCAGCCATAGTGGGCTTTTCTATGGCAGTTTGGACACAAAGCTATTGCGTTAACAACACTATCATCACCGCCCTTAGCTAGAGGTTTTTTATGGTGAACCTCTAGGTACGGACTACCATCAGATTTACGGTCAAAAGGAGCTAAACTTGAACATCCTCCGCATATACCTTTTGCATTGTATAGAACCTCAGCGACAACATCAGGGTTTCTATCGTAAACCGCCGTCAATACCATTCTTTTCTTTGGCTTAAGCGTTGCTGTTTTTAAACGTTTTCGACGCAGCTCAGCAGAAGACGTAGATGATTGATTAACTTTTTCTCTGAAGCTTTTTTCAAATATCTCATAAGAGACCTCTAGAGGCACCGCTCTAAACTCATCTCCATCGACAACCAATTCTCTTTTCTCTATCGATGGTTCAAACCCATCAGCAACCGTTTGGCCTTTATTGTTTTGGCGTGTTCGCGTTTTAAAAATGAAAAGTTCGTACCCTTCATTTATCACTTTATCAATATGCTTAAGAGAGTGGGCGTAACCTTTGGGAGCCCAATTAGGGCTAAGAATCAGGTCGCTATCTTCCCCATTAGATAAGTCCAAACTAAAAAGAACCTGTTTTTTCGTATCATTACAGTACGAGTATTTTCCTTGTGTCGCGCCTAAATTTAGGCCCATAACCCGATTCACAAAACTCGTTCTAGATTCTTTAGACAATACTGACTCCTTTGGGCTTGCCTTACTAATTAGTCAATGATGGCAGCTAAAAAGGCTCTAACAGCTCTTCGTCAAACGTAACCCCTGATAACGAATGCTCTGCTAGCAGTGCCTTAAATGCTTCGTTACAGTAGAACGAGGAGGCACCTTGAAGCTTCGACTTGAATATCAGCTTATCCTGCACATCGCTTTCATCAAATACCAGAGAATCAATGCCGTCCTCAATCCCTTCAAGATAGCGCGTAAGACAAAGCGATTTCTGTTCTTTGCCAAATGTTAAGCAGTTAAACAGAACATAAGCGTCGCCTTCAACACTAATAGGCAAAAACTCACCAAAGCTTTCAAGTTGTGGTTTCAGCACCTTCAATGCAGTTTGATTCAATACCAAAAAACTGCCAGAAATCGAAATATCATAGGCTTGAGCTTTCGCGTCGCTAAAATACGAACAAGCAATATTGGCATGCCAGAGGGGAGACAAAGGCGTGTTATTCATTGACGCTGACATCAATGTCTCAACGAGTCCTTCATTGCCGAGTTGCTCAGCTAACGTGAAGTCATCGAGATCTAATACTTCATAAGATCCCGTCGGCGCTTTCAGTTGATAGGTCGTCATTAAATTCCTTTCCACGATGTATCTTTCGGTGCGAGAACCTGAGCAGGCAATGAGCCTGATTTTATCTGATTTTTGATATGACGTAAGCGACGTTCAAAAATATCTTTTTGCAGGCTCGTTTGGCCAAGGTGGCGCGTAATCCACGTCTCATAATTGTAACGATGAATACCGCGATGCGATGGCGTTGATGGCGTGGCCCAATCTTCAGGTTTGTTCTTTTGGAAGTTAATCATCCAGACGCCATTCGTGGGGTCATTAATACCAATGCCATTAAGGTGGAGGTTTAATCGCGCCCGCATCATTCTTGAGCGTAAGAATTTCCCTTTACCACACACAATGTGGTGTGGCTCATGCTGCTTAGTAGGTTTCGGCTCACCCACGGATGCGAGGTGCCTTGCCAAGCGGTCAGTAGGATGATGAGCTTCTTCTTTTAAGTCTTTTAACGAGGCGCTAGAACATGCCTCTCGATAAGCCTTTAATGACTCCTGAGCAATAACGAGGCTGGTGATTCGGCTTTTTTCAGCCTCGAGATGCTCATAATCTCGAGTCATTTTCTCAAGTAGCGCTTTTTCCTCTTCACTAGAAGCTGGGACTCCAGCAAGCTTGGCATCATGAAACTTCTTAGCTTTTAATTCAAACTGATAAATCGCCAGCTCTAGCGCATTAGGATTACTCGGTCTTGTTGGGTGAGGATAGACCCGTTGCTCAAGGGGCATAATACATCCTTGTCGTAATTAAGAAGCAAGTACGCTAAATTATAATGACTTAAATATCAATATAAAACCCCATGCAGCACCTAAATATGCTCCTTCACCCCCAGTTTTTTATTTGCATCTCAGGCTTTACCAGTTAGCTGATTTGGCTTTTCTAGGTAAAGTCCTATAAGTCCGAACCCTACCAACCGATATAAATATTGATAAATTCTAAAGATATAAACACAGGCAAGGAGAGCAAACGTTAAAGAGTACCCTATATGAGAAAATAACCTTTTTGCAATTCGAACAATGATTCACCTAAAACACTTCCTTTACGTAAAGCATTTATCGTTGTCACTTCCGCAGCGGTTGGCTGGTTAGCGAGTGTTGCTGTATTTAAGTTGGCGGCTTTGTACGGTATCGCATCAACGGGAACTGCAATTGCAGCGTTATCAGGAGCAGCAGCTACGAGAGCGACACTTGCGTTTATCGGGGGGACTATGACAATGGAAATTGTTGCCCTAGTACTAACGGCGTATGTTGTTGCCGTCTTGTTTTTCAAGTTTATGTCAAAAAGAGTACAGCGGCCTTAGGCATCAGTTGTTAAGTTCCGGAAGTGATGTCAATAACACCGTTGTGCTTCAAGATTTAACTCCATAGCGGTGTTTACAGTTTTTCGACGGTTTACCATATTGTTTGTGGTTGACGAATGCTCTTGAGAGAGTACACTCAACTGCTGATGTAGCAGACATGCTTTTGGCATGACATCACGTAACCTCTTAGAGGTCGAGGCTGTGCCCGGTAATGATGTTCTGGATCCAAGATTGTTTCTTGGCGAGGCTCCCTAGAAGGAGCCTTTGTTATTTCTGGCTATTGGTGAATCTTATTCTTGGCCCTTTCGAAATAACCCACTTTTTCGTCGGTTAGTAGTCTATTTTCGTTTCAATTAGTTAAAGCTCATTAGCATAACAAACGTTAGCTAAGCCTACCTGTGTTAACAACGAATCTCATCTATATGGTGTAACTAATAATTGGACAAAAGCGTGTTTGGGTGATGACTTATTCAATGGTGTTTCGGATTAGCGAAAGTATGGAACAGTTGGTGTTAACGCTTTGCATATGGGGCAAATACGAGTTGGCTATACTGCGCGAAGCGCCAGCCAACGAGAATTTGTCCCAGTGAATTTATGAACACCATTATGCACTTGTTAGAAGTCATTTCCTGAAACTTCCACGGACGTTTTTGCTTTTTTAACGGCTGTAATGATTTTTTCTCTTTTAACCCAAGACTTCAGGTGCGCTGGAAAACGACTGAGCCAATGGTTATTGGGTCCATATCCAGTCCCCCTCAGTTCAGAAAGGGCTAAGGTCGTTGGAAGGTTCTTTTGTTCCATTACGCTAAGGAAGTGCTCAATTTCCAATAACGAAGCAAATTCAATTTCGAACCCCTGAACTGAAACAGTTAAATATGGATATCCTTTGGTCGGATCTTTTTCAGGAAAAGGCGGTTCATACTCTGTGCACCAGCTATAGCCAGTTTCTTCTTCGTTGACACCTTTATGAATCCAATAACTTATCGGTGATGTCTTTCTACTTTTGAAGTGCTGTAATTTCCATTTACTCATTTTGACTTCTAACGCCTCGCATCAGCGGCTTTTTTGACGGCGTAGCCGGCAGAAAAGTCAGACTGCATGCGTTTGTTAGGCGAAATGTTGAGACTGTATTTACACAAGGTTTTCATCAATTTGAGAATTGCTCCTGCGCTTTCTCTGTAATACTCTGGTGATCCCCCAGGCTATAAGAAAAGTGAATAAGTAGGCGACAATACTCACTAGTGGAGCAACTATGTGGCCTCCTGGCACCATATATCCAGGATTTCCGTAGGAAAAACCAACGACACATTGATGGAATATGGCGGTTCCAAACAAGCCCGCCGTGAAAGCTACGATTGGCCAATTTCGCCCTCGAAGAAATTGTAATGTACCAACGAATGCAAAAATTAGGGTTGGAAAATAAATATAGATAGCAAATGCGAAATTGCTTCTCATCTCTGAAAGTGAAAGAAATTTTTTATCAAAAGCCATAACCAATCCTAGTAAGATTAGAAAAGCAAGTACTGGAATGAATAACCTCCGCTTTATACGCATCTGTGTGGTGTTACCTATTTCGCCTAACGCTAAGTAGGCCGCACGTGCGGCCTATCTCAAAAAACATGACCTTTATCACATTCGCTCATCAATTAATGATTTGATATTAACCCATTGTCTACCTTAGTTTTTTACTCGGTATCAATCAATCGTCGATCCAAAGCTTTCATTGATTGCTTTGACAAATGACGCAAATGACACCAGGAATGCTGTAAAGATGCACAGTTAAAAAGTGCGCAAACCTTGGAAGCTAAACTAATCCCAAGATTCCGTCGTTACCAACTAGCAAAGTCGAGATTCAAAACAATTAGTTTTGGTATGAAAAAAGCCGTGTGTAACCGTGTAGTTCGTAAGAGGGCGTAACAAACTTTGGGGCAAAAGTGAGTTACCTAACCCAACCCTGAACAGTTTCGAATGACGAATGGAAGCTACAATGTCTTGAGAACCTAAAATGAGTCTAAGCTTTGCAGACCTTACCAGTTTAGTTTTCACTTCGTTCAGTCTTACTAGCAGTATCAGCTCTCACATTATGCCAGCTGCTATGAGGTGCTAGCAGCTCGGTTTTTTGCGAAAAACGCAATGATTACACTTGAAACTCTATGGTATAAATGACCGAAGCATACCTTTTTTTTGGAATATAATACTTTTTTTAGAGTTTGTGAAAAAAGTTACTGTAAATTTCTGAAAAAGTGCACTCCTCTTATAATTGAGAACAAATAAAATGGATAAGAACGTCCATCTACTTCTTAAGCTCAATTTGTATTATTTGATCTTGACTGGTTTTTTTCTGCGAGGAACGAAGCAGGCCATGAACAAAACATTTTGACAGTGGCCTTGCCGCTGCGCAGCAAGTAGAAATCCAGTTAATAGTGAATTGCTAATTTTAACAATGAAAATTGCTTAATTAGTTAGGCCAACACTTTCATAGCATAATAGAATCAGTACGTCGATAACCTAGCTGGAACCCCAAAAAATTGGATAATTATAGTGGTAGGTTTTCTATAAAAAGGTGCGAATTGATCTGTTGAAACTCTTTTTTCATATAGTCTGGTTGTAAATGGGTAGCAATATGGATACTTATTTAGCGTAGCAATGTATTTTAATTCAACAATAATTTCGGCTACGCAAAGAATTTCCTTAGTCCCTAGTTCTTTTTTATGTTTGATTTAGTTTGTTCTAGAGTGTGAAAGAGTCAAGAAGTTCATCTCTCGCACTAATGCTTTGCGAAACAAATTTCGATTATTTATGTTAAAAGATGGTCGCATTAAAGTACTACAAGGTAATTGTAAAGTTGGATGTTTCACACTTATTGCCTGTGGATGTTCGGCCAAAAAACTTCCACGTACGGCAGTTGAAGTAACACGTGTGGAAGTTGTTAAATTCAACTAGTACTTAAAACTATATTCATAATATTTTTTTCACTTTTGTCCAATTGACATATAAATACTTTCAAGCATACATGCAATAAATCCTGTTACTGTTGATCATTAAAGTAGATAATAAATTTATTAAAGATTGAAACGACAGATTTCAACTTAAGTTTTTAGTAAATGACCGCCAGCAATGTTTTATAGCACCAAAAAACCTTAATAGGCTGCGCCATCGGTTTTTCATACTAACAACTAAACTGGATGCTCAAACCCTCGGGGGTTCTGCGCGACATAATAAAAAGATGCTAAAAGCACGAGGAATTAAAACATGAACGAAAATAGAACAAAAGTTGGAGGTCGTCCACGATTAAGCGACGAAGAAAAACGTAGTAAAGTTATTAAATTTAGCTGTACTAAATCTGAATATGCATTCTTTAAAAATCAAGCAAAAAATGCAGGTTACACGCAAGTCTCGCGCTTTGTTCATGACGCTACAGTCGAAAGCATAAGCAAAGGTGGCTTTATATTTATCGAGCAGTCACAAGTTAATGCAGCTTTAGTTGCTGAGCTGATGAGTCTCGGCAACAACGTAAATCAAGCAACTAAAGCATTGCATATTGCGGGTCCTCAAATTATGAATGTTTATATGAAACAACTACTAATAGCAATGAATGTTATACAAGCTATACGTAGAGAGCTTAAACCTTCAAAAAGTAAAACAGTCAAGATTAGTGAGGAGTTATAACTATGGCAACTCACAACCCAAAAGAAACTCGAGACACTATCGCCTCTACTCTTTTCTACATTTACCGCGGAGATGCCCACGAGCACGAGGTCTCTCAAGTACGCCATATTGGTGGAAATGTATTTAGCGCTGACCCTATGACTGGAGGGAAAATGGATCTTTCAGACATAATTGAAGAGTTCGAAGACCAGTCTGCACTATACCAAGGGAAAGGTCGAAAGCTCTTTAAGCACTATGTCATATCCTTGGCCCCTGGTGAGCACTTACAAGACGATCAATGGCACCAAATAGTCAATGATTACATGACCGACTTAGGCTATTCAAGATTAACTGTATGGACTGCTGCTGTGCATATGGACACAGATAAAGAGCACGCTCATATAGCTGCATGTTTAGTACAAAATCAGCCGGGGCGCTCTCTAGTATCGACAGCGAACGATTATGAAAAGGGCTGGTCCAGTATGAGGCGAGCAGAAAATAGATATGGATTGAGGAAGCTACAAAACCCTAACGAAAATTTTGGTTACAACTACACCAAAGTCGAAGTTAAAGTAGCTGGAGGTCGTTTAAACGCCATAAAAAGAGATGAGGCGGCTATTATCAGGGCAAGGTTTAAAGAAGCTTACAAGCGCTTTGGTCGCCCCAAAACCATGACTGACTTAGTAATGAGGCTCGCTAAAGTGAACGTATTTGTAGCAGTGAAAGAAGGCAAGAACGGTAAACCCGAAGGTATTAAATTCAAGACCGGCAAAAATGGTACTTGGGTTAGCGGAAGCAAAGTCAAAGCTACTCGCTTTACTTGGGGTAAACTGCTGAGTAACGAAGGCATAAGTTACAACCCAGAGCGTGACAATTTTGCGTTGGGTCTAGCTAAAGACCCGGGACAATTCACATTTAGTTTTAAGCTTACGGCCAAGCAATTTAAACGACTAAAAACCAAGCGCTCCCCCTACCGAGTTCGCAGTATAAATAATAATCCATATGTCGACTTCATATATAAAACTGGTAAAGAAAAGTACGAGATTGTTAAGCTTAAAAAGCTGATGGAGTTCGTAGAGTTTATGTTGTCATTGTTTGGATTAGAGAGCGAAGAAATGGAGATCAAGCAAGCTCATCGCCGAATGATTGCACGTGATTATGCAAGAAAGCTAGATAAACAGCAGTGTTTCTACTACGAGCCAGATCAGTTAATAACTTATAGTGAATATGATCACTATTCACCGGTCAGCAGTAAAATATCAAGGGACACTGAAATCTGGAGAGTAGAATCCACTAGAAGTCAGTTCTCTGACTGCTATGAGGTGCTAGCAGTTTCAAATCTTACAGTTCTCTGACTGTTATGAGGTGCTAGCAGTTTCAAATCTTACAGTTCTCTGTGATGAAGCCTGAGAATCCTAGACACATACCAGGTTCTCAACATTTTGTGGCTTCCATCCGTAACTCGAAATTGCCCCAAAACGCGTTAGGCCTTCTTGCGAACAGCAAAATTTCCCACTGCTCTTTCCATACCAAAACTAATGGTTTTGAATCTGATTTTACGAGCCAAGTTTAATCGCCAACTAGAATGCATAAGCGCCTTGATGCTCTTTTAATAAGTCATCTATTTTGCAGCTTGAACCAAGCCCTCTAAGGGGCTTTTGACGCCCGTGGTATGACGACCGATAACATGCGTGTAAATCTCAGTCGTTGTTACATCCTGATGGCCAAGTAATTCTTGTATAGTTCTTAAATCCGTCCCTTGTTCTAATAAGTGGGTGGCAAAACTGTGCCTAAAGGTATGGCAACTTGCAGGCTTATTTATACCGGCATTACGCACGGCTTTGGTGACTGCTTTTTGGAGAACACTATGATGAATATGATGGCGTTTGAGCTCACCTGTTCTAGCGTCGATACACAGGCGAGTCGACGGAAACAAAAACTGCCAAGAAAACGACCGTTGAGAATGTGGATACTTACGGGCTAACGCGTAAGGCATCGTCGTTCCAGCATAATTTAGACTCATATCGTGGGCAAAAACACTTTTGCTCTGGAGAATGTTATCGAGAAGCTTTGGGATCAAGTTAGGGGGTAACAAAGTCACGCGATCTTTATTTCCTTTGCCTTGCCGTACGGTGATTGTATTTTGATCAAAATCTAAGTCTTTAATCCGTAATCTCAAGCATTCACTGAGTCTTAGTCCCGACCCGTAAAGCAGTGAAGCCATGATCTGATAATCCGCGGGTAAATTCGAAATCACTTGGCTCACTTCACCTCGAGTAAAAACTACGGGAATTTTGACTCGTTTTTTCGCGCGTTTCGCCTGAATTCCAATCATTTCGATACGTAGAACTTTGTTATAGAGAAACATTAAGGCATTAAACGCGATGTTTTGAGTAGCCGGAGCGACCTGCCTATCGACCGCTAGGTGAGTTAGAAATCGTTCAATATCAGCAGCTCCGAGCTTTGCTGGGTGCTGCTTGTGATTAAAATACAAAAAACGCTTTATCCAATGCCAATAGGTTTGCTCGGTGCGAATACTGTAATGGTGCTGATAAATCGTATTTCTAAATCGCTGCTGGAGCCGCAATGGTGTGTTTGACATGTTGCGCACTTTTAAGCTGTATATATATACAGTATTTGTAGTTTCGTTTGCGTCATTTGTCAAAGCAATCAATGATAGAAATGGATCGACGATTGATTGATTCCAAGTAAAAAACTAAGGTAGACAATGGGTTAATATCAAATCATAAATTGATGAGCGAACGTGATGAAGATCATGTTTTTTGTGATAGGACGCGCGCTCATTGAATGGGATAGACCGCACGTGCGGCCTACTTAGCGTTAGGCAAACAAAGGAAGTTCAGTGTTCTATAATTCGAAAAAGCTAATCGATGAAAAAGTATTACAGCAATTTTATTTTGAATGCTTTATGTTGGCTGACGCTCCATTACGAAAAAAATTATTACCTGAGAAATATTTAGAGTATGCGGCAACTAATGCTGTGAAAGGATTGAACCCTGAAGTAAGAGTCGGTGAAAAAACTGATGGAGGGGCTCATATAACTGATTTTGTTCTCTATCCAATGCCAAGTACAAGCCTTTCAAAGTTAAACATTGAGTTAAAATGGAATGTAAGAGACTTTGAAAAGCAACCAGAGCGATTTCCTCATTACGATGGGAGATTATCAAAAGGTTTTGTCGTTGCTTTACAAGATGAAGATTACTCACCAAAATTTGTTGGCGACAATCAAATACCAACTGTTTACTTATGTCCTGAAGAATTTAAAAAGTGGTTTACTAAAAAATCATATGGAATTGTATCTCAAGCGTTAGCTAATAAAACTGGAAGTAAACCATCACGGCTTAGTGGTGAAAAATTTTGGGTGGTTTGCATTGTTAGTGCATCAGAAGAGCATTATTTACATCATGGTAAACCACAGGATATTTGGGCGTTTAGAGACAACAATAATCCTAAAAATATAATGAACATTCTTGATGGGGATTATGTTGTTTTCGTTCGTTTCGACCACTGTGAACCTGGTCGAGCCGTATATCCTTATGGAGCTAAGCCCAACACAAAGTATAAAAAGAGTAGAGGTGGCTTCCTTCAGAATGACCAAATATCATGGGCTATTAACTTAATTGATATTAGAAAAGTGAACAAAGGCTATCACTTAAACTACACCACAAAATCACCATATCATGGATTTGATGAAAAATGGTTGGAAACATCAGAAAAACTACCAGAACAAAAAAACTATACCCAATTCATCACTTTTAATAAGCCTAATGGTGATCATTTTGAATACAACTGGACTTGTCCGGTGGGTACAAAATTAGATCGTAAACTTTTTACTGATGAAAAAGCTGAGACAGTAGCCTTTGTTGATTCTGTGCGGTCCTCAATGAATACCAGAGGAGATGCAGTTGAAATATCAAGAAGTGCATTTGAATCCATTTTACATCTAGTTGGGACGTTGTGATTTGCCTAACAAGTCAATTCAGCAGGACAAAAAACAGTTGGTTTTGCTCCTGCGTCGCTTATTTTAACCAACTGTTTTTTTGCCTCTGATTGAGGCGTTAACTGCCAAGGAGAAATTGTGCCAGATCCGATGACAATAGGTGGTGCGGCTGTAGCCGCATATCTTTCGAAAGATGGTGTTTCAAAGCTATTAGGGCCAACTGCCGAGTATTTAGGCGGTGAAATGAAAAACCTAGTAGAAAAAAGCCAAAATAATATTGCGTCTGTATTTAAAAAAGCAGAAAAAAAATGTGGTGCCAAAATAGAATCGCCTGGGACTGTAAACCCGAGAGTGATGAAACACGTTTACGATGAAGCAAGATTTAGTGAAGATGAGTTACTTGCGGAGTACTTTGGTGGTGTCTTAGCTTCAGCAAGAACTGAAGATGGTGTAGATGACCGAGGTGTATATTACTCACAGATAGTTAAATCTATGTCTAGCTATCAAATTAAATGTCATTATTTTTTTTACTATCTCATGTGGCATCATGCAAAAAGCTTAACACTTGATTTAAATAGTAATGTCGATAGGGCTAAATTGACTCTAGTGGTCCCCATAAAATGTTATGAAGATACATTTGCGAATGATCCCGACCAAAATAAAATGCCATTTATTGCTCATGCTTTATCTGGTTTAGCTAAATCAGATTTAATCGGGGACCATTTTGCCCTACAAAATCCTGATGAATTAAATAAACAAAAAATTGAAGTTGATCAATACGCATTTGTGATACATCCAACAATAACGGGGCTTGAACTTTTTGTTTGGGTTCATGGGCAAGGTGAGATTGGTTTACCTGCATTTATAGATACTAATTTAATTGAAAAGCCAGATCTTGAAGTTAAAACTATCGACATAACCAAATTAAAAGGCAGTTAACGAATAAGAATAGGTGTCGCGCAGCCGACACCTTATTCGGGTGTTGAACAAGCCCGATGCTCCCTTCTATAGTAAATAACGGTGTTGATGTTGGCGGGGCCAAGGCCTTGTTAGTTTTCGCAAGGCGAGTTTGGCTAAGACGGGGTCAACGGCGTTAAGCCCTTACCCGTTTGGCGTAGTGCTAAGTTGTTATTTTGTGTGTATTTTCATCCTCATGTTAAGCCCTGCCATTCTCCTTATACTGTTCGCCTTTCGGCTAGCTCGTTCGACTAATGCCTGTGCAGTGCATGGGGTGTTGGCAGCAAGGGCATGGCCGGGTCGCGCTGTTGTTGTCGGTTTGGAGCGCGGTGAGGTTAACGCGTTGAGGCACTCGCAGTAGTAACTGAATGCGCCGCAATACCTGTTTGGCGTTGCCCCGTAAGAAACCATAATCTCTCACCCGCTGTAAGCCCTTGGGTAATACATGCTGCAAGATAAGCTTTAAGAATTGCAAGGTAGGCAGGGTGCGGATTTTGGTGGTGTGGCTTTGGCTATCTTGATACCTAAAACTCACTTGGCCGTTATGGGTACTGATGATGTCGTTATCGGGTAATACACCGCGATACAAGTAGCGAGATAAGTACTGTAGCGCGGGCAGTCCAAAACCTACGTTGCGACAATCTACCACCCACTTAGCGGGTATCGCCTTGGGCAGAGGCAGCGCCTTGTGGTGGTTAATCGCATCCAGCATTCTCCCTCGCCATACCTTGGCCAGCGCAAAGGCGTTAAACAAGTACTGCTTGTTGGTGTGATGCCACTGCTGCTTAGCAACGTGATAGCGCCCGCCGGCCACCAATACATGTAAATGAGGATGCAGATTACGCTGGCGGCTATGGGTATGCAGTACCGCGGTAAAGCCTAATTCGCCCTTGTTCTGGCGTTTGGCAAAGTCCTTTAACAGGCTTGATGCCACCTTGAACATGATTTGGTATAAGGCTTTAGACTGCACGCGGGCTAAAGCCCTTAGCTCATAAGGCAGGGTAAAGGTCACCATAAAGTAAGTAGTGGGTAGCAGCTTATGTTGTTGGCGAGTTAACCAGCCAGTGGTGCAATGATGTTGGCACTGCGGGCAATGCCTGTGGCCGCAAGAAAGCGTCAATTGGTCATGATGGGGGCAATGCTCACACTGCCAATGGCTCTGACCTTGTTGCTCAGTTTTACAGCGCAGCATGGCATACATTGCCCGTTTAGCATCCGCCCCTAAAAGCGGGGCAAGCTTGGCCCCATGTTGGTGAAGTAAATCAATAAAGGTGCTCATGGCTACGGCCACATTAAGGTGAGAGAGTCGGTGAGTGTATTCACCGCCCTTGACGCATCTAATTGTTTCACTTGGGTCAACTGGGTATAGCGCGCGGTGGTGTTTAAACTGGCGTGCCCCAGCAAGTGTTGCAAGGAGCGTAAATCCAAGCCTTGCTCAAGCAGATGGGTGGCATAACAATGGCGCAGCGAGTGAGGACTAATGGGTTTATGAATACCGCAATCGCGCAATACCCGCTTCAAGGCTTTTTGTACACCGCCTTTATCCATAGGCACATCCACCTGTTTACCTTGGCGCGGAAATAACAAACGCGCATGCCGATGGCTTTGCCAGTGGGCACGTAAAACCTGAAGGGTGCGATGCGGCATGGGCACTAAGCGGTCTTTACCGCCTTTAGCATCACGCACATGGACGTGCATGGCCTGACTGTCAATATCATGAATGGTTAACTGTAAGCCCTCGCTCAAGCGCAGCCCCATGGAATACAACACCAAGAAGAAGACTTGATAGCGGGGTTGTTGAGTCATGCTAATCACTAAGCCTACTTGCGCAGGGCTTAAGATATCGGGTAAGCGTTTCACTTGAGGGGGTTTTACAATGTTTAACCACTGCCATTGTTTATCGAGGGTGTAGCGATAAAAGAACTGCAAGCCATTGCGGTCTAACTTCACGGTGCTCCAGGAATGGCTGCTAATCAGTTGAGCAAAATAGGCCTTTAAATCAGCGGTGCTTAAGGTGTCTGGGCAGCGGTCAAAGTGGGCAGAAATACGACGTACCGCACGTGAATACGCATCAATGGTAGCTGGGCGTTTCCCTTGTAAGGTTAAATTGGTAAGGTGTTGTTTATATAAAGCATTATAACGATGTTGTTGGCTAGGGTTCATGCTGCATACTCCGGTTAATCACGACCGATTGGCCGCGTAATATTGAGTATGAGATATCTGCTGCTATGCACTCTGCCGCAGAGCGGCTTCGTTCAACAAGTTGCTTAAACGGAACTAAAACAGTGGGTTACGTTTCGCTTCGCTACACATTTTAACCCACAATTTTAGTCCGCTTAGCAAGGCGTTAGATTTACTTGGAGGTATGAATGTTATTCACTGGGTTCTTCGCAGTATCGCTAGTTTTTGGCTACTTGATAGGTGCGTCAAACTCACCTGTCGTAGGAGCATTTCTCACGGCAGCTATAGGTTTAGCTGGCGCGGTATTTGGTGGGAAATATTTCATTGACACGGAAGATAAGCAAGCCTTTAAAGGTTACGTAGGTTCGGCTCTAGCCATTATTGCAGTAGGTATTTTCTTAGGGGAAATTGCGGGGGAAGCCTTTAGGTATAATTGGCGCTTTGCTGCTGAGAAATCGTTCCCTTGGAAAAACAGCGAACCTCCTCAAAGTACATATGAAGCACTTGATTGGCTATCGGTTCAGGAACGGTTATCTGAACTTGGGTATTCCAATAACCAAGTATTCCAATTGTATTCCTTGAGAAACTCCGAGAGAAAGCAATTAGAAACATTACGTAATCAGCAACAGGATGGTGGTATGGACTCCTTCGAGGTCACTGAAATTTATGATAAAAATGACCCATTCTATAAGCGACTTAATATCGACTCTGGCACGCCAAATCAGCGAAAAGGGCGAGGTCCCGCAAGTGAGTAAGAATCTAACAATCGCATTAAATCTGACTCCGCAAGCCGGCCGCTTTTTTGCAAAAACCAAAGGCGCAAAAAAGCGTCCAACTTGCTACGCAGTTTATGCGGGCGTTAGTTGCTTTGGCGGAAAGTAGGAATAATCATTGATAAAATATCTATACGGGAAGAGTCAATATTTAGAACACTTTGCTGAAACGGGCAAAGGGTTGTGGTTTCGAGACTTGTTTACTATGGATAAACTCGAGAATGACAATATTAGTGATGACGAGGCAAGAAAGTCTATCCAACTTGCTCCAGATGCTATTACTAAAGTCATTATTGCAGGTCGAGAATTCAAAGTAGTACCAGATAAGCCTATAACGTTTTCCCAAGCGCCAAGAAGATGCCATGTTCTGTGCTTAAGCGAAAAAGGCCATGATAAGGAGCTTTTTGAACTATTTAAGGCTGATATATGTATTGGCATTAATGTAGCGAAACTTGTGGAGTTAATTGAAACAGCAAATAAACACTTAGGTTTAGAGGTTATTACTGATTCAATTACTTACTATGAGCGTGAAAACGAAATCCTCGATCTTTCTCAGGTGCAGTTGGCGTTTGTAAAACCATCCGACCCGTACAGCAGGGAGCATGAATTTCGTATTGCTGTATTTTGGCCTCAGGACAGCTCATCACAGCTAGCAACTGAATCACATGGAAAAATTAATGTTTTCCATGCTAGTGGAACACCTGATGACCATATTACGTTTAACTTTGAGGGCCCTGCATATGAAGAAGTGGTGCACTCAGTTACACGCACCTGACAAGAAATTTAAGAGTGATTCACAACGCTCAGCGCTTTCACTTCAAGCCAGTTTAGTGTTTATGGCACAATGCTTTAGGTGAGGTGTTAGTTGCTATCACACATATGAGGTATCGATGTCTATTGAACAAAACTTTGAAAGCTATCAACTAGCTATTAGTAATGCGCTAAAACTAGAGCAAGATCGAATTCGGCACCTGATTGGTAGTGATCATTGGCTAACTGATGGGGAGCATAAAGAATATATCTTACGTGATGTAATATCGGGGTTTATTCCCGAGTCCTATCGTGTCGGGAGTGGTTTCGTATGCTATCCCAGTCAGAAAAAAAGCTCGGGTCAAATTGATGTATTGATTACATCACGTAATTTCCCAACGCTATATAAACAAGGCGACTTACAGTTTGTAACAGCGGACGCTACACGTGCAATAATTGAAGTAAAAACTACAATTTCTAGAGGAAAGCAATTACATAAAGTGATTGGGAAGTTATGTGATCAGATAGAAGCTCTTCGAGAACTAAATAGTGATTGTTGGTGTGGCTTATTTATCTATGATGCAGGGACGTTATCAGAAGAGGTAGTACTAAAAACACTACAAGCTAATGTTGCTAATTGCAGCAAAAGAGTCATTAATTGTGTGTCTGTTGGGGATAAAAAATTCATTCGATACTGGGCTAATGGACATCCACAAAGTAGATTACCTAGACAGCCAATTTGGCACGCATATAATTTAAAAAAACTTTCCGCACCGTACTTTATTAGTAACTTGATTGCAGAGTGCTCTCCGGACTATGAAGGTGATCAAGCAACAGCAATGTTCCCTTTGAGAGGGGAATACGGAAAAGAAAGACTGAAGTCCTATTATGCATTTTTGGGTAGCGATAGTGTATCTAGATTTGACGAACGCAACTAACAAGGCAATTAAACGGAACTAAAACAGTGGGTTACGTTTCGCTCCGCTCCACATTATAACCCACTGCTTTAGTCCGCTTATTGCGGCGTTAGCAAGTAATTCAATAGATGTGCTACACATGAGCGCATCAAGCTCAATAAAAGGCAGAGGTAGCTAGCGACAATTATTGTTGTAGCGAAAAATAAATTTATGGCAAAAGTTAATAAAAGGTCAGAACAAAGCAAATTAATTGGAGAACATCCAAATTCTGGCGTTTTCTTTGATTGGTTTGAATGCGAAGACACAGCAGCAACAGACGGAAAGAAGCATAGAAAGTTAACCAATAAAGGACTAGCAAATGATGCACTTGTTGATTATTTGTCCAACAGGATATTAAAACATCATGTAGCCCCCTCTCGTCTAGCTCGGATACAAAAAAAGAAGCAAATTTTAGGAAAGCATCAGTTTAAGGGGTATATGGATGACACAATGCCTTTTCCCGTTAAGTCTTTTACTACACAAAAAGGTAATTTAGGGGAAATAATTTTGGGTGAGTATTTAAGCGCATCCACAGCTTTAGAGTTATTAGTTTATAAGCTTCATTATAACCCTAACGTAGAGCAGTCTATGAAAGGGGATGATATTTTACTTTTTGAAAAAGGCGATGTTCAGAGTAAAATTATCATGGGAGAAGCCAAGTTTAGGGCAACCAAAAGTAAACAAGCTCTAGATGACATTGTTAGTTCTTTAACAACCAAAAATTTACCTATTTCCTTAACTTTTGTTTGCGATAGGTTAGAAGGAATGGGAGAAATCGGTTTAGCAGATGAAATTGATAACCTGATTTCTAATCTTCACAAATCTAAAACTCCTATCACTTATGTTGGTTTTTATCACAGTGATATTAATTTATATAAAACCATAGAGAAACATTTAAATTCAGAGAATAAAAACCTTGTAGTTGTTTCCTACAGTGAAAACAATCCCGCGCAAATAGTGAAAGATAGTTTTGACGCAGCGTTAAAAATGATAATGGGTTAATTGTGAATATAGATAACGCACTAAACTTATTTGCTGAATTTGAAAGTGACAGTTTTGTACAAAACTTAATAGCTCAATCGAATGCTAAAAATATATTACTAGAAGTAAAAGAGCCTGAAGAAAATCATCCTAGTTTTACAGAAGGACTTGATGAAAGAATAACAAGTATAGCATTCACATATCTTTCAATTGGGTGTGCTTTAAGAGAGAACGGAGAAAATAGTGATATTGCTTCTGCCGCTTTTGAAAAAGCAGGAGATATTATTCACTATATCAATTCACCTGATAGTATTAATCATGAAAATAGTAATTTTTTACTGGTTATTAGTAGTTTGTCTTTTTACTTAGCAACGCAATACTCAAAATCATTTATTGTTATTAAAAAAGTTGAAGTTACCTCGCCACTGATTAGTTTAGTTAGTTTTTTTCTAAAAAAGGATTTCAAAAACTTACTTAATGAGATAAATAAAGTTCAATTGAATGATGAATATTTAGATGATTCAATTAGTCAACTTGGGGGAGAATTGGAGAGAAATAATAAGTATTACACAGCTATATTATCTAAAGCTCTTAACTTGATTTTAGAGTATATTTATTCGGGTAAAGAAGAGTTTCTCGCAGTTGCTCAAGACCACATCAATGATATAAAACAGTTATCATCTATTGATGATGAGCCTGTTACTTGGTGGATTGCTCGATTATTAATTATTTTGATAAATACGTTTAAAACATATTCCTTTTGGAATGTTTTGCCTAAATTAATTGAACATAAAATAACTGATAATTATGTGACGCAATTAGCCTTAAACGATCCCCCAATAACAGAAATGTTTTATGCACAATATAACGCTGTACAAGCTATGCAAATCTCTTCTGATATCGTACTTAGTTTACCCACTAGTAGTGGTAAAACCAGAATTGCAGAAGTTGCTATTTTAGAAGCTCTGGTTAATAACCCGTTATCTAAAGTACTCTACCTTGCACCATTTCGTTCATTATCTTATGAAGTAGAAGAGTCAATGGATAAAATGTTCTCACCATTAGGTTTCACAACGACATTATTATATGGGGGAGGGCAATATAGTAAATTAGATAAAGCTTTGATCGAAAATTCAAATGTAATTATAGCCACGCCTGAAAAAGCTAAGGCAATTATAAGAGCAGATGAAGATATAGCCAATGGTATAGATTTATTAATTATAGATGAAGGTCACTTGCTTGGTGCAGATGAAAGGTTAATTAAAATTGAGCTTTTTATTGAAGAGCTTAAACATCATATTAAGAAAAATGATGGAAAAATTATTTTATTGTCTGCGGTATTACCTAATACAAAAGACATTTCGAAATGGATTTCTAATGACGAAAATAATATCTATGAAACAGATAAGACAATTGCTAACAAAAGATTTGGAATTGCAAAATGGACGCATGCTAAAAATATAAATATAGAGTGGTTAGGTGAACCAAAATCATTTAATCAGAATTTTATTAAAAAGTTTCTTCCGCCAAAAGCAAGAACAAAATATTTCCCAGACGTTAAAAGTGAGGGTATAGCTTCATTAGCTTTAAAGCTATCTCAATCAGGGACTGTATTGTTATTTGTAGCACAGGCTCGGTATGTTCTGACTAGTGCTCGAAGAGTACTTAAAGCAATGGGTGGGACAGCTAAAAAGCATAGCTATCGAAATGTAAACCTTCTTGAGACGTTCAAACTAGCTTGCTGTGAAGCTGGAGTTGAAGAGATATTTAAGTTAGCTGAATACGGCGTTCTTTGCCATTTTGGAAAGTTACCAACAGAAGTTAGAGTCCTAATAGAGCAATTAATGCGTTCGGAGAAGGTAAAAGTAATTGTTTCTACTTCTAGTCTTGGACAAGGTGTAAATATTGGTATATCTACGGTGATATTTTCTGATGTATTTATGAATCATCAAGAAGAAAGAAGAATAGGCTCAAAAGATTTTTGGAATATTGCAGGTCGAGCAGGACGAGCTTTTTCTGATATTGAAGGTAAAGTTTTATACTGTATAGATGAAACAAATTGGAGCAAAGAGAGAGATCTTCAACTTTGTGCATCATATTTTGATTTTTCTAAAATGGAACACGCACAAAGTGGTCTATTGGCTATGATTAAGACGTTAAAAAATGTTGCAGCTAGATGTAAGGTTAGTTTTGATTTGTTATTAGAATTGGTAGCTGATAATGATTTTTCAAGATTAAAAGAAGGGAATAACGATTATTCCTCTAGCTTTATAGAGATTTTTGATTGGCTCGATGACACATTACTTGCTTTAGATTACAAGAATAATGCATCCCTAAGTGCAGATCCTTCAAGTTGGATAGATGATGTGTTTCGTTGTTCTCTTGCTCATATTCAGGCAGAGAAAGATGAAGACGTATCGCAAGATAAGGTAATTGAATTTCTTAAAAGTAGAAATAAAGCAGTAATTAAAATGGCTGGCGATCCTTCAAATTGGGAAGGCATCGTAAAGTCTGGAATACCATTAAGCTCTTCGTCAGTATTAGATAATTATATAGAGCATATAAAAGAAATAACTGCTTTATATAATGACTCAGACAAAGATGTTAGTAACCTCATTGAACTTTCAAAAGGCGTTGAAAACTTGATTCAACAAATGCCTACAGTTTCTTTTAAACATGCTTTTGATGAGGAAGAAATAAATAAGGTTCGTAAGAAGTGGTTTAGTGCAGCACCACTTTCCGAAATAACAGATTTTGAAAATGGTCAGGAAATTTGTGTTTCTTATTTTTCGATGACATTGCCTTGGGCGATTAATGCAATTGTCAGAAAATTATATGATTTAGATTTAGAGGATGAAGCTGAATTAATAGAAGAGTTGGCTTTATATTGTGAAATAGGTGTTCCAAATATGGATGCTATTCAGATTTACTTGGCTGGAATAAAGTCAAGAGTTGCAGCTTTAGATTTGAGTAATGTCTTAAATGACAAAACCAAAGGCGTTAATAAATCAAAGTTATTGGATTTACTAAATAAATATGCATTAGATATTGAGTTGAAGTGTTCAGATACAACACTTAAATGGGTTGAGTTGTTTAATGTTGGTTTATCAAATGAAGTTAAGGAACCCATTACTGAAATCGTTAACTTTACATTAGCAGAAACAACAAAGAGTGACATATTAAATGTTAGAGGATTTAATGATGGATTTTATTTATGCAGTCCTAACTTTGAAGACAAAGTAAAAATTAAATCATCAAAAGACTTACCTTTTAAAGATGTGTCAAATAACCCCAAAGTTTTTTTTGGTCGCGACGGAGAAATTTGGAAAATGAAAATTAGGGGGGAGTTAGGAGTCCTATAGCTATTATCATGGTGATCAGGAATTAGTTCTTATAGGGTAATAGAATAAATATCTTACTCGTTAGTTTAGTTCCAATTATTACTAACCAGAACTTTAAACGGAACATTGTAGTTGATCCGATTCAGTAGACACTTCACTCAAACAAGATGAGGTGTTTATGCCAGCTTATAAAACAGGTAAAAAAACTCAGCAATACACAACTGAATTCAAAGCAACCGCCGTTAAATTAACCCACTTGGCAGGTGCTACAGTTAAAGGAGTTGCAGAGTCACTCGACATTCATCCGTTCATGTTATCTCGGTGGCGAAAGGATTATCGCGAGGGGAAAATCATGTCTGATAGAAGACGGAAAAAACTAAGCAAACCCATGAATCTTTCTGAAAATGAAAAAATTGCTGAGCTTCAAAAGAAAGTAAAACAACTTGAACTGGAGAATGATTTGCTAAAAAAGTGGCAACGATTCGTCGCGGAGGAAAGTCGACGAGATTCCGATTCATAAGCCATTATAAGCAACGCTTTCCCATCACCATGATGTGTCAGTTTCTTAAGGTGTCTCGCTCTGGTTACTATGCCTTCTGTAAACGAAAAGTGAGCCGCCACTGGCTCGTTGATAAGCAACTCGCCTATCGGATAGAGAAGATATTTACAAAGAGCAGAGAGACTTATGGCAGTCCTCGCGTCCATGCAGAATTAAAGCGAGCAGGTATCCACACCAGCAAAAAACGCGTGGCGAGGTTGATGAGAGAGAGCGCGGCCTTAAAGCCCGTTGTTCAAGGGTTTACATTAAAATGGCTAAGCTACATCGATTCTATCAATCGATAAAAAATATTCGCAAAGATATGCCAAAACCAACTGCTGTTAACGAACAATGGGCAGGAGACTTAACCTATATTCGTCAAGGTAATCGTTGGTTATACCTAGCAGTGGTTATCGACCTCTATTCACGAAAAGTGATTGGTTGGTCGATGAATCACCGTAAAACAACAGCAGTAACGATGGCGTCGTTGCACATGGCTTTTAGAAATAGAAAGCCACAGGCTGGATTGGTGTTTCACACTGACAGAGGCGCTGAGTACAGAGCTCATGAAGTTCAATCACTGTTAAGTAAGTACGGCGTAACACCGAGTATGAATCGACCAGGGCATTGTACAGACAACGCAGAAATGGAATCGTTTTTTCATACCTTAAAAGGAGAACTCATTAAATCGAATCACTTTACAAGTGAGTGGGATTTGAGAGATAAAGTAGCAGGTTATGTGCAGCATTTTTATAATCGTTTTAGACTGCACTCAAGTTTAAAATACTTAAGTCCAGTAGAATACGAAGGCAGAGCAAAGGAAGCGTAACCGGTGTCTACTTTATCGGGGGAAGATCATTCGTAACAGTTGGCTCGGTTCCGCTTCGTTTCACATTTTAGCCAACTATTACTCACCGCTTAAGGCGGCGTTAAGTTTCGAGGAGGTGTTATGTCAATTAAGATAACTACGCAGAAAGTAGATACATGGAAAAAGAGAATCCAAAAAACGGGAATTAAAGGATCTACATACTTTTGCCAACAATCGGAAAAAGTATGGGTCTCGGCATCACAAGATCATCAAGAAATATGTCTGGGTGTACTTGGCAAAGATTCTGGGACTAGCTCTTTGGATAGTTATCTCCGATGGGATGACGTTCAAGCTATAGAGTTGGTAGAGTTACTACATGCAATAGAAACTTCGTAATACTATGCCTTACTTAATTGCCGCAGTGGTTTTCTGTGCGTTAGGTTACTTTTTTCTATGGCCCGTTGCTGTTTGGGCTTTTGCTACTATTTTTGGTGTTCTTATTTTTTTACTTAGTAAAATTGCGTGGGTAGTTGCAATTGTTTCGGTCCTATTTATTTTGGTTAGGGCTTTAATCTAACCAAAACTTAACAAAGCAATCTTACCTCGTTCGCTGCGCTCACTGGACCTTCGTTTCGGTGCTTCGCACCTACACTACGGCCGTAAATTGCGGCGTTAACTCCGATCTAACCGTACTCAATCTAATCCGAAGCACCGATATTTGAGCTAATAACGTAACACGCTTTTGTCCAAAGACGAGCTAGAGCGTCTTATCCGTAGGTCGTTTGAGCAAGCTACCCCTAGATATTTGAATTACATTCAGCACCCTAGTCGTTCAAAAATTTCATTACTGTCAGCCAAGCCTCCAGGAATGGTATATGGCAAGGTAGTCCTTAATTCAGAGATTGTTTTCTTTGTTGTGCAGTAATTTGTATCTCTGGTTGTTTGTTGGCTCATGAGAAACGCGGCAGAGTTGCCTTTATCATCATATATAATCTTGTAGTAATCAGATGGTATTGCATGCGCTTCATCGGCTTTTGGTAAGCCTTCCATTTCGTTTCGGTAGAGCGGGCCTGTTATAACATATAGATTTTCTCGAAACCCAACAGCATCTCTAACTGCTTCCTCTAGGTTTTTCCATGGGCCCTGGTTTAAACCTTTCGCTTGAGGCGTAATATTGGATAAATAGTTAAGGGTAGGCCAGTAGCGACTTCCCACAAAACTAGCTAGTGGAGCTTGGTGTCCACGGTCAATATCGAGTTTACTTGACGCTCCACTATAGTCGTCTTTTTCCAGTCGCTCATTTTCATCGAGTAAAGGATTGTTTTTCCACGTTCGATTGGTTGTAGTGCCAAAGTTTAGTACATCTACTTCATAAGCCACCCAATCGGCAAACTGCGTTTTCTTACTTTGGGAGAGTGTGTATAGCCGTTCAAAAATGACGATATTTCCCTCAATATCAAGGCTTGGGCAGCCAATTGGGCAGTTTGGTGTGCGAAATTCAGAAGCGTTCACGTACCCCGAGACTAATAGCGGAATTGCTATCCATGCTTTCATTATAAATCCTTTAGATAGGGTGTAGTCCAAATCTAACATAACTATCAATATGGTTGTAAGTTGATAATTACTCACTTGAGCGTAATTGCATGCCTGACAGGTAGGCTTTGTAAAAACACGAACAGACATCCTCGAATCATTTGAAGTCTATGCGGGGACTGGCTCAAGTGACTCCTTATTACAGCAATTACTAGTTTCTCTTTTTGTATAACGTATCTATAATGGCTGTATGTATATACAGTTTTTGGTTTGAATGAAAGTAATCCCTATTTCCGCGAGTGCTGGTCTCACCGGTTTTGAGTCCCCCGCGACAGAATATTCACAACTCCCACTGAGTTTAGATGACCTGCTTATTGAGCATCCATCTGCCACATTTATCGGTCTAGCGTCCGGAGACTCAATGTTGGGTAGCGGTATACACGATGGAGATGTATTGATTGTTGACCGTCACGTCCATGTTGAGAGTGGCGATGTAATTGTCGCGAATATCAATGGTGAGTTTGTGTGTAAGATTATCGATAAATCAAGACGTATGCTGCTATCAGCCAACGAACACTATAGTCCCGTCGCAGTTAGTAGCTGTGATAGGTTCACTGTAGAAGGCGTCGTTATCCGCTCTATACGCTGTCATCGTCCCTCTCGTTTATTGAAACTGCTTTAATGTTTGCGCTTGTTGATGCCAATAGCTTTTATTGTTCATCAGAAGCTGTGTTTCGCCCTGATTGGCGCAACAAACCAATCATTGTATTGAGTAATAACGATGGTTGTGTAGTTGCTGTAAATCGTTTGGCCAAAGCTATGGGTATTGAGCGCTTTAAGCCGTTTTTTCAGATAAAATCATTGTGTGAAAAGCATGGTGTCATTGTGTGCTCGTCAAACTATGAACTATATGCAGATTTATCGATGCATATGATGCAAATCATTGGCGCATTTGCTCCGAGGCAACATGTATACAGTATTGATGAAACCTTCATAGATGTATCAAATGCCCGTGAGGCACTACCCTCGTTTGATGTTCTGGGAAAGCAAATCCGACGAGCTGTCTGGAAAGAAGTGCGTTTACCCGTTTGCGTGGGGTTTGGAGAAACGCTGACGCTGTGTAAGGTCGCTAATCATGCCGCTAAACGTCTACCAGGTTTCGATGGAGTGTGTGTGATTGAGAACAATGAACAAAGAGACCGCATTTTATCTAAAATGTGTGTGTCCGATGTTTGGGGAGTTGGACGAAAGCTAAGTGTACGCCTCAAAGACATGGGAATAACAACTGCGCTCAAACTTGCAAAGATGCCACCGAAACTTGCCAAGCAGCATTTCAGTGTAGAAATGGAGAGAACGATACTCGAACTTAACGGGGTATCCACAAAAGCATGGGATGAAGTTCGAGCGAACAAGCAGCAGATTTTCTCAACGAGAAGTACTGGCCAACGAATACTGGAGCTACATTCGTTGATTCAAGCATTCTCTCTACATGTAAGTAGTGCATGTTTAAAAGCAAGAGAACAAGGTAGCGTAGCTGGAGCGATTTTAATCTTTGCACATAACTCGCCGTTTGATGATGGTATCAGTCGTGGCTTTAAGCAGGTACTGCGGCCCGCTTGTGCAACTAACGATAGCATTGTGATGAGTCAGCTGGTCTCACAAGCTATCCCGAAGCTATTTATTCCAGGTATCAAATACTACAAAGTCGGCGTAGGCCTTATGGACTTAGCTGATGAACAGCATCAGCAGCTGGATATGTTTACGGCAAAGCCGGGCCGACCAGAACTAATGAAGGCGGTTGATGCTTTAAATCAACGCTATGGTAGCGACACATTGTTTTTAGGCTCACAAGGTATCAGCCCCAAGTGGCATATGCGAAGGGATATGCTCACGCCTCAATACACGACGGATTGGCGTCACATTCCGCGTATTTGCTGTAAATAGTTAGCCGTAGGGCTTCTAGTATGAAACATATTGCCTATCATTTTGGTTACGATCATTCCTTATTTTTAACCTGTTAGGCATCAGGGAGAGTGTACATGAGATTTTTAGAAGTATCAGAAGACCCATTTTATGAAATTGAATATAGATCTTCGGGACAAGGAGGCAGGATTCGTAAAGTTGTGCTTCCGTTCTATAAAGCGATAGTTGATGAGTTACCAGAGGGGGTTACTTCTTTTGTTATAACCTCGGATCTTCAAGGGCGAGAACAAAATAAAAAAACAAATCGACTGATTGGAGAGTTAGTAGCAGAAGAGTTAAGTTTGTTATCTGAATTGGGTGAAATTCCACCAATTAGTTTTGTCGTCTTAGCTGGGGACTTTTACGATCATCCGGAGCTTCATAAACTTGGTGGCACCGGTGACGTAACCAACGTTTGGAATGCATTCGCTAAAGAGTTTCCATATGTGATTGGCGTGCATGGAAACCACGATATCGTTGTGGAGTCGCATCTGGCATCGAATACTATTGTGCTCGACGGTAGTAGTAAAAATTATTTGGGTGTTCGCATTGGAGGCGTATCTGGCATTATTGGGCGCAGTGACAGAAATCAAAGAAAATCAAAGCAGGAGTTTATGAGCGCTCTAGCGAAAGTTACAACTGTTAAAAATGACCTCATCCTATTACATTTGGGTCCTGCGGATATTACAAATAGCCAGCTAGGTGAGCTTGAAATCACAAACTATTTATTGTCAAAAAGTAAAGGCATCGTTGCTTTCGGACATCGACATTGGAGCAAATCGTTTATCGAAATTGGTAAAAATCAAGTACTCAATGTCGATAAGAGATTGTATCTAGTAACCACCGCTAATGAATAAGTGGCTTCAACTCCCCGATGTCGAAGCTCGCATCGCCAAACTACCGCTAGAATGGCGAAAAGCAGTGAGTACGGTGCTAGACAATGAATTGAGTGAAACAAGAATGCATGAGAGAAACAAAGCCGCTATTCTTAGTGCACTCCGACATGGTGAAAAAATCACATCAACGATCACTAAGACGCTTAACGGTTCTCTAAGAGATATCTACAAAGACGCTCAACCGACGCACAGTGAAATCATCGAGAGGCTTATAGCTCGCCCTGCACTCTGTATTTTTCTCTACGCACATTATGGCTTTAATGGCGAGCAAGAGTGGATTAACGCCAGGCCTATCAATCAGTCAAGTCAGGCCCGCTGGAGCCCCGCCAGAAAAAAGAAAGCAGCCACCCTTTGCGAAAAACACTTTGATGGCCTACCCAGTAATGGCACTCTTGCAAATCACTCTCAAAGTGAACTTCGAGCACTATCGCAACACTTGAGAACAGAAGTAAAGCGCAATCAGTTTTGCGAAACGTACAATCTTAAGCGAGCTTTAAAAACACGGAAACAGGCGTTGCATCGTACCTCTGAAGGCAAAGCGATGATCTATAACTGCTATCTTGACACAGTTAAAGGTAAGGGCAGGTATGTTAACGACCACCAGCTATCGGTGAACTTTAAAGGCGAGAAACTCAGACTGACTGATGGCACCGAAATTGCCCCTAATACCCTCCGCTCTGAAATTAAAGCTGCGTATGAAACCGTAGAAAAGCTTTTCCTTGAACTCATTGATGATGGCAAGCTACCAGAAACAATGAGAAAGCAATGTCATGGTCCAGTGGCGAAAGATGGCACCAAATTGGATTCTTGGAATGAGGTGCACTACTACGAAATCTTGATGCTCTATAAAACCGATGTCATCGAGCGAGGAGGTTCTTTTTGGAATGTGATTGCCCATCCTGTTATCGAATACTCACACTTGAAAAGTGACTTCTTAATGGGGCATAAAGTCTACATTGAGGTGCTCAGACACAACTTAGATAAGATTTACGCTTACAACCCAGCCAAAGACCCCGCCAAGTACCGAGTTAAACTTGATAATCGCATAGAAGTCTACGAGCGCCATTCTCTCCCATATTTATTAATAGAGCCTAATTCTTTGGCAGACGCCAACACATTAAAAGCGCACTTCGAGAAGATACGAGACCTTATTGATGAGCAGGGCGTGATGAACATTTCAGACGATGTTGCCGTTAAAGTGAGTAACAATAACCCAGCAGGTACATGGTTTGATAAGGAACTCAGAGACAAAACCATTAAAAAAATCATTAAGTTGAACACTGGTAGCGATGATATTTTACGCTCTGGCACTTTCCCCCCACATCGTAAAATATCCGAAGAAGGTTATGGTGGACTACTTGATTGGTTCAAAAGAGAATGTAAGGACATGCAGGCAGTGGCGATTGAACACAATACGTTCTGCTTTAAAATAGGTCGCTCAAGTCAGTCAAAAATTCGTCTCCCTACAGCTGACGAGTTCATCAAAGTCATGAAGTACCATAAAAAGCGATTGGGCATTGAAAACATCACCCGAGGCAATCTCATGAAAATGTTTGGCAGAAAAGCCGTTGAACATTTCATTGGTGAGAATAAGCGATTTAAGACTACGGAGGAGATGAAAGAGCACCTTTAGCGTCATACGGTGGGCATATTACGAGTGAATGAAGGGGCCAGGTCTTGAATTTTGCAATCAAGATCTTCCCCCCTACATTTTATTATCATTTCTCGGCTTTCATCTCAGACTGCCTGTGAAGCTTTTGTCCAAAAACGTGTCAGGTTTTTCGTCAGAATTGAAGTTAGCTTAGTAATTAATTAACTTAAGAACCTAACGTTGCAAGAAAGCATATCTTTTTTTTTTTGATGTTAGACTGTGGAATAGGCTTTAATCTGTTTTAGACAGATGGCTAAGTTTATTTCCTTTGTTTTCATAAGCTTACTGTAATAAAATAAATTTTATCCTTTGGTGTTGGGGTGAAGTTCCTATCTATCCGCCACTATTCTAGGCCCAATTATGGCTGAACTGATTCTTCTACCAAAAATTATTGCATCATGAGCCAGTCATCGACATCTTCACCCATGTTTGATCGTTGATGATTGTTTGAAATTAGGGAGACAAAGTGTCTCCATTGCTCTTCATACATCTGTCCGGATGCGGGAAAGATTTTGCCGTTTTTGAACATATTCAGTAGTCGAACCACTTCACTTGGCATGAACTCTTCATTTGCTATTACGATTTTCTGTTCGGAAAGAACATCAGCATTATGAGGTGTAGTATTCAGCTTTGGAGTATTGTTTGAAGCTTTTGATTGCACCGCTTTCATTACTTCAAACTTTTCGTCGTCGTTGCCTTTTACATAATGATTGTGGGCTGTTTCGATGCTATCGCCTAAAATTTCAGCTGCTTTCGATATACCGAACTCACGCTCGACTCTGCGAGCGAATGTGTGGCGAACATCATAAAGTCGACCATCTTGATTGATTACTGATTTTAAAGTTTTCCACACTGGACGATAGACGGCTTCAGTAACGTGTCCTTCTTTTTTTGTGCTCGGAAACATGTGTCCGTATGCATTCTTAAAGTGCGTGTGAGTTAGATAAAGTTCAATGAACTCCCAATATGTATCATTTTCGATGAGCAATGTGCGTTCGGCACCGTTCTTAGAAATGTGTTCAGGAATAAATAAAGTACGAGCTTCAAGATTAAAGCTGCTTGTATAATTACGAAATATTTCTGAGTTTCTCGCTCCGCACAAAATCATTGATGCGATAATAATTTTACCGGCTAAAGAACCATTAACATCTTCGCTTTGAAAAAGATGTTTAATGATGACATCGTACTCGTATTTGTACTCTACTTTTGATTTGAATTTGGAACGTGGGAAGCGACCAATTTCGCCCTCAATAGGATTACTGTGTATGTAACCTCTTTGGGCGCACATATTAAACATCGCATTGATAATAGTATACTTTTTGCGTCTCGTTTCACTACTGTTAGTTGATAAGGCGTTGCCCGTTTTAGGGTCAAGTATAGGTCGTTTGGTTTCTGGATCCGTCACGATCAACGAATCCCAGTATGCGATGAATTCTTCAACCCATCCTTTTTCTACATCTTTTAGCTTGCGATCAATCCAGAGTGGGAAGCCTTGGGTTATTTGCTTGATCGTTTCTGGTTTGAGCTTTTTTCGTTTGCCACTTTTAAGGTTGTAATTTTCGCGATCTTTTGCATATTGATAAGTGATGTATTCTTTTATGGTCATACTACCTATCTGTCTTGACTCGGTTGTTTGAGTTGATAGTTGGTCGTATAGTTTTTGAAATTCTTTTCTTGCGTCTACCGTGGTCATATAGCCAGATGGCGGACGACTACCTTTGCCACCTCGGTCACGAGGTTGCCATATTGCAATTTTCCGGCAAGCAGCAACTGTGTTTTTTGATCTCTTTGTCTTTATATAAAATGCTTTTTCTTTGTGTGTTATTCGTAATAGCAAGTAAGCGTTTTGAATGCTTTCTACATCATCTGTTAAATCAATAAACACTTGAGAGTTAGGCGGTGGTTCTGTCAAAAGTGGGATTTTTGCTATATCGGCATCTTTAAAAGGAAATCGTCGAATTTTTTTTTGTTTATTCAGTTCTTCGGGCTTGGTCGCAAGAGCGTCGCCAAAATAAACGGGTAGGTTGAAGTCATTTTTATTAACAGCTTCAAGCTGAGTTTTTTCTGTAAACTTCGGTATGAAATTTGAGCGGTTTGCCATTTGCCGAAAACTCTTCTATGAACGAATCTAGTACATATTATAGTACCATAGTACGGCTAATAGTACTTTGCAGGTGGCCGGCAATTATTTTCCATTGCTAATAACTGGATGGATTATGAGCTGTTATTTAGTTATGTTGTTGATATTTATTAGTATTTTCATATATTTATTTAGAGTATATAAGTGACTACTTATAATTTTTAGGACTATAAGCCCCTTAGGAGGTCCTTGTTCTATCCAGCTGAACTAAGGGGACTTTTTGCCTGAGTGCGGCATTGTATACCAATTAAATCCCGCAATAAATGGCTATCTAGCTTTCTGTTAAGTGAGCGAGTTAGTTAGCCATTAAATAAGTCACTATGGTTGATCAAATGAGTCGCTAGGCAAGCGGGTTGTTTGCGACAACTTGCTTTGAGCCGTTAAGACTCAGCGACTTAAGTTGTCTACACGAGTATCTTTGACTCAATAGTCTCTCTTATTAGAGTGCTTTCCTCGTCAGTGAAATCTAGATTTTCGATAGATGACACATTTTCTCTAAGTTGTGTGGCTGAGCTGGCACCAATGAGCACCGATGTCACTCGGTGATCATTTAATAACCAAGCTAATGACATTTGCGCTAATGTTTGCCCTCTGGCTTTGGCGATAGTAGCGAGCTTATTTATTTGTGGTAAGTGTGCGATAACTTGCTGCTCTTGGAGGTAAGATTTATCATTGTTTGCTCTAGAGTCCTTAGGGATACCATTAAGGTACTTATTGGTGAGCATGCCTTGAGCCAGCGGAGAGAAGGCTATCATTCCGATGCTTTTGTTACTGAGTAGATCCAGCAAGCCATCTTCAACGCTACGTTCAAACATCGAATATTTAGACTGATTAATGACAAAGGGAGTACCAAGCTGCTTGAATAGCGTTAGGGCTGCGTTGGTTTGTTCGGCGTTATAGTTAGACAGCCCGACATACAAGGCCTTGCCTTGTTTCACCAGTAAGTCTAAAGCGTAAACGGTTTCTTCTATTGGCGTTTGGGGATCAGGGCGGTGATGATAAAACAGATCAACGTATTCTAGATTCATTCGTTTTAAAGATTGGTCGATGCTGGAACACAAGTACTTACGAGAGCCGCCGTTACCGTAGGGCCCTGGCCACATATCATAGCCAGCTTTAGTCGATATAAATAATTCGTCGCGATATGGGCGTAAATCTGCATCGAGTATTCGACCTAAGGTTTCTTCAGCGGACCCATAGGGAGGGCCATAATTATTTGCTAGGTCAAAATGGGTGATCCCTAAATCAAAGGCGGCTCTTAGAATGTTTCTGGCGTTGCCGAAGCTGTCAAACTGACCAAAATTGTGCCAAAGCCCCAAAGAAAATGCCGGTAGTAAAATGCCACTATTTCCGCACTTTCGATATGGCATTGACTCATACCGCGCAACATCCGCAACATAGGGCGTGAATGGCGCATGATCATTTATCTTCATGTTTGAAACCTTTCTATTAGATTGTAAAAAACAAAATGATGAATAGCTTTTACTTATGGATTCACTGCTTTAGAGAACATAAAGAATCAACATGTCTGTATCGCGAGTTTATTATTAAATTTGAACTTAATTACCCAGTCCTAAATGTCTATTTTTGTATTCTGTTGGGGTTAATTTGAATTCTTTCTTAAATAAGGTGTAGAAATAGTGGGTAGAAGGGTATCCCGCTAGGGTGGCTATTTCATCGATGCTTAAGCTATCTTCTTCTAGTAACATATCCACAGCACTATCTAATTTGGATTGAAATATTTCTGTATGAATAGAATGGCCGAGACTTTCTTTAAATTTTGATTCTAGCTGTGTTCTTGAGCATCCTTCGTATTCAACCACATCTTGGACCTTTATACCTTTGGCAAAGTTGTTACGTATAAAATGTAAAGCCCTGATAACGGTAGGTTCGACCACTGAACGGAAGTCGGTGCTGGTTCCCTCGACAATCAACTCAGGATTAGAGAAGGTGACCTTTTCGATAGGTTGATTATCGATATATTTTGCCAATTTTTCTGTTACAAGCTGACCCAAGGAATAATAATTGGGGTCAACAACAGATAGAGTGGTTAAGCTAAAGTAGTCAGTTGGTCTTATGTCTCCAATACTCACTATTGATATTTCATCAGGAACAATTATTTTTTGTTCTTCACATACGCTAATGAGTGTCCGAGCTCGCGCATCACTAGTGACAATAATGCCGCATGGTTTACTTAAGCCATGAACCCAGTGTGACAAGCTATGGTATTCTTTTATCCATGATGAGAAACTGGCTTGATAGCCTTGGTAAAGAATGGGGTTCTTTTTACGCTTAGATTGCAGTTTAAAGTAGGTTTCCGTTCTGGTTTTTTGCCAAGGATTACTATCGTCATCATGTAGGCTGTAGAAGCCTATATTATCTAGGCCTTTGGCCACCAAAAAATCATGGGCCAGCGAGATCATCATTTCATTGTTTAAACAAACAACAGGGTGCTTATGGTCTTCCTTTATTTGATCTGTGCCACTCAATATTCCCACAACGGGTATGTTTAGAGGTTCAAGTAATTTGTGAATATGCGGCTGGCTATAGTCAGCAATAATGCCATCAAACCACAGTTCAATATCATCTGTTTTTTTATATTTTAGCTCTTGGCTCAACACAATTGACCAGTTTATATCATGGTGTTTCACATAATCACTGATACCTCGCATCACTTCAGAGTGAGCCGATAGTTTTGGGTTTAGCAAAATAGCGATTCTCAGCGGCTTATTTAAAAGCCGCTGAGTATCTATTTTGAAATACCTCGTTTTCTTATTCAATGCATTGCGCATAACTAGTTGTGAGCATCACTGAGTTTTCGATGTTTTAATTTTTCTAAAAAGCGCAACATTCGCGCCGAAGAAAGCAGTCTTTGCATGGCGATAAATACAAATAAAAGTAAGCCAATAAATATCTTGGTCCACCAACTATTTAGTGTTCCATCAAATGAAATGATGGTCTGTATTACACCCTGAATGAGCACGCCAAAGAGTGTTCCAGCGACAAAGCCCACTCCTCCTGTTAGTAAAGTACCACCGATTACTACAGAGGCAATCGCATCAAGTTCAAGCCCCATTGCTGCAAGTGAGTAACCACTAAACGTATAGAAAGAGAATACAATCCCACCAAGGGCGGCAAATAGGCTGTTTAATGCATAAATATTAATGATTGTTTTCGCTACCGGAACACCGAGTAATCGAGCCGATTGTTCGTTGCCGCCAATCGCATAGATATTACGTCCAAATCGAGTGTAATGAGCGATATAGATAGCAACAGCCAATACAACAAACATGATTAAAGAGCTGACCGTTAAGTTTCCTCCACCGATAATCGGTATCGAGAAATCAGCAATCGAATCATAGAATTCATGAGTGATTGGAATTGACTCAATACTAATGACAAACGATAAGCCGCGCAGAAAAAACATACCCGCTAATGTAACGATAAATGGTGGCAATTTATAGCGCTCAATAAGTAAGCCCATAAAGCCACCAAATAGCCAAGCCAACATTAAAATTATGGTAAACGCGATAATAGGATGGACGTTGTAATGCTCGATAAGCACCGCAACCGATACGCCAACACAAGCGATCATAGAGCCGACAGACAGGTCAATGCCACCCGACAAAATAACAAATGTCATGCCAATGGCCGTAATCACTAGAAACGCATTGTCGGTAAATAAGTTGGTGAAAACTCTCATGCTAAAAAAGTTGTCGAACTGTATAGAGCCCAAACTGTATAAGGATATAAATACAACAATAGTCGCCATTAAGGGCATATATTTAATATTCATTTGCCAGCTTCCTTTTGGTATAACTTGCCAAATCCATTTAGCTCTTTGCGGAATTGCGGAGACATTATTAGCATGACTAGAATAACAACCCCCGCTTTCACAATGTGAGTAAATTGCACAGGTAAACCACTGGTTAAAATGGTGGTGGTCATGGTTTGTAGGATTAACACACCCACTAATGTGGGGCCTATGTAGTAACGACCGCCAGCGAGTGCTGTACCGCCAACCACTACTGCAAGAATGGCGTCTAGCTCAGACCATAAACCCGCGTTATTGGCATCGGCGCCTTGAATGTCACTGGTTAGTATCATCCCTGCTAATCCAGCACATAAACCACTAAATACGTAAACGAGTACCTTTATTTGAGGCTCTCTAATGCCTGCAAAGTAGCTGGCCGTTGGATTAGCACCAATGGATGAAATAAATAGACCTAAAGCGGTTTTTTTCAATACGAGAAAGGTCAGTGAGTAAGTGATAATCACCAATATGATCGAAAATGGTAAACCGAATAAATTGCCCCCGCCAATGAATTCGAAACCCTCATGATTAAAGGTAAGGATTTGACCACCGGTAATTAGCTGGGCTATTCCTCGTCCTGCTACCATTAGTATTAACGTTGCAATGATCGGTTGAATACCCAAGAGGCTTACCAACACGCCATTCCATAGGCCTGCTATTAGGGCGACTGAGATACCCGCTATGATAATGATAGGCGTCGATGTAATTATGTCGTTTTGTATCAAATAGGCACAAACAGCTCCTGAGATTGCGACCACTGCGCCGACCGATAAATCAATCCCTCCGGTTGCTATCACTAGGGTCATGCCTAAGGCTAACAACGCAATGGGGGCCGCTCGGTTCAGTATGTCAATAATACTGCCAAATAGACGGCCGTTTTTGATTTCAATATGAAAAAATGAAGGGTCATTAACTAAATTGAACAGTAATAAAAGTGCTAGCGCAAACAGCGGCCAAAATAACTTATTATTCATCATGCTGGTTAATTTTATCTTCACCACTTCACTATGGTTTATGGTTAACTCTTTCATGATGCCTCCTGAGCTATTTTCGCCATCAAATTCTGCGTAGAAATTTCATCACCAATCAGCTCGCCAATCATATTGTGGTCTTTTAATACGGCAATACGGTCACTAAATTCAACTATCTCATCTAGTTCTGATGAAATGACCATCAAGGCCATACCTTGCTGACAAAGCCCATCGATAATTTGTAAGATTTCAGCCTTGGCTCCAACATCAATACCGCGCGTTGGTTCATCTAAAATTAGTAACGATGGTCCAGATGCCAGCCATCGCGCAAGAATAACTTTTTGTTGGTTACCGCCACTTAATTCTTTGACGGGTTTATTGATGTCTGATGTCACGATGTTTAGCGATCGGATAAACCGTTTGGCTATTTCGTTTTGCTCTTTCGTTCCGATCATGTTGAACCAGCCTTGCTTGGCTTGTAACGCCAGAACCATATTTTCAATGACCGATAGCTCGCCAATAATTCCTTCAATCTTTCTATCTTCTGGGCAAAATGCTAATCCTTCTTGAATAGCATCATGTGGACTATTAAATGTTTGACGGTTCCCATTGATTTCAATTGAGCCTTGCTCGGGCTTTTCAATGCCAAATAATAGTTTTGCTAATTCAGTGCGACCTGCACCTAATAGGCCTCCTAGCCCAAGTGTCTGCCCCTGGAAAATATTCACATCACATGGATTAATCATGCCTTTTCGACCAATATTGGTGGCAGATAAAAAGGGTTTAGCACCTGCTTTAAGTTGGTGTTGAACTTTTTTGTTGGCGTCTTTGTTTTGCAGATGTTTACCGAGCATTAAATTAATGAGTTCAAGTTGTGGTAGCTCGCTAACATCATGTCTAGCGACATATTGCCCATTTCTTAAAACAGTTATTTTGTCACAAATATCGTATACCTGATCCAGAAAATGGGTGACAAAAATAATGCCAATTCCTTGATTTTTTAGCTTACGCATCAGGTTAAAAAGTTGGTCTACTTCTTTATTATCTAGGCTCGCCGTCGGCTCATCCAAAATGAGTATTTTGGCTGACATATCAACGCCCCTAGCAATCGCTATCATTTGTTGAATGGCAATAGAGTATTCACTAAGAGTGCCTGTGACATCTATTTTTACATCCATACTCGACAGTAATTTTTTTGCATTTTTATTCATCGCCGACCAATCAATGCGGCCATGTTTATAGGGCTGTCGACCAAGGTAAATATTTTCAGCCACGGTAAGGGTTGGAATAAGGTTTACTTCTTGGTGTACGGTACTAATTCCCTTTTTTTGAATATCTTCAGCAGACAACTGGCTAATGCTTTCTCCTGCTAAGTTAATCGAACCGGAATCAATAGAATACACTCCAGTAATGCATTTTATTAATGTGGACTTACCAGCGCCGTTTCCACCAAGAAGGGCCATGATTTCACCTTCTTGAAGTTCAAACTGAACTTGACTAAGAGCTTTGACTCCTGGAAAAGTTTTGTTTAATTGGTTCACTGTAAGTATAGGTTTAGGCTTCATCTCAATGACCTTTATCTATTTTAAATGGATAACTTCAAAAGTCTTAAGGTTTCCCGCCAAGGACTACTATCCTTGAGGGGAAACGGGTGGCCAATTAGAATTTGCGGCTGTCGATCATAGCTGCGGCATCTTTTTGGAGGTTGATTTTGTCTTTTTGAACAATCCACTTGTCTACTGTTTCACCTTTTAGCGCGCTTTCAAGTGCATCAAAAGCAAGGGGGCCAAGTAGAGGGTTACAATCAACCGTGGCATTTAGGTCTCCATCTACCATTGCTTGAAACGCTGCCTTAACGCCATCAATGGATACAACAAGAATGTCTTTACCTGGTGTTAAACCGTATTCTTTAATTGCCTGTATTGCGCCTAGAGCCATATCGTCATTGTGAGCATAAACGGCATCTATTTGGTCACCTTGGGCTTTTAAAAAGGCTTCCATAACTTCCTTGCCTTTAGTACGAGTCCATTCGCCGGTTTGAGAGGCGGTAATCGTCATACCAGGGAACTGGTCTACTATTGCGCTAAAACCCGCTTTGCGGTCAATAGCTGGAGCCGCGCCAGGGCCACCTTGAAGCTCTACGATATTGGCGTAGCCATGTGTTTCTTGCGCTAACCAAGAACCTGCTAATTTCCCTTCAAAAATAAAATCAGACGCTACTTTGGTGAGATAGAGATCGTTGTCTTTTACTTTGATACCTCGGTCAACCAATACAACTGGAATATCCGCTGCTTTGGCTTCTTTTAGCACTCGTTCCCAACCGGTTTCTACTACAGGAGCCAACACAATACCGTCAACGCCCTGTGCGATGAATGAGCGAATGGCTTTAATTTGATTCTCTTGTTTTTGTTGTGCATCTGAAAATTTCAAGGTGTAACCACGTTCGGCAGCTTCTGCTTTGACTGACTCAGTTTCGGCGCTGCGCCACGCACTTTCAGCACCAATTTGCGAAAAGCCAATCGTTAGTTGCGCAAATGCTGGGCTAGAAAGAAGGCTAGCGGCCATGGCTACAGAGGTAAGAAGTTTACTAAGTTTCATGTTATTCCCTTTACATTTTAGTTTATTGCTTATTGAGCGATATCGATTGTATGGAAGCTAACTAATCAATAAAACTGCGTAATTTTTCAAACTAGGTTAGGTATTTAGTAACTTCTGCTATCTATGATAAAGCTCACATATTTAACATGTATTTAACGATTGAGCGCTGGTCTACTTTATAAAGAAATGCCCTTGGAATGTCGGTTTGAAATATTTAAATGAGACAGTGGTCGAATTAATAGTTTATTAGTTGAAGATGGTTGCAGCGATAATTAAAAATAACGGGCTCATGATTTATAAGGTATTAATACCTTACCTTGGGAAAGATTGAAGGAAATAGTTACAAGCAAGCCATTAAAGGGAAGGGCGGTAATCACTAGTTTGTTTAAGCTTGCTACTAACTAGTTATCACCGCATAAAATGTGTAGGGCTATCGTTTACTGACTAGATCTCCTAGTTGAATGTTTGCTGTCATGGTTGGGTCGACCGCTACTACGATGGCACTTTCCTGATAAACCTGTTCGATTCTTACCATGCTGCCAGCGAGTTGCTGCTCTTGTCGAGGTACATCCCAACTCCCCCAGTGATAGTTTTGATGGATTAACTCTAGCAGCATACCAGTATTTAATTGGTTGGCTTGGCCCAAGTTAATTTGCCAGCGATCGGGCCCGAGTACTTTCACCACGCTGCCTTGTAAAGGTTGGCATGCTAGCAATGCATCTACTTCAGAAATCACCTGTTGCAAAGTGCTACTAACCGTTTGCCCATAAGACGATAACCAAAACTCGGCAGAGTGCGGTGAAATGATGGTTCGTGCATCGAACTCCCAAGGGGCATGAACTGAGAATCGCTTGTTATAAATCTCTTCCAAATCAATCGCATTATATACACGTGCATTGACGACAAAATAGCGGTTGGGATAGCTGAAATTAAATAGCTTGGGTTTGTGCTCTTGGTCTAGCGAAATGTTTTCAAGTTCTAAACCCAGTAAATATTGCGCCCCGTAGCGGTCGGCAACATCTTTAATGCCTTTAAAGTTATGCTCGCCGGGTTTGTAGTAATTAAGTGGTAATTTAGGCGGGTGCTTCACATTGAATTGGCGACCGACTTCTCTGGCAATATCGTAAGCACGTTGCTCTACAGCCGGCGAAATTTCATGTAATTGGCCCACTCTTACTTGGTGTTGCTGCTTTAGAAATGGCGGCAATAGCAACATGTTTTTACTGTAGCCACTGGCTTTACATTGGGTAGCCGCGGGAAAGACATCTGCCTGTAAAACCACATAGTATTGCTGCCCAAGGTTTCCTTCATCTAGCACTTTGATGTTGTGTAAGGAGCCTTTAGATACCACCTCTATCTGATCTAGGGTGAGTTGACCGCCAGATACTTGGCTAATACTAGTCACCGATGCGCCAGCATAAAGTAATAGCTGCTTAACGGCTTCTTGGGTTGCGGTGCTGCGGGCTTGGTCAAGATCCTGGTTAACGATGGTCGCTTGACCTTTCGCTTCATACCAGACTGCTTGGGCTGACACGCTGAGCAACAAACCAATGAGTAAAATAAGTTGTTTCATAAGTCCCTCCTAGTCCTAACTAAGCAATAACTGTACCCAAGTCTAGGTGTTATTTTTTTGACTGGAATGCTTTTTGCTTCATGGAACACATATTGCTTGGCTATTACTGTGAAATAGCCATAGTGAACGAGTAGGAAGGGGAGTTATATGCGTTATTCGATATGGCTTGTAGTGCTAATGATACTACAAGGATGTAATACCAGTTTACATCACGTTTCAAATTATCCATATGTTGAGCCTAGAGAGCAGCAAGATCAAGCTCTGTACGCATACGTTGATAATCTGTCTAAACAACTGACGGATGATATTGAGCTGAGTGCCTCTGATTCTGTGGCCATAAGTACAGTGGTGGATTTAGATAACTTACAATCCAGCGATAGTTTTGGGCGGCAAGTGGCAGAGGCAATGTTTGCCGCTTTATCCAATGAAGGCATAAATACGATTGAACCTCGCTTAACTGGCCGTTTTCAGATGGACCCTGGATTTGGCGAATTTTCTTTATCTCGAGATGCAGAGTTATTGCGCGAACAAATGCAGATAACTTATGTGGTCGTGGGGAGTTTTCAGCGAACCGGTTCAGGCAGACATGTCAATTTACGTTTAGTTGAGCTGGCTAATCAAGCGGTGGTATCTGCGGCCTATCAGTTTTTTCCAAATAGTGCAGGAGCCACCTCTCCTCGAGTCACTAGTGTTAATGGGAGCTTGCAGCGTCATGAACAAACTGTACTTTAGAACTTGGTTTTTAAGCCTTTCAGTATTGCTGCTGTTGGCATGTACGCCGACCACTCAAGTAAAACAAGTTGAGTGGACTTACCAACCACCGGGTGATTTTACGGTGGTGAATGCGGTTGGTTACGCTCCAATTAGCCAGCAGCGCGGTGCTGATAATTCAGCCAAGCAACTTCGCGCCATGAAAGCGTCAAAGCTTGATGCTTACCGTGAGCTATCAGAACAAGTGTATGGCCAACATATCGACAGCACCGCCACCATTAGTGACATGGTATTGGGTAACGAGCGTTTAGCGGCTTCTGTAGCCGGGGTTATTCGTGGGGCTAAAGTGGTTAATGCTTATGCAGTTGACGATGTGTATGTCACTGAGTTGCAGTTGGATTTTAGAGAAGTGTATAGAGTGACGATGTCTATGGCGCCCACTCGCCATTTAGATAGTCAAAAAACCGTACAGTTTTAATAAAGCTTTAACCTTTCATGCCGATACCTTAAAGGTAATAGACGATTAAGGACGTAACATGAAAGGTATTTGTGTATTAGCCATAGCCACCTCGATGCTAGCTGGCTGCAGTAGCTCTCCTACGATGCAAAAAGTGCTGGTGTATGATTCATCAAGCCATCGCCCTGCTCATTCGCACGAAGCCCATTATGTTTCTGGTGTTGTGGATGAGAATGGTCACCTCTACTTAAGTGATGCGGTGACCCGCTCTGCTCCGGTAAGTAGTGCTTCGCCTGCCAATGCCGATGGTAAAAGAACGCTAACAGAATATGTCAATCTTATGTCGCAGCGTTTGGTGTCAAGCTCGCATTTTGTTAATGCCGATACGCCGATTGGCGTAGCGTCTTTTGTGCCGCTGGATAATCTAAAAACAACTGACTTATTTGGGATGCAAATTGCCGAAAGTTTTGTTTATGAAATGCAACAAAATGGTTTCTCTATCATCGATTATAAAGCCACCGGTTTTATTCGTATCACTGAAGGTGGTGATTTCGTTTATAGCCGTAATGTAAAAGAATTATCAAAACGTTTGCCGATAGAATATTTACTCGTGGGCACATTTAGTAAATCTAATGAAGGTATATTGGTGAACGCTCGAATCGTTGGGGCCCAATCAAAAGTGGTGGTGGCCTCTGCCCAAGAATTAATCCCCAATGAAGTCTACCTAGACAAAGTACCACCACCCACCAAGCGTGATGGCGTCATGATTATTGAAGCTCGTAATCAGGCTAAAACTTCACGCTCAATGTCGATGGGTGAAAAAGGCTAAAGCGCTTTAGCTCTATTACACAACAAAGCCGCCAACTGCGCGGCTTTGTTGTATCTGCATTTTGGTAAAAAGGGGGTGTAAATGCCAGCTCTTTTTACCGGAAATATTCTCTTTTATGGTACATAGAAAACCGCTGGCAACTAAGCATCAATTGCAGTAATCGGTGATGCCAATGACAAAAGCCATTAGTGTGTTGGCCGCTATGCTGAGCATTAAGGGGATTAGCACCTGCTTTAAGTCATCAGTGGTGCTGCTAAAGACGCTAGCAAGGCCGTTTTTTTGGGAGAGAATAGAGGGTGACTTAACGAGGGGCTTCGCGTTAACCATGTTTGCCAGCTAGGCTTTAAATCCTTTACCTACTCTATGAGCGCCATGCTTTTTACCTAGCTTGTCATAGGTTGCTGAATTTTGGTTTTTTAGCTGTTCAATAACTTGACTTAATTGGCGGATTTTTTCATTGCTTGCTTGAATGATTTCGCCATTTAGCGCGTTTAATTGTTGGCATTGCTCTAGTAACTGCTTAATTGCATCAACCTGTTGCTTGAGCGGTGCAGAGCCTAGCTGTTGTTTGTCTGCTGATGTTTCTAACTCTTGGTCTAGTTTTGCGATAGTTTCTAGTGTTTGTTCTTTCTCTGAAGCAATGGCGTATAGCGAAATAGCATCATCACTCTCTAGGGCTTTAGTTTCTTTTTGCAAAAGAGAAAGCAGCAATCTAAGTTGCTGCTCTTGAGTATTCAGTAGGTCTGCGATCATTGGTTAACTATCCAAGGGCTTTGTTAAACTCACTTTCAAAGTCACCCATTTTTTGGGCTACTCGGTTAGCGTCAACTTGGTAGCTGCCATCGGCCACAGCTTGTTTAATGGATTCTAACTTTGAGTTTCTGCTATCAGACTCATTAAGCAAATTCTGCTGAATACGATTGAGTTGTTGTGCTTCATTGGTAAGCATCACTGAATCCTGGGCTGCAGTAGAACCAGCAGTTGAACGTTGTTCAGTGCTTTCTTTAGTCGTCTTGTCGTTTACTCGATTAGTATCAAGTTGACTTGGACGGTTCCCACCTAAGTTGTTGATGTTTAAAGCCATAATGGCGCCCCACAGTTAATCAATTTTCGTATTCAATAATGCTATCGGCTTAACAAATTAAAACTTTAGAAAAAAATTAAAGTTTTACGTCTACCAGCCCTAATGCTTTTACTCGCCCTGTGACAAGACGCTGAGACTGATTATTTCTAACCTTGATGGTATCACCGATACTCCCGTTAGACAAAGCCGTTCCCTGCGTGGTCACCACTAATCCACCCATGTTGGCTGAAATTGTCACCGCGTCACCTTTACAGACTATGCAAATATCGCGCCCAGTTATGATTTGGTCTTTTCTTATTGAGCGCCTTAGTTTTGCCCCAATCAAAGGTTCTGCTTGAGTAAAGTAGCTGCCGCGCAGGCGATTCTCGGGCAAAAATTTTAAATATACTTGCGAAGCACTCAATGCGGCACCTTCTTGAATTGGCCCGCTGGCTACCACCGCTGCCAGTAATACTTGCATACGGACAGGAATGTATAATCGCCAATTACTTTGATCGCTGCAGCTTACCAATACACTGGTATTACGCCTCACTTCTCCATTGGCTAAGCTATAGCTATAGCCACTCGGGCATTTGGCTAGGGTGACGCGTTCGTCAAGCTGGTTGGCGGTTAGTTCTATTTTCTGTGAATCATTATGGGCCATTTGCGAATAAACGAAATCAACAGCTTCTTTTTCCAGCTGTCGGTGCAACTCACTGGTGTGAGCTGTCAGGCTAAAACAAAATAATAGCAGTGAAGTAACAGTTTTTATCAACATTTCCTATATGATACCGATAAAGCAAAGTAACAATTGGCTTTTTTGTCTATGCTTAACAAAGTGATGCCTTGTTAGCTTGTGTCAAAAAAACGACTTTTAAGCTAAATTGAAAGATAGTATACAGGGGTAAGCAAAGATAGTGCCCCTTTCCAAGGAGTGAAGAATATATGGCGGGTATTTTAGATTCGGTAAATCAACGAACACAGTTGGTAGGGCAAAATCGCCTCGAATTATTATTGTTTCGATTAAATGGAACTCAGCGTTATGGCATTAATGTTTTTAAAGTAAAAGAAGTGCTGCAATGTCCACCATTAACTGCTTTGCCAAAACTTAACCCTGTTATTCGCGGTGTGGCGCATATCCGCGGTAAAACCATTTCAGTTATTGATCTTAGTTCTGCAACGGGCGGCAGACCCATCGAAGATCTCAGTAAGTGTTTTATCATCATTTCTGAGTACAATCGCTCGGTACAGGGCTTTTTAGTGGGGTCGGTTGAGCGCATCGTAAATATGAACTGGGAAGATATTTTGCCACCACCAAAGGGGGCGGGTAAATTTAACTACTTAACAGCGGTCACTGAAGTTGAAAAAGAATTGGTTTCTATATTAGATGTAGAGAAAATTTTAGATGAGATTTCCCCAGTCGATACCACTGTAAGCCAAGATATTGTCGATGAAGCTGTAGCGAACGTGAAAATTGATAAAAAAGTATTGGTGGTAGATGACTCATCAGTAGCAAGGAATCAAGTTAAGCGAGCGGTGACTTCTTTGGGGGTTGAAGCCTTATTGTGTCAAGATGGCCGAGAAGCTTTAGAGTTATTGTCAGCCATGGCAAAAGACGGACCGATAACCGATCAAATTGCGTTGGTGATTTCTGATATTGAAATGCCAGAAATGGATGGTTATACCCTGACTGCTGAGGTTCGATCTCATCCAGATTTAAAAGATTTACATATAATTCTTCATACTTCACTAAGTGGAGTGTTTAACCAAGCAATGGTGAATAAAGTTGGTGCCAACGCCTTTATTGCTAAGTTTAATCCAGACGAGTTAGCTGCAGCTGTTCGTCAATCTTTATAAAGAGTGGATGCATTGAGAACCATAACTGATGATGTATATAAGCAGTTCTGTGGCTTTTTAGAAAAGCAGTGTGGAATTGTATTAGGCGATAACAAGCAATACTTGGTCAAAAGCCGTTTGTCTCCATTGATCGCGCAATATTCCTTATCTAGTTTGACTGAGCTGGTGCAGAAGTCGATGAGTTTGCGCGAAAGAGAGCTGAGAGCTGCGGTGGTTGATGCTATGACCACCAATGAAACGCTATGGTTTCGTGATACCTATCCCTTTCAGCTTCTGGCTGACAAATTGTTGCCTGATTACCAAAAAATGTCACGGCCGGTGAAAATCTGGTCAGCTGCCAGTTCATCAGGTCAAGAACCTTACTCGATAATGATGACGTCTCTCGAGTATCAAGCTAGAAAGCCAGGAGCCCTACCATTGGGGGTTCAAGTTGTGGGGACCGATATTTCGCCTTCTATGTTGGAACACTGCAAAAAAGGTGAGTATGACCCACTAGCTTTAGCCCGAGGTTTATCGCCAGAGCGTAAGCGTCAGTTTTTTGAAGCCACCAGTGATGGGCGCTTTAAAGTTAATGACAAAGTGAGAAAAAATGTAAACTTTCGCCCGCTAAACTTGCTCGACAGTTATGCATTAATGGGCAAGTTCGACATTATTTTTTGTCGTAACGTATTGATTTACTTTAATGCTGATGTGAAGTCGAAAATTCTTAATCAGTTTGCTCAAGCGCTGAACCCTAATGGTTATTTAATGTTGGGGGCATCTGAATCTATCACGGGCTTAACCGACCGATTTAATATGTTACGCTGCCACCCTGGCATTGTTTACCAACTAAAATAAGTCACGCAAAATCAAAGCGGCAGAGTAGGGCAACATTTGCCGCTTTTTTGCCGCTTCCTCTAGAGTGGCGCTGCGCTGTACTTGGCCACTTGCTCTAACTCCTTATATTCCTTCAGTAAAAAGCGTCAAAAAAACTATGGCACAGCTTTTGCAAATTTGAATTTGTAATTGTGTAGAGAGGTTTTTATGGCGATAACATTTGATAAAGCATTAGGGGTTCATCAGCATACCGTAGGGGTAAGAGCCCGACGTTCTGAAGTTATCGCTAGTAATATCGCCAATGCTGATACGCCTAACTATAAAGCACAAGATATCAATTTTAATAAAGCGTTTGCAGCTGCCAAGGCTAATCAAAACGGCGGCATGCATGTGACTAACGAGCGTCACATGACAGGGGGAAGAAGCCAGTTCTCAGAATTAGGTTTCAGAGTGCCCGACCAACCCGATACCGGTGATGGAAACACTGTAGACGTGCAACAAGAGAAAGCAGACTTTATGCAAAACGGTTTGGAATACCAAGCCGGGATCAGTTTTTTGACCAGTAAGTTTAGTGGGTTAAAGAACGCGATTAAAGGAGGTCAATAATGAGTTTTTTTAATGTGTTTGACATTTCGGCTTCGGCAATGAAGGCGCAATCGGTGCGCTTAAACACCACCGCCAGCAACTTAGCCAATGCCGATAGTATCAGTTCGAGTATTGACCAAACCTATCGCGCTAGAAAACCGGTTTTTGCGGCAGAATTAGATAGAGCCAGTGGTGCGATGAATGAATCAGCCAAAGTCACAGTGGCCGGCATCGTAGAGTCTGATGCGCCATTACGTAAAGAGTATTACCCAGAACACCCGATGGCTAATGAAGAAGGTTACATTTTCAAGCCAAACGTTAATGTGATCGAAGAGATGGCCGATATGATGAGTGCTTCGCGTTCCTATCAAGCTAATGTGCAAGTCGCAGAAGCTGCGAAACAAATGCTAAATAGCACTCTCAATTTGGGTAAAAGTTAAGGAGTAGCCCGTGTCTACTATTAATCCACTACAAGGCAGCTATTGGGAACCCGAGTCGGTGGTTCCTGAAAGTAATAATAATCAGTCACTTGGCCAAGAAGACTTTTTCGCCTTGTTAACGACTCAATTGCAATATCAAGACCCGAGTAAACCGGTCGACAATGCTGAAATGATTGCGCAAATGGCGTCTTTTCAAACCTCTGAAGGTATTGCAGAGCTAGGCACTAAGTTTGACACGATGAACTCTATTATGAATTCATCTGCGGCGCTGCAGGCCTCAACCTTAGTTGGCCAGAAAGTACTCGTCCCTTTAGATTACGGTCATAACAGTGGTTCTGGATTTGATGGCGTTGCGGTGACAGGCGCAGCGACTACCAATGTAAAAGTTACTGTCGAAAACCAAGCCGGCGAAGTGGTTAAGGTTATCGATTTAGGAGAGGGCAGCGGTAACATTCCGTTCTCTTGGGATGGCACTGATTCTAACGGGAATCCGATGCCAGAAGGAAAATACAACGTCAAAGTAAATGGCGTTCAGGGCGGTAAAGAGATCAGTTTACCCACTGCAACTTTTGCGAACGTAAGTAGCGTAAGTTTGGCGGGTGGTACATCTGGCGTAGTCGTCAATTTAGAAGGATTAGGTGGTATCGCCATGAGCGATGTGCTGGAAGTAGCTAAAGCCTAACAAAGAATACTAAACGATAGGAGATTGAGAGATGTCATTTAATATCGCGCTAAGCGGCATCAATGCCTCGCAAAAGGATCTTGACGTAACGGCGAATAACATTGCTAACGTCAACACCATTGGTTTTAAAGAGTCGCGAGCTGAGTTTGCCGATGTGTATGCAACATCGATTTTCTCTAATGCTCGTACTGCTGTGGGTAATGGCGTTAAAACAGCTGATGTTGCCCAACAGTTTCATCAAGGTAGTTTGAATTTTACTCAAAATGCGTTGGATTTGGCTGTCAGCGGAGAAGGCTTCTTTGTTACTGCTTCAGATCTTACCACCCAAACTCGTGAATTTACGCGGGCAGGGGCATTTAAGTTAAATGCAGACAACTTTATTGTTAATTCGCAAGGCCAGTACCTACAAGGCTATACCGTAAACAATAACGGTACGCCATCGGCAGTAAGTATGGCTGCTACCAATGCCATTAAAATTGGCACCGAGGTGGGAACTCCGACCATGACTGGCCAAGTTGATATGACCTTCAACTTACCATCTAGTGGCACCAGTCATGACCTTGGCGACTTTGACCCAACGGATAGCAATACCTATACCTCGGCGACTTCGGTAACCGTTTATGATTCGCAAGGTGGCTCACATGTCGCGGAAACCTTTTTTATAAAAGACGATACGACCGCGAATACTTGGCACAAACTGATTTACATTGACGGCGAACCGGTCGATGTTAATGGTGGTACGGCCAATACACCTAATGCTGGTAACTCAAACCCTACTATTCCAGCTTCGGCAACCTTAACCTTTGATAATACCGGTGCGTTAGCCACCTCTGCTCCGTTAATCATTGAAACGGTTGCTTTGGGCACGGCGCCGCCGTCAGGCCCTGGTGGAGTATGGGATCCTGTCACAGGGTCGGTAGATCCTACGCAAACTATTACCTTTAACCTTAATTCTCCTACCCAATATAATTCGGCGTTTGAAGTATCGAACTTGTCACAAGATGGCTCGACCGTAGGTAAATTAACAGGGATCGATATTGGCCCTGATGGCTTAGTGGTGGCTTCTTACAGCAATGGTCAAACATCAAACATTGCTAAAGTGTCTATTGCCAAGTTCAATAATAATCAAGGTTTATCACAAATTGGCGATACCGCATGGCAGCAAACTCAGCTTAGTGGTGAAGCCATCGCTGGTGAAGCGAACACCGGTACCTTTGGTAAAATTAATTCAGCTTCGTTAGAGCAGGCCAACGTTAATTTGACCGAGCAATTAGTAAACTTGATTAGCGCTCAGCGTAACTTCCAAGCTAACTCTCGAGCACTTGAAGTTAACTCGACATTACAGCAAACGATTATCCAAATCCGCTAATCGTGCTTATGCTTTTCTAACAAAAAGGCAGCATTCGCTGCCTTTTTATTTGTCTGATTTATATAGATATTTCCTTTCTTCTTTATCACCTTATTTTGTTTGGCATCATACTTGCTGTTATTTACCTAGAGTCAGCTAATTGACGAAGGGAATAAATAATGGACCAACTACTCTACATATCGATGACCGGTGCAAAGCAAAACATGCATTCGCTCGCGGTACGCGGAAACAACCTAGCCAATGCTAATACCACGGGGTTTAAGGCCGACATTGAAAATGCGCGCGCTATGCAAGCATTTGGCCCTGGTATGCCATCGCGGGTATTTGCGATGACCGAGCAGCCTAGTCAAAATTTTGCTGGTGGTTTACTTAAAACGACCGGGCGAGATTTAGACGTGGCAGTAAAAGGTGAAGGTTGGATATCGGTTCAAGACAAAGATGGAAACGAAGCGTTGTCACGCAATGGTAACTTTACTATTTCTGCTGCCGGTGTGTTGCAAACCATGCAAGGTCAAGCGGTTTTAGGTAACCAAGATGCGCCTATCATTATTCCCTTACCCGTTGAAAAGTTAGAAATTAATGAAGATGGAACCATTGAAATCCGCCCTGAAGGTGCTCCTGCTGATGCTTTAGAAGAAATTAATCGCATCAAACTTAGCAAGCCATTCGCTGCGGACTTAACCAAAGGCCAAGATGGTTTATTTAGAGCCACCAATGGTCAACCTTACCAACCTGACGCTACGGTGGAGTTAGTAAAAGGTGCGGTTGAAGGTAGCAATGTGAACCCTATTCAAGAAATGACCCATATGATCAGCATGCAACGTCAATTTGAGATGCAAATTAAAATGATGAAAGCCGCTGAAGAAAATGAAAAAGCCACTAGTAGCTTGTTGCGATTAAGTTAGGAATAAGGAGCGAATTATGCATCCCGCATTATGGATAAGTAAAACCGGCTTAGATGCCCAACAAACCAATGTATCTGTAATCTCTAATAACCTAGCAAACGCTAGCACTATTGGTTACAAAAAAAGTCGAGCTGTATTTGAAGACTTGTTATACCAAACCATTAATCAGCCAGGCGGACGTTCTTCGCAAAATACTAAGATGCCTTCGGGACTGATGATTGGAGCGGGTGCCAAAGTGGTGGCTACTCAAAAAAATCATGATCAAGGTAATGTGCAAACTACTGACAATGCGTTCGACTTAATGGTTGATGGGCGGGGCTTTTTTGAAGTGCTCATGCCTGATGGAACAACAGCCTATACGCGTAATGGTCAATTTGGTCTCAATGACGAAGGCACCATTGTCACGCCGGGCGCAGGTTACCCTTTGCAGCCAGAGATTCAGGTACCTGAAGATGCTCAGAGCTTTACCGTAGGCGAAGACGGCGAGGTGAGTGTTCGCTTACCAGGGCAAACAGACAGCCAAGTGATTGGTCAAATTACCATTACTGATTTTGTTAATCCGTCGGGCTTAGAGCCTAGAGGACAAAACTTGTACCTCGAAACCGGTGCCAGTGGAGCACCACAAAATGGAATCGCCTCAGAGAATGGTTTAGGTGCTATTCGCCAAGGTTCTTTAGAAACGTCTAACGTGAATGTGACTGAAGAGCTGGTTAACTTAATTGAAGCTCAGCGTGTTTACGAAATGAATTCAAAAGTAATTTCTACCGTAGACCAAATGTTGACCTTCGCAACTCAACAGTTGTAATCGAAGTTTAGAGAGAGGGATTGCTCATGTATAAACTCATCGTTTTGGCAGGCTGTGTTGCAATGGCAGGCTGTGCTAGCGTAAATAATACCGTGGTGCCAGATGATCCTGCCTACGCGCCTGTTTACCCTGAAGATGTTGCCGTTGAATCGCGGATTACAGGGTCGTTATTTACCGAAGACAGAGCTAATAATTTATATTCGGACAAAAAGGCACATCGGGTTGGTGACATTATCGTGGTCACCCTAGCTGAAAGCACCCAGGCCAGTAAGTCAGCCAGCAACGAGTTAGCTAAAGACAAAACCTTAAATCTTAACCAGATTACCGTACCCGGTGGTGTAGCAACCATAGGTGGAAACCCAATAGAACTAGGTCTTAGTCAAGATAGTGACTTTAGTGGTGAAGCCGATGCCGCTCAAAGTAACAGTTTAGCCGGCAATATTTCAGTCAACGTGGTGCAGGTGTTGGCTAACGGCAACTTAATTATTAGTGGCGAAAAATGGTTAATGCTTAATAACGGCAATGAGTATATTCGCCTAACGGGGATTATTCGTCCAGAAGATGTAGCGCCTGATAATTCAATTATGTCGCTTCGTATTGCTAACGCTCGAATTCAATATGGCGGTACTGGTGATTTTGCTAATACCACCGAACAGGGCTGGTTATCTCAGTTCTTTAATAGCCAAGTTTGGCCATTCTAAGCCCTTATTTTTAGGAGTAGTTCTCATGTTTAAACGTGGCATTTTGTTGTTCAGTATCAGTTTGTGTTTAGTGGTTAATACTGTTAGTGCTGCGCGGATCAAAGACGTGGCTAATGTAGCCGGCGTACGTGCTAACCAATTAACAGGTTATGGCTTAGTGGTGGGTTTGCCGGGAACAGGGGAGAAGAACAGTGATTTTGCGAAGCAGTCTTTTGCCACCATGCTTCGAAATTTTGGTATTACCGTGCCACCTGGTACTAACTTAAAAATTAAAAATGTAGCGCCTGTGGCGGTACATGCAGAACTCCCCGCATTTATTAAACCCGGTCAAACAATTGATATCACTATCTCTGCGATTGGTGAAGCGAAAAGTTTACGCGGCGGTAGTCTAGTTCAAACCTTCTTAAAAGGGGCTGATGGCCAAGTTTATGCGCTGGCTCAAGGTAGCCTAATTGTAGGCGGTTTTGGTGCAGAGGGCGCTGATGGCTCAAAGGTTATATCCAATACCCCTACGGTAGGGCGTATTCCTAATGGTGCGATTGTAGAGCGTTCGGTGCCTTCACCTTTTATGAGTGGCGATACCATAACCTTTAATTTAAAGCGTTCAGACTTTACAACAGCCAAACGTTTAGCCGATACCATTAATGGCTTAGTGGGGCCAAACACGGCAACACCCATGGATGCCACGTCGGTACAAGTGTTTGCCCCAAGAGACCCCGGTCAACGTGTTGCCTATCTTTCTACTTTAGAGAATTTAAGTTTTGAACCAGCGTCTGAGTCGGCCAAAATCATTATTAACTCTCGTACCGGTACCATTGTTATTGGTAAAGATGTCAAGCTATTGCCTGCGGCGATTACCCACGGCGGCTTAACGGTGAAAATATCTGAAACACCGGTTATTTCTCAGCCTAATGCATTTTCTGATGGCGAAACGGTAGAAACTACGGTTAGTACCATTGAAGCCACTCAAGAAGATTCAAGAATGTTCAATTTTGACCCTGGTGCGTCATTAGATGATTTGGTTAGAGCGGTTAACCGCGTAGGCGTTGCACCTGGTGATTTGGTATCAATCCTTGAAGCCCTAAAACAAGCGGGTGCAATTCAAGGCGAGTTAATGGTGATTTAACGATGACGATGGATGCGGTCAAACAAAGCGCAAATTACCATGATTTAGCCAGTTTAGATGAGCTTAGAAGTTCGGCTCAAAAAGACCCTAACAAGGCACTAAATCAGGTCGCTAGTCAATTTGAAGCTATGTTTATGCAAATGTTGCTAAAACAAATGCGTAAAAGTAACGCATTGTTTGAAAACGACTCGCCATTAAATAACCGACATACTCAAACTTATCGTGACATGCATGATAATCAAATGGCACTAGAGTTATCTTCTTCGGGGGCGCTAGGTTTAGCCGACTTAATTGTGGCGCAACTGAACCCCGCTGCTGCCAACATGACGCCAGCGTCAGTATTACGCGGTGGCCAGAATATCGACCTTGAACAACGCGCTTTAGATGCTAAGTCATCAGTTGGCAAGGAAATTGCTGTATCGACTAGTGTAACGGCCGCGGTTAAGGAAACTTTAGATAAAGTGAGTATTAATCGCGATTCACTTGAAAAACCGCAACAAGTAGATGCGGCAAAAGGGCAAAGTTTTGCCACCCCCAGCGAATTTATTGAAACATTGTTGCCGATAGCCAAAAAGTGGGCGGTAGATAAAGGCATTGAGCCTATGGCCATTGTAGCCCAAGCAGCACTGGAATCGGGGTGGGGTAAAAAAGTGATAGCCAATAATGACGGAACAAGCAGCCATAATTTGTTTGGTATTAAAGCCGACAAACGCTGGCAAGGAGATAAAGCAGTCGTGAACACTTTAGAGTATAGAGATGGGCAAGCTAAGCAAGAACGCGCTGCGTTTCGCTCTTACGACTCTTTCGAAGAGAGTGTTAAAGACTACTTGTCGTTTGTTGAAGGGCCTCGTTATCAACAGGCTGTCGCCAATGGGATGGATGCCAAACGCTATGCTGCAGAATTACAAAATGCGGGCTATGCGACCGACCCTCAGTACGCCAATAAGATTGGCCAAATACTCGATAGTCGTCATTTTTCCGACTTTCGTCGTTCTGATGTTGAAGGGGAGTAATTAGATTATGGCTATGAATGACCTGTTAACGATTGGTTCATCAGGGGTGGCTGCTCAACAGCGCCTATTGATGACCACGGGTAACAACATTGCCAATGTTAATACTCCTGGTTATAGCCTTCAGCGAACATTTTATACTGCCGATACTTTAGGTGGGGTGAGGGAAGGGTATACCGAACGTGTATTGAATGGTTTTGCTCAAGCGCAAATGTTTCGCGATACTTCTACCTTTGCCAGCCGTAACGCTTACTTGGAATCGGTAAGTACTATCGATGCGATTCTTAGTGATGATGCTTTGTCGTTAAGTTCTAAATTCGACGACATGTTTACCCAGTTACACGCTACAACAGATAATCCTACGGCCCTGTCTACTCGAGAGTTGGCCTTATCTCAATTCAATGCATTAACTGACCGTTACCGCACGCTTAACGAACAGTACCAAATTCAAGAAAAAAATATCAGCCAAGACTTGGTTGAAAAGTCTAATGAAGCTAACGCTTTAATTACTAATATTGCTGAAATAAACAAAGAAATTGTAGCCGCAGGGGGCAGTCCCTTAGATGGCAATACTGCTATTTTGTCTGATAAACGTGACCAAGCAATCAAAGAACTAGCAGAACTTATCGACATTAATACCATTGTTCAAGATAGCGGCTCTACCTTGGTGTTTATGCGCTCAGGCCAAGCCCTAGTATTGGAAGATGATTACACCCAACTGAATATGGTTGATGGTGATCCCGATAAAACGCAAAAAGAAATGACTCTGACACTGGCTGGCTCTAGCCGAATTATTGGTCGTGAGGAAATAGGCGGTACCATTGGTGGTTTAATGGAATACCGTAAAACCACCCTGGATGTTAGTCGTAACCAATTAGGCCAGCTATCCATTGCGATGGCAGATGCATTTAACCAACAAAACTCATTAGGCATGGACTTAAATGGGGATATCGGCACCGATATTTTCACTTTGCCAACTTTTAATAGTAAAGAGTTTTCCAGCAATACCACGGCTGGCACCATCAGCGGAACTTTTGTCGCGGGCAGTGGCAGTGAAGTGAGCCCTTACGACTACCGGGTATCGTTTATCTCGCCTACGACCTTTGAAGTACAACGTTATGATGGGGATAGTGCCATTGACTCGGTGGTATCGGGGTCTATTCCGCCGACAAATTTTCAGTTAGATGGCATGGATTGGGATTTCTCATCAGGGCCATTTGCTGCGGGTGATAAGCATTTAATACAGCCTACGCGTGATGCTGCTGCACAAATGGTAGTGAGTATGAGCCAGCCAGAAAAGTTGGCCTTGGCGGCGCCTATACGCGTAGAGCGTGAACTGAATAACCGTGGAAATGCCACGGTTTCGATTGATTCTATCTACGATACCGACCCTGCTACCTCAGATTTTACCCTGCCTGGTGGTTATGATGTAAATGGCCCGCATGAGGTGCGTATAAACGCAGCTGGCGACTATGATATTTACGATGGTTCTGGTGGCCTGTTGGCCACCGCGCCTGCGTCGACTGCGGGCCAGCAGATATTTGCTAATGCTACACCGGCTTTATCTCCGGGTTATGAGATCAATATCGACGGGGATGTGCAGGAAGGTGACGTATTTACCATGGGGTACAATACCGATGGTTTTAATGACAACTATAACGCGCTGCGAATGGTTGATTTACAACAAAAAGATTTAGTACGTAAAAGCTTAGCTGCCACGGGTGATAATAAAATGACCATGAACGATGCTTACGCCAGTTTAGTGAGTTTTGTGGGTGGTAAAACCAGCGAAGCTAGGGTGTCTGCATCTGCGGCATCTTCACTTTTAGAGCAAAGTACTCAGCGGCATAATTCTATATCAGGGGTTAACCTTGATGAAGAAGCATCCAATTTAATTCGCTTTCAGCAGGCTTATGCGGCTTCCGCTCAAGTGATAAGTGCGGCTCAAGAGACCTTTCAAACCTTATTAGCGTCGGTGAGGTAGGCTAATTATGCGTGTATCGAGTATTAATTTGTATCAAAGCTCATTGAATGGGGTGCTTAATTCTCAGCAACAAGTTGAGAAAATGAACCAGCATTTAATTACCAATAAAAAATTACTTACCGCGGCCGATGGTCCTTCTGACATGAGTAAAACCATGTTTTTAAGTACCGAAATCACCTTAACAGAGCAACACCTAAAAAATGGTACCTTGTTAGAAAATGCACTGAACTTTGAAGAAACGACTCTCGATGGCATGATGACAGCCATACAAAGAGCGCGTGTATTAGGTGTGCAATCAGGTGACGGTATTAACGGCGAAACAGAGCGCGCCTCGCTCGCTCAAGAATTACGCCAAATTCAAGATCAAATGTTTGACTTTATGAATAGTCAAAATGCCGATGGCAGTTACATTTTTTCGGGTTTTCAAACCCAAAAGAAGCCCTATGTATATGACGGGCAAAACTACAACTACCAGGGTGATGTAGGTGTTAATGAATTAAAAGTTTCATCATCGGTTTATATTCAAAGTAATGATACCGGCCAAGAAATATTTGATAATGTATTTAAACGTTTTGTTACAAACGATTTAACCGCTAATATTACCACTACGATATCTGATCAAAAAGCCTATGATTCATTTCATAAGTTAAATTACGATCCTATTAATCCGGCTAATAATCAATTTTTAGTTCAAACCAATGCTGGTGCTCCAGATACTTATGAAATTTTAGATAATGGTGGAGCGTCATTAGTACCCCCTGTGGTGGGCGATTATACTTCAGGAGAACTCATTAACTTTAATGGTATCGATGTGGTGGTTACCGGCGCTGCCGGTGGTCCACCTGAAGAATTTGAGTTAGCCCCTCCAGTGAAAGACAATATTTTAAATATGTTAGGTGATTTTATTACCGCGCTTGAGGATAATACTATTCCTGAAGGCGAATTTGTTGCTGCCCAGAATGATTTTTTAATAGGCGTTGATAATGCGATGGAAAGGGTGAATTTAACCTTGGGCTCGCTAGGTGCCCGAGGAAACTCCCTAGAGTCGGTACGAAATTCAGCGTCAGCTATGGATATAATCAACCAAAAATCAAGGGCTTCTGTCAGTGAGGTGGATTTTGCTGAGGCGGTGAGCAACCTTCAGAAAGCCGAACTAGCGCTTAATACATCTTACTCTTCATACAGCCGCATTAGCCAACTTTCGCTATTTAATTACCTATAAACCCTAAAGTATATTCTTAGTCTGCCGTTATAAAGGTTGCTTCAATATTGAAGCAACCTTTTTTGTTTTACAGCTTATATATAAAACAAAAAAATAAAATAAATTGCTAAAGAATATTGAAGCGTTGCCGTTATATAGGTAAGTCAGAAAAACAAAATAACTGACAAATTATAAAACCTGTAAATGGTTAAATATAGATAGGAGAAATATCATGGCTTTATACGTAAATACAAATGTGTCATCTATTAATGCTCAGCGCCAATTAACGCAATCTGGCTGGTCATTAGATACCTCATTCCAACGTTTATCATCGGGTTTGCGTATTAATAGTGCAAAAGATGATGCGGCTGGCTTACAAATTTCAAACCGTATGACTTCGCAAATTCAAGGTTTAGACCGTGCTGTAATGAATGCCCAAGATGGTATTTCTCTAGCGCAAACGGCTGAAGGCGCGATGGACGAAATTACCAACTCTTTACAGCGAATTCGAGTATTGGCTATCCAATCACAAGATGGTATCAATAACTCAGATGACCGTATCGCGCTTCAACAAGAAGTGTCTCAACTTAAAGCTGAAATGAGCCGTATCGGCACCACAACTCAATTTGGTGGCGTTAACGTACTCGATGGTACTTTCTCGTCTAGCTTCTTGGTGGGTGCTAATGCTGGTCAAAATATCAGTGTTAATATCTCTCGCAGTGGAGGCTGGGGTACTTCTGGCTTAGGTTTGGGCGCTCTGTCTGTTTCTAGTGTTGCTGGCGCAAGTGCGGCAATGACAGCCATTGATTCAGCGATGAAGATTATCGATGGTAAGCGTGCAGAACTCGGTGCGGTGCAAAACCGTTTCCAATCGACTATTCGTAACTTATCGAATATCTCAGAAAATGTTACTGCGGCGCGCTCACGTATTAGAGATACAGACTTCGCTAAAGAGACCGCTGAATTAACGCGTAACCAGATTATTCAGCAGACCTCAACCACTATTTTGGCTCAAGCAAACCAACGTCCTCAGGCTGCATTATCATTACTCGGTTAATCCAGGTAAAAAGAAAGGACGGTGGGGGTTCAATCCACCGTCCTCAGGCTGCAGTAGCGCAATTAGTACTCTTAGGAGGCTCATTTCCATACCAATAATAAGTTGCGCTTTAGTTTCGCTCTCAATCTCCTATCGTTTCGAGCGATACGGTCAAGTGATGCATACTCACTTGGCCTTTTTTTCGCAGTGGTTCAGACTGCCACAATAATAAAGCAAAGCTTATGCCAAGTTTTACTGACAAGAACTTGGCGTAAATAAATATAAATTTTCCTTTTTGGCCTTATTATCAACTTCAATTGTGCCTTTTACGATATATTTTTTGCCGTGAAAGCCCGTGATATAAGGTGTTGCCGTATAGGCGGCAAATTTTTTCCGCTTTTTTCCATTTTTTTCCTAAAGCTTCTTCTTCCCTTGCCGCTAACAGATATGAAGTTAATAAAACTTTGGTCCATTTAAACGTTGTCTTGGTTTACGGTTCATAAATCAGGGGTTCAACAACTAAAAATGGTTTTGGTCGTCCTGACTCAAGTTCAATCAGGATGAACAATTTCTTAGGAGGCTCAAAATATGGCATTAGTTGTCAACACCAATGTGTCGTCATTGAACGCACAACGCCAGCTAGCAAGCTCTGGCAATACACTAGACACCGCATACCAACGTTTAAGTTCTGGTTTCCGTATTAACAGTGCGAAAGACGATGCTGCTGGTCTACAAATCTCTAACCGTATGACATCGCAAATCCAAGGTCTTGACCGCGCGGTGATGAACGCTCAAGATGGTATCTCAGTAGCGCAAACTGCTGAAGGTGCAATGGACGAGTTAACTAACATGATGCAACGTATGCGCGTGTTAGCGGTTCAATCTCAAGATGGTATCAATAATTCAAGCGACCGAACTGCACTTCAAGCTGAGGTTTCTCAACTTAAACTTGAAATGAGCCGAGTAGCGACAACTACCCAATTTGGTGGTGTTAATCTACTTGATGGCGGTTACTCTGCTGCATTCCTAGTGGGAGCGAACGCTGGACAAAATATCAGTGTAAACATCTCTCGTTCAGGTGGTTGGGGAGCGTCAGGCTTAGGTTTAGCAAGTCTGTCTGTTTCTAGTGTTGCTGGTGCAAGTGCTGCAATGGCTTTACTGGATTCAGCAATTAAACTGGTTGATTCTGAGCGAGCTGAGCTTGGTGCGGTTCAAAACCGTTTCCAATCTACAATTCGAAACTTGTCTAACATCTCAGAAAATATTTCTGGTGCGCGTTCTCGAATCAAAGATACTGATTTCGCTAAAGAAACGGCTGATTTAACTAAAGCTCAAATCTTACAGCAAACTAGTACTTCTATTTTGGCTCAAGCTAATCAACGCCCACAGGCTGCGTTAGCTTTAGTTTAATAGTAAAATTAGTGAAGAAAGACGCAGCCACACTTATACTCTAGGTGTGGCTTGCTTTATTTAAGGAGTCTGTAATATGGATAGTAATGTTGGTTTAGTATCCACGTCGGCGGCAACCGTGGGCTTAACGCAAAGTCGAGAGCCAGAGGTTAGTGCTGCCGATAAAATGGAAGTGGCACAGATATCGCTTCAAAAAGAACAACAGCAAGCTAAGGCTCAACAACAGGCCGACCAGGAAAAACGTCAGTCGGATGACCGTGAACAAGTAGAAGATGTGGTTGCTTCAATCAATCAGTTACTCGAGGTCCAAGATAGAGACGTGAAATTTGTAGTTGACGAGCGAGATGGGCAGTTCTTTACTTCGGTACTGAATCGAAGTACTGATGAGCTGATTCGCGAGATCCCTACAGAAGAGTATCGTCAGTTGGAAGAGCGGCTGCAAAAATTTCAAGACGCCATTGGCGAAACAACCGGCTTGTTTGTTGATCAATTGGTATAAAATATATGTGGGTAAGATGTTATGACAGGAATTACAGCGGCAGGTATTGGTAGTGGCTTAGATCTAGAAGCCCTAATCGAAGTGACTCTGAGTGCAGAGCGAGCAGGTAAAGACGCACGCTTTGAAGAAACCAAAACCACCCTCGAGGTGACCCTTTCCGCTGTCGGCAGCATCAAATCTAAACTTAGTGCATTTCGTAGCATACTTGAAAAAGCACAAAGCCAAGATACCTTTTTCCCTCGAACAGCCACCACTAATGAAGCCGCAGGTAGCGAATCGTTTTCTGTTGATCTCGCTGATAATGCGACTAATGGTAACTACGCTATTGAAGTACAAGCCTTAGCGCAAGGCTCCGCATTGACCTCTATTGACGCTGCTAGTAATGGCGGAACACCACTTTATAGTTCAGAAGATGATGTTATCGCGACAACTGACGGCCAATTAACCTTTAGTACGTCTAGTGGAGAATCAATGGTTGTTGATGTCACTGCGGGCACCACGCTAAAAGAATTACGTGAGCAAATTAACAGCCAAGACGACAACTTCGGTGTGTCGGTCAACTTGATAGATACCGGTTCAGAAATTCGCCTATCAATGACCTCAAACGAAACCGGGGACGGAAATACCTTACAAGTGACCAACACTGGCGCTAATGCTGAGCTAGATAACTTTACCAATGTTGGCGGGAAAATGGATGTGACCGATGCATCTTCAGCCAAGATTACTATCGATAATATAGAAGCGACTAGTTCAACCAATAACTTTAATAATGTAATTTCTGGGGTATCTATTGATGTCAATAAATTGACGACCAGTGCAGTTACTGTAGATATACAACCGAGTGAAGAGAAGTCGGTTGAAAATATTAAGGCATTTATTGACGCTTATAATAATGTGATTCAAGAGATCGATAAACATACCAAAGCAACCTCGGTACAAGAGGGGGATGATAACAGTGGCCGCAAAGAGTTAAGTGGCGACCCCATGTTTAGAACCTTACGCTATAGTTTAGGCGGCTTGTCGACCAATGGTTATGATGATGCAGCGCCCGGTATGCGTACCTTATATGGTATAGGCATTGAAATGGACGCTGATGGCTTATTAACATTGAACGAATCAGAATTTAAAGAAGCCATTAATAACAACTTAGACGGCGTTGGCGAGCTTTTTGCAATGGAAGGTGGTGTAGCTGAGAGCTTTTTAGCTACCGTAAAAAGTTACGAACAAACGGGTGGGGTATTAGCCACACGTGAAGACTCAGTTAAGAGTCAAAAAAGGGATCTGGAACATCAAATGCTAGATTTTGAGGAGCGTATGACCTCTTATGAATCGACTTTAAGATCTAAATACACCGCATTTGATGTCACCATGGGTAGTTTAAATAGCCAAATGTCCTATATTATGGGGCAATTGGGTTAGTGGAATAGAGCATGTATCAGAAAGGTATTAATCAGTATCGTCAAGTGGGTGTTAAAGATCAGGTTGCAACCGCTGATCCTCACCGAATTACGCAAATTTTAATGCAAACCGCTCTAGAAAATTTAGCGGTAGCCAAAGGGTGTATTGAGCGTTCTGATTTTCAAAATAAGGGAAAACCCTTAGCTAAAGCCACGTCTATTATCACTTCTTTGAAAAACACATTGGACTTCGACCGCGGTGGAGATATTGCGGTTAATCTGGCTGATCTGTATTCATTTATGTTGGAACGTTTATCTGAAGCGTCTATCGCTAATGATGCTGTGATTGTCGGCGAAGTTATCGATCTAATGTTACCGATTAAGTCTGCCTGGGATCAAATACCAGAAGCTGATAAGCAGAAAGCCTATCAAATGCGTGGCGAGTAAATGCAGCCAGCAGAAACTTTTGATTCTGTGGTTGAACAAGCTCAACACTGTTTGGCTAGCGTTGAACAAGAGCTTGCAGTAGACCAGCCTTCCAGTGAGTCTTTAGACTCACTGCTGAAGCAACACCAACAACTATTCGAACTTTTATTCTCCACTGTGAATACATTAAATCCTAGTCAGCAGGCAATCATTAAATTGCATGTAGAAAGAATGCAAAAAATTCAGCAATTTTGTATTCAGGGACGTAGTGAAGTGTCTGGTAAGTTAGGCGCGATACGCCGGAGTGAAAAAGTTAAAAAAGCCTACGGCTATTAATTAGCCAGACAATTTCTGGGAATACTATGCTGAGAAATATCGATTTTCAAATTAGCTCTGATACTAATGAGCAACAAACCATTGAAGCCACTGTTACTCCCATCATTAAGCGTAAATTTCAAATCAATTTGAACGCTATCTCGGTTTATTCACAAGAGCTGGCCGAAAAACTTCACCGCCATCCGCCTGCACATTATTCGCCGTTTATTACCCGTAAAAAGCACCTAAACATTGTGAATGTTCATAAAGGTCGTGCGCTTTACGATGTCGTACCCAACGTACAAGTTAACCAGCAGTTGAGTGATTTCCAGCAACGCGGTTTATTAGTGAATAGTGAAACCATGAACAGTTGCATTGAGCCTAATGAACATAGCTTAATGACCATTGAGCAGCGCTACCCTGGCCTAGAAGAACAATATACAGGTATTAGTTCAGAGTCAGACAGTTTAATGATTTTAGGCTGCGGCTTAGGGCTGCATATTGAGCAGTTGCTACAGATGAAAGTCTGGAAACATGTTTTGTTAATTGAGCCTGAATGGGACTTGTTAGCCGTCTCTTTGTATAGTGCTCAATGGCTTAACATTGTCAATTATCTGCAGAATCAAGATTGTAAATTAACCTTTATTATCGGCGAAACTGGCCAGCAGATGCTGCATTCGGTTAAAGAGTGGCAACAACAAACCGCTGAGAGTCATTTCTTTCTATTTAAACATTACAACTATATTCCCTTTAATGCGCTAGAGTGGGGCTTTGCTACGCGTAGCCTGAGCTTTGAAAATATTGATAAAATTCAATGGCGTAGTGAAGATGAAGATCGAGATTATGAATGTTGTTATTCGATGAATCACTTTATGGGCTCGTCTTTTAGTTCGCAACAATTGGCTGCTATTCACGATACTTTGCTGCAACGCCAACAAAATAACTTGCTGGCCTTTGCTGAACATATGCCGGACATTTACGCCCAAAGTTTATCTTACCAACAACAGCGCTGGCAGTTGCTGCTAATGCCTAATGGTGAAGTGAATTTGTTTGATAGTGACTATGGTGTGTGTTTATTTAGTAAAAGCCCTAAACAGGAAAGCCAAAACTATTTCGAACATTATTCATCTAATCCAAAGTTGGAAGCGCTTGATGCGCGTAAAGGGCTGAGAAAGCCTAGCCCCTATATTCACTATAAGCGCTCTGACGAATTAAAGGAGCTGGTCAGTAGTTTGCCCACAGAGTCAAGAACCAAGCTTCCGCAGCGCTTACCCTCATTTATCATGTATGGTTGTGGTGCAGGCTATCAAATAGAGCACTTGTTGTTATCTCATGACATCGACTATTTTATTTTGTACGAGCCTAATATCGACTATTTTATGGCGTCTATGTACCTGATAGATTGGCAGGCTGTATTACATCGCGTTGAAGAAAACGAGCAGCATATTTACCTTAATATCGGTGATGATGGCAGTAACATGTTTAGTGACTTACATACTAAGTTGCAACAGCAAGGTATTAATATTTTATCTTATACCTTCTTCTATGTGAGTTACTTTCATAAGGTAATGGATACCGCTATCCGTAGTACTCGAGAGCAGTTTCGCGTATTGATGAACATAGGTGAATACTTCGATCATGCAATGTTTAATATATCCCACACTAATGAAGCGTTTCGCCGAGGTCATCACCATTTATTAAAGCGTAAAACGCCAGAGATCACTAAGCTACTGGCCGACACACCACTGTTTATTGTGGGCAACGGACCTTCACTTGACGCTAGCATTGAGCATATTAGACGACACCAAGGTCATGCAATTATTATTTCTTGTGGCACTTGTCTAAAAACACTACATAAGCTTGGTATTAAGCCAGATTTTCACGCCGAAGTGGAACAAACACGTGCCACGGTAGAGTGGATTGAGCAAGTTAATGATCCTGAATGGGTCAAAAGTATCGATTTAATGAGTGTGAACGGTGTTCACCCTGATGTTACGGCACTATTTAATGATGCATTAATTTGTTTCAAACGTGGCGAAGCCGCCACGTTGATGTATCAAGACTCTGTACCCGAGACTAATCTGTTTGAAGATATTTTGTATTCTTACCCGACAGTGTCTAACAGTGCTTTAGCTTATGCCTTAAAGCTTGGATTTAAGCAGATCTACCTGTTTGGCATTGACTTAGGATTTAAAGACCCGACTCAACACCACAGTAAACATTCGGCGTATTTTCATGAGAAAACCGGTAAAGAGCTTTATAATTACGCCAAACATGGTACTGGCCTAAGAGTACAAGGCAACTTTCAAGAGTGGGTGAACACTAAGTTTGAATTTAGATTTGCCCGTGAAGTGATGGAAGAAACCATTGCAGAGTATCCTGATGCTGATGTCTTCAATTGCAGTGATGGGGCTTATATTGGTGGAACCCAGCCATTAAATGGCGATGATGTGATCGCTAATAAAGTGGTCGATAAAAGTGAGTTAAAAACCAAGCTTAAGAGTGACGCGTATACCATTGATACGTCGAAGCTCTACTCTGCTTTCAAACAGCAGTATCAGCCGCAAGCGTTTGCTGATGATTGCCAAGCATTGCTAAAACAATTAGACGAAAAACAACACAATTGGCAAGAGGTGTTAGCGTTACTAAATAACCAGCTATTGTTTGTTCAAAGAAGCTCGGCCAATAAACACTCGCTATTTTTTGCCCTGTTACGTGGCAGTGCTTCTTTTAGTTTAACCTATTTAACTCGATTGGCATTTTCGTCAGAAGATGAAGATATCTGTATTGAAAGGTTTGAGCAAGGGAAGCAGATCTGGCGTGAATATGTTGAAGAAGCTAAAGAGTACACACTTAATCGCGCAGATGAATGGGATGTAACAAGCCAAAAAGCGTCTTGGGATCGACAAGCGAAAACCAGCTAAAAAAATGGGTTGTTGTTGGTGATTTAAGACAACAACCCTGATTTTATTGCTCTAGGGTACTTTCACTTATTTTTTTAAAGTACTCGGTAAAACTAACATCTTCAGTCCCAATTAATGCATGGTAAACTTTGCTGGGAAAAGCGAAGGTGTTTTCACCATTTACCACGAAGGTTTGTGGTGGCTCATCTTCAGTTTCTTCCTCATAAAGCCAATGTCCAGAATAAGTTTTAATGTAAACCTCTCCTAAATATCCACCTAACATATAAGAATAAGTAAATAGCGCTTTGTTATCGAGAGCTTGTAAGCTTAATTGCTGAATCATTTGGTCAATACTATTGACACTACTGATACTAAAATCTAATTCAACTTGAAAGGCTTCTTGAGAAAATAACACTGCATCTTGAGCAGAGTTTTTCATTAATTCGGTGAACTCTTTTGTATCCATTTTATAGGCCCTCTATAGAAATTTAATTTAACCTTAACCGAAGCTTAGCCAATTAAAAAGCAAGATTAACGCCACTCTCGAGTTTCGTCAAAAAAACGATGTTTTTTAGGTGTAGTTCTTGCTAGTGTCTTAGCAAAGCAACCTTCGCAAGATTTTAACAATGCAAGTAATTACTATTGCTGGGAAAACGATATCCAGTAACGATAAGCCTTTTATTATTGCTGAACTATCGGGTAATCATCAGCGAGATTTTTCAATCGCCAAAGAAATGATAAAACAAGCAGCCGAAGCTGGGGTAGATGCGATTAAATTGCAAAGTTATACCGCTGATAGTATGACCTTGGATACAGATAAAGAAGGTTTTGTTATTCGCGATAGTAGCAATTTGTGGCAGGGGAAAAATTTACACTCATTATATGCCGAAGCCGCCACTCCCTATGAATGGCACGAAGCCTTATTTAGTTACGCAAAGTCTTTAGGGTTGATTGCTTTTAGTTCCCCTTTCGATAAAGAAGCGGTGGATATGCTAGAAGGTCTTAATGTACCTTGCTACAAGGTTGCATCCTTTGAAAACAACGATTTACCTTTAATTGAATATATCGCAAAAACAGGTAAGCCAATTATTTTGTCAACTGGAATGGCCAGTTTAGCCGAGATAGATGAAGCGGTACGCACTATTCGCGCGCAAGGTAATCAGCAAATTATTTTGCTTAAGTGCACCAGTACTTATCCCGCTTCGGCCCAAAATACCAACTTAGCCACCATTGCGCACATGCAGCAAAGCTTCGATTGTTTAGTGGGCCTGTCTGATCATACCTTGGGCATAGGCGTGAGTGTTGCCAGTATGGTCATGGGCGCGAGTGTCATTGAAAAACACTTCGTACTAGATCGTAACGCCGGCGGAGTAGATGCTGCTTTTTCACTTGAGCCTGCTGAGCTCACTAGCTTGGTCATTGAATGCAACAATGCCAAGTTAGCATTGGGAGAGGTGCGTTATGGAGGTACCGAGGCTGAAGAAAAATCGAAGATGTACCGCCGTTCTATCTATGTCAGCTGTAACATCAAAGCCGGTGAATTATTTACACCTAACAATTTGAAAATTGTTAGGCCAGGCCTAGGCATGCCGCCTAAATACTGGGAGACGGTACTGGGTCGCAAGGCGAGTAGAGATTTAGATAAAGGTACCCCGCTAAGTTGGGAGCTGTTTTCCTAGATGGAACTATGGATTAGGCTTGATGCTAGCTCAAACATCGGTTTTGGTCATTTGGTGAGAATGTCTGCCTTAGCCAAAGCGGCTGTTGCAAGAGAGTGGAAGGTTAAGCTGTTCACCACTAGCCGTTTAGCGGTGAACTTACCGCCAGGTATTGAGCTCACTTATATCGATGGTGATAAGCAACTGCTAAATCAATCACTAATCAATAAACCGGACTGGTTGTTTGTAGACGGTTATCATTTTTCCCAGCAGCAATGTGGAATATTTAACCGCATTGCAAACCGGTTGGCACACATAGACGATTTACAACAAGCTTATCCTTTAGATAGCCATCTTGTGGTTAGCCCTAGCGGAAAAGACTTCAAGGATTTTTATAGCAACACCTTCCCCCGCGCCACATTACTCTTAGGTGTGCGCTATGTTTTGCTGCGCTCTGAGTTTCAACAAGGCTTTTTGAGTTATCCAAAACGAGACATAGTATTAGTCAGTTTTGGTGGTGCCGATGTAGCGAATTTAAGTTTGGATGCAGTTGAAGCTCTGAGCAATCAAGGCCTAAGCGATATTCACTTGGTAGTAACCGATGCGATGACTATCGATCTAAATAGCCCTAAGCTTGCCAAGGTTACGCTACATCAAAATCTGGGCGCCAAGGAAATGGCGAGTTTAATGGGCAAAGCCCAATTTGCAATAGCTGCTGCGGGGTCAACAATATTTGAACTCGCTAGCCAAGGGGTTCCTTCAGTATTTGCCATTGTTGCCGATAACCAAGTTAAGGCATCTCGCGAGGCAGAAGCTTCAGGCTGGTGTTGTGCTTTCGATGCTAGAGGATGTTCAGCACAGCAAAAGCTCGTTGAACAGCTTACCTATCTGTTAGCCAGCGACTTATCTCAACGGCATGATCTTGCATTAAAAATGGTTGATGTTTATGGCGCAGAACGGGTTATTTCTGCAATGGAAAGCATCACTCAAAGCAATGGTGATATAAGGCAGGTCTAGCGGCTAAAACTGATTCATATTTTATCTGGCGGTTTCTATATAGCCTGCAAAAAAAGGTATGATATCAATTAAGATAACCACGGAATTTTATTTGTGAGTAAGCATTACCCCCAAACGACGTTTAGCCTTTTAGAGTCTAGCCAATTAGAATTGGTGCTTGGTTGGCGTAATCAAGATCGTGTGCGTAACATGATGAGAAATAGCGAGCTTATCTCATTTGAAAATCATCAAGCTTGGTTTGCCGGCTTATCTGAGCAGGAAAACTGCGATTATTTTATTTTCTATCAAGACGGCAGGCCTATCGGTGTACTTAATTTTGATATAGTCGAGCCGGGGATACTAGAGTGGGGATGTTACCTCGGCGAGACCGATGTGTGGCCAGGCTCTGGATTATTATTAGAGATAGCCGCGTTGGACTATAGTGCCAATTACATAAAACACTCTATAGACCAATTGAAAGCAGAGGTATTGTCTACCAATCCTTCGGTGTTAAAACTTCGAGATTTATTTGAGTATCAGCTTAAAGCTAGCAGTAATATCGATGGCGTAAAATCAGGTAGTAAGCCCTTGCTTCACGATTATAGGTATCCCGTTTTAAGGTGGCAGCAACAGCGAGAAAGAGTGCTGGCTAAACTGCCAAAGCAGATTACAGAAGCTGCAAAGAATATTCGCTTTATTTTATAAGGAATGATTTTGAATTTAGAACAACGTATTCGCGAGTGCTTCGAAAGTGCGGCTCAACTTTGTGGCTGCACGTTAATCGAGAATATTGAGAATCAAACTGTGTTATTGGAAAGCGGTTTGGACTCATTAGGTTTTGCATTGTTAGTCGCTCAGTTAGAAGAAGAGCTAGGCCTTGACCCATTTAGTGAAATGGAAATGGCTGTTTATCCCCGTACTTTTGGTGAGTTCCTCTCTATCTACCAGCGAAGTGCTGATAAGTAATGTGGGCGAATCTTGAACAGGCAATAAGCGGTTTTACTGATAAGGTCGCGCTTAGTGTTGAGCACGATGTGAGCTTTGACAGTTTAATTAGCTCGGCACGTGTATTGCGCAAAACTAACTCGGGGCGTCATTATGCTGTTGTTCGTTTTACAAATATGCTCCAATTTGTCACCGAGTTACTGGCTTTCGATGGTTACGTAGAACATTTGGTGTTATTACCTGATGGGGTAGATACCGATGAGGTTTTACGCCGAATTGATGCTGATATAAAAGGTGATAACTGGGAGAAAACCAGCTGGTGGTTTGCCAGTTCAGGCACCACCGGTATACCAAGCTGGAACCCACATACATCGCAACAGTTATGCAGAGCAGTGGTGACCGGAGAGTTGCAAGCTTGTTTATGTTGGGGTCTGCTTTATCAAGCGACTCGATTTGCTGGCATACAAGTTATTTTGCAAAGTCTGCTAAGTGGAGCAAAACTGGTTGACGCCGTAAGTGTAAACCCCCAAACATCTTTAAATATTATGCTAAGTAATGGGGTTAACGCTCTATCTGCAACACCATCAATTTATCGGCGCTTGATGATGGCTAAAGGCATTGAATGTTTACAGCCACAGTTTGTTAGCATCGGCGGTGAAATTGCCGAGCAAACTTTGTTAGACCAAATAAATAGCCTTTTCCCTAAAGCCAAAGTGTCTCATATTTTTGCCGCATCTGAGCTTGGTGTTGGGTTTGCTGTGTCCGACGGATTAGCTGGGTTTCCGCTAAGTTGGCTTAATAATTCTAAACGATTTCCAATGTTAAGCATTGATAGTGATGATTGTTTGTTATTAAAAGTTACTGTTGAAAAAGACTATATCAATACCGGTGATAAAGTGACGGTTAAAGAAGGTAGAGTCTACTTTCAAGGACGCCGTAGCGGCTTAATCAATGTCGGTGGCAACAAAGTGTATCCTGAATATATTGAAAGTGTGCTACACCAATGCCCTCAAGTACTTCATGCAAGGGTTTACCCTAAGTCAAATCCTATCATGGGACAACTGGTTGCTGCTGATATTGTGTCCACCGAGAAAGATCCTAAACTAGCCCAGAAGCAAATACTGGAACACTGTAATCGTATTTTACAACGCTATCAAATACCGATGTTTTTCCGCTGGCTAGATAGCATTGATGTAGCATTGACAGGTAAAGTAAAAAGAAATGAATAGTACTAAATTGGTAGTAGTAAGTGGAGCAAGTCAAGGCCTTGGCTTAGCTATCAGTGAGTCTTTGTTGAAGCATGGCTATCGGGTGCTTGGCTTATCGCGTCAACATAGTGATGGGTTCATCGAGCTAGCTAATCACTATCCTCAACAGCTAGATTGGCTACAGTGTGACTTAGCTGATTTAGATAAGATCCCTCAATTGTGTCGAGATATCGTAAAACAATTTGGCCGTCCTTATGCCCTCGTTAACAATGCCGCGATTGGCCATGATGGGGTATTGGCGACAATGCACGATAGTCAAATAGAACAAGTGATGCGACTTAATATTCAATCGCCAATAATGATGACTAAATACTTGGTTAGACCGATGCTACTTAACCAGTTGGGTAGGGTTGTCAATATCTCGTCAATTATAGCCACTACCGGCTTTAATGGGCTCAGTGTTTATGCTGCATCTAAAGCGGCGTTACAAGGATTTACGGGATCGCTTGCCAGAGAGTTGGGCAAAGCGAACATCACTGTGAATTGTGTTGCTCCAGGCTTTTTAGAAACCCAGATGACAGAAAAGCTGGAAGGAGATAAGTTAGAAAAAATACGCCGTCGAACGCCCTTGAAAAGCCTCGCGAGCCCACAGCAAGCCGCTTCAGCGGTATGTTATTTACTCAGTTTAGAAGCCAGTGCTGTTACTGGCACGACCATTACTGTTGATGCCGGAAGCACGGCGTAATCTTGTCGATGTTTTGGCTGCTTTATTGCTAAATATCAGCAGCATTTCGCAATTTTCCGGGCTATCTGGTTGAGCCAGATAGTTTGGACTCTTGGTATTGTCACCTAGGTCGGAACATGTCCCCGCAGCTTGTCTAAAGCAGCCTATATAAGATTGAAGTTACGACTCACTAGTAATGAACGCATAAGCTGCTTGGGGCTGATCAATGAGCTCGAGTAGACGTTTATGTTTTTCATTAAAGGGAGATGAGTAGGATTGGCTCATCTCTAGCGCTTTTTGGAAATCAGAGTAAGCCCGTCTTTTTAAAAAATATATCGATGCGGCGAAATAATAGTGACTCTTGCCTTTTCTTACGCTTTGCGAGTCAAGCCCAAGATTTTGTGCATAGTCACAGGCGTACAATATATCAGCAAGCGTTTGCCACCTTCTGGCGGAGTTATTGTGAGTTAGCCCTGTATAGCTAGCACTGTGCTGTCTATAGGCCCCCAGCACCTTATCTATTCGACCCAAAAAACCATACTGTGAGTTATGGATATGGTAGTAAAAGTCTTGAATTATTTTAACATCTGCCGGTAGTACACAAGGGTGCACTCTACTGTTAACAAACATTTGGCTACTCGACACCAAAAAACTACCTAACTCTACTAGATGTTGCATTGCCGCTTTGCTTGGAACAAGGTGTTGATTATAAAACTGTTCAGCAAAACTGTTGCCCAGCGATTGGCTGTTAGCATCAACAAGTGCCATATCATGGTAACAAAGTACGCAGTCGGTATTGTCTTGTAGATATTGGTATTGTGTTTCTAATTTTTCTGGGTAGGCAAAGTCGTCACCATCTAGAAACGCGATGAAGTCACCGCTGCAGTTGCTGATAGCTATTTGTTTAGTGGTATCAGAACCGTAGTTAGTATCACTTAAAATGGCGGTCAATTTGTTAGGGTACTCACTGCACAATTTTTCTATAATGTTGCGAGAGTTATCTTTTGAGCAATCATCAACAACAATCACTTCAAAGGGTACTGAGCATGTTTGGTCTAGTACACTTCGTAGGCATTGCTCAATATAGTCTTCAAATTGGTAGCAACTAACCGCAACACTAATTAACGGCTTCATTATTGATTCCATGAAAAATTGGCTACCTGTTGCTCTGCAACTAGCAGGTCTTCTAGAGTGTCAACCTCAAACCATTCATCCGCGATGGCTACAGCCGCGATAGAGTGGCCCGCTTTTATTAATCCCTGAAGCAATGAGGTCATATCAAGTTTAGCCAGTTGTTCATGGCTTAGTTGATTTAAATAATTGAGAACCTGCTGCCAGCCATTAACGGTAAACTTCAGTAGCCCCATATATTGCCCGTTGATTTCGTCCAGATTATTAACCTTGCGACCAATGTCAGTTAGGTAGCCCTGCTGCATTGAAAAGCTTTCTGCGTCATCTAATGGATTTTCGTAACGGGCTTGCCACTGACTAAGCCATTTAGGATCATAGGCTATAGCAATGTCATCATGACAACTTTGCAGGCGTTTAACCGCATCGGCTGAATAAACTATATCAGAATAACTGATAATACAGCTTTCCTCCGCAATGTAATTTTTGGCCTGCAGCATAGAGTAGACCATGTTACTACTTGCCCAAAGTGGGTTGTGGAAACGCTTCTCGAAGAGCGGCTTAAAGCTGTCTGAAAAATAGCCTGTAGTCACGGCTAATTGGTTGATTCCGGCACCGCTTAATGCCAGCTTTTGCCATTCAACAAGCCGTTTTTGGGCCACAGGGGTAAAACACTTGGGTTGTTTAGCTGTGAGTTCACCTAAACGAGAGCCTCGCCCAGAAGCTAGTATAAGTGCGCGCATGGATACTCCTGTTTTACAAATAGTCGATTTAGAAATTCTATGTTTCGCGAGCTGAAGGGTTCTATTCGCTCCGGATGCCACATAATTCCAATTTGCTTGGCCTCTCTACTTTCAATTGCTTTAATAACCCCATCATGACTAATTGCCCAGGCTTTAAAGGGCATTTCAACCTGTTTAGCACCGTAATTGTGGTAGCTATTAAGGGGAATTGAGCACCCATTTACTAAAACTTCCTGATTAGGGTCAACGTGTCCCTCTAGTTTAATGAGTTTCTCTCCATTTAACTGTTGTAAGACTTGCATGCCCCTACATATACCGAGCAATGGTTTGTTGTGTTGTTTAGCTAGTTCAACTAATTGTTCTTCGGTGCGACTTCTTACATCATTGTCGCGAAGACTAAACTCACCTCCACCGGTTAATATCACACCCGCAGGCTTTAGTGTTTGCCATAATGCGCTGGCTGTCTCAGTATGATTTGCTACCAGAATAGGTAAAATCCCTGCACGCATGAGTAATAGATTCCAGCGTTCATCAAGGCTATCGTGGGCCTCTTGATATTGCATAGTATGGCGCCCTAGTGATACAAGTACCGGCGTCATGCTTGTAGGGTCACTTTTTTATTGCTGCAGTCTATATGTAAGCGTTTAGCTTTAGACCAGTTGTGATAAAGCTGCTGGCCTGCACCAATGATAGCGGGTAATCCCAGTTCATTCGCGCGAATTGCCATATGGGAGTTACAACCACCAAACTCAGTAATTAATCCTGCAATACCTTTGGCAAATAACCAGTCAAAACCTGGATCAGCACTAGGTATACACACGATTTTTCCTTCTAAGTCTTGTTGGTTCTTTGTAGAGGTGACTTCCGCACTTACCACTCCTTGGGTAATAAAGTTGGGCTCACTAGCTAGTAACTTAAAATTATAGATATCATCTAAGTGGCAAATTAATGCGGGTAAGTGTATTTGTTGAGCAAGTGCTTGCTTTTGTTTCCCACTATCAATTGATTGCTGAAGCGCCTTCTTGGGGTTATCAGCGCAGCCACTAAAGTTGCGAATTACGTTGATATCTGCAAATGCCATATCATCTCGGCTGAATCCATGAACCTCACCTAGTTTAGCTATTTTCTCAATTGCATCACTGAGAGATTTACTAAAAACAAACTTGGCTAATTCACGCCCTTCGATGGCGGAGCCTATAAAGTGTAGAAATGAATCAACACTGTGATTCAAGCAGTGCTGCTCAAGTAGCTTGTTTAGTTTGTTATATTGCTGTAAGTCTAGGCTAAAGCGAGGGGAAGCCTTAGGTTCAGAAGGTTGTTGTGTCCAGCTAAAATATAGGTCTGGCTCAGAATCATACCTTGGCGAACAAATATCATATGTGCCGGGTCTTAAGTGACCATATTTTTGTAAGAAAATATTTTTGTCTAAAGAGTGGAAATCGTTAGCTAGTTGGCCACTAACAGTTTGCAGTGACTCGAGGTAAAGTTGATATTGCTCTTCGTTGATAATTCCTTCATTAATTAATGACTGAAGTAATTGCACCGCAATAAACCCCGCCCTTGCTAAACCGGCAAAGGGGAGTGTGCCATAGCGCTTACAGTCTTCTAGTAACCAATATATTTGTTGCTCTGGTTCGTCAATTTGCTGACTAACAATTTTTTGACGTTGCTTTAGCTTTTCTATTCGATGTAGATCTTGGATCCATAAGCCAGAACGTGGATCGATAATACGATTGGTTAAATTTCTTAAACTAGATGTTAACGTGTGGCATTCAAGTTCAGTGAAGCCGGCTTCACGAAAGCTGTTTAAGCGCGTTTCAATATCAAGGCTGTAACAAGACAACACAATATCGAACTCAACTTTGTCATGAAAACTGGGGTTAGCGACTAGCTTATCGAGGTAATAGTCTACCAATTTGTCCGCCAAGGCAGGAGGCAAGTCGTTGGGTATGAAAGAGTTAAAGCTTGTTCTTACATCAATGTAAGGCAAGCCATGTAAATCTATCATAAGTGGAAAACTTCTTAGGTTTTTATAACCGTAATTGTTTCGTTGATAGGCCCAAGTGCTGTCGGTGACGAGGTCTTTGTAAAGGCTCATTGCTAAGGGCTTTGGTCTTAAACCTATTATTTCTGCTGGGTTCCAGTCTGGCATTACCCCTAACACTGTTTGTTTACCACTAAGGTAAGGGTGAGGTTTGAACAGGCCTTTTAGTTTGGTTTCTATGTCACTCAGCGCTTGCTTTACTTGGGTAGTGTCTGCTTGTTGGGCAACAATAAGCGGCCTAACTTGTAATAAAACAGGAGCTGCTTCGCCTTCAGTAAAAGCAAATTCAATATCTAATTCTGTCTGAGGGTAGATAAGTTTTAAATCGGCCAATAAATCCCAAATCAATTTGTGCCGAAGGCAAGCTGTATCGCGCGAAGCTAAGTAATGAGTACTAAAGTTATTACTCTCGCCAGCAGTCACTGTATCAGTATGGCCATCCTCGGATTCACTAATAACAACATATGGCGCTCCAGTAGCAGGCACACAACTAAATGCAACCCCACAACTAATAACAGATTGTAATTGAGGCTGAATTAATACTTGCTCAGCATTGCTTAAGTGAGGGCGGTAACTGTTGAAAACTTTAGTTACAGCTTCGATGAGTTCTTGAGCATTCGTAACGTTCTTAATACTCTCAAATTTTCCTGCATTAGATTGCTGGTTAGAATCTTCTTGTGAGCAACTACTTCTTACAATTAAGTTATTGTTGGATAATTGGACAAAAATTTGGTTAAAGTCAGCTTCGGTAGCGTGTGACACTTGCGAATAACTCATCAACACGCCATCCAAAACTATAGCATTCAGTTTAGCTTCTTTTAGAGAAAGCAGAGTTTGACCTTTATTTGAAAAGGTAAACTGACATTGATTTGAGCTATCCAGCATGGCCAATTTTTCCTTGAGATTTTAAAGTTATACTATCAAGCAATTTTTTAGCCAAATCTTGAGGGTGTGTATTGCCACTGTCAAAAATATAATCTGGGTGTAACGGGTACTCAATCGCCAACTCGTTTTTTGCTGAATCTAATGACTCAAATGCACCGCCAGGTTGATATAAGCCCTTTTTATTTCTATGTGACAAGGTTCTCTGTGAGGGCTTAAGTAGTACTTCCGTATAAAGTTTATTATTTTCACGATTCCAAAGGTGAACCTCGTGATACATTGCCACAACCGATACAACGACTAGGTGGCCCTGTTCTGCCAGCATGTTGGCTAAACCTGCGTACTGTAAAGACAATTTCTTTCGTCCCTGTGCGCTATAATCTTGATCGTTTAATGCTGCGCGCAAGCTATCTCCGTCTAACAATACCGGATGATAAGGTTGCAATAGACTGACTAGTTGGTTTGCTAGTGTTGTTTTTCCGGCACCAGGTAAGCCAGTGATCCAAATGACACGTCCTTTCATACTATAGGTTCTCTTGTAAGTACCACCAGTCGGGGTGTTTTTTGTTTGTAAGGATGTAATCCAGATTATCTACTAAGTACTTTTCGGCGCAGCCTCTATTAAATACTACTTGATTTACAAAGTCGGTATTACAGCTAACTTTTCCATCAAGAATTTTTTTGACCGCAGAAATCAATTGTTGAGTTGTTTCAACGCAGACCCCAAAGTGCTCTCTGTCTCTTATATACAAAACATTTGGTAGGGCTTCTTGCAATTTGGTCTGGTTTGGAGAAAAGAAAATTACAGGACGGCCTGTAGTTAAGGCGAAGGAATAGGCTATTGCAGATGTATCTGTAATCATCATGATGCTTTTCGCAAATGTCTCTATATAGTCAGTTCTTTTATCATCAATTGAACACATAGGGTGCTCTTTGCAAAAAGAAAGAATACGTCTGAACGCTTTGGCTCGTTGAGTTTTAATGCCTGACTCGACTAAGTCTAAATCTTCCGGATGAGGTCTAAAAATAATTTTTCTGTCAGGAAATGTACGTAGAATGTCTCGTAAAAATTCCTCGGCATGTAATATCGAATAACTATATTTGGTTTGCTGTGCTGTTAATAGTGAAGATAAAGTTGGAGCATATACAATGCATTCTGGCTCTGGATGCTTTAAAGCGATTTCGTTATAACGCTGTTGATTGTCATCCTGTCGAATATAGCCACCAGGAATTAGCACTATATTGTTGTTCAATTTTTTTTCAAAACAAATTCTCTTGTGTAGTTCCATACAAGGTTTAGAGGGCATGTAAATATAGTGATTTTCTGCTTGACGCATACCTTGAGAAGTTTCCTCTGAAAATAGAAGAAAGTCATAAATCATATGCATTAAGGTGAGCTTGGTGGTTGAAGGAGGTGAGCAGGGGTAAAAATTCGTTGTTACTGTAAGATCGGCCCAATTTGAATTCAGCATTCTTTCTTGGCTGTATATGTTATAGCTTTCAGGCTGATCGCCTGAAAAACACATCTCATCGCTAAAAGTCGCAATGTTATGGTTAACTGCGAGGGTTTCTCTTAGTTGTCCCGCATGTTTTCTAAAGCCGCCACCACGTCCTAAGAAATTAAATCCAATGCTGAACTGCTTGCTATCACTGCTTGATTTAACCCGATTTTTCACAAAAAAACGCTGTTCGAAATCAGCAAATGATAGATGTGGTGAATAAAGCTCCGTTAATGCTTTGTCTTTATTGATCGTGAGCATCGATGCCAGAGTCACGACTGCAGAATCGTAGTTCAATTGTAAAATTTGTTTTTGTGCAACTCCTTGCTCAAGTAACCGTTCTTCAGCGGCTTTTGCATATTGAGGGATAGATATGGCGACGAGGAATAATCCATTGCTTGATGTTAGCGCCTCAGCTTTAACAACAGGCCTGCTGTTTATCGGTGATTTAGCATATTCATCTACAAATATATATTCGATTTTATACTGTTGGAGAATGCTGGCTAGTTTGGCTGCAAAGCTTCCAGCACCAACGATGTATGTAGGTATTGTTTCCATATCTATCCCAATATTAATTAGCTTTTTTTGCGAGAAACCCAGGCTCTTGTCTTGTATTCTGCAATGATCCCTTTATTGCCTATTTTTTCCTTTATAAAATCTAAAAATAGGCCGAATTTCTCTTTGCCGAGTTGAACTTGAATGTCATTTACCGATTCCCATACACCGATGTATTGCTCGGTAGTGAAATGTTTCTTATGTCGCCCTTCTAGGTAGAGTACGTTATCAAACAGAGGACTCTCTGTTAACTTATCGAAAATGGTCGATGTCATACCTGAAGAACCAGAGGAGACCCTTTTCATATTAGGTTCAAGTACATATAAATAGTTTTCTATATCTTTTAGAATTGGATTGTTATCGATAAAACGAGGATTCCACAGCGCGACAAAAAGACCGTTTGGTTTTAAGATGCGATGAAACTCTTCGGTTCCTTTTTCAAAATCGACCCAATGGAAAGAAGAGGCCATTGATACCAAATCAACACTTTGGTCTGCTAAATTTGTGTGTTCACCACTACCATCTCTCCACTCAATATTTGCAACTGAATGCGCACTTCCATGACTTCGCATTTCTTCATTTGGCTCAATAGCATTCACCAATTTGGGATTCATTGCAGCTAGCATTCTGGTCCATATCCCGGTCCCTGCGCCAACGTCTGCAAAGTTGCATTCGGAAATGTCCCTGTCCAACAAACCCAACACTGCCTCTAGCACGTTAGGGGAATAATCTGGTCTATATTGGTCGTAAGCTTCCGCTAGTTGACTGAAATCTCCATGTTTCATAAAGTTTCCTTTTGAATTGTTTTTGTGTTTAGTATGCTCGTTACTTGTGAGCGCAAATATTCTTGGGAGTGTCCTAGGTTAAAAATTTGACTATGTCGTAGTTGTTGAATACGCGATTTGAAGGCATCTTTTTGTTCAAGCAAGCGGTGTACGTCGAGGGCCAAGTTTTCAATTTTTTGGTTAATAAAGCCTATTTTTTGTCTATCGTTAAAGTAGTCGTTTTTTAAAGCACTGTTAGATAATTCATGCTCGTTGAAAGATAAAAAGAGTACGGGCTTCAAGCTAGTAAATGCAAAGCTGTAAGCACTAGAAGAACTATCACTCAACATAATATTAGCGTTTGCAAAACTTTCATTTTGATTGCCTCTGTCTATTTGAAAACGGGGCTCTGAATTTTCCAGTGCTAATAACCATTGAAATATTTCACAGGCTTGCCCTGGGGCATTGGCGTTTGCTAAAGATAAATCTTCTGGATGTGGGCGAAAAACAACTTGATATTGCTCACCTAAGGCTAATAACTCATTCATAATGTGTTGAGCGAAATTTATGCTATATAAATGTTTGCATTCTTCAGATTGAGTGTAACTTTGTGTCGGGGCATAAAGTAAAGTTATACGCTCAGAGTTACTTTTTTCTTGGTAGTTATCAATGGCTAGGTCTAACTTGGGATAGCCAGCAGCGAGCAAGGTAACGTTGTTAAGCTGATGCTCTTCAACAATACTTTTAAATTGTTTCATACTGGCTTTAGACGCGACGGCAATGAAGTGCTGTTCAGCTTGTTTGAGGTTACTAATCAAGCTGTCTCTATACATCGCCGAGTCATAAATAGCATGCACCATTGTGAGCTTCGGGGTTTCTTTCGGAGAGCAAGGTAGCAGTTGCGAAGTAACGACTAATTTAGCCGGTGTTTGCATGGCTCTTTGTTGGCTACATAACCGAACCTCATACCCAGCAATATTTTCATCACACAGCAGGTGACTGTTATGTTTTTGTGCGAGGCTAGCCGGCAAATGACCCAAATGCTTTAGAAAACCCGTAGCGCGATTAAAAAGGCGGAAGCTAATCTCATCAGTTGGAATAGCGCTTTGTGAGAACATGTTTTCAACTTGGACAAAGTCGCCTTTTGCTTGCTTTAGGCTACTGCAAAATTTGTTCGTTGACTGTTCCAATAGCGAAGAGATTAGAATATTACTTGAGTCGTCATCTATCTGGTAAATGCATTCACCAGTTAATCCCTGTTTTAATAGCCGTTGTTTTGCTGCTTTTGCATATTCGGGGTGTGAAATAGCAATGAAGAAAAAGTGTTCTTGTTGGTGAAATGCTGGTGGTATCTCACTCGCTTTATAAATTGGAAGCCCTTGTAGCTCACCAACCGCAAATTCATCGATAAATGCAGTTACGTTTAATGAGTAATCAGTAAAAGTAGCGTAGAGCTTTTGAGCAAAGCTACCAGTACCTAGAATGATAAACTTCATTAGTGACTGCCTCGAATATTTAAATTCGAACGAATTTTAACACTCTGGTAGTCGGCGATATCTTTAGTAATGATTGCGCCAGAAGCAAGATTAACGTGGTTACCCAGTGTTATTGAGGGCTGTATAATTATTCCTGAGCCGAAAGTACTAAAGTTAGCTATTTTTACCGCACCAGACAGAGATACGCTAGGTCCTGTTGTATTGCATGAGCCAACTTGGCAATGATGTTCGATGACGTTGTTAGAGCTAATGAAGTTACCCACACCAATTTTGGCATCAGCACCAATGAAGCAAAGCGGCCCTATGTAGTTACCCCCGGCGATAGATACCCCAGGGTCTAATACGGCACTAGGGTGGATAGCGTTCGCCATTGTGAGCTTATATTTAAGGGCTAATTCTATACTTCGTCTTCTTAGCTGCTGGTTACCTGCACTACAAAGGATCGAGTCAATCGATTGATTCGTAAGTACTTCTTCTAAATCGTTGATGGTACCTAAAATGGGTAAGCCTAGATGTGTTAGCCCTTGCTTCTCTTGCGTATCATCGATAAAACCGATGACTTCGGTGTTTGGGTCTTTGGATAGCACGGCCATGACTTGGTATGCAGCTTTTCCTGCGCCAATTAAGAGGGTTCTTCCATTTACCGCCGGCGTTAGCGAACTTTCTCTATCGCTTAGAGCCTTGATTAACTTATGGTCTACATGGTGTTGAACCATATTACTGTTAACAAATTCTTGTTGGCTAAAATAGTCAACCAATTCATGTTTTTGGGCTAGAGCATAAGCAGGCTCAGTGAAGTTTTCCGGTATCTCGGTTTCTGTTTTAGTGGATAGCGATGCGAGTAGTGTTTGTACCTGTTGTTCATCACCTTGTTGGTAAATAAGCGCGATGGGCTCTCCCACTTGCACTTGACTGCCGATAGACTCCAGTTGCTTCAATATTCCCGTGGTGGGAGCTTCAACATCAAAAATACTTTTACTGCCCTCTAAGCTTAAACAAATTTGGCCTTCAACAATTTCGCAATTGTCTTCAATTAGCCATTCTACAAGCTTTACTTCGCTATCATTGGCCGATTCTTGAGGGGCGTGAATATAAGTGATCGACATCTATTGGCTCCAATTAACAATACAGTTAATGACATCTGATGAGCTCACTAGCTGTTGAGACTCAATTTGAGGGGCTGCTGATAAAGGTGAAAAGTGGGCGCATAGTGTTCGCCCTTGTATTTCTTGGTTATGCTGATGTAAGTGGTTAATGATCGAATAACCTAAACCATCAGCTGAGTGAGACTCTTCAACGATTAACACCTTTTCTGTATGTTGTACTGAACGCTCGATTAGCTCCCAGTTCGGCGTATCAAGTCTGCATAATGAAATAACTTCTACGGGAAGCTCATATTTGAAAAGCAACTCTTGAGCGGCTTTTAAGCTAAGGTCAAGCGTTGGGCCGTAACAAATCAGTGTGAGGTAAGCGGGCATCATTGGCTGAACGAATAAATCGGGCCATGGTGCTCCAACGGTAAATAGTTTGTGCCCTTTAATACTCGAGGCTTTAGATTGATAGGCCAATTTAGGTTCGTAAATGATAGTGGTGCTTTCAACTGAAGCAAAACTGTCCTCAAGCTGTTTTGTACTTAAATAGGGATGGCAGGAAATACTCTGAATGTTTGGTTTGTTTAGTAGTAAACCTTCAACAGCTTGGCTATGTGTTGCGCCATAAGCTCTGCCACCACCAGAGGTGGTGCGTATAATCAGCGGAATGCTGACCTTGCCATTAAACATACTTGGAATTTTACTGGCATGATTAAACAGTTGGTCAAAACATAAACCTAGGAAATCACCGAACATGATCTCAGCAATTGGCCGCCGTCCTGCTAATGCGAGACCTATTCCCATACCGGCAATGGCAGCTTCGCTTATCGGAGTACTCAATACCTGTGACGGGTATTTTTCAGAGAGGTTTCTCGATACTTTAAATGCGCCGCCGTATGGGTCTAAAACATCTTCACCAAATACCATTGATAAGGGGTTTTTGAGTTGAGTGTGTAGCGCCTGATTGATCCGCTCTACCAAGGGTTGCTCTGATAATTCAGCCGTTTGCTCTAGCATTGAGCTCGCAGGTGTATACACGGGAGGAAAACGCGTTGCGTGATCCGCTGATGAAGCCTGCTTTATTGCTTCTTGTATAAGAGACTGAACTTGTTCTTTTTGTTTTAGCTGTTCACTATCAGAAAAAGAAAAATGCCATTTATCTAAGGGATCATTAAGCCACATTTGTTTGATGCTATCCGGTGATCGAGTGTCATCAGATTTTGAGTGAGGCATCAAACGTTGGGTTTCTATCAGGTGAAATACCGGGCCGTGTTTTAATGTATCAATAGCTTGATTTACACTTTCAACTAGCCCCTCAGGATTGAGGGTTGTGCTGGAGAAGGTGTTTATGCCAAATGCTTTAGCTCTGTCGAGAAGGCTTCCTGCAGTGGTTAAATCAGTGGCAGTGGTTTGAGCTATATGGTTTTTTTCGCAAACAATGTATAAAGGCACTTTATACAGGCTGGCCATATTTAGTGCTTCATATATTACGCCTTCCCCCATGGCTCCATCACCAAGGAATACGATTGTTTTTCCTTTCTTAGAGAGTTTTTGAGCGAGGGCCGTACCTAGCGCAATCGGGGCTGTTCC